>JAXMHN010000079.1:0-26717 GCA_046346765.1 Verrucomicrobiota bacterium | reverse complement strand
AAATCAGCGGCCTGAAATTCGGCGCGGACGGCCGGTTATACGCCGCCACCCAAGGCACCGTCGGCGGCCCGCGAGACGAGAAGAAGAAGATCATCGCGATTGACGCCGCCTCGAAGCAGATCAGCGAAATCGCCAGTGATGTGCAGCCAAACGATCTCGCCGTTTCGAAGGCCGGCTGGATTTACTTCACCGATACCGCCGCCGGGCAAGTCGTCGCTTTGCCAACAGCCGCCCGGCAAATGGCTCGGCCGCGCACCGCCGCCGGCGGCATCAATAAGCCCAACGGCATCGCCCTGTCTCCCGACCAAAAGTTCCTGGCCGTTTCGGAATACGGCGGGACGAACGTCTGGAGCTTCGTCGTCAGCCCGGATGGTTCACTCCAATCGGGCGAACGCCTGATGGACCTGCGCGTCCCTGGCAATCGACTGGACAGCGGTGGCGATGGCATGACGGCTGATGCCCAGGGGCGCTGGTATATCACCAGCCATGCTGGCATTCAAATGTTCGATTGGACCGGCCGGCTGGGCGGAGTGATCAACAAACCCAGCGACAAGGGTTGCGTCAGCGTCGCCTTCGCCGGCCCGGACCGCGCCTGGCTCTACGCCTGCGCGAGCGACAAGGTGTTTCGCCGCAAAACCCTCGTCCACGGCATTGCGTCATGGTGATGGCGGCGCTTGACCGCGCCAGCCTGCTTCCGCCCGCGACTCTCACGACAACGGCCGCGGCAAGGATGCTGCAACCTTTGCTCGACTGCCGGGTCTATTCCCTATTGCACTCGATCTGAATGAACGCGAAACCTGCGCCACGGATTAGCCCGGTCAACCATCTTCCATCCTCAGGCGATCGGCCGGAGCCGAGACAGGGGCGAAGGAGGACGTTTCGGCCAGTCGGACTGAGCTGGCTTTTGTTTGGCACCCTCTGCCTGACCGTGCCCACGGTTCAAGCAGCCCCCGCACCCACTCAATCATCCGCGCTCGACCTCGTCGGGCATTGGGAAGCGGACGTGGAATTCGGCAAGGCCAAGTTCCACCTCAAAGTGGACATTGCCAAATCAGCTCCGGGCCGGGTCGAAGCGAAGATCGACATTCCAGAACAGGGCGCCAGGCAGATTCCGGTCAACGCGGTCCTCTACAATCATCCCGCGGTTCGTTGGGAAATCGACGCCTTCAACACCGCTTTCAACGGCCAGGTCAACGAGGCTGCGAACGAAATCAAAGGCCGCTTTGAAGAAGGACCTGGGGGGCGGCCAATCTCGCTGACATTCAGACGCGTCGAAGCTCCCCAGGCGGAACCGGAGCGAGTCTTCACCTTCACCGCGGGGGAAGCGCCTGACATACGCGGTTATTGGGAAGGGCAGGTTGATGACCAGCCTGGCAGCCCCGGTCGTCTGGGCCTTAAAATCGGCCGCGCCGCCGACGGCAGCTTTGCCGCCGCTTTGGACATCTTCGAACACGCGGCCAACGGTCTGCCTGCCAGCACCGCTGCTTATACCAATTCGACGGCGCGCCTGGAATGGAAGTTCGCCGAGGCGACCTTCGATGGGAAGCTCAACGACGCCGGCGATCAACTGGCCGGCCAATGGCGGCAACGGGGAAAGCCCATGCCAGTCACCTTCCGGCGCCTGGCACAACCGGCGACGGTGATGCCGGCCAACGTCTCGTTTACGGCCCAGGCTGACGTTCCGACTGACATCCGGGGCTATTGGAACGGGGCCTTGACCATCCAGGGAAACAAGCTCCGCATTGTGATCAAGATCGGACAAACCCCCGAGGGCGCATTTGCCGGATCGCTCGCGAGCCCGGACCAGGGTTCGAGCGAAGTGCCGATCACGAGCATCAGTTACACCAACCCGGTTGTCCGCCTCGAATCCAAAGGCATCCGCGGTGTCTATACCGGCAAACTCAACCCGGCCGGCACGATGCTCGACGGCACATGGGAACAAAGCGGCGCGCAGTTTGAGCTCAAACTCGCCCGCTCGGCCGCCTCCACCGCTGCCAAGAAACCCTAAGCCCACCTCATGAATTCACCACTCCACCCCCCTTTCCTGCGCCGCTCAGCCGGACTCGCGTTGGGCCTTTTCCTTGCCCGGACGGCCCTCTCCGCCGCCCCAAAAGGGCCCGGTCCAGACCAGGGCAAGCTGGCCGCCGACCTTTTTGCTGACCGGGCCCCGGCCAAGATAACGATTCAAATCCCGGACGCCGCGGTTGAAACCCTGCGCAACTACCATTGGGACCCGGGGAAATCCGTTGAGCGCGAGGCTGTCCTGGTGACGGTGCGCGAGGGCGATGTGGTCTATCCCAATGTGGCGTTGCACTTGAAAGGGGCTGCCGGCAGTTTTCGATCGATCGACGATCGACCAGCGATGACCCTCAACTTCGATCGATTTGCCAAAGGCCAGCACTTTCATGGGCTCACCAAGTTAAGCCTGAACAATTCCGTCCAGGATACCACCCTGATCAGCGAACAACTCTCCCGCGAACTCTACACGAAAGCGGGCGTTCCTACCCCGCGCGCCACCCGCGTCCTGGTGGAACTTAATGGCCGTGATCTGGGCCTATACGTGCTGACCGAAGGCTGGGATCGTGACTTCCTCAAACGCCACTTCAAAAATCCCAAAGGCAATCTTTACGACGGCGGCTTTCTCAAAGATGTGACGAACGAACTGAGCGTGAACAGCGGCGATGAGAACGACCAGTCCCCCCGCATCGCCTTGGCCAACGCGGCCAAGGAACCGGACCTGACCCAGCGCCAGGCCGCCCTGGAAAAAACGCTTGATGTGGATCGATTCATCAGTCTGCTGGCCTTGGATGTCCTGCTCTGGAATTGGGATGGTTATGCGTTGAATCGAAACAATTGGCGCCTGTTCCACGATCGCGCCACCGGCCGGATGGTGTTCATGCCGCACGGCCTCGACCAGATGTTCTGGAATGCGGAAGGATCCGTCCTGCCGCCGATGGAGGGCTTGGTCGCCAAGGCCGTCCTGCAAGTGCCTGCCTTTCGCCAACGCTATTTCGCCCGTCTCAAGCAGCTCCAAGCCTCAGTTTTCCAAGCCAGCGCCCTGACCGATCGCGCCCAGGCGATTGCCGCCACCTTCGTTCCGCTCTTGAAAGAGAAGTATCCCGAAACGGCGGCCGAACAAGCCAAAGCGCTGACGGATTATTGCGACGCTATGGTCCGTCGGGCCCGAAGCGTCGAACAACAACTGGCGCAGCCGATCCATCCGTTGAGTTTCGACCAGCAGGGCTATGCGCGGGTGACTGGCTGGGAAGCCAAAAATGACTTTGGCTTTCCTCTCTTGACCAACACCCCGGACCAGCAGGCCGTCCACTCCCTTCAAATCGGCTCCGCCCAGGGCAGCAGCGTCGGTTCCTGGCGCGCCAAAGTCTGGCTCGAAAATGGAAAATACCGCCTCGAAGGAAGAATCAAAACGCACGGTATCGTCGCTGATCCAGGCGACCCGCGCGCCGGCGCCGGCGTCCGCACCGCCCGCAGCAAACCGGAAAACTACCTCCTCGGAGACACGGATTGGAAGCCGCTCGATTATGAATTCTCCGTCGATGACCCCCTCGTCCAAGTGCAAGTCATCTGCGAGTTCCGCGGCGCCGAAGGCCAGGCCTGGTTTGATCTCGACGCGCTCCGGCTGAAGAAGGACGATGCCGCCAGCCATTGAATATCAGCCGCCCTTCCTTGCCATGATGAAACTTACCCGCGCCCCGCACCCAAGCCGGCCGATCCTTGCCTGCGCCAGCCTTTGCAGCGCGCTGGGTGTCCTGCCCTCGCTGGGCGCGGGCCAAATCCAGTCCGCCCAACTGAGTTCCCCGGACGACCGGATTCGAGTCTCGATCCAGTGGCCCGTCGCCGGGACAACGGACCGGCCAATCTGGTCGGCCACCTTTCGTGGCCAACCGATCCTGACCAACTGCGGCCTCGGACTGCAAACGGCCGAGGCGGGCGAGTTGCTGGCCGGATCCAAGTTGGCCGGCAAGGAGGATCATTCCGTCCGAGAGCGCATTCCGGTCCTCTTCGGCCGAGCTGACCACGCGGACGACCATTTTAACGAAACCCGGCTCGCGGTCGACTCCGTCCGGCAGGAGCGGATATCGGTCACTTTCCGCTGTTATGACGATGCCATCGCCGTCCGCTACGAATTGGGGGCGAGGGCCGGCAGCGGTTCGGTCACGATCACCGATGAATCAACCTCGTTTCGGTTTGAAGGCGAGCCGACCGCCTACGTGCAATATCTCGAGAACTACCAGACTTCGCATGAGCATAACGTGGTCGCCGCTCCGGCCGCGGCCATACGCGCCGAGACGCTCGTTGACCTGCCCCTTACGCTGGCCTGGAGCAACGGCACCTGCGCTGCCATCACCGAAGCCGCCCTCCGCCGGTACGCCGGCATGGCCTTGACGCGCCCGGGCCAAGGCGCGGATCGCGATGCCCTCGTCGCCCGGCTCACGCCGCGGCCAGATGGGACCAAAGTGGTTGGGACCTTGCCTTTAGCCACCCCCTGGCGCGTGGTCTTGCTGGCCGACCGGCCCGGAGCCCTACTCGAATCGCGGACCATCTATTGTCTGAACGAACCGTCCGCTGTCCGAGACGTCAGCTGGATCAAGCCGGGCAAGATCACCTTCTCGTGGTGGAACGGAGACGTCTACGACGGCACGCCAGGGCAGCCGATTCTCTCGTTTGCGATGGCGAAGAAGTATATCGACTTCTGCGCGCAGGCAGGTCTCCCCATCCACTCGATGACTTCGACCGAACCACCGACGACGCCCTGGTACCAACAATCCAAGCGGTCCGTCGAACCCGGCCCGGATACGGATGTCACCCGCCCCCGGGCGGGCTTTGATTTGGACCGGATTCGGCGCTACGCCGAAGGCAAGAACATCCGGCTTTGGACTTGGGTGCACCAGGGAGCGCTCCGCGGCCGCGTGGAGGAAGCATTCAGCGCTTTCGAACGCCTCGGCTGGAGCGGTATGATGGTTGACTTTTTTGATCACGACGACCAGGAATCGGTCGAGTTTGCCGAGGCGGTCCTGGCGGCGGCGGCGCGGCACCGCATCTTGATCCACCTCCACGGCATCTGGAAACCGACTGGTTGGGAGCGGACCTACCCGAACTTGATGAACCACGAGGGTGCGCTCAACCTGGAGTACCTCAAGTGGAGCGAGGCTTGTCCGCCCGAGCACAACGTATTGATGGCTTACACCCGTTTGATCGCCGGCCCGATGGACTATCACCTGGGCGGGTTCCGCGCCGTCCCGCGGGCGGAGTTCAAGCCCCGAAATGTGGGTCCGAATGTGCTCGGCACCCGGTGCCACATGCTCGGCCTTTACGTTTGCTTCGATAATCCCACCCCCATGGTCGCCGATTACCCCATGGCCTACCAAGGTCAGCCCGGCTTTGAGTTCATCCAAGAAGTGCCCACCTGGTGGGATGAAACCCGCGTCGTCGCCGGCGAAATAGGCCAGTTTCTCGTCACCGCCCGGCGCAAAGGGCAAACCTGGTACCTGGGCGCGATCTCGGCCCGTCAACCGCGGGGGCTCAGCCTGCCGTTGACGTTTCTGGGCCCGCGGCGCTATGCCGCGACCCTGTGGCAAGACAGCGCCGATCCCGATCCGAACCACCTTGTTAAAACCACCGCCACGTTCTCCGCGGCCGACGCGCTGCCCATCAAGCTGGCACTCGACGGCGGCTTCGTGGCGCGCTTCGATCCGGCCCGAGAGTGAAGGCGAGTCTGGCCGTTTCGTGCCTTCCATCCATCTTGGCGAACGCCGACGTGCGGGCCGCCCCAATCGCTCCGACCTTAAGTCGCGGAGGTACGCTTGCCCTTGGCCGTCCCAAGAGTCTTTCGACCGAGGCATCACCATCGCTCCAAACAAAGTGTGACTGGTCAGACCGGATCGCTCCCGTTAACATCGCCGCGTAACACGAATGAAACGCCTCTCCATGAGAACGTCTGCTCGCTCCTCGACCCTTCTTGGGCCCCTTTCACGACGTGGTTTTCTCCGCACGACCGGCCGCCTCGCCGCCGCCGCTCTCGCGTGCCCCGCTTTCATTCCCGCCTCCGCCCTGGGCCGGGACGGAGCGGTGCCCCCAAGTGAACGCATCGCCATGGGCTTCATCGGATTGGGCGGTCAGGGGTCAGGGCATCTGCTCGGCGGCGCCTGGACGTATGTGCCGGGCGGATACGTGGCCCGGCCGGATGTGCAGGTGCTGGCGGTTTGTGATGTCCGGAAGGAACGGAGGGAAAATGCCCGCCAACGCTGCAATCAAATGTATGCCCAACGGTTCGGCAAACCCGAATACGAAGGCGTGCAGGCTTACAATGATTTCCGGGAAGTTCTCAGCCGGGGCGATATCGATGCCGTTCTGATTGCCGTGCCCTACCATTGGGCAGCCCTCCTCTCGATGATGGCGATGCGGGCGGGCAAGGATGTCTACTGCGAAAAGCCCATCGCCATCACGTTTCGCGAGGGCCGGAGCCTGGTCGAGACGAGCCAGCGCTTCGCCCGCATCTACCAAGCGGGCACCCAGCAACGTTCGGAATACGGCGGCAAATTCCGTCTCGCCTGCGAACTGGTGCGCAACGGGCGCATCGGGCAACTCAAAGAGGTCTATGCTTATCGATTGCCCGGCGCGCTCTTCCCCTCCGAATGGACCTCGGAACGGAGTCAACCGGTGCCTCCGGGTTTCGACTGGGACCTTTGGCTGGGCCCGCTGCCCTGGCGGCCTTACGGCGGTGAAGCCGGCCACACCTTGACGGGGTTGTTTGTCGGCGATGTGAACTGGAGCCCGCACCATTACGATATTATTCAATGGACGATCAATCCCGACGTGGCTGCCCCGATTGAAGCCCGCTACGAAAGCGGCCAGGTCCATTATCGCTACTCCAACGGCGTGGTCGTCCACTCCCAGGAGTTCCCCGGCGAGCGCGTTGGCGGCGAAGGCGGCGCCTGCTTCGTCGGCACGGAAGGCCGTATCGCCGTCGATCGCGCCAATATTGTCTCGTCCCCGGCGAGCATTCTGAAAGAACCATTCCGCCCGGACGACAGCCGGGTGGAACACGTCAGCAGCCATTCAGGCAACTTTCTGGAGTGCGTCCGGACACGCCGCCCGACCATTTGCCATCCGCAGACCGCCGTCTACACGATCAACGCCATTCTGACCGGCGGTATTGCCCTGGCCTTGCAGCGCGCCGTCAAATGGGATCCAGTCCAAGGCGAGTTTCGCGGAGACGACGAGGCCAATCGCCTGCTCTCCTATGCCGCTCGCCCGCCTTGGAGAGTGTGAACCGCCCATCACCATCCCCTTTTACGCCTCTATTGTCATGAAAACAGCCCTGCTCACCCCCTCCTGCTCGGCGCGCTGATCGGCCTGACGGTGCTCCCAACACGCGCGGCGGAAGAAGACGATTTGATCGCCGTGTTGCAGTCGACGGCGGGTGCGCCCCAAAATGGGGCGCCTGTCAGCGGCTGCGCGTGCTCGGCAGCACGAAGGCCATCCCCGCTCTCTCGGCTTTGCTGACCGACGAACGTCTCTCCCAAGCCGCCCGCCACACCCTCAGGCTCTCAAAGCAACCGAAGCGGCCACTGCCCTTGCCCAGGCGCTTGCCAAGACCTCCGGACCGCTCCAATGCGGCATCATCGATTCCTTGAGCTGGCGCGGAGAAACCAATGTTGTTCCTCTCCTCGCTCCCTCCTTGCCGACTCCGACGCAAAGGTCGCCGCCGCCGCCGCCGCCGCCTTGGGTCGGATTGGGGGCGCGGATGCGGCCAATGCGCTGCGGGCTGCCCCAGCCAAAGACGACGCGCCGGCGGCCAGGTGGTGCAGGAAAGCCTGCTCAAGTGCGCCGAAAATGCACTCGCGGCCAATGACAATTCTGCGGCCGCTTCCATCTACCGCCCGTTGAGCGACGCGACTTATCCGCCCCAGATTCGCGCCGCGGCGTGGCGGGGCTTGGCTTTGTCCGAACCGGACCATCGCATCGAGCTGACCGTGAAAGCGCTCACGGGCAAAGATGCCGCCGCGATGCAAGGGGCGCTCCAACTCGTCCGGCAGTTCGGCACACGCGAGCTGATCAGCGGGTGCTTGGCCGAATGGCCGATCCTGGAGCCACGCGCGCAGCTGGCCGTGCTCGAAGCCCACGTCAAATTGGGTGCCGAAGCGTTGCCAACCGCCCGCCTGGCCAGTCAAAGCCCTGACCTGGCAGTGCGAGTCGCTGCCTGGCATGCTCTCGGTGAACTCAGCGACGTCACCTCCGTGCCGAACCTGGCCAAAGCCGCCGCCCTCGGCGATCCCCTCGAACGGCAAACCGCCCGCGAGAGCCTCGCCCGCTTGCGCGGGACCGGCGCCCGCGAAGCGCTCCTCGCGCATCTCAGGACAGCCAGCGCGCCGGAGAAAGCCGAATTGCTGTTGGCTTTGGGCGATCGCGGCGACCACGCCGCGAGCCCGATCCTGATTCAAAACGCGGCGGATGATGATGGAGGCGTCCGGCTGGCTGCGCTCGAATCACTATGCAGGCTCGCCCCTTCCGACGCGGTCGTCCCCCTGCTCGAACTGGGTGCCAAGGAAAAATTGGAGGAGCAGCGCGAAGCCATCTTCAAGGCTCTGTTTGCTGTTTGCGAAGCGAGCCCGAACAAGAACGAAGCCGCCCAAAGCATCGTGCAATCGATGGCCCGATTTCCAGCCGCCCAACGGCGTCCGATCTTGCCATTGCTGGCGGAACTCGCCACGCCTTCGACGCTCCAGGCGGCGCTCGAAGCCACCCGCGACCCGGATCCAGAGTTGGCCCGCGAAGCGGCCCGGACCCTGGCGCGGTGGCCCGATGCTGCACCGGCGGAGGCGCTGCTCGACCTGGCCGAAACCGCGGCGGATCCGACCTTGAAGACGCTGGCCTTGCGCGGCGGGATCGAAGTGGCCGGACACCAGCCGGACGCGGCCAAACGCCTGGGCCTGCTCGAGCGCGCCTTCACGGCAGCCCGTCAGCCCGAGGAACAACGGCAAGCGTTAGGGCAACTTGGCCAAGTGCCCAATACTGCGGCGCTTGATCTGGCCTTGAAAAGCCTCAGCCGTCCCGAACTGAGCAACGAAGCCGCTTTGGCGGCCGTCAGCATTGCCGAAGCTCTGGCGCCCTCCAATCCGAAGCTCGGCGACGACGTCGCCGGCCAAATCCTGGACAAAATCAAGGAAGGCGATGTGGCGCGTCGGGCCTGGGCCTTGCGGCTGAGGCCAAGCAGCGCGGAGTCATTTATCCGCGACTGGATGGTAGCTGGTCCATACCGGCAAGCAGGCATTGTGGGCGCCACGGCTGTTTTCACGATTCCGTTTGGACCGGAGAAGCCCGGAACAACCGTCGAGTGGAAGGCGCCGGCGCCGGCGGACGCGATGAATCTCCTGGCGCTGTTTCCGGGTCAGGAGAATTGTGTGGCCTATTTGCGCACGCAGGTGATGGCGCCCCAGGACCAAAGCGCGCTGCTGCTGATGGGGAGCGACGATGGGATCAAGGCGTGGCTGAACGGCCAGGTGGTCCACAGCCACAACGTCGACCGCGGCCAGACCATCGACCAGGATGCCGCCCCGATCCAACTCAAAAAGGGCCCCAACGAACTCCTCCTCAAAGTCACCCAGGGCGGCGGCGGCTGGTCCGCTTGCGCCCGCATCGTCGGCACCGACGGCAAGCCCATTCCCGGCCTGCTCGTCGAAAGGAAGCTCTGACCTTGTCGCGGCCGTATGCACACCAGCGGTCCTGATTGGCAACCGGAATGACCAGGGCGAACTTCCTTCCCGCCAATTCTTCGACCGACACATCAAATCTAAGGGAGATCGCGGCCAGCCTGGCCGAAGTTGCCCAGGTGCATTCGACGCTCTTCGATCGATTCACTCTTGGTGCCGAAATAGATGGCGCCGAAAGGCTTGCCGTCGTCGCCATACATGCTGACGTGAGGCAGCCCGGGCGTCAGGTGCGGGATGGTCAATTCGAAAGCGCCGCTCCCTTTGACGATGGTGAGGTGCTGTTTCGGATCGAACGGCACCGGCTCCGCGTCCAGCTCCCCGCGGCTGGTAATATAAAGGGCCAGCAACGCTTTATCCTCGCTCGTCAGGCGATAGCGCCCCCGGACGGACATGGCATCCTGGGAGCGTTCCACGGAGCGCACGTCGATCCAATCACCCGGTCGAAAGTCGGCGGTGCCAATGTAATCGGACCGGGCATGATAGTGGTGCACGACCAGAAAGCTGGACGCGTAGACGAGGACCAAGGCGGCTCCAATGGCGCCGAGCTTGCCGGCGCTGCGGGACAATACCCCAGGCGAAAAGCGCGTGGCGGAAGGGGCAGCCCCATTGATCGGCCGATTGACCCGCCGCCAGATCCACCGGACCAAGACGTAGTCGAATGCCAAAACCACGACGCCGGTCACGCCCAGCCAAAGGATGAAGTGCCCGAAGTTCAGCACCATGGACTCGTGCAACTCCGGATACCAGGACGCGAGCACGGCCTCATTGAGCAGTTTGTTGAGCGCCGCCATCACAAAGATCAGCCCGACGTCCAGCACGAGCAGCGGAAAAAGGAGGCCGTCCGTCACCGCCAGCCAAAGCCCGGCGATGGTTTGAGGGGAGCGGCGGATCTGCCAGATGGCCAGGAGCCCGAGAAAGGTGGCCCCAAGGATCGCGAGGAACCCGAGAGCCGTGGCTGTCATCCCCAGCATTGCCTGACGCCCCCCCGAACTTCCGAAATCCCAGTAAATCATTGAGATGAAAAAGAAGGGCACCAGGCACGCCCCCAAGACCGCTGTGGTCGAAAAGGCCGGCGGCCGGTCCCCAGCCGCGGGACGCCCAGAAGATGTGACCGTTTCGAGGTCCGACTTCAGAACGCTGGCATGCTGATAGCGGCGGCCCGGCTCCTTTTCGAGCGCGTGCAGAACAATTTCATCGACCCGCACGTCGATTTGGACCTTCTTCGAAGGAGGCTGGAGTTGCTGGGCGGGCAGTTCGCCGGTGAGCATCTGGTAAAAGACGACGCCGAGGGCGTAGATGTCAGCCCGGTGGTCCACGTCATTCGGATGCTCCATTTGCTCCGGCGACATATAGTTGGGCGTCCCCATCACTCGACCGTGCTCCGTCAAGGCAACGGCCCCGACTGCCGCGCCCACGTCGCCGGGCAAGTCGCCGTCTTGCCCCGCTAACTTCGCCAGGCCGAAGTCCGCAACTTTGACGCGGCCAGCGCGGTCGAGGAGAATGTTCTCGGGTTTGATGTCCCGGTGGACGATGCCATGATCGTGGGCAAATTGGAGCGCATCGCAAATCTGCGGGACAATCGCCAAGGCTTCCCGTGGAGACAACCGGCGGCTAGCAAGGAGTTGGCGCAGATTGACGCCATCGACAAACTCCATCAGGAAATAAGGCAGCCCGCCCGCTTCGCCATACTCATGCAATGTAACGATTCCCGGGTGGTTCAACTGGGCCAGCGCCTGCGCCTCCCGAGTGAACCGTTCGGCAAAGGCCGGATCGCTCCCAAGGCTCGGCGGCAGAATCTTGAGAGCGACCAATCGATTCAGCTGCGTTTGGCGCGCTTTGTAGACCGCGCCCATTCCGCCCCGACCGATCAGTTCCAGGATCTGCAGCCGGGGAAACAGGCTGGCCAGTTCCGCCAGGCTCGGGGGAGCAAAGCCGGGTTGGGCCGTTGACTCCGGCGAAGCGGTTGCGGCCGTAGGAAAACCCGCTTGAATGAGGCATTCGGGGCAGAGGCCCAGAGGAGTGCCCGATGCAATTGGCTTTTGGCAGTTCGGACAATGGTGTGTCGGATTCATAATGTCCTTCCAACCGGTTCTTAGGAGAATCGGTCAAAAGGTTACAGCCGCCCGCTCCGGCGCGATTCTAACACGCGGCGAGAATGGCGAAGAGATGGCGCAACTCCTCGTCGACGTCCTCGTGTTCGGTGATGGTGGCGGCGATTTCGTCGCGCAGCACGGCGCGATAACGCTTGCGCAGACGGTGCACGGCCACTTTGACGGCGCCCTCCTGCCATTGCAGGCGCGCGGCCAGGTCGGCGTAAGGCTGCTTTTCACGCCGGCCGATCAGTGTGAAATGCAGAGCCTTAAAAAGGGCCACCTTGCCGTCCCGTTCATATTCGAGGCGGAGGCGCTCCAAGACGTTGTCGAGCAGAGTCAAAGCGTAGCGGCGTTCGAAGCACGTTTCCGGCGTCGCCCGGTCGGCTGGTTCCTGGCCGTAGCGGGTTTCGGCCGAATCGAGTTGGAGTGGCAAATGAAGCACCCCGCCGCCGCGCTTTTGGGCCTGCCCTTTGTCCCATTCATCAGCGAGGAAGCGGCTCATCGCGGTTAATAGGAAGGTCCGAAAACGTCCCCGGGCCTGATTGGCGTCACCGAGCCAATGGCGCTGCAACAGGCGCGTGAAGAAAGCCTGGGTCAAATCCTGAGCATCCTGGGGTGAATAGCCGCGTCGGCGGACATACGCATAAAGAGGATACCAGTACGTCTGGCAGAGCCGCTCCAGGGCCGCAGCCGCTTGCGTGCTGTCGTTTCGGGCCGCACGCACCACCATCGACCATTGGGTCGTCACGAAGACACGCCCGGGCGCCTCCGCCTGCGCTGCAGCCGCCGACGATTGGGCGGACAGGTCCATCCATCACCAGCATTGACATAATTCGCTTCGCAGGGCGATCGCAAAGCGCGCGGACGGATTTGGCTTTCTCTCAGCCAAGCCGCCCGTTTAAATAGCCCACAACTGACGCGTGCGAAGCCAAACCCCAGCATGATTCAAGGCATTTACACCCCCAACCTGGTCCCGTTTCTCGAGGACGGCCGCATTCATGAAGGCGAGCTGCGGCGGCTGGTAAATTGGCTGATCGACAAGGGCGTGACCGGACTCTACCCGAACGGCAGCACCGGCGAATTCATTCGGCTCAGCTTTGAAGAGCGCAAGCGTGTCATTCAGATCGTGGCGGAAGAAGCGCGCGGCCGGGTGCCGATCCTGGCCGGCGCCGCCGAATCGAACCTGACCCTGATCCTGGATGCGTGCCGATTTTATGCGGACCTCGGCTGCACCGCCGTGTCGGTGACCGGTCCTTATTATTACAAGGTGAGCCAGGAGAGCATTGAGCACTTCTTCCGCGAGCTGGCCCGGACTTCGCCGATCGACATCGTGCTTTATAACATCCCGCAATTCTCGAATGAGATCACCGTGCCGGTGCTGACTCGATTGGCGCTCGACTGCCCCCGGGTCATCGGGGTGAAGGACAGCAGCCGGGACTTCCCCCGGTTCCTGAATACGCTTCACGCGATCAAGCCGCAACGGCCTGACTTCAGTTGCCTGATTGGCTGCGAAGAGATTCTGTTCCCGGCTCTGCTCATGGGCGGCGACGGCGGCACGATCGCCACCTCCGGCGTCGTCCCCGAGGTGGTGATGAAGCTCTACACCGAGTTTCTCGCTGGACGCCACGAGGAGGCCCGGCGGATTCAATTCAAACTTCTGGATTTGATCAACGCCATGCTCTTTGGGACGAACTTCCCCGAGGGCTTCCGCGCGGGCATGTCGCTGCGCGGCTTCGAACTCGGAACCAGTCGCCAGCTGCTTTCGCCGCGCGAACAGTCAGACCTGGAAGACATCCGCTCCAAGATCGCTTGCATCCTGGCGGACTGCGGGTTTGGCGAAGCGGCTTCGGCCTGCAAGTCGCCCCGAACAGCTGCCTCCACCTCCTTGGCCGGGCGAGATTCGGGTCCGAACCCTCCCGGCGGTTTGAACGCCGCTGAAATCGCGCGCGAAGTGATGCGGCGCCTGCAAACGCGATAGCCCAGGCAACGGACACGTGAACGCGGAAAGCCTAGCGCTGGGCCTGGTCGAGGTGGCCTTCCTCAGTATCGCCGCCCTGGTCGCGGACACGATGGTGAAAGGGGCTGCGATCCGACTGGACGGCTTTGAAACCACCGGCAATGAACGATTGCTCATTCGCGTCCGAGGGACCGTCGCGGAAGTGGTCGCGGCTTTGGAAGCAGCCGAGCGTCACGCAGGCAGCCTTGGTTCGAGGGCGGTCGTTCGTTGCCTGCCGCACCCGGATTCGCAGATCGAGCCGCTGCTGAGCTTTCCCAACGCGCCAAACCCGCTCTACGGCGGACAGGGACCAATTCTGCCAACCGACTTTCCCAGATCAAATGATTCGGCCATGAACGAACATCAACTAGCCATCGGCATTCTGGAAACCCAAGGCCTGACCGCCATCCTGGAGGCGAGCGACGTCATGCTCAAAGCGGCCAACGTCACTCTGGTCGGCAAGGAGAAGATCGGCGCCGCCTACGTGACCGTAATGATCCGAGGCGACGTCGCCGCGGTCCAAGCGGCCGTCGATGCCGGCGCGACGGCGGTCGGCAGTTTGGGCAAACTCATCGCGGCCCATGTCATACCTCGGCCGCATCCGGAGCTGCTGGCGCTATTGCCGAAATAGTCCGCGGCCATCCGGCACGTGCGGCCACGGACGCTTGCCGGCGCGCTTCCTCGCGTCAGCCGAGCGGAACTCGGCCGAGCGCCCGGACCAAATCGCGCAGCTGACCGAACCGCTCCAGACGCACTCCCACCGCCTCTCCACCCGGGTGCGGTTCGACGAACTCCTCGCTGGGACCCAACCCGAAACGCTGGTAGAAGGCGACGCGCAGGAATTGTTTAACGGCGCCGACGCTTGTCTGATGTGAGTCCACGTGGACTTGGAAGAAGTCGCCTTGACCAGCGGCATTCACCCGCACCGCCACGGCGCTCTGGCCAAACGCCCGCTTGAGCATGGCCTCAACCAGATCGATCAAAGCCAGGCCGCGGAAGAAGTTGGTCCCGGTGAGCAAATGAAGCTCCGGAGGCGTGGAGCTGGAGAGAGACTGATCACTGAGGCCTTGGTTAAAGTCGAAGGGCTGCGCCTTGAACTGATCGAGCCAGCGTTCCATGAGCAGCGGTCCGGCCAATCCTTTCTCCCAGCCAAGCCCGGCCATCATTTCGGGCGCAGTCGGCAAGACGTCTGGATCGATATGCACGCACCGGTCACCCCATTGAGAGCGCGAAACCCACTCGATCCATTCAAGAGGGTGATGAATCAGGTAGAAGTTCTTGGCGACTTCCCCGAACAGGTAAGCCACCATTGCCCGGAGAGGGACGCCCCGTTCGCGCGCCACGGCGCCGGTCTCGGTCATCCGCCAAAGCCAAGGGTCGCGCCACCCGGCGAACAGACTGGCAAAGGTCGTCTCCGCCTTCTGCCCGGCCGCCTCCGCCGACAGTTTCTCCACCTCCTGCAACTGTCCGACATACCAGCCGCGCCTGGCTTCGAGGCGGGCGCGCAAGTCGTCCTGGGCGATCAGCAAGGGCAGAGCCTTCAGCTGATCACAGACCCAACGCCGCTTCTCGTCCCCCAACCGGCCGTGGGCGAGGAAGTCCGCTTCCAGACTTTGGAAGAAATCCTGGTTCAGAGGCAGGGAGAGCAAGAGGGCCGCGAGCTCGGCTGACTTGCCGGTCATCTTGCGCATCTCGCTGGTGGTCTGTCCCTCTCCCCCTGCCTCGGCCGCATAAGCTCCGGCCGACCAACGCCAAGCCTCCCGGTCCCGATCGACCGAATAGGGGAAGATGACGTGGAACCGTTGCGCCGGCACCGGAAACGTGCCTAGAATCCGATAGTTGTCGCGCGGGTTGGAGGAAATCAGGGTGCCTTGCCCGGCCCGGCCCTTTTGTTCGGTGGCTTGATCAAGTGAGCCGGCCCGAACACCGGTGCCGTATTCGGCCTGGCAGGACAAATGCACGAGCATGTCCGGGGGGATGCTCAAATCGAACAAGCTGTTGATGGCATTCTTGGTCGCCACGGTCACGGCCGACGAACTGGAAAAACCGCCGCGCGGAATGTCACCCCCGGAGACGATGCGCAGCCCGGCGAATGTCTCGCGTCCCAAGGCCGCCTGAACCCTGACTCCCAGGCTGCCGGTGCGGACGGTGCGCATGGAAGCGATCGCGTTGCCCACGAGCGAAAAGGGGCGACGCATGCTGGTGCTGACCCAAAGGGAAGCCGGCGGCAGCGGTTGCTTCCGATCGCGCCGGCGCTGCAACTCTTCATCCGTAAAGTAACCGAGCGAAAGCAGAAGGTTCTCCGCCATCCGGGTCCCGAAGCCTTCATAACTGTACCAATCGCCGACCTCCGCCCCGGGATACATGCAGTCAATATCCGCCGGAATCGAGCAGACCTTTTCCTGAAACTCAGGGTTGGTCGGGGCCAGGTGAATCCGTCGATCTTCCGATCGCTGCATCAAGACGACGATCTGCTCACGCCCTTCCGGCGTGCCGGCCCCAATTGGCATCTGCCAGGCCGGACCGAAGAACCGCCCCATATCCGGATGCATGAATGCAATCCGCAGCCGGCCACCCGAAATCCCGATCGCGACCGGCTCGTCCGCCTTGAAGCCGAGGCGCGCCGCCGCCGGGAGCAGCTCCTCGAGCTGCGCGGCAATCGACGCGATCTGCAGCAAGGGACGCTCAGCCCGAATCTTTCCCGCCACTTGCTCGACCGCGCCGGCGCCGTCCGGCAGCGCCGCGGAACGCAAGACCCCCTCGAGCAACGCCAGGTCCATCGGACGCGTCACATCCGAGCAGAGCAACGCATATTCAGGGTCGGCGATCGTGGTGGTGATGGTCCGAATATCCCCCCCGGATCGGCGAATCAGCTCGATCAGGTCGGTGAGGTAGTATTGGCCTTGCGCGTTCCGGTTCGAAAGCGCTTCCAGGTGGCGCCGAAGCGGCCGAGCCCGCAGCGCATACAACGGACAGTTGCCTTCAGTCAGATCATTGAGCGACTGGCGACCTTTTTCGTCCCGGATCGCATCGATATCCTTCTGCTCGATAATCCCGAGGACGCGTCGATTGCTATCGCGCACGATTCGCCCTTTGCCGACGTGCCGGGGAGGCTCATAAATGGCCGTGAGCAAGGTCAAGTCGGCTTCCCGCGGCGCGGTCAGGTGTGTTTCGTAAAGGCGCTGGTAAATGGTCGTGGGCACAATCCGGTCGCCCATCGTCACGATCACGATCGGGTTTTGTTCTTCCAACTCGGCCACGCTGAAGGCCTCGTAAACCGCAAAGGCTGTCCCGCCGGTCGGGTTGGACGACTGCACATACCAATTATCGTTGCCCAGAGCCGCCGCCACCTGCTCGTGCCGGTAGCCCACCACGCAAACCACCGGCGATCGGCTGAACGACCGGAATGCATCGATCGAGTGCCGCGCCAGCGGCACTCCGTTGACCATTTGCGCGCACTTCGGCTCCTGGCCAAAACGCGTGCCTTTCCCGGCCGCGAGCAAAACCAGCACCGGATTTTCCGCCCGAAACTCGATTCGATCGCTCCCGACCTCCGGCGGCGTCACCTTCCCCGGATCCAGCTTGGCCGCGTCGCGCAAGGGCCTTGCTTCCTTCTCATCGGCAGTTCTCAACTTGGACACGCCCAAGACTGTGAGAGGCGCACTCGGACCTGGCAAGCGATTTGACGACGACAGCCTGGGCCCTTTCCTCCTTGCTCAACGCCGGCCTTTTCCTTTTCATGCTGCGGTCCAGTGATTACGCTCATCATCGCCACCCGCAACCATCACAAGGTCGCCGAAATCCGCCAGGTACTTTCGGACTCATTCGCCTACCTCGCGTTGGGTGATTTCCCCGACGCGCCTCCGGTGCTGGAGGATGCGGACAGCTTCATCGGCAACGCGAGCAAGAAAGCCACATCGTTGGCCCGGTGGCTGGCAGGCGGCGGGCGGTTGGGTTCAGCCGCGGTCCGGGAACCTTGGCCAGCTTTCTGCCTGGCGGACGATTCGGGACTGGAAGTGGATGCCCTCGGCGGAGCCCCGGGCGTCCATTCGGCCCGGTTCGCCGCCACCAACAGCCGCGGCAACTCTTCCGATCAAGCCAACAACGAAAAATTGCTGCGCTTGATGGCCGCCGAATCCAACCGCACCGCCCGATTCCGCTGCTGCATCGCGCTAACCCCGGTGCTCGCTCCGGAGACGCCCCCCGCTTCCGCTGTGTGTCTGGCCGAGGAGGCCGAATTGCGCACCGAAGTTTTTGAAGGCACGTGCGAAGGACGCCTGGAGAGAGCCCCGCGGGGAAAGGCCGGCTTTGGCTACGATCCCCTCTTCGTGCCGGACGGGTTTGACCAATCGTTTGCCGAGCTGGGAACGGAGGTCAAGAACCGGATCAGCCATCGGGCGCAGGCGCTGGTGCGGGTCCGGGAATGGTTTCGGCAGCGAGCTATCTAATTCCTATTGCAATGCCATAGGAGACTCGGTAGACTCGGCGTTCATGCGCATCGTTCCCGCACGGCACCCGGCTCCCTCGTTCCAGCGATCTTCCTTGTCGCCGGCGGTTATTTGCCCACTGGAGGTGTCCGCATGAGAAAAGTGCTCGGATGGGTCGTGCGAGCGAAGGGCCTGGTTGGCAAAGCGGCCAAGGATCGAGAACTGGACGCGGAGCTGCAAAGCCATCTGCAGTTGCATATCGACGACAACGTGCG
Organism: Verrucomicrobiota bacterium; assembly: GCA_046346765.1. GTDB lineage: Bacteria > Verrucomicrobiota > Verrucomicrobiia > Limisphaerales > SIBE01 > JAXMHN01. The sequence goes on along the minus strand of JAXMHN010000079.1, from coordinate 8,192 downwards.
AGCGGGCCTGACTGAGCAGGAGGCTCGGCGCCAAGCCCTGATCAAGCTTGGCGGACTGGACGCCGCCAAAGAGGCCTGTCGGGCCCAGCGCGGTCTGCCTTGGGCGGAAAAAGTGGGGAGAGATGTGTCCTATGCGACCCGGAGTCTGTGGAAGAGTCCCGGCTTCACGCTGGTGGGAGTCTTGACGCTGGGCTTGGGAGTCGGCGCCAACACCGCCATGTTTACGGTCCTGGATGGGCTGGTGTTGAAGCCGCTGCCGTGGCCCGATTCCAAGAGGGTGCTGAGCATCTGGGAAGGCAGCCCGGGCAAAGGGCACGGCAAAACACCCGTCGCCGCCGCCCAATTCCTGGATCTACGAACCGGTGCCAAGTCATTTCAAGCCATGGCCGGATGGAATGCGACCGCGATCAACCTCGCTTCCGGGGGCACGCCCGAACGTTACCAGGGAGCGGCCGTCACAGAGGACTTTTTCCGAGTGGTCGGAATCGGGCCAAGGCTGGGGACCGGGTTTGCCGGAACGCAATTCAGCGCCGGTCAGGATGGCGTGGTGTTGCTGGGAGACGGCGTCTGGCGAGACCGTTTCGGGGGCCGCTCGGATATTGTCGGTCGGACCATTCAAATCAATGGCCGGGCGCGAACGGTCGTTGGCGTGATGCCGCCGGGCTTTCAAACGCCGGCCAAGGCTCAATTCTGGGTGCCGCGCATCATCAAACCGTTCGAAAGAGAAGACCGCGACTATAAGTCGTTAATGGTTCTTGGCCGCCTCGCGGACGGGGCCAGCCCAGCGGGAGCGGAAAGCGAATTGCGAACGATTTTTGCCGGCTTGCGGCAGCAGTTCCCGGATGTGCTGACGGGATGGGACGTGAGTGCGCACCTGGCGTTGGAAGACGTGGCCGGGCCGCTTCGGCCAACGTTGTTCACGCTCAGCGCCGCTGTCGGCACCGTCTTGTTGCTGGCTTGTTTGAACCTGGCGAACCTCTCCCTCGCGCGCGGCCTGAAACGCCAAGGGGCGCTCTCGGTTCAAGCTGCCCTCGGGGCCGGTCGACAGGCGCTCTTCCGGCAGCTCCTGGTTGAGAGTCTCTTTCTCACCTGCGCCGGCGGACTGTTCGGCTGGTTCATGGCGCACGGGTTGTTGGCCGCTCTGCTTGCTCTGGCCCCACCGAGCCTGCCGCGACTCGACCAGGTGCGGCTCGACGGGACCGCCTTCCTCTTCACAGCGGCCGCCTGCGGTTGGACCGCCTTGATCTTCGGCCTGGCGCCGGCATGGCGCCTTTCACGAGTCAGCCCGCTCGACGCTCTCCGGGAAGCGGGGCAACGGGCGACCGCCCCGGTCGGCCTTCTCCGGCAAGCTCTGGTGGTCGTCCAGGTGGGCGCTGCCGTTGCCGTCCTGATCGCCACCGGGCTTCTCTTGCGGAGCTTTGACCGCCTTCTCCGGCTTGATCTGGGATTCAACCCAACCAACCTGATGACCGTCCGGCTGGAACTCCCTCCGGCCAAATATGGCGCCGGAGAAAAGCGGGACCTTTTCGCGGAGGAGGTCGTGCGGCGTTTGACCCAGCTACCAGGAATTGAAAGCGCCGCCGCCACGACTCTCTTGCCGTTGCAGGGCTGGCCTCAGTTCATCATGCGACTGGAGGAGAACCCGGACATTCAGGTCAGCCAAGCGCCCGCCACCGGCTATCAAGGCGTCACCCTCAATTATTTCCGGACGATGGGCATCCCGTTGATCAGAGGCCGCGCCTTTGCCGAGGATGACCGCGAGGACGCTCCCCTGGTGGCGGTCGTCAACCAGACCTTTGCGCGACGCTTCTTCCCCAATCGCGATCCGATCGGCCAGCGCTTCGAAGTCGGCTTCGCTGATCCGCCCAATTGGCTTGAGATCGTCGGGGTGGCGGGAGACTCAAAGGGGCCGGGGCTGGAAGCTCAACCGGCGCTGCAGGTTTTCGTGCCGTTGCGGCAGCAAGCGCGATTTCTGCGCGATAACCCGACGCTCAGCCTCGCTGTCCGAAGTCCAGGCCGCTGCCCCGCGCCTGGCCGAGGTGATTCGCCAGGCAGTCTGGGCAATCGACAAAGACCAACCGTTGCACCTGCTCAAGTCGATGAGCGAGGTGGTCGCCGATCAAACCGCCCCGCGGCGCTTCACGGTCACCGTCCTGGCTGTCTTTGCCGGGGCGGCCGTTTTCCTGGCCATGCTCGGGCTGTATGGCGTCATGAGCAGTGGCGTCAGCGCGCGCACGCGCGAACTAGGAATCAGGCTGGCTTTGGGCGCTTCCCATCGCAGCGTCTTGCGCCTAGTGCTCCGCCAGGGCGTGCAACTGACCGGCGCGGGCCTCATCTTGGGGATCGGCGGGGCCTTGGCCGCGACGCGCCTCCTCCAAAGCCTGCTCTTCGAAGTGAAGCCGCTCGATCCGCTCACCTTTGCATCGGTGCCGACCTTGCTCGCGGCGGTGGCGTTGCTGGCGTGTTGGCTGCCGGCGCGGCGAGCGTCCAGGATCAACCCGATGGTGGCGCTCCGCTACGAATAAAGAGGCGTCTTGACTCCGGTTGCGCCCTGCCAAGTCCGAAGAGTCTTCGCCAACTAAGTTGGAAGCAGCACGCCGATTCCGGCCGCTGACGGCCAACTCGTCCCGGCTAACCCCGGTCATGGCTATGGCATGGACTTTCCGCGCTCCTTCCCGTATGGTCGGCCCCACCCAAGTCCCTTGTAAGGTCTCAAGTCCAACCGGCGACGAATGACAGCAATGGCGAAAACGTCCACGGCAGCGGCCCCTGAGCCGGTGCTGCTCGTCATCGCTGACATTAGCGGCTACACCCGCTACATGGCCGCCAATGCAAAAACCCTGGCCCATAGCCAAACCGTCATCACGGAATTGGTCAAAGCGATCATCCAGACGGTGGAGCTGCCGTTGGAGATCGCTAAATTGGAGGGCGACGCCGTTTTTCTCTTCTGCCGCAAGGGGAGTGACCCGGGTCGCTGGGCCGCGTCCAAACGCATCGTTGCCCAGAAGCTGCTCGCGTTCTTTCAGCTCTTCCGAGAAAAGTTGGCGGAGTTGAGGCTGTCGACGACTTGCACCTGCCAGGCTTGCACCCATATCGACCGGCTGCGGCTGAAGGTGATTGCGCACAGTGGGGAAGCGTTGTTCCATCATGTGCTTAATTTCCTCGAATTGGCCGGCGTCGATGTCATCATCCTCCATCGCCTTTTAAAAAACTCCGTTCAAGCTGACCAGTATCTCCTCCTGACAGACGCCGCGCGGGCCGATTTAGATTTTGCCGAGGAGCTGCCGCTGAGCGCCAGCACCGAGACTTACGACGAGATCGGGCGAATCAAGACCTACGTCTACCTTCCGGGGGAGCCATCACCCAGCGGCCACATCCAGCCAAGCGCCCGCCTTGGCAACCGCATCGCCAGGTCGTCGCAAATGTCCTGGCGGCTCTGGTTCGCTCCCTTTGCCGCCCAGCGTCGGTTCACTCACGTCGCCACTGACGTCAGCCAACCGGCCCGACTCGCCTTTGCCTTGCTTACGTTGGTCCTGACGCCCATCTACCTCCCAGTAGGGCTGCTCTTCGCCGTCATCCAGGCGCTCAAATCGTCACGGGCCGCTCCGCGCCATGGATATGGGCACAAGCACAAAGCGGACGGATCTTGTTGTCACCCTTAGGACGCCCTTGGCCGACGCATGGAGATATCATTAACACCCCTCGAGTTCGCGCGCCGCGCGCGTAAGCTTTATGGTCAGAGAGAAGCGATCGTCGATGGGGCCAGGCGTTTGTCGTATCGGCAGTTCTTCGAACGCTGTGACCGGTGGTCAGCGGCCTTGCAGCAACTCGGCGTCCGCCAGGGCGACCGGGTCGCCTATATCTCCACCAACTCACACGCCCAACTGGAGGCGTTCTACGCGGTCCCGCAAATTGGCGCGGTCACCGTCCCGATCAATTACCGCCTGGCTGCCGATGATTTTGCCTACATTATCGGACACAGCGGCGCTTCGGTCGTTTGTGCGCACCCGGACTACTTCGATGCCATCGACAGCATTCGTTCTCGCCTTCCGAAGGTGCGACATTTCGTGGCGTTGACAGGCAGCAGGAGCGGCTGGCTGGACTACGAACAAGCCCTCGCCGCGGCGCCCATCCAATTTGCGCCAGCCCAGATCGGAGAGAACGATCTTCTGTCGCTCAACTACACGAGCGGAACAACCGCCCGGCCAAAAGGCGTGATGATCACACACCGCAACGCCTGGTTGAACGTGATCGGAACGCTCGTCCACCTCCATATGACCTGTGCCGAGCGTTATCTCTGGACGGTGCCGATGTTTCACGCCAATGGCTGGACCTTCGTCTGGACGGTGACGGCCGTCGGCGCCACCCACGTTTGCTTGCCCAAAGTCGATCCGGCGGCTGTCTTCGACACGATCGCGCGCGAATCAATCTCCATGCTCTGCGCCGCGCCCACCGTCTTAATATCCATTGCGAGCGCTCCGCTGCCCGCGCGCCAACAGGCGCGACGCGGCCTTCGGGTCGTTACCGCGGGCGCGCCGCCAGCCGCCGCCACGATCGAGCGGATCGAGGGCGATTTGGGCTGGGATATCACCCAGGTTTACGGCCTGACGGAAGTGTCTCCTTTCATCTCCATTTGCGAGCCGCGCCCGGAACACGCCCAGCTTGGGCCGGAAGAGCGCGGCAAGATCAAGGCGCGCCAGGGTGTTGAACTCATTACCTCTGGTGATCTTCGGGTTGTGGACGAGGACGGGCGCGACGTGCCTCCCGACGGCCAGACCCTGGGAGAGATTGTGGTTCGAGGCAACGTCGTCATGGCGGGCTACTATTGCGATCCGGAAGGCACCCAAGCTGCCATCAGCGATGGCTGGTTCCACAGCGGTGATGCCGCCGTGGTTCATCCGGACGGCTACTTGGAAATTCGCGATCGCCTCAAAGACGTCATCATTAGCGGCGGCGAGAATATTTCCTCGGTGGAGGTGGAAGGGGCGCTTCTGCGTCACCCCGCGGTGCAGGAAGTGGCCGTGGTCGGCGTGCCCCATCCGAAATGGGGTGAATCGCCGCACGCCTTTGTTGTCCTCCAACCGGGCCGCGCCTCCACGGAAGCCGAGTTGCGCCGGTTTGCCCGAGAACGGCTCGCCCATTTTAAAGTGCCGCAAGGATTCACTTTTCTGGCCGAACTACCCAAGACGGCCACCGGGAAAATCCAGAAGTACATTCTGCGCGGCGGGCGCCCCAATTTCGCGCCGCAATAGAGCCCTGTGCCGGATCGGCCTTTCCTCCCCGACGTCCGCCCGACCGATGGGGCGGGTTGCCTCGAGCCAGGTGGACTGGTACGCTCGGCCGATGCTGCCTGTGAGAACCCAAGCGAGCGCGCCGAACGCTGTTCCCTCCGACCCATATCCGGCGGGGCGCGCGGCCAGAGACACCTGGATTCTCTCTCGTCGCGGCGACCGCGCGCCTGGAGATCCATGGCGACCGCATGGCTATTTTCTCGAGCGCGAGCGCAGTCATTCCAGCGAGATCGTGAGTGTCGCCACGGTGCTGCTGACGAACCGGGAATGCCCCTGGCGATGCGTCATGTGTGATCTCTGGAAAACAACCCTGCCAGAGACCGTTCCTCCCGGTGCCATCCCTGCCCAGATCGATCACGCCTTTCGCGCTTTGGCCAGTCCGGTTTCGGTTGCTCCGGCAACCAATAACTCCGCGGCCGAGCGGCCCGCTTCCTGGCCGCCGCGTCAGGTCAAGCTCTATAACGGCGGCAGCTTCTTCGATCCACGCGCTATCCCACCCGAGGATGATGAAGCGATTGCCGCCAAAGTCCGGGGTTGCGACCGCGTCATCGTGGAGTGCCACCCCGCCTTCATCGGCGACCGTTGTCTGCGCTTCCGCGACCTGCTCGCGCGCCAAGGGCAGCTCAACCACCCGGGCAGACGTCCGCAGCTTGAAGTCGCCGTCGGGTTGGAAACAGCGCATCCAGGCGTCCTGGAAAAGCTCAACAAAGGAATGAGCCTGGATCAATTCAGGAGCGCGGCCGAGTTTCTGGCAAAGAACGGCGTCGCCTTGCGGGTCTTCGTCCTCGTTCAACCGCCGTTCATCGACGAAGCTGAAGCGCTTCCTTGGGCCCAACGCTCCATCGAACTGGCCTTCGACGCGCAGGCAGCCGTCGTCTCACTCATCCCCACCCGTGGCCGAAACGGTGCCATGGAGAAGCTGGCCGAACTGGGACAGTTCCGCCGCCCCCGCCTGGCCACGTTGGAAGCAGCGCTGGCCTTCGGCCTGCATCTGGGCCGCGGCCGGGTTTTTGCTGACCTCTGGGATTTGCCGCTGTTCGCGGACTGCGCCGACTGTCTCGGCCGAAGGCGGGAACGCTTGCAGCAGATGAATCTAACCCAAAGCGTGCCGGCAGCTCTCCCCTGCCCTTCCTGCGGCGCCGCCGCCTGATATGAGCGCGTGAAGACGCTCCACTTTGATCTGATCGTGCTGGGATCCGGCTTTGGCGGATCGCTCCTCTCCATGGTCGCTCGCCAGCTGGGCCGCTCGGTCCTGCTGCTGGAGCGCGGGGCGCATCCTCGTTTTGCGATCGGCGAATCGTCAACCCCGCTGGCGAACTCGCTTTGGGAAGAGCTCAGCGAACGCTACGATCTGCCCCGTCTGCGGCCTTTGTCGAAATGGGGCAGCTGGCAACAAGCCTATCCCGAGATCGGCTGCGGGTTGAAGCGGGGCTTTTCCTTCTTTCATCACAGCGCGGGCCAGGCGTTCCAGTCCGACGCGAAGCGGTCGAACCAGCTTCTCGTTGCCGCCAGCTCGCGGGACGAAGCCGCCGACACGCACTGGTATCGGCCGGATTTCGATCATTTCCTGGTCCGGGAAGCGCAGCGGTTAGGCGTGGAATATCTGGATCATTGCGCCCTGCAGAAAGTGACTTTTGGACCAGACTCCGTCAGCCTGGAGGGGCCGTCCGGCACGGGTGCCAGTTCATCGCAGCGCGCGCCAAGTTCGTCGTCGACGCGACCGGACCGCGCGGCGCGCTGCATCGCGCGCTGGCGTTACCCGAAAGGGGGTTTCCTTTCCTGCCGCCGACGCAAGCATTGTTCAGCCATTTTCGCCAGGTTCAACGGCTGGAAAGCCTGGGCGTCCCCGCGGGTCAACCAGCTCCGCCTTACCCGATCGATGATGCCGCCCTCCACCATGTTTTCGAGGGCGGTTGGATCTGGGTCTTGCGTTTCAACAACGGGTTGACGAGTGCCGGCGTCGCCGCCACTGACCAGCTGTCGTCCGAGCTCCAGCTCAACCAAGGCGCCCCAGCCTGGGAACGGCTGCTCCAGCGGTATCCCACCGTGGGAGCGCACTTTGAGGGAGCGACCGCTGAGCTCCCTTTTGTCCAGGTGCCGCGTCTCTCCTTCCAGAGTGGCCAAGTCGTGGGCCCCAACTGGGCGCTCCTTCCTTCAGCCGCCGGCTTTATTGATCCGCTCCTTTCAACCGGCTTCACACTGACTTTGCTTGGTCTGCATCGGCTGGCCAGGGCCATGGACGAGCATTGGGGCAAAGCCCAGTTCGCCCGCCAACTGGAGCAGTATGGTTGCGCCACGAGTAGAGAGCTGTTAGCGGTCGAACGAGTGGTCGCAGCGCTTTACTCCAGCATGGACGACTTTTCGCGCTTCGTGCCAATCGCTCTGCTCTACTTCGCGTCGGTCAGCTTCGCTGAGATCGCCCGCCGGGTCGGCAAGCCGCAGCTGGCAACCTCCTTCCTGTTGCAGGATCGAGCAGACTTCGGACCGAAAGCGCGCGCCTGCTGCGAAGACTTGCTTCGCAGCCGCCAGCGAGGGGCGCGCCCAATGGACCCAGAACAGCTCCAGCATCAGGTTCTGAACGCGATTGCGCCTATTGACCTCATCGGTTTGTCCGATCTCGAACGTCACCATTGGTATCCGGTGAGAAGCGAGGATCTGCGTCACGCTGCCGGCAAGCTCGGCCTGAGCCTGGCGGACCTGGATCGACTGTAACTCCCGGTTTTGGGTTTGGCCGCGGCGGGCACGCGCCGGCACCAGCCTTGCACCTCCAGCTCCCTTGCTCTAATTTCAATTGTATGAAGATCGTGTTCAGCGTCTTCTTCGGCCTTCTCTGCTTCTTCCAGGTGCCCCGGGCGGAAGCAGCCGCGGAGAAGTCGGGCGAAGGGCGCACCGTCTGTATTC
>JAXMHN010000078.1:0-27875 GCA_046346765.1 Verrucomicrobiota bacterium | reverse complement strand
CAAAAGCGCGCCCGCCGTCTCCAGCGACACTTCCTGCAACGTTTCCAAGTGCATTAAAGGCCCCATTATGGACCTGTCCATAAACGTTGGCTCCAGCTTGAACACCTTGCCCAAGGTTCCGACCGATATTGTTCACCGCCTGGCCAGGCGAGTGCTGTCCAGTGACAACATTTACTGCTTCCACGTGTGCCTGGACAACTGCTCGTGCTGGAGCAGTAACGGCATTTACGGCATCTCCAAAAATGTCAGCTTTCAGAGTCTGCGGGGTCACAAGGGAGGCAACAGCGGCTGCCGAAACAAAGACGCGGGCGACGTTTTGATTGGTTTTCATTTTGAACGTAAATTGGATTTTGGTGGTTGGTTTCGTTTGCTTTCGCAGCCCTTAGTCTTCGCTGCGAACAGTCTATTAATTCGCAAGCTAAGAATTTTTACTCCTCATCTGGGTTAGTTTGACTAAACTGGCCGCTCATGACCGCTTCCCAAACCCAGACGTCTGATCTGATGGAACGTTGCCAGCAGGGAGATGAGGTGGCATGGCGGCAGTTGATCTTGGAACGGCAAGAGCAAGTTACAAGGTGGATCTCGAGATGTGCCTATTGGGCCTCTGTTGAAGATTTGGAAGATCTTCGACAAGAGGTATTTCTGAAGATAATCAAGAGCGCGCGCCATTATGAGCGTAAGTACGCGAATGTTGACACTTGGCTGTTTCAACAGACGCGAAGCCGCGTTTACGATGACATCCGTCATAGGACCGCGGCTAAGAGGCTCAAGGACGAATGGTTGGTCTCCAGAGACGCGACAGTGGATGAGGATGGGGTTCCGCTTGAGCATCCCGATGAGAGGCTGCTTCCCAGCGAAGAGGCGGCTCGTAACGAAGACGCCGCGCGCCTCAGGAGGGCGCTGATGGAGCTTGACGAGCCTTGCCGCACGATCGTTGAGCTACGGTTTTTTGGTGGATTCGAATACGAAGAAATCGCCACAAACTTAAAGCTACACGCAAAAACCGTGAGCAGCCGTCTGTGCCGATGCCTTGATAAGCTTAGACTCATGAAAAATTCTCTCGAAACCGGGAGTAATTCCTAAGCGCTTACGAATTAATCATTATGGACGGCTTCGAAGAGCGCCAGGATGCTGCATTTGGGGACTACCTCTCCAAACGCGACCGAATGGCCAAATCTGTCCATCCTCTGTCCGATGATGCCATCTCCGACCTGCTGATCAGGGCTAAAGACCCTGTAATCCAAAGCTTTGAGAACTACGCACAATCCCGTGACGAAGTGGCAAATGCGGTCCCAAAAATGGATGAGTGTGAGGTGGACCGCCTTATTTTGGCTGTTCTGAACGACCGGCCGGATGAGGAGGAGATACGGAAACGCTGGAAATGGCCGTTACTGCTGTTTGCTCCGTTGGGACTCGCAACGGCCTGCCTAGTCGCCCTGATTGAAATAAGGCGCTCAGAAAATGAGGCTCCCCCACCCTTAATGGTAAGTTCATCTCCTCAGCGCCCAGCAAGTCCATCAGTTCAGGAAGACCGTGACGAGACCGTTTCGTCGACCGAAAGCGAAGTCGAGAGTGAAACCCTCGTAAATATGGCTTCTACGAGTAACCTACCGTTTGGCGAATCGGCAGCCTCATCCCCCCCGCTAGAAGCCACAACTCCAGCCGTAGGTCAGCAGCCGAGGGCAGTAGAGCCAGAAGTTTCGGCGCTTTCCTTGGCACCAGCTATCGCCCTAACGCCAGGGGTAGCTGAAGATTTCCCGGAATATTCGGACAAAACGACCCGTGTTGCGGAGGATCACGCTGCGCTTCAAGCCCGGGCTTTGGAGGTCCTGCGAGGTGCAATAGCCGAGGGTCGCGCGGGCCAGGACGTTCCCCCAAACATCCCTCTCATACCGCTTTTTAGGCGAAGTATCAACGAAGATGGCGGAAAGGAATTGCGGCTGTTCGATCCGGTGGGAACCTTCTTCTCTAAAGCGAAGGCGTTGGACAAAACAGTATCCCCTTATCTCGCGATCTGGCGGGCAGAAAATCACCCAAGCAGAGGAACTTCCCGACAAGCATTTCTGTGGAGGGTTTACCGCCACGACAGGTCGCCTCAACAATCACGACATTCCGTGCTTTTTGGACTTTTCGAGAGAACAAAGCTTGCCTCTGGAGGCAGCAAGGTAAAGGTGTTATGGATGCCAGTTTCGTAGGTGCTGTCGGTAAATGATGAACGTGTTCAAGATCTTTTTCGCGGCTCGCTAGCGAGAATTTCAGGAACATTGCACGGGAAGCGTAGTCGGCGTTCAGGTTGGAACGGCGGACGGCGAGAGCGGAGGCTTCTCCCGAAGCCCGATCCTACCTTTAGCTCGGCCCATGATCAGACATGGCGGCAAGCGCGGGGAGCGTTTTAACCGCATTGCCTCCCCGCCTTCTTTTCGCACAATCGGCAATTAGGTTGCGCTTTCGCTGGGCCACGCACTGCCGCACCTCGAGGCGATTAGGGGAAAAATAAAGGCGGCTTCGTGGAACCCTTTCGGGCCTTTGAAGTCGCCTTCATCTTTGCTGGGCTGGCTTTTTGCGGCCCGTCCAACGATTCTAAATTAACCTGCGCCGCGATGGCCTCAACCCGAAATGCACATGATGGTTTTCCGGTTTTCCTGAGCAGGACGCTTTAACGAACCTGGCATGAATGAAGATACAAGCCGATCAATCTATTGTGTTCATCTTGTAGCGGCAACGCGGGAAGCTTGAGCATGACCAAAAGTCCTGTCCGGTAAAGGCCCCCTTCCGCGCCCTTCTCAGGACCATCTCAGATTCGCACTTTGGACAAAATTTTCGCTTGTCCTCAAACAGGGCGATGATCTCCGGATCGAACTGGGCGTCAGCTCGTTCCAGCATGGCAGTGAGTGCGGCACCATCAAGAATTTGAATCCCATCTTCTTGTGCCAGCTTCCGGGCTTCCATGGTGTAGCCTCGGACCGTTATGAAGATCCCGCTCTTCAATCCAGCATGGCAAAGCGCACCAAAGAATTCCCGGATATTGCGAACGCCGACCTGCCAGCTTTTCCATTGCTTGCACTGGACGCCGGTTTGTTCACCGGCTTTCTCCAGGATCAAATCGATACCGCCGTCCGGATTGGCTCCGCCGCGCCGCGTGACCGAGTAGCCTTGTTTCTTGTAGGCAGCGGCAACGATCTTCTCGAACTGAAACCAGTCGATGGCTTGAATCTGTGTTGTGAGATCGTGGATTTCGGGAATGCACACCGATGGCGATGATGCGGGTGGACGCGGGAACGATCCCGGCATGGGCTCGTGCTTAAACGGTTTTTGAGGCGGATTGCCGGCTTGAATGGGGTCTCGGGAAACGGGAGGAAAGCAGCTCGTGCCGGGCCGCATCGTTGGAGGTAGCGCGCGCCGTGATCCTGAAACCACCGGCGATTGGGTGGCCAAAGTTTGGAATCTCTCGAAGGAGCGCGCTCGCCGATTCCAAATACGGTGAGCGATAAATCCCGCGATCGCAACGATTCCCACCCCCAGCAAAACGAGACAGAATGCCCCAATTGCCGACATCGCCTGGCGGAACTGAGGATGCAGCCAGGCCAGGACGAAAACCAGCCCGAGCGCCTCGGCGGCAAATTCGACCAGATCGTTCTGCTGGCGGCGGCGGGACATAGCGTTGCTTTGGTCACTTCCGCAGCAGAATAAAGACCAAGGCGCCGACGATGCCAGTCACCACAGTCAAGAGGGTGCGATTGAAAGTGTCGGGCAGAGAACCTGGATTAGGTAGGCAATTTTTTCCTGGTACTTTTATTAATGGTGTATAAATAGAGCAGTTCATGAATGATGAACTGCCAATAGAATTAACCACTCCAAAGAAGTCTCAGAGCTTGGACGAGCGCTTTGCCGATAAGCCTCAGACGCGCCAACGCTTGCTGGAAATCGCCGACTTGGTGGACAAATTGGTGGCCGAGGGTTGCACGGCTGATGAAGCCGAAGCCCGTGCCATTGAGGAGATCCGCAAGCTGGGAAACGGACTACTGACCGATTGGGCAGAAACAGCCGAAAGATCAGCGGTAGCCAAAGCGCGCGCCGAAAATTCCAAGCTGCAGCCTTACCGAAAAAAAAAGCCCTGACGTGGCATTCCACTTACGGGGTGGTGAGCGTACTGGAGCAGCGCCTCCGCGAAGGACGCCGTGGCCCTCAACTGCGGCCGTTCGCGCAAAGAGCCAAGATCCAGCATCGAGGCTACTCGTTACCTTTACAGCGAGTGCTGGCCGACTTTGGTGCCGACGAGTCCTTTATGAAGGCGGCAGCCAAGGTGCAGGAGCATTATGGGATCGAAGTCGCAGTCAGCGCCGCTCGAGAACACACCCTGGCTCATGCCAAAGCGATGGGGGCAATGAAGCATGCGGCACCCAAGCAACCGGTCAAGACGCTGATCACAGAGATGGACGGCTCCATGCTGCCCATTGTGGAAACACTCTCGGACCCGCAAGTGGATCGGCGGAAAGGAAAACAGTTGTTCTGGCAAGAAGCGCGGCTGTGTTGCGCCCGAGACCAAGACAAAGTGGACTGTATTTACGGCGCGACTTTTGCGAGCGCAAATATTGCCGGACTCCTCTGGTATGAAGTAGCTCGTATGGCCGGTTTAGGCCCGGACACCCACGTGCACGGCTTGGGGGACGGTGCCCCTTGGATCGTCAAGACCTTTGCCGAACAGTTTGGCGCCGGTCCAGGGTCACGAGCCACTTACACCGTGGACTTTCACCACGTCAGTGATTACCTGGCGGCTGCGGCCCAAGTGATCGCTCCTGAGTCCAACAAGAACTGGCTCCATCAACAGCAGGAGCACTTGTTGCACAATGGTCTGCGCGAAGTCCTCAGCACTTTGGCAAGGAGCTTGGAACCTCTGGAGCAGGAGGAAACCCCCGCATGGAGGTTCGTGGCAGGCGCGGCAATGTGATTTGCGAGTTTATCCTCTCAGCCCAGGATGCTCCCATGATCGCTGATGATGACCCCCTCATGCAGCAAATCGAGCACGTCCTTGCTCAAGCGGGTTTACAGATTCCTCCCGACAACCTCGTCGTGAGTGCTGCAAACGATGGAAACCAAGTGCTGGTAGGTTTCTTAGCTCGGTTGCCAGGGCGGTAACGGCCATCTCATTCAAGGATCACCTGGACCACACGGGGTGGTAATCATCTGGCCGCTGCGCCACAACTTCGGTATGGTCGCATCTGGTATGAGTAGATGTGCAAAAAGATACGCCAAAGTGCTCGGATCACTGGTCGCACTGGCATTCCTGGTGGACTTGGCCGCTGCCGCACAACCGCAAACGGAGTTGGCACCTGGCACAAGCGCCATAAGACCCCGCGTGGTCATCTCATCGGATTTTCCGCCGCTGGACGTTATCCCCGTAAGGGGTGCTCGCCAAGGCGACCCGCCCGAAAAGTGCAGCGACCCGGATGATGTCCAGTCAATGGTCCGCTTTCTCCTCTACGCAAACGAGTTCGACGTTGAGGCTCTTGTGGCTTCGGCGGGCACCTTTGCCAACGTCGCCAACAAACAGAACATTCTGGATATGCTGGGCCTCTACGCCAAGGTGTATGAAAACCTGAAACGTCATGATCCCCGCTATCCCACAGCGGAGAAACTGCGCTCGGTTACATGGCAGGGCCGCTCCGGCACCTGGGGCACGACCAACGTAGGCACGACCGCCAAGCCGCTCGATCAAATCCTGGGCGCTGGCAAAGATAGCGAAGCCTCGGATGCCATCATCGCCATCGTTGACCGGCCCGATCCCCGCCCCGTATGGGTTTGCGTCTGGGGCGGTTCGCGGGAAGTGGCGCAAGCCATCTGGAAGGTGCGGTGCAAGCGCAGCCCTGCCGAATTGGAACGATTTCTCAGCAAGCTGCGTCTTTATCTCGTCGTGAAGCAGGACAGCACGACGCAGTGGGTGCTCGATTCATTCCCCAGCTTGTTTGTGATCCTCTCGGAAAAGAACTACATGGGCATGTTCTGGAACATGTATAGCTCTGATCCGAAACTTGCAGACCTGGCGTGGATCAACTCCAACATTCGCCAGGGGCATGGACCGTTGGGCGCTGTGTATCCGCAGAGTGGATGGGAACCGAAATACCCAGGTCAGCAAGAGGGGGATACGCCTTCATTCCTGCACCTGGTCAGTGCCGTGCGCGGGTTGAACGACCCCGAAAAACCCGACCAAGAGAGCTGGGGCGGAAAATTCATCCGCCCAGATGTTTCCAGGAATCAGTGGTTTGACGATCCGGGTGGGACCAAGACCGTCTCTCGCTGGCGGGCCGAAGTCCAAGCGGATTTCGCCCGTCGCGCAGACTGGATGCAGGACGCTCCACGCTGAACGCACATTGAAATTCGCCGCAGGTCAAAACTTCGGCATCATTGGGAACAGATGAACGTGGCCGTTTCCGAGGTCCAGTTGCGCGAGCAAGTAAAGCACAACCCACGCAACGATTCCTAACGAGGAGACAGGACGAGGAGGATTTCAGTTTCAAGGATGTTCTCGACCTGTCGCCAACCCTACCAGCAGGTCGGTGCGCCACGCCCCCATCCGCCATCATCGGTTTACGGTCAACTTCTTGCCCAAGGGCACGGGCGACTTCACTGTGCGTGTAGAAGCAGCTTCTTGAGCTTGCGACTGGTTTGCCTCAGCGAGGACTGTGACGGCATAGGTGCTTTGAAAAAATAGACGATAGATCGCCCCACCTGCCACGCCGCCGAGGAGTGGTGCGAGGATATAAACCGTGAACCAGCCTGTGCCGTTGGCGGTGAACGGGACCATTCTCCAGCCAGCCAGCGCCGAGAATACGCGAGGAGCTAAATCACGGGCTGGGTTGAAGCAGGCCATCGTGAGCGGTCCCAAGAGCGAGATCAGCAACGTCACCGCCAGACCGATAGTCGCGGCGGTCAGAATTTGAGGACGAGCCTTGTTTCGCTCATCGGTGACACAGAAGATGACCAGCAAAAGGATGGAAGTGCCAACCACTTCCGCGCCGAAAGCCGATGTCATCGACATGCGCTGGCGCACTTCCGGCGTCAGTTGATGCCCACCCGGATTCGGAAAGAACTCTCCAAACACCATCGCGCTCGCTTCACTGCCGGATTGCCCCCGAACGATACCGTTGCTGGTCTCGAAGGTTCTCAGGGCATCGCCGAAGATGAGATAGAGCACCACCGCCGCCACGAATGCGCCGACAAACTGGGCGCAAAAATATGGGACCACCCGCTTCCAGGGAAACATGGCCCACACCGCCATGCTCACCGTGACAGCAGGATTCAGATGCGCCCCGCTCAAGGCTCCGCACAGGTAGATGGCCGTGGCAATCCCCAGGCCCCAGACTATCGCAACCTGAAACACCCCGACCTGAGCGCCAGTGGTGGTCGCCGCGCAGACACTGCCGCAGCCAAAGAAAACGAGCAGGAACGTCCCCCAGGACTCGCCGATGAACCACGCTGGCAACATAAATGTTCCGTTAGGCCGGAGCCGTGACCCGGTGCGTCGGCTGTGGTTTGCCCGGTTTGAAGAACTCCAAGTGCTCCCGCTTGGCGGTCAGCCCGGCGCAGGAGTTAACGTAATGGTCGAGGGCACTCTGGACGCTCTCGGTGAGAACCTCCGGCGCAGCTTCCGCTCGAAGGTTGATCGTTAATTCACCACTCACGAAGGCGTCCTGCAAATTCTGCGAAAGCTCAGGAACGAAGTCGTTTCTGACCAGATTGACCACCGCCAAGTCGCCAAGCTCGTTGTCGGCGTCTAAGGTCATCTTGAGATGGGCGACCTCTGCCGCGACCGCGTTCAGTCGCCGCTGAATGTCAGCAGCAAGATCACGGATAAGCTTATTTCCGTCGAACGGCTCCGCTCCGGCCAAACGCACTGTGCAGTTCAACCATCCCAGTCGGGCTTCTCCATCGGCGTAAACCTCGTAGTCCACGTCCATCACGCTGCGAGGCACCTGGCTGGTCCTCGTGATATAGTCGAACCAGCCTTCCAGTCCGGCCCCGTTGCGGGCGGAAACCTCGAAGATTTTGGCCTTCGGGTATTCAGTGACCAACGCATTCCGCAGGGAGGTCAACTGATCGCGGCTGAGTAGATCGCACTTGTTGATGACGATGATGTCGGCTTCCTCCAACTGCTTCCGGTAAATGTAAATGACTTTATCGGAGAACTTTCCACCGGCTTCCAATCCGAGGACTCGCATCGCCCGGATGGGATCAACCAGAACGCTCAGCGGGGCAATCGAGAATCCCTCGCCATACAGCTTTCGCAGCGGGTAAGTGACCGTGGCGACCAGATCGGTGCAACTGCCGACCGGTTCGGCGATGAAGACTTCCGGGCGGCTCGCTGCCGTCAGGCGTTTGGCCGCGTCCAGGAGCGAGTTGAACCGACAGCAGAAGCAACCACCGGGGATTTCTTCGACCGGGAAACCCCGCGCCAGCAGCATCGTGGTGTCCACGAGATGGCTGCCTTGGTCGTTCGTAATCAATCCCACCCGCATTCCCCGGTCGCAGAGCCAGCGGGCAAGCCTGCCTACCGCTGTGGTCTTTCCCGCCCCAAGGAAGCCGCCAATCATAATGTAGCGTGCTTTCTGATCCGGGGTGGACACGGACCTGGGCTGAGCTGTGGCAGCCGAGTTTGGCATCGCGTTCGGTTTCATGCTTGGGATAACGTATGCCTATCTCGGCATACGTTCCAAGCACAAACTTTGTCCTCGAACGGAGTCGGGCGGAGGGCCTACTGGGGAAGCCGGTCGAAACGGAACGTGCAGCACCCCAGTTCAAGCACATTGGCGTTGGACTTGAGATGCGTCTTGAGGGCCGGTGTGACGGTGTAGAGATGCTGCTTCCCTTGCTGCTCGACCTGAACCAACCCGGCTGCTCGCAATATCTTGAGATGCTTGGACACGTTGTATTGGGACATTTTCAACTGCTCGCCGACCTCGTTGACGCTGAGCTGGCTTTTCAACAACAATCGGACGATTCGCATCCGGTTGAGTTCACCGAGTGCTTTCAGAGCGGCGATGCAGTCAATCTTGGTCACGGCTGGAATCATAGCGAGAACCTCAGTTTATTGCCAGATACCGATTGATCGTCGGCTTGAAAACCCCAGAGTTTTGAAAATGCGCTTAACATTCGTTTGAATCTCTATGGCTTGGTCCGGCGTTGGCGAGCTGCGGCGAGGAGTGTCTCTCGAATCCACTCGGACTTGGACTGGTTCGCGGTTTTGGCTGCCGACTCGATTTCGGCCACTTCGGTCGTGAGTAGTCGGCAGATCAGCCGACCTTCCCTCGCCGAGCCTTTAGGCAACGGGGGCCTGCCTCTTTTGCTTTTCTTGGGCATGGGTCAGGTTGAGCATTTATTGTATGCCAATAAATAGTTGAAGCCGGGCTAAAAAGCAATATAGTGTATGACAGAAAATCGACGTCGCATATGACAATTGCTCTCCCATCAGCCCCTCTAAACTGTCTGAAATCCAAGTGGGAATTGTAAACAATCTCCGTAAGTAGTTGGAAACGTGGAAGTTGGAATGGTGGAGGCGGCGGGAGTTGAACCCGCGTCCTTGGCAAATAAACCAGCCGCGACTACATGCTTAGTCAGAAGAGAGTTTTCTACCGGGCGATAACGATCTGACGGCGATTCGCCTGGCCTAGTTCGCATGGAAAAGTTTCGGTCCCAACCGCGCGATCTCCAGTTTGAACCTAACCTGCTATCACGTTCGTCCGCCTCAGCAGGTGTCGGGCGGCGAACGTCACGGCACTTAGGCCGCGAGAGCTAATTCTTCGTTAGCAGTTGATGTTTGACCCGATGATTAACGAGGCCAACGGATCATCCTCGGCATGCCGCCTCTGGCGCATCTCCCAAGTCGAAACCAGTACGCCCCCATAACGGCAGCCCAATATCGGGGATAGACGTGGGCGGGTCAAGAGTCGGGTTGAGCGGTCGGTCAGCCTCGCCGCAGCTTATTCCCGAACCCTGCAGAAAAATCTTTCCGCTTCGGGATTGACCAACCAGCGGCCGCTTCCCATACTGACACCACGTAGGCGTAAACTTGACCGCGATCGGTTTGCCAGGTGTTCGACGGTCGAACCCAAACTGCTTCGCCACGGGTGCGCCACTGCAGGTCGTTAATGCATGGTGACTGGGGATTCATTCGACCTTGAAGCGCTGGAAGCGCGCTTGTTGCTATCCGGCGAGGGCTTGACTGTTGCGCTGCCGGCACCCGTCGCAGCGGAGGCCGCCGTGGTTTCCGAGGCTGAGACGGAGTCAGCCGAGAACACGCGGTTGGATTCGCAAAGGCCCATCGACGAGGCAAATGATCTCTTCGCCGGGTTGACTTCGACGACGCTGGAGACTCCCGCCCCGCCACCAGACTCAACCGATGAACCGCCGGCGCAAGCACCCGCTTCGGATCGGGTGGACGGCGGCGTGGCAGTCGCAGCGCGGTTGGACGCAAATGACGCCGGCGCTTCGGCCATCCCGGCCGAGGAGGAAGGCGCTCTGACCGAGATTGCCGCCTCGCTCTTCACTGCACAGGGTCCTCCGGAGCAAGTCAGTCTGGCAGGATCCCCCGGACCCGCCCGTCCCCTCCTATTAGTCCCAGGCATTGTCGGCACGTTCCCAACCTCGGACAAGCTCGACCAATGGCTGGTGACCCGCAGCTTCTTACCCACCGATCTAATTATTGATCCGTTGGCCCGCGTTTACGACGACCTTATCCTCACCATCCAAAGCAACGGCTATACGCGGGGGACGGACTTCTTTGTCGCGACTTATGATTGGCGAATGACGCCGGGGCCCAGTCCGAGCCAAACGTTGAAGGCGGATGGGACGGAGGATTTTGCGGCTTACGACGGCGTGGTGGAGCAAACGACGGCCGACCTGACGGACGGCAAGTTCGACTACGGGGTGGACTACCTGGCGTATTGGCTGCAACAAGCGGCCACGGCCTGGCAAGGGAGCCACGGGGGGGCCAAGCCGGCATCGGTCGATGTTATTGCTCACAGCACCGGTGGCTTGGTAACACGCGTCTATCTCCAAAGCCGAGCTTATGACGAGAACATTCTGCCGAAGGTCAACAACTTCGTCACTTTAGGTGTGCCGAATCGCGGGGGCGCGCGCGCTTACCCCATTTTGCAGGATGATTGGAACGCGGACCCTTCCTACCAGTTGCTGGGTTTATATATTGATCTTGCCTATCAGAAATACCAAACCGGCATTGCCATTACGGGCGGGGATGGAGTCATTCCGGCCGGTGTCAGCCGAACCGAGTTCATTGCCAGGTATGTGCCGACAATGCGGGCGCTGCTGGCGACGTATAATTTCTACGGCGACGATGCCAGCGCGACGATCTTCAATCGGACCCACCCGACCGAACGCAACAACCTGGCTCTAGACCTTAACGCCGGGCTGGACCTCCAATACGATATTTGGGATTTGGACGCGGCCACCTGGACCTATCTGGGTGAAAAGCAACCCGACGGCTCTTATCTCAACAGCAAGCCGTCGCCGACTCGATTTGTTGATAAGCTGCTCGGGAAGCTGACTGTGCTCTATGGCGCGGTGGGCACGGATGAAGTGGCGCAACCCACCCGGCAGATGAGCGAGCCTTGGACGGCGGTGAAGGTCATCCCGCGGACAGGCCCTTACTTTCAATATTGGTCCTCGCTCGGCTCCAGCCCGACCATGGTTGCGTTCGGTTCGGGCCCAAACTGGCTGGCGCCGTTTGGCGAGCTTAATGGCGTCCAGGCCGGGATCGGCCAATCCTGGTTTTCGGAACAGTTGCGGCCATACGGTGGCGACGGCACGGTCCCCTTGGAATCAGGGAAGGGCTTCTACGATCCGGATCGGGAGGAAGATCCGGGCGGCTATTTGATTGATTTCAAAACGGGGACGGTCGGTGACGCTGAAACGAAGCGGCTCACGACGGATGAATCCACGCAGCGCATCAAGTTGGTCAAACTCGATGCGAACGCGCTCACGGGACAGGACTTCAGTCACACTGGAATGGTATCCTCGCTGGACGGCCAGATCGAGGTGATGCGGGCGATCGGCCGCGGGCTGCTGGATGAGAGCCGGATTTCGGTCGGGCACGCACTGACGGCGGCGCAATCGCTCTGGATGATGCTGAATCCCTATGGCCTGGCCGCCGCCTACGATTTCAGTCTTGTCTCGTTCAACGGCACTCAAGTGGGAGTTACAGAGTTTGCGGAGCAGCCGCCCACCCGGGCCGCAGGGGTCCTGAACGCTCGCAGCACCGGGGGCGGATCGGCGGCCGTGCAAGCTCCGCCGCCTAGTCCCAGACTGACAGCCGGCCAGGCTGACGCGCTGGCCGATGGAATTGGTCAACTCGGGAGCACTATTGAAGCGGCCTTCGCCGCTCGAGCCGATCTCACCGCCGCCGAACTGGGGATTCTCGCGACGACGTTTGCCTCCCATCTCAACTTAGCGGCGGCGATTGACGCGACGTTGGACCGCTTGGCCTCCGATCTCCGAGCGCTGACCACGCCAACCTGGCGGCAGGTGCTGCAGGTCTTTGAAGCGTCCGGCCTGGTGTCGACGCGCCCGGGCTACTTCATCGCGCCGTCCCCGCTCGAAGCGTTAATTCCGATGCGTTTCGCCTACGTTCAGGCGGGGAACGCCCCGGTCGAACTTGGGCCGAATGGCGATGACCTCGGGATTACGCTGACCACACCGCCGAGCCTGTTTCCGGATTACGCCTTGATCGTCGACATCACGGCTGGCTTCGACTTTTCCGACGGATTGGGGGATTCGGAGCGCTTTTTCGTCCGGACGGGCGTGATCCAACAAGCTGCGATCGCCAAGCAGGAGGCGCTGACCGGGTCGGTGCAGTTCGATGATGGAACAACGGCGACGATTGACGGCGGCGAAGCCAGTCTAGTGATCACACTGGACGGAGCTTTCCTTGATCCGGACGAAACGGACGGCAAGTTCACCGCCGCCGAACTTGCAGTGATCGCCGCGCAGCGCCTGGTGACCGTGATTCCGGGAGGCGAACTGTTCTTGCGAATGTCGGCCACGAGCGTGTCCGGGGCGCGGTATACGATTATGGCAACCGGGGCGAGCCTGGTGGGAGTGGATCCGGACGTGGTGCTGATCAAGGACGACACTGCCGCCATGCGGGATCGGGTGGCGGATCTGGCGGATCAGTTGGAGGACATAGGCCGCGCCCTGGCTGATTCCCAACCAGCCTTGAACGTTCCCCTGCCTTTCCTTGAGCCTGGCCGCAATACGATTGGCCAGTTGCTGTCCGCTGATGTCAGCGGCCTTGATCTCGGCGGATTGTTTGACCTGGGGACAACCGTCCGGACGTACTTATCGGCTCCGAGCCCGAGTCTCGAAGGTATCGTCGTGCGCCTCCAAGCGCGGCTGAAGGAGATGTTTACGGGGGCGGTGGGCAATCTGCCGGGGGGGCCGTTTAGCATCGGCGGCGGCTTTCTGTCAGCCTCGGGTGAATTCCAACTCCGCTTCCGATACGACCTGGATCGTTCCATTCCGATGGGACTGTCGGATGAGGGGCTCGGCGTGGAAGTGCGGGGATTAGGATTGATTTTTCGGAAAGCCGGCAACGGTGCAGGTGGGGTTGATAGCCGATGTCGTCCTGGGGATGCGACTCGGCGCAGTGCTGACGGACCCACTTGCAGGCATCAGCACGAACGACGTCTACCTCCAGGTTCCGGCACTGACAGCCACGGCCAGCGTCAGCGCGGTCGACATCAATGCCAGCGTCACGCTCGGTTTCCTCGTGGCCCAGATTTACAGCGATTCCCTTCACCACAGCTCGATCAACCTGACCGCCAACACCGCCCTGCCGATCAACAACGGCGGCCAGATAACGCTGACGCAGCTCCTCGCTGCCTCCCCTGCATCGTGGTTTACGCCCGCGCCGTCGCTCACCGGGACCGTGAACGCCGTGTTTTTCCTCATGGCCAGTATTGGCACCAATCCAATTGCGTCGACCAGCGAACCCCAGATTAACATCACGGACTCGAACATTTTTGACACCACGGCCCCGGCAGTCACGGTCAGCGGCTTCGACCAACTCCAGGATTTCTGCAATATCACACCTGCCCAGGCCCTCGGAATGGTCCGGACGCTGGCGATGTCCCTCGAACAATTCCGGACCGCGCCAGTGTTCGACGTGCGGATTCCATTCACATCCGGGACCACTCTCGGGGACGCGCTCGATGTTTCGACGGCCTTTCTGAACGAGATTTATAGCGTCCTAGTGGTGGTGGAGATCGCACCGACGAGCTCGCCGAGCGACCAGGCCAAGACCCTCGGCCGGCTGACGGCTGATGCCGCGTTTGAACTGCAACTCGGGACCGAGTCCGCCGTTCCGGTCACCGTCAAGGCCTCCCAAACGGGGAGCAATACGTCCCTGGCGGATTTGGTCGCCGACTTCAACGCCGCGCTGGCAGCAGCCGCGGCCCTCGCCGGCCGGGTGCAATCGAAACTGGATGAAAAAGGGAACCTGACGCTGATCCTGGCCGCGGGGACGGAGCCGATCACGCTCAAGCTGATCGTGCCCGACGCGGATGGCAACTCCGCCACGCCCAATACCGACGCGATGGTGGGTGAATTGGGCTTTACCGAAACCCAATTCGCTGTCGAGCGGGCCAATTACAGCGGCATCCAGGATTTTGCGGACAAGTTGGAGGAAGCCCTGGATCCGGACGGTCCGGGCCCAGGAGGCTTCAGTGTCGCGATTGCCTACAATCCCAATACGAAGTTGATCACCATGCAGGTGGCCTACGATTACGCCCTGCACCGGGAAGCAGCCTTCGCCTTCGATCCGGACTTGAATTTTGGCCCGCTGCTGGAGGTGAAAGCGAGCGGGGCGGTTACGCTCGACGCCAGCATCCATAGCAGCTTGACGCTTGGCTTTGACTTGAATCCCACCGCGACGCCGTTCCTTCAAACGTCCGCGTTTGTGCCGCCGCCGAGCAATGGGCAACTGACGGCCGATTCGACCTTTACCCTCAAGCTGAATGGAGTCGGCACGACCATGACGCTCACCAAAGCGTCGACGACCGGGAATGCGAGTCTGGCGGATTTGGCCGCCGATTTTAACACGCTGTTCGCCGCCAACAACCTCAGCGCCAAAGTCGGCATGCGTGTGAGCGGCTCGGCCCTGGTCCTTTACGTGGTTAACGAAGACCTGGACGGCGATGGCCACATTGATCGGCACGAGGACGCCAACAACAACGGCGTGCTGGACGACGGGGAGGACCTCGACGGCGACTGTCGGCTGGATTTGATGCTCGACTTGAACGGCAACGGGATCATCGATGCGAGCGAACGGAGTGAGGACCTCGATGGGGATCTGGCCCTCGACACTCAGCTAACCTCGATTAGCTCCATCCAACTGGTGGCGGACAACAGCGATCCAATGGTCACGGAAGTTGGTTTCAGCAACCAGGAAGTGATCCGATCCTCCGTGCGCGGGCTCTTCATCGAAAATGCGTCCTTCAATGCGACTCTGGCAGTGACGGCGACGGCCAATGCATCGCTGCGTTTTGGAGTGTTCGACGTGGGGGTGGACATCAATCTCAATGGCGCGCTGGTGGACAGTTCGCCCGACGATCCAGATTCGAGCACTGACAATCCGCTCGACCCGGCGGACGACAACGACGGCATAACCATGTCGTTGAAGAACCCCTGCGGGGGCACACGCCTCGACTTGCCCCAATTGCTTGATAACCTGAGCTTCCCTGACCGGCTCCTTGATCTGCCTCGAGTTCACGGTGCGCTTGAACCTCGACCTGCCGATCACGTCGCTCACGCCGGCGCTGTTCGGGTTCACCCTCCCAGACCCAAACCTCAAGTTCCGCCTGGACGTTCCCGACATCCGCTTTCCCGCCTATAACTCCAGTCCGTACAATCCGGACCCCGCCCCGGCGAATCTGAATGATGACGGACTGTTCATTCAATGGCCGCAACTGGGAGGTTTGGGTAGCTTCAATTGCCTGACCATATTCAACGTCCTGAGCGGGCTCGATGCACTCTCGGACACTTTGGAAGGGTTGGAAGGCTTTTCGTTTCTCAATCAGCAACTGCCGCTCATCAACACCAGCATGGGCGATCTGCTCGACGTCGCCGGCAATCTGGCGGACACCGTCACGGCCTTGGCCGCAGGTGATCCTGAAACGCTGAGCACCTTGGAGGCACAACTCGAAAGCACCCTCGGGCTGGGACCGGACTTCCTCACCCTCGGCGTCACCAATGTGAACGATCCCACCACCACAGTCGCCGCCGGGGCGGGGCTGTTTCGTTCCGGGTTGTTCGATCCGTCCGGATCGAACAACGCGCTCGTTTTTACTTCTTCGGTCAGTGGTCTGGTGATCGATCTGCTGGATGACGGGACGCTCGGAGACGCCGATCGGGCGGTGGTGGATGGATACAACGCCGGCACCAAGACCGTCACCATCCGTTACAGCGCGAGCTACACCAAAGCGAGCACAGTCGTGAGCGCTGTGACCGCCGCCACCGGCTTGGGGATCACCCTGCAGGCAGCCGTCGACTCAGCGGACCGAGATCTAAGCGGAGGCGCGACCGCCGGCTCCGGGGCGATCACCCAAACCGCCCTCACCCTGACGCTGAACTACAACCTCGGCTTCGCCAACACCCTGCCGCTACAACTGGGGCTTGGCGACCTCATCGCCTTGATCGATCCGAATTCCTCGGCCGCCTCGCTCCTGGCGGGGGTCACGGACTTCCTCCAAGTGGAAGGATCCGCCACGCTAACCGTGCGGGCCGATGCGGACCTTACCTTGAAGCTGGGGCTGGATATCAGCAACCCGTGCAATCCGCGGGTTTACCTGGACGACACGACCGGCATTACGTTGACGGCGGAGGTGCTCGGCACCGACTTGCAGTTCTCGGCAGCCCTGGGAATGCTGGGCGTTTTTGTCAATGACGGCACCGCCACGCTGGACGCGGATGGCGATCCCGACACCGACGGTCCAGCGGAGTTTCGAGTTGGGTTTATTGACAACAACAAGGACGGACGCCATTACTTCCGCAGCGACGATCCACTCTTCGATGAGGCCAGCACTGAGATTCGACTGACCGCGGGCGTCTCCGCGGCGCTTCCCATCTTTTTCCCGACCGACACCATCTCGTTGCAGGGCACCGGTGATACCAACGGCGACGGATTCCCGGACAACCAACTGGTCATCGAAATACCCGACCTCTGGCGGGTCTTTGATCCCATCATCGAAGCTGAGCCGGCCGCAGCGGGCGGGTTCGAGGCCAAGGTCCGGATGCCCGGGACGGGCAACGATCTGATTATCCGCCATCCGACCTCTGACTTTTCGGTCAAAGTGTTGCAAAGGACCGGGGGAACCGATTCGCTTGTGACGAGCGCCTCTCCCCTGGAGCTGAGGATCAATCACGGCGTCACCACCGCTGCGCAAGCGGCACTGCTGGACACCGCCGGCTTCACGATTGAACGAGATTCAGCCGATGCCGGGCCGGCTTCCGGCTTTGACAATGTTGTGGTCACGCCGGTGCGAATCGTGACTCCGGACTTCGCATCGCTCTTCGGCGGCATCAACGTCTGCGATTTGATCACGAACGCGCCAATCCTCCTTGATGGGTTGGATGCGCTCCTCGGAACGATTCAGCAAGCGCTCGCCGCGAGCGTTTTCGCCAACAAACTCCCGCTGGTGGGCGACAAGCTGGGTGACGCGGCCGATTTCATTGGAGACTTCCGCGAGGGTTTGCTCGCTGACCTCCGCAACAAACTGGCCCAAAGCGGCGACCCGATCGCGTTGGCGCAGCAAGCCATCTTCAACGTTTTGGGAGCCCCAGGATTGAACCTCCTGGTCGATCCAACCACGCTCCTGCCGCTGACCGATTACACCCAGGTCAGCATTGTTTGCGGTCCCGGGGCCGGAGGCGGCGGCGCGGGGGATGTTCAAGTCGACTTTGACTTGCGCTTGAAGAAGACGATCGCGCTTGTCGATGGCAGTGCCCACCCGATTGATTTTGATCTCGGAATTGACGCTCTCGGGCTGAGCGTCGACGGCGCGGTCCAGGTCGAGATCGGCTTCGACTTCCAGCTGCATTTCGTCATCAGCACGAGTGAGGGCTTTTATTTTGTCACCAATGACGACATCGTCTTCGACGTTCCTGGCATCCCGCCGGCCCAGGATCCGCGGGGCGACTTGGTGGTCAATTTCAACGTTACCATCCCCGACTTTTCCGCCAAAGGAAACCTGCTGTTCCTGGAAGTTGAAGCCAGCGACGACCGCGACGGCGTGGATGCCAACGGACGCCGGCGCGATCCCAGCTCGTTTTCAGGCTACTTCATCGTCGACCTGAAAGATCCGATCGGCACGGACGGCAAGCTGACCGTCGGCGATATGACCAGCGGCCGCAGCCTGGGCGATTTCCTGAGCGCCCAATTGGGGGCGACCGCAGAGGTAAACCTCGATCTCGACATCAGCTTTGGGGGTAGCGCGGCCTTTCCTCGTCTTCTGGCCGAGCTCGATGTCGACTGGAGCTGGGATTCGGACCCAGCGGCCGAAGGCGATCTCGATATCCATCTCAACAATATTCAGATCGACGTCGGGACCTTTCTGGGTAAATTTGTCATTCCCATCCTGAAGCAGATTCAGCAGGTAACAGGTCCTTTCCAACCGGTGGTGGACATCCTTAGCCAGCGGTTACCCGTTCTCTCCGACCTTGCCGGCAAGAAAATCACCCTGATCGACCTGGCCGCCGCTTTTGGCTTCCTCAGTCCGAACACGGCGAAGTTCATCGACGCACTGGTGACCATCGCTGACTTGGCGAACGACGCGACCGTGACCAGCGGCGGCGAAGTGCTGGTCAATGTTGGCGGCTTTGAAATGATCCCGAATGCGGCTGGGGAGCTGACCCAGGACACGACTTCGGCGGCGAACGCGGCCGTGGATCTGGCCACCGAAACGGCGCCGACCGGAAGCAACTCGATACAGAGGCTCACAGCTTCCTGGAGTCGCTGGAAGAGCCAGGCTTTACCTTCCCGTTCTTGAAGCCGTCCGAGCTGTTCAAGCTGATCACCGGAAAGCCCGTGAGCCTGGTCGAGCATCGTCCTCCGCCGCTCGAGTTCGAGTTTATTTACACCCAGAAGTTCCCGATCTTCCCCCGCTCTTTGCTTTCATCCAGGGCACGGTCGGCGCCCGGGCTGAGTTGGCCTTCGGCTTCGACACTCTCGGCGTCCAGGAATATTTCTCCGCGAAGGACAAGAACCTGGGCCTGATCTTCGACGGGTTCTACGTCAAGGATGTGGATGCCAATGGCAACGAGGTGGTCGAGTTCCAGCTTTTCGGGGAGTTGGGAGCGGGCGCATCGATCGATCTATTGGCAGCCGAGGCTGGCGTTGAAGGGGGCATCGCCCTCACGGTCGATTTTGATCTGAACGATCCCAATCACGACGGCAAGGTGCGGGTGAGTGAGATCATTGCCAACGCCCAAGACGACCTCCGGTGCATTTTCGATATCCACGGTGAAATCAGCGCCTTTCTCAAAGCGTTCCTGTCGGTGGATATCTTGATCCTCTCGGTGGATAAAGAGTGGGATTTTGGCCACTTCACCCTGTTTGAGTTCAACGTGACCTGCCCCACCCCGGTGCTGGCGAGCGAACAATCCAATGGAGATCTGCTCCTGCACATCGGCGAAGACGCCGATTTGCGCGCGGGCACGACTCATTTTCCAGAGACGGCCGATGATGCCGAGACCTTCGTCATCAGCCATGTGTCGGGCGCCCCGAGCGAGGCGGATGGCGAGATCGTCAATGTTTCCTGGAACGGTTACACCCAGACGTTTGCGGTCAAAGGCAGCGGCAAGATCATCGCCCACGCCGGCAAACAGAATGACACGGTGGATGCCCGCGGCGTGATGGCCCCGGTCGACTTTGAAGGCGGCGATGGCAACGACCTTCTCTATTCCAGCGACGGCGTCGCGACGATGGAGGGCGATGCCGGCGACGATGTCCTGACAGGCGGCCCGGCCGGGGATACTCTCCGCGGTGGCGATGGGGCTGACCGCATTGCCGGCGGCGCGGGTGATGACACTTTGGAAGGTGGCGAAGGTAACGACGACCTTGCCGGAGATGAAGGTAATGACACCCTGCGCGGCGAAGGGGCCAATGACGAACTCGACGGTGGCGTCGGTCTGGACACGCTCGATGGCGGCACGGATGACGACACCCTCCTTGGTGGTCTCGAGAATGACCAACTCATCGGCGGCGACGGCAATGATTTTCTCGACGGCGGCGACGGAGATGATGTGCTGGTCGGCGATCTGGGCACGATCGTCAACGCCTTGAAAGTCACGGGCATCAGCGGCGCTGGCAACGATACGCTCACGGGCGGCCCCGGCGCTGATATCCTGTTCGGCGGAGGCGGCGATGATTCGCTCTTCGGAGGCACCCTTTTGACCAGCGGACTCCTGCGCTTCAGCGGGGCGGATGGATCGGATTTTCTCGACGGCGGCGAAGGCGACGATGTGCTGTTCGCGGACGATGCCACGAGCAGTTCGAGCGTAACGTTCCCCGGCGCGTCGGCCTCCGGGGTGGTGTGGCTGGACGCTGATCCACCAGGGGACGCATCGCCTAACAACCTGCTCGATCAGGCTGACGTTGTTCTGGCTGGGGTCACGGTGAAGTTACTGGCCGGGGATGGAACGACAGTTAAGGGGACGACGGTCACGGATGCCAACGGCCAGTTTGCGTTCCGTGGATTGTTGGCCGGCGATTATATGATCGAGGTTCTCTCGCCGGCTCCGGACCTGACTTTCGTCGTTAAGGATGCGGGTGACGACGATACGATCGACAGCGATGTCGATGCATTGAGCGGCAAGACCGCCCTGCTCCACCTCGGTGCCGGAGAAGCCCGTGTCGACATTGCCGCCGGACTGGCCGGCGATGATATTACGGTCAGCATCACCGACGCCACCATCGCCGAAGGCGATACCGGGACGACCAGCGCCACGTTCGTCGTCACCCTCTCCCATGCCAGCAGTCAACTCGTGACCGTTTGCTTCAAGACCGTCGACGATACCGCCTCCGCAGGCGTGGACTTCATCGCCGTCGATTGGGCGCTCGACTTTGCCCCTGGCGTCACGACGCGAACCGTTTCGGTGCTGGTCAATGGCGACGTGACGCATGAACGGAATGAAACGTTCCTCCTCGAACTTTGCGACCCGGACGGAGCGACGCTCGGCGACAGCATCGGGCTCGGCACCATCGTCAATGACGACCTGCCTCCAAGCATCGCCATCAGCGATGGCACTCAAGCCGACGGCGCTCCGGAGAACGCGCCGGTGCTATTCAGCGTAACCCTGTCCAACCCGAGCTATCAAAGCATCCAGGTGATGTATCGGACCGCCGGCATCGTCGATACGAGCGGCTCTCTTGTCGAAGACGCCGCCGTCGCAGGCGTCGACTATGATGGCGCGTTGGCGACTGACTTCGCGATTCTCACTTTTGCCCCAGGCGAAACCGCTAAGACGATCAGCGTTGCCGCCCGAGGCGATCTCGTCGACGAGTTCGACGAGCGCTTCCGCGTGCTCCTCCTTGGGCTATTTCCTGGAGATGATGTGGATGGGGACGGCGTGCTCGACGCGGGCGAGGATGCGGACGGTGATGGGCGAATCGATCCGGCAACGCCTTCCGACGCTGCCAGCCTCCTGGACAGCGAAGGCATCGGCACGATTCGAGATGATGACGCCACGCCCAACCTGGTCATCGCCGGGCCAGCTACGCCTGTGGCTGAGGGTCAGGCCGGGATCACTTCGGTGCGTGTAACGTTTGCCCTGGTCGAGGCGGCCGGCGCGCCCAAAGCCCGCGGCCGCCGCCCTTCCACCTACGCGACAAACCGCGGAACCGCGGTCGAAACACCGACGCTTTTCGAGACAGCCGATTTCGTCCCTGGATCAGGCGGGATCACCCTGGAGCCTGGCGCCACATCCGGCTTCATTACCGCCGAGATCATCGGCGATTTGAGCGTTGAACCAGCCCGCGCCGGGCTCAACGAGTATTTCTTTGTCAACCTGCTGAGTGCGGATTACGCGAATATCACGCGCAACCATGCTCGGGTCGAGATCGCCAATGACGACCCCTTTACCGACCCTGCGCCGTGGAACATTCAATTCAGCAGTTCCCGTTACACGGCCTATGAGAGCCTCGGCAAGGTCACTATCACTCTCGTCCGACTTGAAGCCAGCCCTGATCCCGTGGCGGTTTATTGGACAGCGGCCGGACCGGAGACCTCGATGACAGCTGCTTCATCTCCGGACGACTACAGCGGGATCTGGGAAAACAAAACGAGCGGCGCAAAACAAGTCGTACGCTTTGCCCCAGGTGAAGAGACGGTCACGTTTGACATCCCGATTGTGGATGACAGCGACACCGAAGGCGACGAAGTCTTCACGCTTTACCTGTCCAATCCAACTGGCGGACCGGTGCACGGCGTGCTGCAATCGGCGACCGTCACCATTATTGACAACGAGCCGCCGCCTCAGATCTCGATCGCCGACGCCACCGCCGACGAATCCACCGCCACCATCGGGTTCAAGGTGCGCCTGGACAAACCAGTGGCCGGAGACGTGGCAATCAACTGGGCAACCCAGGAAGATTCGGCTCGCGGCGGCTTTGATTTTCTGGACGCGTCTGGCATGGTCAAGATCGCCAGTGGCGACACCGAAGCAACCGTCGTGATCAGCTTGATCGGGGATTCGCTGGCGGAGGTTTCGGAATCGTTCTTCATCAATCTCAGCCAACCCGCGCTGACCAACACGGTTGACCTGGTTGTGGGAGACATTGCCGACTATCAAGCCGTCGGAACGATTACCGACAACGACAAAGCTACCATCAGCGGGTTCGTGTTTTTGGACGCGAACGCCAACGGTGTTTACGAGCCTGAGGTCGACTCGCCCTTGGAGGGATTGAACCTCGCGATGACCGACTCTTCCGGCAACCAATTCCCCAGCACCGATGCAACGGGGCGTTATACGGGCAGGGTCATCCTCGGCGAAGTGACCGTCTCGGCATTGGGAATTACTCTGCCCGAAGGTTTGGCTCTTTCGACGGGCAACTCGCCGCAAACGCTCACGGTCACGCCGACCGCCCTCGGTTTGGATGACATCGGGTTCAAACTCGAAACTGTCGCCACCGTTCCGGACTCGCCTTCGGCGGCCGGCAAAGCCGGTGTGAACGACACCGTCTACGGCGGTGCCGGCAACGATGAACTGAATGGCGGCGGTGGCAACGACTACTTGATCGGCGGCGGCTGGATTGGCCCGGCCAACGCCTGCGAAGGGGCCCCTTATGATGCGACTCTAATCGTCGAATCGGCCGAGCAAGGCGGGCGGAAAATCATTAATCCCGCCACGCTCCCCTCGCCCAGCACGATCAGCGGCACTGTGACGGGAGTGCCGCCGCTTAGTCCGGGCATCGCCAACGTCCAAGTGAATCTGTTCGACGGCTCATTCACTCTCATCGCCACGACCTATACCGGAACGCGCGGCAACTACTCGTTCACCAGTTTGACCAGCCCCGTCAATCCGTCGCCGTATTACGTTCAGTTCATCCCGCCGCCAGGCTATGCGATCACCTCAACCGGCGCCGGCGGAGTCAAGGAAGTCGGCTTGAGTCCCAAACTGGAGCTAACTCCCGGGACGACGCGAAACGGAGTCGATGCGACCTTCAGCAACCTCGCTCCCGGATCAGCTGGGCCTTGGAGCGTTCAGTTCTCCAGTGTGCTCTATACCGTGCGCGAATCGGACGGTTTGGCGCGGATCGCATTGTTCCCAACCACCGGCAGCATCGAACAGGTAGCGGTGGTCTTCACCAGCGACGGGTCCGTTCCCAATCACATCGCCAACGAAGGCGCGGATTACCAACAGGCCCGCGGCACGATCCGATTCGGCCCTGGCGAACTGGAGAAATGGCTGCAGGTGCCGGTCATCTCAGACGATCTGGAGGAAGGGTATGAAACCGTTCTCCTGACCATGCGCAATCCGACCGGCGGCGCCGCGCAGGGCAATCCGCTGACCGCCACCCTGGTGATTTTCGACTCGCCTTGCGCGGACGATGACGTCATCGATGCGGGCGAGGGCAACGATTTGGCTCTGGGTGACTTCGGGTATATCAACAGCGGCGCGGCCGTCCTGCTCGGCGGCATGGGTGACGACCTTCTCTTTGGCGGCGATGGCAATGACATCCTCAATGGCGAAGGCGGCAACGATCAACTCGATGGCGGCACGGGCAACGACACCCTCGATGGCGGCAGCGAGAATGACTTGTATCGGTTTGATGGCGACGTCGCCTCGGGGACAGACACCATCCATGAACCGGCCTCCTTCGGAGGCAACGACACCATCGACCTCTCCGCCACCACCAGCAGCTCGGTGACGCTCGACCTCGGCAACGCCGCCGTGCAACACGTCACCCCCGGCGTAACCCTGACTCTACCGGTCGACGCGACCGGCGCGACCAGCGTCATCGAAAACGTTACTGGCGGCCTGCAGGACGATCTCCTGACCGGCAATGCCCTCAACAATATTTTGATCG
Source organism: Verrucomicrobiota bacterium (assembly GCA_046346765.1). GTDB lineage: Bacteria > Verrucomicrobiota > Verrucomicrobiia > Limisphaerales > SIBE01 > JAXMHN01. Next base: position 3,283 of record JAXMHN010000078.1, on the reverse strand, counting down.
GCGGGGAGGGTGACGACCTCCTGGTCGGACTGGCTGGCGACGACACACTCGACGGCGGCAACGGGAACGACACGTTTGTTTGGCAGGCAGACTCGGCGTTGGGTCACGACAGCGTCATGGAGTCCGATGGTTCCACCGGCATCGTGCGCAGCGTCGGCGTCGGCGGCCTGACGGCGACGTATGTCGGGGCGGCGGCATTGACTTCCCCATTCTTCGGGCCGGCAAGCGTGGGCGGGATCGACACCTTTGACTTCTCCGCCACGGCGACGGCCCTGACGATCGATCTGTCGCTGAGCAGTTCCCAGGTGGTCAACAGCTTTCTCAGTCTCACCTTGTCGTCAGGCAAGGTCATCGAGAATTTGCTCGGCGGCACCGGCGCCGACAGCCTGACTGGCAATACGCTGGCCAACCAGATCGACGGCAACCTTGGCAACGATGATATCGACGGTCGCGAGGGTCGTGACCTCCTGCTGGAAGATCGGGCCGGCGATTGGGTCCTGACCCCCACCGCCTTGACCCTTGGCGCAGAAGTCAACACTTACGCGAACTTCGAAGAGGTGACTTTGATCGGGGACGATGCGGCCAACACACTGGACGCTTCGGCGTTCGGCGGGATTGTGCATCTCGACGGTCGCGGTGGTGCCGATCGGCTCATTGGCGGCAGCGGCACCAACCACCTGACCGGAGGGCCCGGCGCAGACACCATCGATGCCTCGCGCGGTATCGATGTGTTCTACAGCCTCCCCGAGACAGAGGATGAAGTGCTCGTCGCTCTCCTGACCGACACCAGCTTTATGCTCAATGGCGTCGTCGACACTTTCATTGGGATCGTCGAAGAAGCCGTCATCACCGGCGGATCCGGCGATGATCGGATCGACGCTTCCGGGTTCACCCGCAAGGTGACGCTCGATGGCGCCGCGGGCGATGATCGCCTGACCGGAGGTAGCGCCGCTGACACTCTCATCGGAGGGCCCGGGAATGACACCTTGGAAGGACGCGGCGGGGACGACAGTTACTTGTTCGCCGCCGACACAGAGCTTGGCTCGGACACGGTCATCGAAGAGCCGGCCGGAGGGACGGACTTGCTCGACTTCTCCGCCACCGCACTGTTTGGCGTCACGGTCAATCTCAGCCTCACAGCCCCACAAACGGTGGTCGACAGCGGCCATCTGGTGCTCACGTTGAGCAGGGCCGGTGGCATCGAACGCGTGATAGGCGGCGACCAGGGAGACACCCTCATCGGCGACATCAACGCCAACACCCTCGAGGGCGGCAGCGGCGATGACATCCTCACCGGGGGACTTGGAAATGATACGCTCAACGGCGGTGCCGGCACGGACCGGGTGGCCGAAACGCGCGACGCCAGCTTCGACCTCTCGAACACGGAGCTGGCGGTTGGATCCGAGCGCGACACGTTGCTCAGCGTTGAAGCCGCTACCCTCACGGGCGGGACGGGCGCCAACCGGCTCGATGCGACGGACTTCACCTGCGGCGTGGTTCTGAATGGAGAGGAAGGAGACGACACGCTCCTGGGCGGTTCGGGCGACGACGTGCTGAACGGAGGCGCGGCAACGATATGCTCGCCGGCGGCCTCGGCAATGACACTTACGCCTTCCACTCCGACCAGCGCCATCGGGACCGACACCATCACGGAGGGGAGCGCCGCGGGATCGACACGCTCGACTACAGTTATTGATAACCCGGCGCGCGGGATCACCGTGCGCCTGAACCAGACTGCCGCCCAGACCGTGGCGTCGGGCGGCGGCACCGTGCTCCAAACCCTGGTCCTCTCAGCCGCGGATGTGATCGAGAACGTGGTTGGAGGCGCCGGCGATGATCGGCTCGTAGGCAACACACTCGCCAACCGCCTGGAAGGTCGCGGCGGCAACGATACCCTGCGCGGGAACGATGGCGATGACGTCCTGGTCGGGGGCACCGGTGACGACGCCTACCAGTTCGATGCCGATAACCGCCTCGGGCACGACCAGATTATCGAAGCCCTCGAAGACGGCGGCAACGATGCGCTCGATTTCACCGAGACCTCCGCCTCGATAACCGTCGACCTCGGGGACGGCGCCGAACAGGAGCTTGCCGGCGGCAATCTCTTCCTTTGGCTGCGTCCGTGCCACGCGGTCGAATCGGTTTTGGGAGCAACCGCGACGGCGTCGCTCTCCATTTTGGGAGGTGTTCCGCTCTCCACGCGCGATGTCATCCTGGAGCAAAAAGAGCCCCTGCCGCGACGATGGCTGCTTTCGACGGACGGTTTTGGCCGGGCTCACTTCCTCGGCCTGGTTCCTTCATCAGCGAGTGTCTTATGAAAGCGAAGTTATTGCCTTGGATCGCCTCGGCGTCCCTGCTCGGACTGGGCATGAGCGCCGCGGGCGCCCCGACTCCGCAACCGAACGAAGTCGACCTGAGCGCCGCGCTCGCCGGCACGAGCGAGATCAAACGCGATTGGGGCGATGCGCCGAATTCCTATGGGACTCTCCAAAGCAGCAGTGGCGCCCGTCACGTCATCAATCCCAACATTCTTCTGGGTCAATTGATCGATGCGGAAGGGGACGGGCAGCCAAGCGGCACGGCCCTCCTTGACGACACGACGCCTCCCGGAGCGCCGAACGACGAGGATGGCGTCGCGATTGTCTCACCCCTGATCGTTGGCCAACCCGCCACCTTGGCTGTGACGGTCAAACTGACTGGCCTGAATTCAGCCTTTCTCAATGGCTGGATCGACTACAGTCGGAATGGGAACTGGGGCCAGAGCGGCGAACGAGTTTTGACCAACCGAACTGTCGTCAATGGAGTCAATACGATCACCTTCACCGTCCCCCAATCCGCCGCAACCGGCCTGACCGCCGCGCGCTTCCGCTTAAGCTCGACCATGCTGAATGCCCCAACCGGCGAGGCCTCGGACGGAGAAGTGGAGGACTATGGCATCGAAATCAGGGCCGCCCCACAAGGCGCAACCCTCGACTATGGCGATGCCCCGAATACGGCGCCGTACAGCTTTCCAACCCTGCTCTCGGAGAACGGCGCGCGGCATACGACTCTGGCCCTAGCCACCAACCAGCCGTTCGTCATGCTCGGAACCAAAGTCGACCTCGAAGCGGATGGTCAACCCAGCCTGGGCGCCGGTGGAGACGATGCCAACGACACCCACGCCCCCGCCCCCGCGAATGAAGACGACGAAGATGGCGTTACCTTTACCACGCCCCTCAACCCCGGCCAGCAAGCCACCGTCCGCGTCGTCGTTACCTCGTTTGCGATCGAATTTCGCTGGCTC
>JAXMHN010000077.1:0-28690 GCA_046346765.1 Verrucomicrobiota bacterium | reverse complement strand
CACGCTTTCAGCCAGGAAAAATGCTCGTCAACCGCGACCATCGCATCCACCAGAGAGGTGCTCGCTGCGGTCTCTGGAAGGGATTTGACCGCCGCGAGCTCGGCATCGGTCGGCTTCCGGAATTCGCTGGCGGCGCGAAAGAGGCCGGGATACTCCTGAGAAGTACCGGCCTGGTGCAACCAGGCGACGGCCTGGGAGGGTGACCAAGTGCCATTGTTTTCGCAAATGACCGCGACCGCCGCCGGGCCCCGATGCATCCCGTGGTGGCAATGAACGTAGAACGGGCCCGGCTTGGTCGCGACCGCTTTGACCAACTCCGCCACGCGGTTGGTTGGGATGCCGCCATAGCCAAACGGCACATGGACGTAGTGCAGCCCATAACGATGCGCCCGTTCGACGTCGGGCTTGCTGCCATCGACGCTCACAATCGTCTTCACGCCCAACTTCGCCAAGGCGGCAAAAGTCGCATCCGTCTCGGGCTGGGAGCCGGAGTAGATGTTGTCGGAGACCCGAAAAGCATTGTCCAATCCAATGATTTGGACAGGCTGCGCGGCCCCAGGCTTCGGGGAGGGCGATGTGGTGTCAGCGGCGTCGACAACCCATGGAGACGAATGCGCGAGAACAAACGTGGCCAGCAAGGTCCGGAAGATTCGCATAGATTCAAAAATTAAATTTCGCCTGCACATAGAGAAAGTCGGCGTCCACGGCCCCACCATTGGCTGCGACGCTCGACACGGACTGCCGGACATAATCGCCCACGAAGAAATGACTGTACCCGGCCTGCAGATTCAAGTAGGGTGTAAGCGCATAGTTCGCGACCAGGTCGATTTCGCTGCCGAAGAACTGATTAAAGTTCGGGTGAACCCCATAGCCATTGACCGTCCGCCCTTTCCCCACCTCCGCGTAAGCCAGATCGTGGGTGTCAGCCAGCCAGTAAAGAAAATAGTCCAATCGGAGCGTCACTTTTTTGATGGGCCGCAAGGTGAGATTGAGGCTTGGACTGATGGTATTGCGCAGACCGGTGACATCCATGATGCCATAATATTTGTGAGCCGCGCCAAATAGCAGGTCAAAAGTCTCATGCTGGCTGTCCGTCGGATCGCTGTCCCCGGAACCGTAGGTGAAGTCCAACCCCACCCGGGGCAATCCGGGCGCATTGGTCCAGGTGTATCCCCCCATCACGTCCGCCATGAGGGCGCGGTGTTCCACGCGGGCAGGCCCTTGTTTCACGTCGCCAATTTGGCCGGCGATTTCTGCGCCGTAATCCCATCCACCAAACTGTCCCGGCAGAGATTTCACGCGCGCGCCGATCGTGTAGACGTCGCGCGCCCCCGCCCCCGCACCGGAACTCGTCACTCGATTGGCCGAATGCGCATCGGTGTTGCGTGCCAGGAGATAGACCTGTGTTTCCTGTCGTGGAATGAGCCTGCGGGTCGAAAGGTAAACTCCGGAGAACCAGTCATTCCAATTCGACTCATTGAAGCGGCCATCATCGGGCAGCACGTAATGGCCGGTGAACCCCTCCATCCAAAACCATTCGGATTCATAGCGCAGCTTGACCGCGTCGAAGGTGCGCTCGACGTTGCTCCAATCGGCCGTCTCTACGAAGCGTTCATCGCCGTAGCTTAGCTGCTGCCGGCCCACTTGGAGCGAAAGCGGAAACGTGTTTGGTCGCCCGACGGTCACGCAAGCTTGTTGAAGATCAAAGCGGTCTGAGAAAGGGTGCGGGGTTCGATCGTCGCCAGTGGTTGTGCTATCGCGGCCCTCCACGAAAAACTGGACCCAGTCCCGGTGATACCCGAGGTGAATCTTCTCTCGTAGATAAAGGACGTTGTCATCGTTGTTCACTCCGTTGCGGATGAAGTCCCGATCCGGCGTCGAATCCGGGAAAGAACCATGATTGGCTTTCACGTCAAATTGCGCTCGGACCTGTCCGCCCATGTCCCACGCCTTGAACTCAGCCGATTGACGGCGCAGCCAATCGTTGACCAGACCAGCGCTGATCGGGGGATGGGCCGGAGCAGCCACCGCCGGAGAGGTCGGCCTTCCGGAATCGGCGGCGAGCAGATCAGTTGCTATGGAAATAAAGAGAAGCAGGGTACTCCAACGCCGGCACCTCTCTGAACAACCACGGACGAGACTTCTTTGGTTCATAATACTGCGGAAACACGGCATCCTGGATTTACGGCAGCCTCCGGCAAACCGCCTCCACCAGCCTGGCCAGTTCCTCAGAGCTACTCGACTGTTTCCAGACAACCGCAACGTCGGATCCTCACGGACTTGTTGGTGGAGTCTGTTGAAGACCTGCGGCGGCCTGTTTTCGAGGATAAGGCTGGATGGGGAGCAGCGGCTCTTTGTCCGCCGCGGCGCCCATCCCCGTTTCGGCAACAGACTCCTGGTGGAAAAGTGCGCTCATCGCGACCGCCGCGGTTCCTGCGGCGCCTTGCCCAGCAGCAGTCATTTCTCCGGGACGACAACTGGGTTGCGGGATTGGTGGCTGATGATGCCACGGCCGGACGCGATCCGCTGCCGTTGGTTTGCGATGGATTGTCGGGAGCTTGCCATGGACCAGCCGTCCCGAAGCCGACCTCGGGTCGGAGAGCCCAGGCTGCTAAAGCGCGCTGGCCCTGACCTGGCTCGTTCGCTGAGAGAGAATCTCTGGACGGAGCTTCGTGCCGAGACCAGGGCCGAAGTCGAAGCGGGCCCGTCCCTCCTGAATAGTGACCGGACGATCCACCAACTCGAGGTAATAGCCTTCGCAGAAGCCGCGCACGACTTCCATGATCATGGCGTTGGGCAGAGCCGCGCAGAGATGGAGCGCGGCGAACAAGTTGACCGGGCCGGTGCAATCATGGGGCGCGAACGGAAGATGATAAGTGTCGGCCAGGGCTGCGATCTTGACGCTTTCGGTCATCCCCCCGGTCCAAATCAAATCGATCATGACGATATGAGCGGCGCGCTGTTCCAGGATCTCGCGATAAGCGAACTTGGTGAATAGCCGCTCACTGACGCATTGGGGCACGCGTGTTTCCGCGACGAGCCGCTGCAAGTCCGCCGGGCTGTCAGGCTGGATCATGTCTTCCATCCAAATGACGTCGTAGGGCTCCAGGGCGCGCCCAAGGCGCACGGCGCAATTGAGATCCCAGCGGGAGTGCCCTTCAATCGCGATCGCGATTCGGTCCCCGACCGCTTTGCGGATTTCCTGAATCGTCCAGAGGCCCTGCTGCAGATCCGCAGCAGAAAGAAAGTGGCCGACCGGCCCCATCGCGGACCATCCAGCTGGTCCAGTCACCGAGGAACTTTGGACCTGAGGCGCGAAGCGATCCCACGGCCAAACCTTCATCTGGCTATAGCTCTGCTCGACCAGGGACCTGGCCAAAGCGCCCGGATCTTGGAGAAAGCCGTCCTGGTCCGCGTATTTCGGTGTGTTGACGCAAGTGTTGTAGACAGGAATACACTCGCGACACTGGCCGCCGAGCAATTGAAACAGCGGCTGGCCGGTGTATTGGCCCAGCAGATCCCAAAGAGCCAGATCCAAAGCCGAGATGGCGCGCATCTCCGCGCCGGCGAAGCCGAAAAAGTTCGCGCACGAAAAGAGGTTCTGCCAATGCCGTTCCCGGTCCAAAGCGGACTTTCCCAGGAGCAAGGGCGCGGCGAAATCATGCACGACTGCCTCGACGGCGGCTGGCAGGTAAAAGGTCTCACCCAAGCCGACCAGGCCGTCGGCGGTGTGAATCTGGACCCAGAGGAGATTGGGGTAGGCCGGCAGGCGGACGGTTTCGATCTTGGCTATTTTCATGGCCGCTCGGCTGCCTGGACAGTAGGGTTCAAGACCGACCGAACCGTGGCGACGATATTCGCCGTGGTTAAGCCATACTTGGCATGGAGGAAGGGCAAAGAGCCGCATTCGATAAACCGATCGGGGATGCCGATCTTGACCAACTGCGTCCGCGATTGGGCGGACACGATGACATCCGCGACCGCGCTGCCCAATCCGCCAGTGACAACGTGATTCTCCACGCTGACCAGCAGCGGCACGGAAGCAGCCAGTTCCGCGATGGCCGCAGCATCGAGCGGTTTGAGGGTAGGAACGTGGAGCAAGGCAGCGCCAATCCCTTCCGCGGCGAGCATTTTGGCAGCCTCCAAGGCCTTCTGACTCATCAAACCCGTGCTGATGATGCCGACATCGGTCCCTCTCCGAAGCAGCTGGGCGCGGTTGAGTTGAAAGCGATAGGACTGGGGATCGAGCACGACGGGGACCTGTCCCCGGAGCAAGCGCACATAGACGGGACCATCATAATCGCTGATGGCGTAGACGACCTGGCTGAGCTCGGTCGCGTCGCACGGATCAATCACCATCAGGCCGGGGATGGAGCGCATCAGCGCGAGGTCCTCGATGCCTTGATGGGTGGCCCCATAGCCCGTGGTCAATCCGGGCAGGCCGGCCATGATCTTCACGTTGGTCCGGCTGACAGCACAGTCAATCGCGATGAAGTCATAAGCGCGCCGCGTCGCAAAGACGCAATAGGTGGTGCAGAAAGGCACAAAGCCCGTTCGGGCCAGGCCCGCCGCCACGCCGATCAGGTTCTGCTCGGCCATGCCGACATTGAAGAACCGATCCGGAAAAGCTTCGGCAAAAGGCAGAATGTCGGTGTATTTGCCCAGGTCAGCCGTCAATCCGAGCACCTCGGGTCGCCGGCTCCCCACCTCGACCAAAGCCTTGCCGAATGGCGCGGCGATCGTGGCATAGTCTGAGACGCTTTCCACCACGCTCATGGCGACGGTCTGACCTGGTCTACGCATCGCTCGCCTCCAATTCCTTGATCGCCTGGTTCCAATCGATGTGTTGCACGTTGAGAAAATGCGCTTTGTCGCAGCGCTCGATGCTCGGGACGCCCTTGCCCGGAATGGTGCGGGCGATAATGCCTTGGGCCGGCCGAGGCGTGCCCGGGCGTGATGCAAGGCGGCCACAATCTGGCTCATGTTATTACCGTCGATTTCGGAGGTTTCCCATCGAATGACCGCCACTTCTCGGCGACCGGTTCGATCGTCAGGACGATGGGGCCATCCGCTTGAATGCCGTTGCAGTCCACCATAGCGACGAGGCCATCCAACTGAAAATGCGATGCCGACATGGCAGCTTCCCACGTCGAACCTTCCTGCAACTCGCCATCCGAAAGCTCGACGAATACCCGGCTGGCTTTGCCCTGCAAACGCAGGCCGAGGGCCATGCCGACCCCCTGCCCCAAACCGTGCCCGAGCGACCCGCCGGTAACTTCGACGCCCGGAGTCGAATCAAGGGTGCTCATCTCCAGGCGGCTTTCGTCCGCCCCGTAGCGGACCAGTTCTTCGACCGGCAAAATGCCAGCTTCCGCCAGGGCCGCCCACAGTCCAATCGAATAGTGGCCGGTTGAGAGAACGAAGCGATCGCGGTCGGGCCAGCGCGGGTCTTTGGGATCGTAGTTTAATTCGTGGAAATAGAGGGCGGCGAGCATGTCAGCGATGCCGAGGCCCTGGCCGATATAGCCTTGGCCCTTTCCCGCCGCCATGGTCAGCATGTGACGGCGGAGTTTCGCCGCGCGTCGCTCCAGCTGGTGGATTTCAAGCGCCGCCGTTCCGCCAGGTGCGATGAGTGAAGGCATCGGCCAAGAGTTGGTTGATGGTTAGGTCTAGTCCTTGTCCAAGCCGCCCGAAATATTGAGACGCTCAGCGGTGATATAGTCCGGAGCGTCGGCCGCCAGCCAAACGACGGATTGCGCCACCTCTTCGCAACTGGTCCGGCGCCCCGAAGGAATCCGAGCGGTCCGAGCAGCGAGAAAGGCGGTTAAGTCGGTTGCCCCCTCCAACTTGGCGAAGATGGCCTCCGTTTTCGCTTGCATGGGCGTGTCCATCATCCCGGGAGCAACGCTGTTCACTTGAATGTTGCGCGGCGCGAGGGCCACCGCGGCCGAGCGCGTCAGGGAATCAACCGCCGCTTTACTGGCGGCGTAGGCCGCGTAATTCGGAAGGGCCATCCGCGAGGCGGGAGATGTGATGTTGATGATGCGGCCACCCCCTTGACGGATCATCGGGCGGGCGGCCGCGGCCATGGAAAGGGCAATGGCGCGGACATTGATGAGGAGCGTGTCTTCCCAGACCTCGGACGTCATATCGATAAATGCCTCAACCGCGGCATAGGCGGCGCAATTAATCAAGACGTCCAGCCGGCCGAAGTGGTCGACGGTCGCCTGCACCATGGCCGCGGGTCCCGCAGCCGTCTTCAGGTCCACCGGAATGGAAAGAGCCGCTGCTCCACGGGCAATGCATTCCTGGGCGGCAGTGCGCACGCCGGCTTCGTTCAGGTCAGCCAGCGCCAGGCCCCAGCCGCGCGCGGTCAATTGGAAGGCGAGTTCCGCGCCCAAGCCTTGGGCGGCGCCAGTAATGAGAGCAGTCTTTGTGATGGCCGCATTCATGGCATTTGAGACGATCCAAGGATCCTTTGATTGGTCAGTGACGCGCACGAGCGTGATTCCAGGAGGCGGCGACCTCTTCCAGCGTGCGGCCTTTGGTTTCGGGAACCACTTGCCAGCAGAAGGCGAACGAAAAGACGCATACGGCGCTGAAGATCCAGAAAACGATTGCGGGCGACCCATGGTGAAGAGTGAAGTAGCTGGTCAGAACCGGAAAAAACTGGCTCCCGGCGAAGAACGAAAGCCAAAGGGCCACGCCCGCAACCGACATAGCCTTCCCACGGACGCGCGTCAGGAATATTTCCGACATGACGAGCCAGGCGAGCGGCGCCAAGCTGCTCACGTAAGCGCCCACACAGAGAAACATGACCGCCACCACCCAGTAACCCGACCAGCCGAAGTGAAAGCACAAACCCATCAGGAGCAAACCCAAAGCCATGAGCGCACTGCCGGCCATGAGCAGCGGCTTGCGTCCCAGTCGGTCCACCAGCCAGAAGGCCACGCCAGTGCAAACGATGTTCCAAATGTTCAACGGAACGGCCTGCCAGATAGCGTCCGTCGCGGTAAATCCCGCCTTCTGAAAGACGGTCGGAGCATAGACCAGCAAAATGCTGACTCCGGTCATCTGTTGCAGAACGGCTAATACCACCGCGACCAGCAGAGCCAGGCGCATCCCCGGCTGGAACACCTCCGACCATCCCCCGCTCTCCTCCGCAATCGAATCTTTAATCTCCGCCAAGGCCCGCTGCGCTTCGCTGGCGCCTTGCGTGTGGGCAAGGAATCGCAGCGCTTCCTCCTCGCGGCGCTTGACCACCAACCAGCGCGGGCTCTCCGGTAAAATCGTCAGGGCCGCCAGCCAGCCAAGCGCGGGAACCAATCCGGATGCGAACATCCACCGCCAGTGGCCGCCGAAAGCGAGGCCATAGGAGACGACCACCGCCATGAAGAGCCCGGTGACCAAAGCCAGCTGGTTGACGGAGACGAGGCGACCGCGGAGCCTGGGCGGAGACATCTCCGCGATGTACATCGGGCAAATGATCGAGGCCAACCCCACCCCGATCCCGCCCACGAGGCGTCCGAGATAGAACTCCGTCAGACTCCGCGGCAAGGCAGTTCCAAGCGCCGAGAGCGCCAGGAGGACGGCGGCAATAACCAGCGTCTTCTTTCGACCAATAAGGTCGCTCGCCGCGACCGCCACCAGCGGCCCGAAGACACATCCGATCGCGGCGCTGCTGACCGCGAGTCCCTTCTGCCATTCGGTCAGTCGAAACTCGCGCTCCAGAAAGATCACCGCGCCGGAAATGATTGAGATGTCGTAGCCAAAGAGGAAGCCACCGAGGGCCGCCACGATAGCGAGGCGGAAGGCGCGCCCGCTGGCAGGGGCCGGGGCGCTCCCGGCAACGGGCGTGCCTGACGCGGGGATATAACCTAAGGGCATAGATCGAAAGTCAGGGTGCGTTTCCTTTTGACTCCGAAGCGGCCCGGACGAACAGGACCTCCGAGGCCTGTGGATCCTGGGCCAAGTCGATCTCCAGGCCAGGGTGGAGCAAAGCGGCGCCAGTGGACCGCTGCCGGTGCCCTGTGTTCAACCAGGTCACGTCATAGGTGGCCGCGGCCGCGAGGCCACGCAGGGCGAACCGGCCGGTGGCTTGGGCCAAGCCATTGCGGAAATAGAAGGCTACTGCCTCGCGCTGATCCCGGCTGGCAAAGGCCATCACCTGCCAGTGGTTGGTGTTGCCCCAAGGCGTCAAATGATAGGCATTCTCCCCCAGCAAGTGCCGGTAGGTTTTATAAGCCTTCACATTCCGCTGGGCTGCCTCTATGACCGGCTTGGGATAAAGCGAGACCCGCTCCGTCAGACTGCCGTGTAAGGTGCCAAATCCAAAAGCTCCCATCATCCGGGAACGAAACATGGTATCGAGAAACGAGGGCGTTTGCGGTTCTGTCACCTCCCGGTCCCGCAGGATCCAGGTCATGTTGACGGCGCTCGGAAAGACGTAGGCCGCGGCCATGACATTGTCCCGGACGTGCGCGGAGGGCGCGGTCGAATCACTCAACCAGTTTACCCGTCCACCGTGCCGCGCCATTCCATAGTCGAGCCGCGTCCCGTAGGAGCATTGTTCCAAGACGAGGTCAGGATGACTCTGCCGCAGGCGGTCCAGAATGCGGTACTTGCCGAGGACCGCTTGCTGGCTGCCATTGCCAGCTTGATGCCCATGATCAGGGCGATCACAGACGATTTCCAGGCCCGGAAGTCCGGAAGCGTCCCATTTCAGCCAATCCACCCCGAACTCGTCCACGAGGTGGAGCAATTGGCCCTGCAAATGCCGCTCGACCTCCGGATTCCCGAGGCAAAGCATTCGCATCGGATTCCAACCTGTGATGTTCTGGACATTTGGCTGCCCGCGCGCCGCTGTCATCCAGCGCGCGGGGATCTGTTCTCGCTCCTGCACCGTCACGTCGACCATCTCCGGACAAACCCACAGTCCAAATTTCAGGCCGAGGCCGTGCACCGCAGCGGAAAGATAACGCAACCCACTGGGCAGCTTGCGCCGGTCCTCGGCATAGCTGCCCAGTCCGACTCCCCATCGCTCCTTGTTGGCGACGTCTGAATCGCGATACCAGGATGCGTCGTGGTAAAACACCTCCACGCCGAGCTGTTCGGCCGCAAAGCGTGCCTCCGCCAGGATGCGCGGCTCCACGTCCGCTGCTTCGGTCGACCAAATATTGTAGCAAACGAAGGGCGCGCCCTGCGGCGCCGGCGCCAGCATATGATCCCGCAAATAATCGCGGGTCGCGTTGGCGGCGTCGTCCAAATCGCCGCGCGCCAGACCAAGAAAGACATGGGGTGACTCGATCGATCCCTCCGGGGCCAGATCCTGGACGCAACCCCGGCGCAACCCGGCCGAAAGCCGCAAGGCCTTTCCATTGGTCTCGCGCTCGAGGTCGAAGGCCCATTGCCGCTCCCACTCAATCCCCGCCACCAGGAACTCACCCTGGTCCGCATTCTCCAGCGCCAGCCAACCAGCTGCGTCCGGACCATTCCAGTGGCCACCGTCAATCGTGAGCGATTCCGCCACAACGGCACGATGCAAAGCATAGGCGTTGCGAGTCACCCAATGGGCGCGGTAAAGCTGGGAGCCACAGGACAGCGGCAGCGAGAGGGGATCGAAGCGCGACAAGTTCCGGATGGGTTCAGGTCCATTATTGCGCAGCCGAAGGCACAGATCCAGCACCGGCGACTTGGGATAGCTCACGAGGCATAACGTCGCCAGGAGCTTGCTGGCAGTGTGCTCCAGCTTGATCTGCAGCTCGGTTCCACCTCCCGACACGACGTTGGTGGAATGTCCGACGTGCTCAAACCCTTTCCCTCCGCCGCACCCGCGCCATTCCAAAGCATCGCTTCTCAAGTTGATCCCGCCCGGTGTGCCAGATTCCGCCCAGTCATAGCTGCTTTCCGGCAGTTTCCAGGACTTGAGCAGCACTGCCCCGCCGGGCGCGAGTTCGAAGCGGAGGAGCAGCGATCCGGTATCGAGGACGATGGACTCGCCTTGACTCAGCGAACGGTCCTGGAGGGCGTCGGCCCGCGTCGAGGCGGCGCTGCCCGAGAACGCGAACCACCCGAGGACCATCCAGTTCCACCACCGCAGGCGAGTATTGGAAGCGGGCATGGTCAATCGGTTGGAGGGATTGGTGTCGACCGTGGCCTATCCAGGAACAAAGCTGTTCCTTCGGCCCGTGGCGTCGCGGCGATGACTGAATTACCCCGCCAGCGATAGCTCATCTGGAGGTCCGGCCGACCGGACCACAGCCCTCGCACCTCGTGGGTAAATTCGATCAAGGGATAGGTAATGCCGATCTCCTCACCAGCCTTGACGTCGAAGCGCACGTAGCTGCCAGACCAGCGCACCGGGATGCCCCGACGACCAACAAACGCCCCCACCGCAGCGCGCGGCGCCCAGTGCGGCGGCCGCAGAAAATATGGCTCTGAGGCAGCGGTGGTGACGGTCAACCGACCTTCGTCCGGTAGAGCGGAGAGGACGCGGCCCCACCGTGACTCACGACTGAAGCTGTGGTTGACGTAGATGCCCGCCGGACCAAGGACCGAGTCATCCCAGCGATCAATCGTGTGGACCCAGACGGTATGAATCGCGCGCATCCCTTCCGGGGCACAGCAGCCAAACATTTCGAATCCGGATACTCCACCCAGGAGCGCGTTCTCATAGTCATTCAAGCCGGACCCGCCGATGATGCCGCCTTGAAACTTGCGAAGCGTCTCGAGGCCGTGCTGGATGTCCGGGTCACGAGCGGTGGCATTGCGCGCGCGGTAGGCGGCCTCAAACTCCGGTGTGACGAAGAACTGCAAATTGCTGATATAGTTGCGAAAGAAACGCTCCGCGTAGTCGAAATACTCGGGACGGCCGCTCCTCGCCAGAATCACCGCCACCGAAATCATGTCGGAGACGCAGCACGTCTCGTTACAGTTGTCCGGGCCGGCCGGAAACCAGCCCGTGCCTGTCCCGCGACGCCCCAAGCCCTCCCAGAGCCGGCGGGCGAAATCCAGATATTGGGCTTTCCCGGTCACCAGTCCGAGATGAGCCACCCCCCACACGGCGTGCATGGTGGCGTGACTATGGGCTCCCGCCGGAAAGGCGGAGGCTCCTTTCGCGTCGGAGGGGGGAAAACGGATGCCGTCTGGCTGAAGGTTATGGAGCATGCCTTCCGCGTAGGCGACGGCGAAGTCCAGCCCTTCCTGATCGTGCGTCGCCAGCCAGTAAGTCACGAGCGGCTCGACGATCGGCGCGGGCTGACGATTCCAGGCATTGGGGACAACGGTGCCATCCGCCCGAAGAGCCCCCATCCCACATGGCAGCCAGCACCGGCCTTGCGCATCCCACACCGCCAACCGCTTCAGGGCCAGCATCACTTTGCGGGCGAGCTGCTGTGACTCTGGCCGGCGAGTCCGCCGATAGTCCTCCGCCAGGCTCATCAGAATTTTGGTCGCGCCCCAAATATGAATGACGCGGTCCTTTTCGGTGTAGCGCGCGTTCGTGGCCTGTTCATTAAACGCTCCCGGATGACTCCAAACCCGGCCGTCAGGACCGATGTATTGGCGGATGCGTCGATGAAACGCCGCCTCGACATCAGCCCCACGGGTCGACCCGGTCACGTCGCGCATGGGTACTCATTCCCAATCCATGCGCGCATCCGTATCACAGGCGACCACCGGATCCTGGCCTTCGGGCACGGGCGGGCATCGCAGAGGATGGCATTGAAACACCGGCTCGTAACCAAGCTCGCGCCGCGGGGTTTCTGTGAGGTAATGCAGAGCCCAGAGCGCCATCCGTTTCAAATTCAGATCGGACAGGCCCTCCTGCGCGGTTGGCGCGGGCATCTCCGTTCGGCCAGGCACCACCACCTGCACGTCGCGCACCGTCCCAGTCAAACCGAGGATCAAGTCAGCGCTGGACGGCTCCGCGGCTTGGACTGGTTCGCCTAAGATCATGGTGAAGAGCAAGGCCAGTTGGCCCAGACGCGCGGCCCTGAGCGGCCAGCACGCTCGCCAGGCTCGGCGTAAGACAGAAGGCGCCGCGACGGCAGCATCTCGACAGGCGGTAGACTGGCCTCGAACGTTCTTCAAACGAGCTGAGGTCCTTTCATGCCGCAGAAAAACTGAATGGAACCGCGTGACGCAGCAGGCAGTAGCGATCGCCAATGCCCAGGAGCTTCAGGCAGGTCCGGAACATTTGAGGAGGCTGGCAATTGTCCGGGAACATATCGTAATGACAGGGAATAGCGACCTTGACGTTCAATCCCTTTGCCAATCGCGCCGCTTCGACCGGGCCGAGATTACGGAAGGCCCCATTGATGACGGCCAGCAGCACATCCGGTTTGTGAGGAGCGACGCTATCGACCAGCACATCCTCATAAGCGGTATCGCCGGTCAAGTAGACGGTGGGGCCGTCCTTAACCATGAACAAATAGCCAACGTGGGTGAGATCATCGCCCCCGAACGGAATGGCGAAAGTCGCGCGCACCGTCAGGTCGCCCGTCACGAGACTCTTGTTCGGCCACACCATCGTAACCTGGCTGCTCGGTATTTTCAGAGCCAGGAGGCGGTCCCACGCTTCCGGCGGCGCGACAAACCGAGCTCTTCCGCCAGCCTTCCGATAAGGGCCGATCGTTTCCGGATCGAGATGGTCCTGGTGGGTATGAGTCACGAGGTAGAGATCCAGCCCGACCAGATCGCGTGGCCTCATTGGCGGCGGGACCTGCCGAGCGAGGCAAAAGCCGTTCCGTTCGCCGATCGGCTTACAGGAATCCGAGAGGTAGGGGTCGACTACAGCGGTGACTCCCGCGGGCGTCTTCAAGATGAAACCAGCCTGTCCGAGCCACCAGATGGCGATGGCCCGCGGCGGCACCGGATGCGCCTGGATTTGCTTGGCCGTCAGGTTCTTCATGTGACGCTCGGCAGTTGCTCAACGGCTTCGCTGGGCCGCTCCGCTCTCACCCGTCGCGCCGCACCAGGGAAGCGCCGCCATCCACCAAGATGGTCGTTCCGGTGGTGTAGGCGGCGTCAACACTGGCAAGGTAGAGAAAGGCGCCGGCCACCTCTTCCGTCGAACAGAGGCGCCGGAGCGGAATCGTCTGATTGGCCCGGCGCCGGTAAAGTTCGTCACGGTCGTAAATCGCCCGGCTCAGGCCGGCATAGACAATGCCAGGAGCCACGAGGTTGCAGGTGATCTGATGGGCAGCCAGTTCCTGGGCCATGACTTTGACGAGCATCTCCTGGCCCGCTTTGCTCGCGCAATAGCCGGCCCCTTCCGGCCAGGGCATGGCCTGCACCCAACTTCCGGTAAAGATGAGGGCGCCGCGCCGCGAAGCCCCATCTGCCTGGTTCCTGAGCATTAAACGAGCAGCCGCTTGGGCCGTCAACAGGCTGCCCGTTAGGTTGACCCCGAGCGTTCGATTCCAGTCCGCTTCGGTGACCTCCAGCACCGGCGCGTTGGCCACAACTCCAGCGCAGTTGATGAAAACGTCTAAACCGCCCAAGACTCGCTCCACAAAACCGAATGCGTCGTTAACGGAGGCGGCGGAACTCACGTCGCACCTCGTGTAAGAGCAATCCTCCTCCCGCAGGGCCCAGCCGACTTCGGCCCCCGTTTCGGTGGCGGCGAGATCGCCCAAGACAACCTTGGCGCCCGCATCGAGACAACGGACGGCGACCGCGCGGCCAATGTCTCCGCAACCGCCGGCAATGAAAATCCGCTGGTTCTGAATACCTTTCATGCCGCGAGGCGCTGGCGAGATGGCGCTCAATCAGCCGGGAGGGGGCATCCAATTGAAATGAGTTCCACGAGGCGGTCGAGCGGTTGATGCCCGGTCCAACAGATGCCTCGGAGCAACAACAACCGGAAAAGAGGATCGTCAAAGCTCCATGAATAGTGCCCGGGAATCGAGACAAAGACACGACCCTCTCCGTGGGAGAGATTCCAGATCAACGGCTGCGCTTCGCCTTCCTCAACACCCGTCGCGACCAGCTCGGCCTGCCGCATGGTCCCGATCAAGTTCCAATAACTTTCGTCCACGAGCCGCAAGCTCGACAGCCCCGATGAGAAAGGCCCCGGCGAGAGTTTCAAATCAAGCGGCCCATGGCGAAACTTTGATGTGCCCCCCTTCCACGCCAAGCCAATCACATCCGCGAGCTCCTGCACATTCGTGTGCCCGTCAACGGCATAGTGAAGAAAAACCGCGCCGCCCCCTCGATCCAGGAAGGCTTTCAATTCCGTGGCGCGCGCCGTATTCCAGCCCGGCAAATTGGAGTAAAACACGACCGTCTGAGCCGCCTTCCATTGGTCGGATGATGGCCATTCCCAAGCCGTCGTCACCGCAACACCGTCCGCCAGGCTCAGCAGTTTCGCCCAACGCTTCTGCCAGAGAGGATAATCGTGCTCCCCCGGGCCGTGATCCTTCGGACCGGCGCAGAGCACGATGGAGAACGGCTGGCTGCGGCCCGTCGTGTCCGTCGCGACCGGCTGGACACCTTTTAAGGCAAGGTCAACTTCCGCACGCGTGCGTGGGGCAGGCTGCCCGTTGATCTCGGGCGCGACCGGCGTTAACGGTTGGGTGAGCAGGAACGTCATGAGATCACGGAGCTGGTCACGCGTGAGCGTCTTGTCAAAACCCTCGGGCATCAGGGAGAGGCCGGATGGCCGGATGGCTTTGATCCGATTTCGCGGCAGAGCCACACGACCGAGGCATTCGCGACCATGATCCGCTCCGCATTTCCTCCTTGACCACCGCGCTTAATTCCTCGCCGTCGGTCAACTCAATCGCGTAGGCCAAGTGGTCGGGATTGAGGGCCGCATTCGGTTGCGTGATATCTCGAAAAACACTGGCGTAGTCGCGATGCACCAGGTTGGAAAGATCTGGGCCAACGGTGCTCCCCTCCCCTCGAATCCGATGGCACTTGAAGCACGCGACGGTTTCATCGAAGAAGATGTGTTTGCCTCGAAGCCAGCGCCCGCCCGCCAGCTCAGGCATCGCCCTCTCCGGACTAGTGCCGGTCGCCGAACTTTGTTGCCTCGCCCAGGGCACCACCAGACGACGCAACGGAAACGGCCGCCACCGGGAATCGTCAGCCGTCGACCAGGTCAATCCGAACTGAGGCTGGACCTGGCCCGTCTTGAACGACACTTCGACGGGAATCCAGGACGATTGGCCCCTGTGCGGCCAAACAAGCCGGTGCTTCCCGTCCGCGGCAGGCTGGGAGCTCAGCGCCGTGTCTTGACTGCGGAGGGTAAAGGGCGTGTTCGCTTCGAACGCGACCGAAACCTGTTCGACCGGCCGTTCGTAGTCCAGCTTGGATCCTGGCTGCACCGCCGGCTGCAACATTTGCCACAGATCCAGCTGCGTCCGCAGCCTCAGGGTTCCAGGGTGTTGGAGCATTTCCCAGAACCGGTCGTGGTCCGCGCTCGTGCGCGTCAAGGCGCGGGCCACGTCCAGGTCGAGATGGGGCAGCCAAAGATCGCTGGCGGCTTCACGGGGAGGCTCGGCGTTGGCGGGCACTCCGGTCGATTCCCAATGCGCACTCAGACCATTCAGGTCCACAACAAGATCGACGTCCGGCACTTGGTCGTCGCCACCGACTTCGCCCCAGGATTTCCCGAGGTCATGAAAGGTGACTGCGAGAGGGGCGGCGGCATCGATTGGCCTGGTCTTCAAAATGAGGGTGCGCAAGTCCGGTGTCACGGCGATGCCTTCCACCGCGATGTCGTAACGAGGAAGGCCCATCTGACTGTAAACCACAGCATAGCCCGGTCGTTTGACTTCAAAACGCTCCCCGGCCACGACGATCTGCCCTTGAGTAATCTCGGTATGCTTGGCCAGGTCTTTCAGCGTCAGCGGGTCCACCGGTCGATCCAAGGCAACACGAAGTTCGGCAGGTCCGCCCGGCCACGCCAAGACCGGCTGAGGGATCGCGCGGTCAGCGTAACGGATGCGATAGAGATGCCCCAGACCGTTCGGTCCGCTTCCCCAGTCCGGATCACCACTGTGCGTCGCCACGATCAAATCCCCCCGCGGCGAAACGCCGGCATCGACGGCCAGGGTTGGCAAGGAAGCGATCAGCTGGCTCTGCGCCACGTAACCTGCAGCCGTTTTGACCAGCTTGGTCCGCCAGATTTTGCCGCGGGAATAACCGCAGACCAAGGCGTCTCCCGTCCATGCTGCCGGACCGAAGACTGGGCCGCCATTGACCGACTGATTGAAGGTAAGGCCACAGGTGGACTGATGCTGAGGGGCATAGTCGAACACGCTGGGTTCATCCACCACCTTCGGAAGGTAGCGTGGATGGCGGGGCGGAAAGCCGTAGTGCCGCCCGGTTTGGATGTGGAGCAATTCATCAAAAGGGTTCCCGTTCGGCAGCCAGGTGGCCCCTTCCTGATCCGTGCAGAACAGATCACCCAGCTGGTTAAAAGCCAGCGCGACCGGAAAGCGGATTCCCGTGCACACAATCTCACGCGTTTTGAAGTCCGGCGACACTTTGAGAATCGTGCCTCGCTCGCTCTTGAGATCATACCGGGACTGCCCCGTGGTCTTGTCCACAAGATACGCCTCCGTGAAGCTGGCCGTGCCCAAGCCGAAGAAAACGTTCCCGCCGCGATCAATCGCAACTCCCAACGCATCGACGCCGTGAGCCAATTCCTTCCAGCCTTCCGCAACGATCACTTCTTCGTCGGCGCGATCGTCGCCGTTGGTATCAACGATCAGGGACAGGCGGCCTTTCGCCGCCACAAAGGCCCCTTGTCCCCGGCTGTAGCCCGCGGGCGTCAGCGCCATCCCAATTGGCGAACGGATGGCATTGGCCGGATTGGTCCAGAAAGGCTCCGCCCGATCCTCCAATCCATCGCCGTCTGTATCAGCCAGCAGGTCAATCCGCCCGTCGTAGCCCAAAGCGACCAGCTTGCCGTCGCCGCGATACTTGACGTTGTTGATGTTTTTCAAAGACAACGGAAGCTCTCGCACCGCAAACCCAGGCAAAAGCATCTGGACCGGCGGAGGATTGGTGACCGAAACGAGCGGTTTCGAGTCATCCAGCGCCCCGGGCGGCCGCCCCAGCAGCAGGCCGTATTTGCGCGAGAGGTACTCCTGGACTGTCGCCCGCTCCTTTTCCGACAGGAGACGGTCAAAGAGCAGGACCTCGGCAATGTCCCCTTTCAAGAAGCCTTGGGTGTAAGGTGGCTCGCCCGTGTTCGAATAATGGCGAGCGCCCAGGACGAATTCGTCGGCGCGCAGGACTGAGTCTTGCCTGTCCCGACTGCCCTGCGCTCGCCCGTCCACAAACAAGCGGACGCCGCCCGGCCCGGATTGGCACTCCAAGGCGAGCGTGTGCCAACCTCGAAAAGGCGCGCCATGACCGCGCCAGAGTTGAGACGCTCCTCCAAAGCCATTCCCTTCGGCATTCACGACCAAAAACTGAGGTGTCGCCACCGGCCCCAGATCCAGATTCAAGCCGGAGAGATAGTCATTGTGGCCAGCCCGATTCAGAGCGCAGAACGCTCGAAAATCACCTTCGTTCGTGGCGGGAGCGGTGACCAGGAAGAGGGTCAGGTTGGTCAACGATAAGCCGGCCAAAGAAGCGGACAAACAGTCGTCTTTGCCGTC
The DNA here is from genome assembly GCA_046346765.1 of Verrucomicrobiota bacterium. GTDB lineage: Bacteria > Verrucomicrobiota > Verrucomicrobiia > Limisphaerales > SIBE01 > JAXMHN01. The sequence continues at coordinate 11,075 of JAXMHN010000077.1, read as the reverse complement.
AAAGGAGAGATAAGCGCCGTTGAATTCCTGCCGGAAACTGGGGCGCCGTTCGCGGTGGGACTGGACGAGATGGCGCTGATGGCCGGTGCCGTCCAGCAGGTAATCGACGGCATTGCCGGACCCAAGCGGTGCCAGCTGCAATTCGGTGCGGCCGGCATTTTGATGGGAGGCATCGAACCACAGTTGCAGCCCGGCAACGACGCTGAGCCGGTCGTCGCTCCAGGATTCCATCGCCCCGGTGGAAGAACACGTCAGCAGGAACGGGGCGAGCAAAGCCATTCGAGTCAGGCCGTGCCTCCAACCATGCGCGGGTGGGGCGGTGCCGGTGTGGGAAAGGGTCGAACTGCGCGTGAAGGCCGGCTGCAAACAGCCACGGCCCCGTCTCGCCGCGCGAACAGCCATCGATCGGATGTGCCACATCGTCTTCTCGGAGGTAAGGGCGTCGAACTTTGCCCGGCTTATTTGGGTTCGGCCAGCTTCAAGGCGCCAAACTTGCGGATCTCAGCCGTGATCGCCATTTCCGTCGGCAACCGTTCCATGGAGCTGGCCCCATAAAATCCATCCAGGTTTCGGCAGCAGCTCAACACATACTGCGCTTCCTTGGGCGTGGCGATCGGCCCGCCGTGGCAGAGCACGAGAACGTCGGAACGCGCGCTTTTGCAGGCGTCGAGAATGGCTTGGACCTCGCTGACGCAGTCGTCCAGCGTTTTGGTGGTGCGCGCCCCGATCGTGCCGCTGCTGGTCAAGCCCATGTGAGCGACCACAATGTCCGCGCCCGCCAGCGTCATGCGGCGGCCTTCATCCGGGTTGAAGGCATAGGGAGTTGTGAGCAGGTCCAGGTCGTGGGCCGCCGCAATGCAGTCCACCTCCAACTGATAGCTCATCCCGGTCTCTTCCAGATTCGTCCGAAAAGTCCCATCGACCAATCCGACTGTCGGGAAGTTCTGGATGCCGGCGAAACCCATCGAGCGCAACTCGCGTAAAAACAGATCGCGGATCATGAACGGATCGGTTCCGCAGACGCCCGCGAGGACGGGCGTTTGTTTGACCGCCGTGAGAACCTCCGGGGCCATCTCCTTCACCACTTGATTGGCGTTGCCGTAAGGCATCAGCCCCGCCAGCGAGCCCCGCCCCGCCATCCGGTAGCGGCCGGAATTGTAGATGACAATCAGGTCGATGCCCCCTGCCTCCTCGCATTTGGCCGAAATCCCCGTGCCGGCGCCGCCGCCGATAATCGGTCGCCCGGAGGCCACCTTCGCGCGCAGCTGTTGCAGGATCTCCGATCGGGCAATGGCTTTAGTCATCATAAGCGGCGAGAGTCAGCTTCGTCCGAGTTCACCAGTACCAGTTCGGCGAACCCGCCACGTAATAGCGTTTGCGCATTTGTTGAAACGGGCGCCATTGCGCGTGGCCATCGACGAAAAGCAGGTTTCCTCCGCCTGGGCGAGTCCCGGACATGTGGCTGGTGGACCAGGGACCAGTGCCATTCCCAGCGATGATCTTGGTATACTTGTTGGTGTTGGCCGTGTCGGCCATGACCACGTCCGCCACCACCATAATTTCGGTCAACGACTGGTTCGTTGACCAGGTTGGCAGATTCACCAATGATTTGACCGCAAACTGAGGCGGGACCGCGCCCCCGGTGCTTTCGAACATCCACAGGTAACCGGTCAAATGGTAGCCGATGCTCCAGTTCCAGTCCCTCTCGTTGTTGTGTTCAGGCACAGCCGGGCAATAGATGACATTCCTCGGCATGCCCGCATTCAAAAACTCGGCATGCACTTTGGCATCCAGGTCCCAGGGCCAATAAGCGTTTTGATTGTTCGGGAGCCGCTCGTTGTTATCGCCGGCATAGGAGGCCACCGCGATGCCAATTTGGCGGAGGTTGCTCAAACACTTGGTGCGAGTGGCGCGCTGTTTGGCTTTGCTCAAAGCGGGCAAAAGCATGGAGGCAAGGATCGCGATGATGGCGATCACGACCAGCAGTTCGATCAGAGTAAAAGCGGCCTGCAACCGCGTCGTTCGCAGCCACAGACCGAGATGACGTGTCTTTCCTCTCATGGCAACCTCATTCCGCATCGCCTCTTCCGGAAGCGCAGGCCACTCCGAAGCTATTTCTTCAACCGGTAGAAGGTGGTCGCGCCCGGGGCCGTGACCGTCGCTTGGAATTGTCCGTTGACCACCGCGGGATTGGCCGCGACGGCCGACCAGACAGCGCCGCTCCCCAACGACGTGGCGGACTCAATCCCAAAGCCGGTCGCCGATGCCGGCCACGAGAACTGAATCTGGCCACCCGCTTTCGCCACGACCAACTGGACGGCATCGCCGGGCAGGTTATCCGGACCAGCGGCGAAGCTGGCCGCAACTTCACGGTCCGAGAAAGTGCCATCGTAGATACGAAACTCCGCAATGCTGCCGGCAAAATCTCCATCTTGAACGTACTGACTGTGACCTAGCCAATTGTTGGCGGTCGAACCCAGTCCGGCCAGCGTGTAGGTCATGGCGTAGTTGGCCCCCACCTCCTGGCCGTCGACAAAGAGACGGGCCGTCGTGGCCGGTGCCGAGTAGCTCCAAACCAGGTGATACCGCACCCCGCTGTTCAAGGGCGGCGCATTGATCACTTGTTGTCCACCAATCCCATCCGGAAAGATGCTCACGTCCAGGACGCCGCCATTGTTGGGCGTGATAAAGATCGACTGCGTGGCCGCCCCTTGCAGATCCTCTTCCTGCCCGCTATTCCCGAAATCCAAAATGCGTTGCCAAACGGCGCCGCCGTTCCAGGTCACCCAGAGCTCCAAAGTGGCGTTAGTCAGAGTGCTCACCAAGTCGTTCGGCAGATTGACGTAGCTCGGCTTATTGCCACTGAGTGCAACTACCCCATTGGTGATGATGGCGTCCCCGACCAACTCACCGTCGGCGTTCCCAACCGAGTCGGACGCATCCTTCTCAAATGCGTAACGATGCAGCAGCACCGGGGGCGCGGGCAAAATGACCTGGACAGACGACGCCGCCGACTTGCCTTGATAAGTCGCCGTTACGTCCGCGCTGGCAGCGCTTGTCGCCACCACAGTCACCTTGCCGCTATTGGACACGCTCAGGACGGCAGGGTCGCTGACTTGAAACGAGAGGCTCGGATCGCTCGTGATCGTGACACCCGCCACTTTCTCGAAATCCGCCGTGACTTCCACTTGCTGCGAAAGACCCGCCAGCATTTTCGGCCGGGCATTAAGGTGAATGGCCAGCAAATTGCCGCGGCCGGACGGGTCCGGTCCCACCGCGGTATTGGTCTTCACCGTCGAGGCGTCCATCACACCGTTGTAAATGCGGAACTCGGCGATCGAGCCGGCAAAGTCTGAGTCCTGGACATACTGACTGTGGCCGAGCCAGTTGTTGACCGTGGAACCGAGCCCGGCCAGCGTGTAGGTCATGTTGGAATTCACTCCGACCACGTTGCCATCGAGGTAGAGCGAGGATAGTGTCGCCAAGGCATCGTAGGTCCAGACGATATGATGCAGAATCCCTGGCGTTAAAGGCGGGGCGTTGAGCACTTGCTGGCCTCCAATCCCGTCCGGGAAGATGCTCAAATCCATCACCGCGCCGTTGTTGGGCGTGAGGAAAATGGACTGCGTGGCCGCCCCTTGCTCATCCTCGGCCGCGCCGCTGTTGCCGAAGTCGATGATGCGCTGCCAGGCCGGACCTCCATTCCAGTTGGCCCAGATCTCAAAGGTCGCGTTCGTCAGGGTGCTGACGAGATCATTGGGTAGATCCACATAGCTGGGCTTGTTGCCACTAAGGACTGCCGCCCCGTTGACGATCGTGGCATCGCCAACCAGCTTGCCGTGCGCGGTGCCGACCGAGTCCGAAGCATCCGAAGCGAAGGAATACCGGTGGAGCAAGAGGGCCGGCGCCGGAAGCAGCACCTCAACCGGCAGCGTCGCCGACTTGCCACCATAACTCGCAGTGATCGTCGCCGTCCCGGCGCCCGACCCGATCGCCGTGACCACTCCCGCGGCATCGATGGCCAACACGGCCGGATCGCTCACCTGGTAGGACACCCCCGGATCCGAAGTCAGGCTCAGCCCCGCGACTTTCTCGTAGTCCGCCGTGACGCGCAGCTGTTGGCCGGCCCCAGGGCGCATGGCGCTGCGTCCCTCCAGGTGCAATGTCACCAAAGCGCCACGGCCGGCCGGATCCGGGCCGGAGGCGTAATTGGCGGCGACTTGGGCAGCGGTCAAAGCCAGATCGTAAATCCGGAACTCGGCGATCGACCCGAAGAAATCACTGTCGGGATACTGGCTGTGCCCAAGCCAGTTGTTCATCGTCGGGCCGAGGCCGGCGAGCGTATAAGTCAGGTTGGAATTGATCCCGACCTCGCGCCCATCCAAGTAAAGGCGACCGATTTTGGCGGCCGCGTCACAGGTCCAGACGACTTGATGCACCCCGCCCTGGGGCAACGGCGGCACATTAATCACCTGCTGGCCCCCGATACCGTTGGTGAATATGCTCAGGTCCATCACGCTGCCGTTATTGGGCGTTAGAAAGATCGATTGGGTGGCGACGCCTTGCAGATCCTCGCCGTTGTCATTATTGCCAAAGTCCCAAATCCGTTGCCAGGCAGCGCCACCGCTCCAGGATAGCCACACTTCCAATGTGGCATTCGTCAACGTGGTCACGAGGTCGTTTGGCAGATTGACGTAGCTCGGTTTTTGCCCGCTTAGCCGCACGGCCCCGTCGACGATGGTCGCGTCGCCAACCAATTCTCCATGCGCCGTGCCGACCACATCCTGGGCATCGACATCAAAGCTGTAGCGATGAATAGGCTGTTGGGAATAGCTGGTGCGGGTCGAAAGGAGACAAGCTAGCGCCCACCCGAGGGAAAGCGTCAGCAACCGTGAGATGAACGAGTTCAGAATGCTCATGGATGGATCCTTATAGAGACGATGGTGCCATGGAATGCTGGTGACATAGCAAAGGCGGAGTCAGCTGTGCCGAGCATCTATGATGCCAGCAGCAGCTATCTCCCAAAAAGATCGACACAGGCCTTTCCTTCAATCACTTGCACGTTGTGAAGCGCCTTTCGACCGCGTGTTACCTCTGTGTTTCGTTTGGAACGAAGGGCGGTAACACTGTTAACACCGCTCTCACGCCCGCAGTCCCTCCGCTGTGCCCTGGTCGCCACACCACGCGGAGCGCCGGGGCAGGCTGCATCGAGCGGTCCCGCAGCGGCGAGTCGCCACGATTCAGCCACGAACTCCGGTCGCGTTTGCCCGACCTCGCCGGTTCCGGCGAGGTTGGAAGCAAGCGCTCGCCCGGCTCTTCGCCGGGCGCAACCGAGCCGGGGCTAAGTAACTTGACGGTTACTTAGTAGCCGTGCGAGAGTTCCACGCCATGTCAGCTCAACGTCGTGGGTCCAGGGAGGCAGTCGAACGCAATCCGGAGCGAACGCGCCAGCGCATTCTCGCAGCGGCCTTGCGCGAATTCGCCGCCAAAGGCTTTGCCGGGGCGCGCGTCAACGTCATCGCGCGCCGCGCCCGCATCAACAAGCGGATGCTCTACCACTACTTTGGAAACAAGGAGGCGCTGTTTCGCGAGATCCTGCGCCTCAAGATCTCGACGCGGAAAGCCTGGCTCGCCTCTGCCCCAGAACACCCTTTTGAACGGCTGCCCTACTGGTCCCAGCTCATGGCGCAAGATCCGCAGTGGATTCGTTTGCTCCAATGGGAAGCGCTCCAGTGGGGTGAGAGCCGCGCCGTCATTGACGAGGAACGTCGCCGGGCCAGCTTCCAACAGGCGGTCCAAGCCCTTCGCCAACAGCAGGAGGCCGGCAAGATTCCGGCTCAACTCGATCCCGGCCACCTCCTCATCTCGGTTCTCGCCTTGGCCGCTTACCCGTTCGCTTTCCCGCAACTGGCGCGACTCGCGACCGGCCTGCGCGTCTCGTCGGAGGCGTTTCGGAAAGGGCGGGAGAAGTTCTTGTCCCAATTCGCCGAGTGCCTCGGACAAGGCACGGCAGATAAACCATCCAGCCCATGCACGATCGATCTTTGAGCGAAGGAATACAGACTACCCGACGACGCGTGGGCGCGAGAGGCGGCCAAAGAGGCGCGGGGCTTATCCTCCCGCCCTTGCTTGCCCTGTTGTTCGTCTTCGGGACGAGCGCCTGCGACCGGAAGCGGCCAACCGCCAAGCCGACAAGACCGCCCGTGCCTGTTCGCGCAGCCCGGGCGCAGGCGCGCAACGTGGCGGTCGAGATTGAAGCGGTCGGCAACGTCCAAGCCTACTCGTCAGTGTCGGTCCGCTCGCGCGTGACCGGGGAGCTCTTTAAAGTCCATTTCCGCGAAGGAGAAGAGGTCAAGGCGGGGGACCTGCTCTTTACGATCGATCCGCGGTCAAGCGAAGCGACCTTGCGCCAGGCGCAAGCAGCCACCCAGCGGGACGCAGCCCAGTTAGAAAGCGCCCGCCTGGACTTCGAACGAGTCAAGCAACTGGCGCAGAACGGGATTGCGTCCAAGGACGAGTATGACAAGTCGCAAGCGGCGTTTCAGGCGCTCGAAGCCACCGTCGTCGCGGACCGCGCAGCCGTCTCAAACGCCGTCCTCTACGTTGATTATACGCAGATCCGATCACCAATCGATGGCCGCACCGGAAACCTCGAAGTCAAAGAAGGAAACATCGTCAAGTCCGAAGACGACCGCCTCGTGGTTTTGAATCAACTCCGCCCCATCTACGTGGCATTCGCGGTGCCGGAGCAGGAACTGGCCAAAATCCGGCAGAGTCTGAAGGCAGCGGCGCTGCCGGTGATGGTGACTCTGCCGGACAGCACCAACGTTGTCGCCCGCGGTCAGTTGACCTTCATTGACAACAATGTCGATGTCACCACCGGAACGATTCTCTTGAAAGCGACCTTCCCGAACGAATCGGAGCAGCTTTGGCCCGGGCAGTTCGTCCAAGTGCGTTTAACCGTCAGCACAATACCCGATGCGACAGTGGTGCCTTCGGAAGCCGTCCAGACCAGCCAGAGCGGTGACTTTGTGTTTGTGGTCCAAGCCGACCAGACGGTGGAGAAGCGGCCCGTCACGCTCGGGGTTTCGCAGGAGGGCTGGGTCGTTATCGCCCAGGGCGTCAAGAGTGGCGAAACCGTCGTAACCGACGGCCAGATGCGGCTGGTTCCCAAAGCGAAAGTCAACGTGCAGGAGATGCCCGGGCCGCATGCGACTCAAACGGCCCATGATCAGGGCATCCGAGGCGAAAGTTAGTTATGAACGTTCCCGAATTATTCATTCGGCGCCCGGTCATGACCACGTTGGTCATGTCTGGCATTCTGGTCTTCGGGATCATCGCCTATCGCTTCCTGCCGGTCAGTGATCTGCCCAATGTCGATTACCCGACCATCCTCGTGTCAGCCAGTTTGCCGGGCGCAAGCCCGCAAACGATGGCCGCCTCGGTGGCCACGCCGTTGGAGAAGCAATTCTCGACCATCGCCGGCATCGACTCGATGTCCTCCGTCAGCGCTCTCGGAGTGACGCAGATCACGATTCAATTCTCGCTCGAGCGGGACATCGACGCCGCGGCCCAGGACGTCCAGGCGGCGATCGCCAAGGCGGGAAGGCAGCTGCCGCCTAACATGCCGACCCCTCCAACCTACAACAAAGTGAACCCAGGGGACCAGCCCATCCTCTACATGGCGCTCACGTCGGACACCCTGCCCCTCTCGACGGTGGATGAATACGCGGAGACGCTGATGGCCCAGCGCATCTCTATGGTCGAGGGAGTCGCCCAGGTTTCGGTGTTCGGGGCGCAACAGTACGCGGTCCGCGCTCAACTGGATCCCAACGCGCTGGCCAGCCGCGGGATTGGGATTGATGAAGTCGAGCAGGCGATCACGTCCGGTAACGTCAATCTGCCTACCGGAACGCTCTACGGCCCGCACCAGGCCTTCACCGTGGAAGCCAATGGTCAACTGCTGAATGCGGCCCAATACCGTCCTTTGATTGTCGCCTATCGACGGGGACGCCCGGTGCGACTGGAAGAATTAGGCCGGGTCTTTGACAGTGTCCAGAACGACAAGGTTGCCAGCTGGTTCAACGGCACGCGCTCGATCATTCTTTCGATCCAACGGCAGCCGGGAATGAACACGGTCGAGGTGGTGAACCGGATTCGGGCATTGATGCCCCAATTCAACGCCCAACTCCCCGCGGCCGTCCAACTGCAAGTGCTGTACGATCGGTCCATTTCGATCCGGGAATCGGTGCGGGACGTCGAGTTTACTCTTCTCCTGACGGTCTGCCTGGTCGTGATGGTGATCTTCCTGTTTCTGCGGAGTGTTTCGGCGACGCTGATCCCGAGCCTCGCGTTGCCGATGTCGATTATCGGCACATTCGCCATCATGTATCTGCTTGGTTACAGCTTGGACAATCTTTCGCTGATGGCCTTGACGCTCTCGGTCGGATTTGTCGTCGACGATGCCATTGTCATGCTCGAGAACATCGTGCGCCATATGGAGGCGGGCGAACCCCCGTTCCAAGCCGCCTTGCGCGGCGCCCGCGAGATCGGCTTCACGATCATCTCCATGACCATCTCGCTCGCCGCGGTCTTCATCCCCGTCCTTTTCATGAGCGGCATCCTCGGCCGCCTCCTCCACGAGTTCGCTGTCACCATTGGCGTCGCGATTCTGGTCTCCGGCTTCGTCTCCTTGACCTTGACGCCAATGCTTTGCAGCCGGTTTGTCCACAAGACCGAAGCGCGTCAACAGCGTCGCGTCTTCCAGATTTCCGAGCGGGTCTTCGACCGGATGCGAGACGCTTACGAATGGTCGCTTATCCGAGTGATGCGCCAGCGCCTGTTGACCTTGATGGTCTCGTTCGTCATCCTTGGAGGCACCATCTGGTTATTTCGCGCCATTCCCAAGGGCTTCTTCCCGAGCGAAGATACCGGCCAGGTCTTCGGAGTGACGGAAGCCGGCCAGGACATTTCATTCGAGGGAATGAAAGAGCACCAACTAGCCATCAACGCTGTGCTCGATCAACAAACGTATATCGACAACTATACCTCGTCGATTGGCGCGGGCGGGTCGACGACGGCCGCGAATAATGGCCGGGTCTTTATCCGGCTCAAGCCCCGCTCCACTCGACCCCACGTCGACCAGATCATTGCTGATCTTCGGCAGAAGTTGGCGGGTATTCCCGGCATCAACGTTTTCCTGCAGAACCCACCGCTCATCCGGATTGGGGGCACGATCACCAAAGGTCTGTATCAATTGACGCTGCAGGGACCGGACCTGAAAGAGCTCTACCACTGGGCGCCGGTGATTCAAACCGAGATGGGGAAGCTGGCGGGATTTCAGGATGTAACCACCGACCTGCAAATCAACAATCCGCAGGTGGTCGTCGATATCAATCGCGACAAAGCCCGGGTCTTGGGAGTGACGGCTGAGCAGATCGAGAACGCGCTCTACAGCGCTTACGGCTCCCGCCAGGTGTCCACGATTTATTCGCCGGTTAATCAATACTGGGTCATCATGGAATTGCTGCCCCAATTCCAGAGAGACCCAGGCGCCATCGCCGATCTCTACATCCGCTCCTCGACGACCAATCGACTCGTCCCTTTGAAAGCGGTCGCGCGCATTTCCCGCGGCGTTGGGCCGCTCACCGTCAATCACTTTGGACAGCTGCCGGCGGTCACGTTATCGTTTAACCTGGCGCCTGGCGTATCGTTGGGCACCGCGGTGAACGATGTGAATCGAATGCTGGCGGAACAGCACATTCCCGCCAGTCTCACCGCTGACTTTCAGGGATCGGCCAAGGTCTTCCAATCTTCCCTCAAAGGCCTGGGCATCCTCTTGCTCATCTCGATTTTGGTCATCTACCTGATTCTCGGCGTCCTTTACGAGAGCTTCATCCATCCGGTCACGATTCTGTCTGGGCTGCCGTCAGCCGGATTCGGCGCGCTCCTGACCCTGATGCTCTTCGGTCACGATCTAAACATCTACGGCTTTGTCGGTTTGATCATGCTGATCGGCATTGTAAAAAAGAACGCGATCATGATGATTGATGTCGCTATCGAGGCGCAACGCCAAGGCACTCCCCCTGCCGAAGCCATCCAGCAAGGTTGCCTGCTCCGCTTTCGGCCAATCATGATGACAACCGCCGCGGCTTTGATGGGGACGCTGCCAATCGCGCTTGGATTTGGTGCCGGGGGCGAAGCACGGGCGCCATTGGGCTTAGCGGTGGTGGGAGGATTGGTCGTGTCACAACTGCTCACGCTTTATATCACGCCGGTCATCTACCTCTACCTGGAAAACCTTTCGGCGCGGCTCCAGAGGCGCTTGCCCCGAGCCTGGGTTGTCTCAGGCTCGGACTACTCCCCGGTTACCGCTGCGCGTCCAGCCGAGTAGCCAACTGGCGCGACCCGCGCGGGTGTTAGGAAGTGAATGATGACATCCAAATTTGCGGCGGGTCGTTTTCCCTGCGACTTGAGTTTGCTCTTCCTAAGCATCTGGACAGCCTTGTCTCCATCCACTCAAGCCGATCGTATCCCGATGGATCCGGAGCACTGGCATGGCCCAGCGGACAAGGTCGAATTCCTGAAACATCATGGCACCGAAGCCCTCCGCGTGAGGCGCGGGGCGGGTCCGGTGGCCCTGGCAGGCGTGGCCTTTCGCGATGGCATGATCGAGTTCGACTTCCAACCTCTTCAACCGGACTTCGTCAGCCTGTTCTTTCGGCGCCAAAGCGCGGACGAGAGCGGCGTGCGATTTGCGCAGCAATGATTTGGAATCATGTCAAGTTGATCGTCTCCGGGGCGCAAATGCGGGTATTGGTTAACGAAATGGCGAAGCCGATCCTGGAAGTGCCGCGCCTGGAAGCGACGCTCAAAGCGGCGGATTCGCCCTGGAGGGAGACGCCTGTTTCGCCAATTTCGATGTTCGCTCGAACGAGATTGGTGAGTTGGCCGGAACGGAGGGAATTGACCCGACCCACAACGACCCCCGCTATCTCCGCGTCTGGAAGGTATCCAACCCGGTTCCCCTGCCGGCGGGCCGAGAGTAAGGCCGATCTGCCGAGGGCCAACGCGCC
>JAXMHN010000076.1:0-28818 GCA_046346765.1 Verrucomicrobiota bacterium | reverse complement strand
GTCCGTCGGGTCAATTCCAGCCTGCGGTGGCACCCCTTCGACCGCGCCAGGCTGGATGACGAGATTGGAAATGATGGCCTCGCCCTCAAAGGCAACGCGCCCCTTGGTCACATTTCCTTCCAGGCGCGGGACAGCGAGGGTCGGCTGGTGCTCGCTGTTGACATAGGCCCGCATCTGCGCGCCCGCAACGATCAGTTTGACATGGTTCCACGCCTGTTTCTGAAACGAAGCCTTGGCTTGAAAGTGCCCCAGCAAGTCCCAGAGGTTGATCCCTCCGAGAAAGGGCGCGTACTGCACGGCGTCGCCCGCGGTGGGATCGCCGGCGCGCGCCGTCCGGAAGTAAAAGCACTCGTTCTCCAGCGCGTTTTGCCACCGGAAGTAGAAGGTGGCGAAGCGTGGATCCAGCGGTTTAAAATCAAATTCGATCGTGCCGTCGGTGAAGTCCGCCATTTTGAAGATCACCGGCCCTGCCCCAGGAAGGATTCGTATGGCCGGTTTGGAATTATCAGCCAGAAACTCGACCTTGTTCGGTTGAAAGTCCCAGCTATCCGCTTGCATTGGGGCACGGATGGCGGAGCTTTGAGCGTGGGTCGCGAGCCGGGCAAGAAGGAGGGCTGGGAGCAAAACTGCCAGTCGTAACGAGTGAAGATTCATGCGATTTTCCTCAGGGTTGTATTTGGGTCCCAGCTGGGCCGATCACTCCAGCCGATCGGCTCGGAGTCTGTGGCACCACCGGGACGGGTGCTGCTTTCGCACACTAGTTGATGCGTTTACCGGAGAGCGTCATATTGGGGCGAGTCGCGACAAAGGAGGCGACCTTGGAGGTCGCGTCTTTGGCGAAGACAATCACCGTCGAGCCATCGAAAATGAAGAACGTGTTTTCGCCCGCCGGCACCAGCTCGACCGGCGGATCTTGGCCGGCCTGGCCGGTCAACCGATTGCCGGCCCGTCTGATCCGAAGAATGCCGCCCGGCGCCAGCTCGTAATCACCGACAAAGGTATCGAGCACACCCTCTTCCAAGGGCCCGCGCAACCTCAGGGCCTGGGCCCGGGCATCCGGATCGCCCAACTGGACGCGCCCATCGTCCAAAGCCCAATGGGGATCAAACCAACCACCGGCCACCCACAGCTCCGTGCGATTGGCCTTCTGCCCAGCCGAGGCAACTCGGCCATCTTCGATGACGAAGTCGAAGGGCGAATTTCGAATGTCCAAAGGCCGGAGCCGCATGCCCTCGGCCGACGTTGCGGCCGCGACCAACACATAACGTTCCGGATTGAGCGGGTTCGGCCGGATCAACTCCACTCGACCGTCGCTGACCGCAAACGCGCGATCGCCAATCGAAATCGAATCGTGTCCGATCCGCAGCGGCAGCTCCTGCGCAAACCTGCGCGTGACCAGGTTGGCTTCTGGGCCGCCGATGAGGAGGAGTGAATAGTGGCTGGCTTCGGTCTCGGAAATGTCTGAATCACCCCACACGCGCGGTGGCTGACGCTGCCAGTCTCGCCACATTTTGACCACGGCGTCCGTCTGCCGACGGCATGCCTCGTTCATGGCGGCATCGGCTGAAGCCGTGCCTCTGACAATGGCGAACGGGAGATTGAAAAGGTCGCCAAGGGAGCCGGGCAAGCGAGCGTTCTTGTCGTGACCGGACGGCCGGAAGTCCGGTCCTTGCAGCCTGATCTTTCCGTTCTGCATGGCGGAAGTTTGAGCGACGCCGTTCCAGACCAGCGTCACGGGTTTCGCGGAGTCGATCAGCTTGGGGCCGGGTGCGAGCGTCAGGGCGAGAATGTTTTTGGTGTCGAGCCGAATGGTGTTGGTCGCGACGACTGCAGCGTCCGCCACCATGAAATCATCAAATCGGGCCGGCGCGTTCGCCGTCAGCCAATAGGCCGTCGCATGCCTCAATTCGGCGGACCGGAGTCGCACCTGGCGGGGCTGGGAGTCGCGCCGGTGTGTCAGGAACCAATCGAAGATGAACGGGAAGCGACTGATGTCTTCGTGACCGTAACCTGGCAGTTCGACATACCGGACGTCGTAGGCCCAACGGGCCAGCATGCGCACGATATACTGCGACCATTCCACGTTCACGGCCTGGTCGGCATCGCCGTGCAACACCATGACGGGCAGATGGAGCAGGGCGTCCGCAGAAGATTGAGTGCTGTCCTTTTCAAAAAGGAACCGGCTGATTGGGTTCAACGCTGCCAGCTGCTCCTCCGTGAGATACGAGTGGTAGTCAGAGCCGCCATAGATCGGAGCGAGGGCGGCAAAGAGCTCCGGATGGCGGGTGCCGATATTCCAAACGCCCCATCCACCCATCGATTCGCCGCAAAGGTAGACCCGGTCCTCATCCACCATGAAGTGGTCCTTGGCCTCTTGGATGGCGCGGACGACGTCCTGGTCGCCGATGCCAAGATATTGGGAGTTGCCGCGACCATGTGGCTCCAGGTAGATCACGCCCTCCCCTTGGCCGTAGTCGACGTCAGCGAGACTGTGTCGCCAATCCACACTCCACCATTGAACGTAGTCGGGATTGGCCGGATTGAAGCCGTGGAGTCGCACGACCAGAGGGGTCTTCTTCATCGGGTCGTAGCCTATGGGAAGGTAGGCGCGCGCGAATTGGGGTGAGCCGTCCACCTCATCACGCCAGGCGAGCCGATAAAAGCCGCCGCTCCGGGCGCGAGCGAATTTTCTCCCGGACGCCTCCAGCTTCAATTCGGCAAACTCCATCAAAGGCGCATGAATCGCCCACCAGGGATTGCCCGTGATGGCGAGGCCTTCCTTGCCGAGGCGATCCAGCGTCATGGCGCCGAGCATCTGGACGGTTTGCCCAATGGGCGTGCTCCCATCGGCTTTGGCCGCAGCCGCGATCAATTCACGGGCGGCGGCGATGGCGTCGCCTTTGAACCACGCGAGGTGTGCGGCGGAGCGAAGCCCGTCGGGCTTGCGAGTCGCAGCCCGGATTTCATAGGCACCATCGGGCCACTCCGCAAAGTCGAAGCGAACCGTCTCGCCGCGGCTAACCGTCTTCTCACCGAGAATCTGGCCGCCAGCCGCCAGCGTCTGCACCGTGACCCGAGCTTCGGCCGCCTGACTCGAGTTCAGGTCCGACTTGATGACCAGGAATGTGCCTTCGACCTGAAACGAAGGGGCAATTTCCTGGAGGCGCGGCGGAATGGCGCCACGCTCCAGGACCCGAGCGGCAGCGCCGCGCCGGTCCGTCACGCCCACCTTGACCAGCAGCCGATTCTCGCCGGCGTTCAAGTCCACTTCCACTTGATCCTCATCGAACGTGAGCGGCCTTGGGCCTCTTTGATCGACCACGAGCCTGCCGTTGATCCATGCGCGCATGCCCTCATCACTTCCGAGGCAAAGTAAGGCTTGCCGGCCGTCTCGCGTTTGACCGTGGTGGCAGCATAGGCAACCAGGCCGCGCTTTAATCCCTTTCCGTCCGAAAGATCAATGAGATCACCCCCACGAAGTCAGCGCGAGCGCCAGGAGAGGTGCTGCCGTCGGCCAGTTCCGGCGATGGGCCGTCAGCGTTCAGCGCGGCCTCGCTGGCACTGCCAACGAACGGGCTCTTGGCCAGGGCATCGGCGGAATCGGCCAGTCGAATCTCAGAGGAGACTGCCAAATCCCGCGAATGAAACGGTCGCCACTGCGCAGCCATGGCTGGCGCATTTGGTCCTTTAGTTTCCGGGACGGCGGCGGCGACTGACTCGGCGTCGACCGGATGGCGCAGTGGATCGTTATCACGACGAGTGCAAATCTCGCCAGAAGCGGAAGGAATTGGGTTCGATTCACGGCGTATGTTCGAGAGGTCATTTAGCTCCGGAGAACCGACAAAGGGTCGCCCTTGGTGGCGCGAAATGCGGGCACCAGGCAGGCGACGCCCGCGACCGCAGTTAACAAGGCCGCGTTGCCTGCGAAGACAAGAGGATCGTGCGCCGTCACGCCGAACAACAAGCTCTTCAGGAGAGTGGTCAGAGCAAGCGAACCGACCAACCCGAAGACAACCCCAATCGCCACCAGCTTGAGGCCGCCCTGCAGAACGAGCTGGAGCACGTCGCGCCGCTGTGCTCCGATGGCCATGCGAATGCCAATTTCCTGGCTGCGCTGGGTAACGGAGTAGGCAATAACCGCGTAGAGTCCAACCGCGGCCAGGGCGAGGGCCAAGGTGGAGAAGAAGCCCAAGAGGCGGGTAATGAATTCACGCGGACCAATCGCGGCGTCGATCAGGTCTTCGAGTTGACGGACCCCTTCGGTTGGGAGCATGGGATCGTAGACGGCCAGGGCCGCCCGCACATCCGGGACGAGGGCATCGGCCGACCGGCTGCTGCGCACGACCATTTCCAAGGCGCTCCAATCGCCGCATTGCCGGCAGTCCAGATACATTTCATTGCCTTCGGCTTCCTCGAGCGAGCTGTGCCGGACATTCGCCACCACCCCGACGACGGTTGAACCGCCATTGATATCAATCTGACGACCGATGGGGTCGCGGCCCGGCCAGAGGAGATGAGCCAGATTTTGATTGATGATGACGGCTTTAGCCGAGTTGCTCGCGATGTTTTGGGCAAAATGACGGCCGGCCATCAGCGGAATCTTCATTGCTCTCAGATAGTTGGGATCGACCAGGCGCGGATAGGCGGTCGGGTATTGCCCGTCCGCATATTGCACGCCGACTTCACCCGCACCCCACGACCGGTTTCGCCCCAGCGGCAGAGTGTCGCTGAACCCGACCACCTCGACGCCCGGCAGCGCCGCAATGGCTCCAGCCATTCCACTGAGATAACGATCGAGTTCCTGCCCACTCTTGAATGTCCGCG
Source organism: Verrucomicrobiota bacterium (assembly GCA_046346765.1). Classification (GTDB taxonomy): domain Bacteria; phylum Verrucomicrobiota; class Verrucomicrobiia; order Limisphaerales; family SIBE01; genus JAXMHN01. Next base: position 23,994 of record JAXMHN010000076.1, on the reverse strand, counting down.
TGGGATCAATGCGCCAGGTCAGGCCGTGCTGAGGTTGAAATCCCAAATTAACCCGCAGGACGCTGTTGAAACTGCGCAGCAGCAGCCCGGCACATACCAGCAGCATGCAAGCGAGCGCCACCTCAGCAACGATGAGGGCGCTGCGCGCGAAGGCAGCGCTGCGGCCGGCGCTCCGCTGATGGGTAGCGTCCTGCGGCCCGCGCGCATCGTGGCCCCCCGCCAAATGGAATGCGGGCAGCAGTCCACAGGCGATGCCCGCCAGGGTCGTTATTCCGATCGTGACCGCGAGCGCAACGAAATCGACCGATGCGTTTTGGAGCAAGGGCACCCCAAAGCTATCCAACCGTGCCAACCGCTGAGTCGCCCAAGCAGCCAGCGGCACACCGATGGCCGAACCGGCGAAGGCCAGGAGCACACTCTCGGTCAGAGTCTGTTCGATCAGATGACGTCGGCTCGCCCCGAGAAAGTGTCGGACGGCAAATTCCGGACGACGAGCATTGAGCCGCGCCAGCAAAAGGTTGGACAGATTCGCGCAGGCGATGGCAAGCACGCAGGCAACCGCCGCGGCCAGGAAAAGAAACGGGCCGCGGAACTTGCCGCGCAGGGCGGAATCCAGCGGGCAAACATGAGCGCCAAACGGTCCGACGCCCTTGATGGTTTGGCGCAATCGCTCGCTGATGAGAGTGAGTTCGGTCAACGCTTGATCAATCGTGACACCCGTCCGCAGTCGGCCGATCCCAAAAACGATGTTGCCTTGCCGAATCGTCTCGGGCGACAAGGGCAATGGGGTCAAGACATCCACTTCGCTACCCGGCGTGAAAATCGCGGAAAAGTCGAAGGCAGGTGGGAGCACGCCCACCACGGCGTTCGGTTTGTTATTCAGCGTAATGAACTGGCCAATGATGGCAGGGTCGCCGGCAAATCGGCGCTGCCAGTAGCGGTGGCTGAGAATGACGGCGCCGGGACCAGCGAAGGTGCATTCTTCGGGGACGAAGTTGCGACCGTGCAGCGGGGCAACGCCAAGTGTGGGCAGAAAGTTGTCGGCAACGGCGACGCTGCGCAGGCGCTCTGGAGCTCCCCCACCTGTCATGGTCAGACGCCGGTTACCGGAGAAAGCGTGATACGCCGCCAGGGACTCGAAGCTTCTGCTCTGTGCACGCCAACCGACAAAGGTATCGATCCGGGAGGTTCGGCCTGACAGGCCGCTGGCCGCATTGATATTCTCGATCCAGACCAGGCGGGTTGGCTGCTGAAATGGCAACGGCTTGAACAGAACCGCATTGACCATACTGAACATCGAGGTGCATGTCCCGATGCCCAACGCGAGCGTAAGAACCGCCATCGCGCTAAAGCCGGGGTTCTTCCACAGTTGCCGAACGCCATACCGGAGGTTGCGACTCAGATTCTCCAACCAACGAACGCCGCGCTGTTCGCGGCACCTTTCCTTGATCGATTCGACCCAGCCGAACTGACGGCGGGCGGCCAGCCCTGCCTCCGCCCGACTCATTCCGGCAGCGATGTTGACCAGCGTTTGGTTCTCGATGTGCCACTTCATCTCCTCGGCCATTTCGGCGTCGACGTCTTTCTTTTGGAAGAGCGTGCGGAGCTTATAGCGAAGCCAGCTCATAAAGATATCAAGCTGAACGCATGACCTCCGCGATCGCGACGCACATCCGGTCCCAACTTTGCTTTTCCGCTTCCAACTGCTTGCGTCCCGACCTGGTCAGTTCATAATACTTGGCGCGACGATTGTTCTCCGACTGGCCCCATTCCGATCGGATCCAGCCCTTCTCTTCCATGCGGTAAAGCGCGGGGTAGAGAGAACCCTCTCGACTTTGAGCATTTCGCGAGAGACGAGATGGATGCGTTGGGCGATGCCCCACCCATGCATGCGGCCGCTATTGAGGACGCGGAGGACGAGCATATCGAGGGTTCCCTGGAGCAATTCGGGTGTGGCCATGGCAAGCTGTTCCTAAAGATTATCTAGGGGAGAAGGTGGCGGCTCTTCCCTAGATTGTCAATGGGAAACTCGGCCCCCGTCCCGCCGCAGTCCGACAGCGCTGATTCCGTCACCAAAATCGGCGACCGATGTGCCAGGCAACGAAGCCAGTGACGAAGCGCTCCACCAGCCGGCCGGCTCATGACTCTCCTCACGCCGGAATCTCAGGAAGAACGAGGTCGGCGGGCGGCAAGCCGGTCGCAGGCCGTTCGAACTTCTCGCCGGACGGCGCATAGCCTGGGATGAAGCCGCCGTGGGACAGAAAGAACTGCCCGTTTTCCAGTCCTGATGAACCGATCGAGGCTGGTCGACCGTCCGGTCGGGTCATGGCTGAAAGTGGCGGTCGTCAATTCGATCCACCGACCCCGGGGCGGGTGCGGACCCATTGGTTGCCGAAGAGCGCCTTGCGCCGCAGATGCCCATTGGCGCCCCAGCTTTTGCCAGCTGTAAAGGCCGCGCAGGTAGCCCCCTCCTTTGGGGCCTTCCCAACTGAGATCAGGATCCATTGGCTTTTCTCCGGATGGAAGTAGTAACCGCTGTAGATGGTGTGGTTGGGCCCGGTTGGTTTAGCGGTGACAAGGAAGCGCTGTCGTTGACCTGTCTTCCACGCGTAGATCCAATGGCTGTGCCTGCCTGTGCCTTCTTCGTTGCCGAAGCCCAGCAACCACCCCTTCGCCTTTGGCCACAAGCGAGACCCGGTCCTCATGACCGGCCCCGATGGACCGCTTCGTGACCGCTGTCCCGGATGCTGAAATGATGCGCCGCCTGGTTGAGCTATTGACCTGCATGCCGTATTGCCCCGGTGCCAGCCGCACGCCATGGTAAGTCCAGAGGGGATCGTCCAGGCCCGTCAACCTGCGTAGAAGGCCTCCACCTGCAGGTCCTTCGCGACCGCAAGAGATGCACGGAGGCGGCATTCCGTCTCGGTTTCAGATTGAAGTGCGCATCCTCCGCCGCCGCCCCCTCCAGGATCAAAGCGTCCAGATCACCGTTGGGATGACTAGCCCGTTCAACGAACTCAAGGTGAAGCGCTGGTAGCCAGCCGACGGAATATCGAACGAGCCGAAGCGAACGGTGACGGACCCATTTGAATCGCCTTTGGCCACGGCTTCATGCGATTGCCCGGCGACCGTCAACTGGAGCCTCGAGGCGACATCGGCCGCCAGGCGCAGGCTCAAGGCACAGTCCAACTTGCCGGCAGCCTTGAGCTCTCCGAACCAGAGCACTTGGTCGATCGGCCCTTCCAGTTCGAAATGCCATGGGACGCGCACGCGCGCGCCGTCGGGATCAGGATCGAAGCAGGCGGTGAACGCCGGCACGCAGATCGGCTCCGGTGCGCTCCAGGGGAAGGTAAAGCGAGGGCAAGAAATCTGAGCCCGAAAAGAGGAGGTGAACGCCGACTGACGGTGACCAAGGACCGGGTTGCGCATGGAGGTGACGATAGCCCGAAGAGCCTGACCGAGTCAGCCCTGTTCGAGAGAACGGCTTGGGCGATGGATACTTCTTCACAGCGACGACCGGATAGCTGCTGTTGCCTCAGCCGCCATGCGGCGCCGGCGGTTTCAGGAAGCGCTGGACAAGGTCCATCCTTATTTCCGGCCAAGCCTTAACTCGAGGAAGATCGTGTCCTGCAGCGGCGTTTTCGTAATAAGGTGGGCAAGGCATAAAGCCCAGGGACTCGTAAAGCTGCCTCGCCGCGGTCATCCCAGCCAACGTATCCAGCCGAATCGTCTCAAATCCTATCGCCCGGGCTTCGGCGACGATCCGTTCCGCCAGTCTCTTGCCCAGCCCTTGGTTTCGGCCCGACGGTCGGACAAACAGGCGTTTCATCTCGCCGATGGAGGTGGAAATGGGCCGCAAGGCAACGCATCCGACCGGCCCGCCATCATGAGTCGCCAGGAGGAGACGCCCGCGCGGCGGAGCGTAGTCGCCGGGTAGACCCGCCAACTCAGCCGCGAATCCCTGAAAGCAAAGGCTGACCTGCAATGCGCTGGCATACTCCTGAAACAGGAACCGGACCGCCTTGATCTCCTGGTCGGTCGTTGCTAGATCGATCTTCATAAAACTCTCGCCTGCGCCTGAGGGATAACTCGATCGAGAGTTACTCCATCCAGCGCCATGCCGGCCGCTCGGACGGACTCCGTCCTGCAATCTGGGTTTGGCCGAGTTCCTTTGCCAGCTCAATGACGCGAGCGCCCGCACCGCGCTGCAGACGGGAAGTCAACGCCGGGGAATGAGTCACGACCCAGAGCTGCGTTCTTTCCGCCGCTTTGATGATCAAGTCCGCCAAAGCGGGAAGGAGGTCGGGATGAAGACTCGTTTCCGGCTCGTTCAGAACCATCATGGAGGGCGGACGTGGCGGGAGAGAAGAGCAGCCACCCAAAGCAGGTAGCGCAAGGTGCTATCGGAGAGTTCCCGCCGCATTGAGCGGACGGAGCAAACCCTTCTGATAAAACTCGATGACAAAGCGGCCGTCCGCGGGTGTGGCGATTGCCAGCCTGGCGCCGGGAAAGGCCGAGGTTATCGCATCGGCGGCGGCACGTTCGTCTCTATTTCCATGATCGTTTGGATCGCAGCCGCCAGGTCCCCGCCGTCCTGGCTTAAAACGGGGGTGCGCGTTGCCAGTTGGGGCAGACGGCAGGGCGCATCCCCGTCTGTTCGGAGCTGATCGTAGAAGCGCCAGCTCCGGATCCACTCGCGGACCATCAACACTTCCGGGGCGCGGTTCGGATCCGCGATCTGTTCGAAGATGGTCTCGAACAGGCGCAGGCCCGCTCCGAGCGTTTTCCACCCCTCTTCCGTCCGGGCGCGGACCAGCGGACCGCTCCGGTCGACCAGGACCCGGTCGGGTCGGCACACAGCTCCGGTCCAAATGCACTCCCGCTTGATCTCGGGACTGCGCGAACGCAGACGAGCTTGGGCGGGCAGGCCCAAAGTAATGCCGTAGCTAAAGTCGGCGCTGCGGAAAGCCGAGCTTAAGCCGGACGGACTGTCTGCGAGAGGTGCCTTCGATTGGGGCACGTCCGGCCCGCATGGCGCGAGATGCTTTTCGGGTCCCGCCCACATGGTCGAGCGGAGGCCCCCTTCGCGAGCGAGTGATCTCACGACTCCGCCGTCGGCGGTATCGGCGAGCAGCCGCAGAGCTTTGTAGAGGTTCGATTTTCCTGATCCATTGATTCCCTGGACGATGTTGAGCTGGCCCAAGGGGACGATAATGCTCCGAATCGAGCGATAGTTCTCAATGGCGAGAGTCTGGAGCATAGCGGCGTGAATTCTGGAGAAGAGTCGGCGCCGATGCCAGCCGCAAGACGGCAGGTCCGTCCCAACCGGCCATGGTTGCCGCCAAAGCGGCCAGTTCATTACATCCGAGCGAGCTGTGGATGACGGTCTTGCTAAAGATGCGACGCCGGAGTAGAACCCTCTGACCTGTTCCGCCAGGACATTGCCGAAGCATGCCAGAGGAAATGAGCGCTTCTACGACTCCATCTGACAGGTTTTCCCAGTTCAGTGCGCAAGCCGAGGCGTCGTCTCTGGCCACTTCTTACAAGCTCTACCGGGGCGCGCCCGCGCTCATTCCCCAGCTGGCAGCACCGCATGAAGAGATGCACGGCATTATCAGGCGGTCCACCCCTTTCGGGCATCTCCTGGCCCGGGTGACATTGGAAGGCGCGCCGAGCCGCCGGTGGCACGAGTGGCTGGGGAGTTGCTCCCGGACCAGTGAGGAGGTCGGCGCGACTTTCTACTGTGTCAATCAGGCGGAGTGGTTCGACCAAGGGGCCTTTGCCCGAGACCGAATGGCCGCATGTCCAGAATATGATGACTACCTGAAGCTCGGGGATCTGATGGCTGGCGATATCGAACTGGACTTTTTCAAGTCTCACGTCGTGGAGGCCATGATTCGCTTTTGCTGGTCGACCGTCGCTGTCGCCCAGTTTGCCGAAAGCGGCCAACCCTGGGACCGGTTGATCGACTTGCCTGGCCGGTCGCTTCCCGATGCTGCCTTCTTTCGGTTGGTCAAACTGTGGCCGGGACAACGAGCGCGGGCGTTGAACGCCGTGCTCGGTGAACGATTCAAGCCCGTGGTGGCACTTCTCAAAAGCAAGCCGTATCGGCAGATCGTCGATCCAAAGGCGGCGATCATGAGTCAGGCTCCCGCAGGATCAGTCTGGCTGGATGCGGCTGATTCGACCCGGGTTCTTGAAAGCGAACGGCAGAAGATCAGCCAACAGATGGCGCGGATCAGCGAGGAATTGGTCTGGGCTGTGATTGACTACTTGTCGGAGACATTCCGCGGCACCGAGCTTGCCGGCCTCAACCGCAAAGAGACGCTTCAGTGCCTTGACGTCGCCAAGGCCCGTCCGTCGGTCCGGCCGCTCCCCTTGGACCAGGTTGCCATCGTGGAAATCGTCGTCAATCGAGAGCGTCCGCTGCAGGTCCAGCGTCGTCCTGCGAACGAACTGGATGACCCAGCCATCGTCTGTGTGCGGGGTTGGAGGTCGTTTGCACGGAACTTTGACTTGGGCCAGGAGACGCCGCCGCCACCGCCCGGCCGGTGTGCGGTCTATGCCGCGCCGCGTGACGAAGTCCAGGCGGATGGCGATACCTGCCAGTTGTCCGTGGAGAGAACCCCGCCAGAAGGAGCCGAAGGACGCGCTCTCACCCTTGGCCGTCCTTTCACCATCGTCTGCTTGTGGGCGAGCCTTCTTCTCCAAGACCAAGAGCATTGGACAGAATGGCTCAAGAAAATGGCCGCGCAAAAGCGGTTGCCCTGGATCGTGTGCGACGTGCAACCAGAGGCGTTGTTCCTTCCGCTGCGCGCGCTCCTTGGCGAGGTCAATGGATTCTTTACCACGCCTTGCAATGATCAGCCTGAATTTGGTGCGTTGATCATTCGTTGCCTGGCGAGGGACGAACGCCCCTGGAGCGCGGTTCGCGGAGTGATTTGTCCGGCGTCTTCCCATACAGCTCGATTGACGGTTCAGTTCCTCCAACGGCAATTGGGCGACGATTTCCGAGGATTTGGGAGGGGCTTGGAATTTACTGAACAAAGCACGCGACGGCGTCAAGAAGGCCAATTCATTGCCCTCTGGCTGTTCCGGAGCGAAGTGGAGTTTAATTTTAACCCGATCGACTTATGACAACGGTGGATCTCAACCAGTTTGTGGAGCAGCTACCCCAAAAGCTTGGCCATCGCGAGTTGGCCCAAGCGTGGACGGAATTGGCCAACACGCTCCGGCTCGACCCGAACGACGGGATGTATCTGGTCGTCTCGTCTGCCCGAGACCTCTCGCTGAAGCATGCCGGCCGAACCGAACCGGCTTTCGGCGGAGCATGGCAATGGAATCTGAGCGAGGGGGTCGCCAAAGCGGTCGTGGTCGGGATTCTTGTGGCGGGCGTTCTTGCGGCCGCAGGGGCCTCGGCAGGGATGGCTCCGGTGATCATTCCGACGGTCATCCCATTCCTCTTCGACGTCAAAAGGATCAGGCTGGAGCGGACCGAAGATCAGCACCTTCGGATCATCGGAGCCCGACCGGCAACCCAGCGCGTCGGGGCGCCCGATGAACTCTATGATACGTTGCCGGAGGAGATCCGCAGCTCGGTCTCCAAGGCGCAGTTCACCGATTTTCTCTTCAAGGCCGCCGAAGCTGGCCGGGCCGTCAATTACGGGAGCTTCTTTGAGGTGCTGCCGAACGGGGAGACGGCATTTAAGCTCACGGTCACCTAGGGCAGAGGCAGTCGTCCTTAAGCACGCCACGAATGACGCGGTCTCGGTCATGGCCCTGGGTAAGTTGCGCGGTCCCCTGCCCCTGACCAGCGCTGCTCAACGCCCTGGCTGCTCAGCGCTCGCACGCAGGATCCAAGTGTCTTTGAGCGGAGCGGACCTGGCTTGGAAGATCAGGCGGTTGACGTGCGTCCCCCAGGAACGGGCCAGGCGGCCGTCAGCCAGATCGATGCGCTCGACTCGCGGCGAGAGTTTTTCGGCCTCGTATTCCAATTGAACCTGGATGGCGGACGGGCCCTGCCGCGCCTGACTCCTCAACCGAATTCGGCCGGGAAGGCTGGTATCCGCTTCGAGCGGCGTCATCAAATTCAACGAGGTCTCAGCGACACTTGCGGCGAGCTCAAACGATTCGGTGACGGTCACCTCGCCACCCCGATTCAACCGCAGAGTTCTCAGCCACGATTTGACGTGGGCGGATGCGGGATAAGCCGGGGCGATGTCCATCTGGAGCTGCGCCTCGGCGTCGTTGCTTTGACAGACGACCCGGGTAGCGGCGAATGATCGACCGGCGCCTTGTCCGACGCCGTTAATGGTCGGCAGATTGTGGAAGGCGGACTGGAACGCCCAGATGTCATACCGTTTTGAGCTAAAGGTCTGGGCGGTATACGTCGGGGCCCCGACATCGATGAAAACGGGCTGTCCGTCGGCGAACACGAGGAAGTTGCCGACGTCGTTATGATTGTGGCTTTGAGCATTATGGCCTCCCCAAGCCGCGAGATAAAGGCCTTGCGTCGAGCCATCCCGCCCGCGTGCGGTCATCAGCTGCAAATCCTCGCTGCTTAGCCAAACATCGCGCAGCAGCGGCGGCGCCGCCGGGCGCGCGGCCAGGATCTGGGCCGCGTCGAAGGTCGCGTCGAGCTGTCGCCCAAGGAACTTATGCTCGAGGATCGACGAAACCGTCGCGCCAAACGAGGCCAACTCGACCAGGTGCGGATCGCGGATGCGCCGGCCGTACCGGAAGACGACGTCCCGCTCTGGCTGGAACCGGGCGGGACAATCGCCCATCGGCACGAAGTAATCTCCCGCGATAAATGCGCGGTAGATAAAGCGGCCTATCTCCTGGACGAGGGAGTCCGCAAAGACATCCAATTGCCCACGAGTGGCGCCATGCAGGATGTCCAGGCAATCCAACAGACTGCCCCCGGCGCGTCCCCAGTAGCTTGGGCCCTCATCGCAACTGCCATCCCGCGGATAAAACTTCAGGAAGCCGTCGATGCTCCGCAGCATTTTGAAGGTAATCAGTGCCCGGCGCTCGGAGTCGGGCTCGGCGACGAGAGCAGTCGTCAGCACGCTGGCCGCGATCCAGGGCGTCCAGTTATTCGGGCGCCGGTCGGGGCTGGCGACATGCAAAGCCATCCAGCCGAAGTCGTCTCGCTCCAGCACCGGAGAAAGCACCCGCCGCTGCAGCTCGAGCGCCACCCGTTGGGAAACCCGGGGCGAAACTCGATCCAGCTCCGACTCCAAAAGATAGAGGGTCCAAGCCATCGTCACCGCCGTTTCGCCCGCGAAGAGATCGACGATCGGTTCCGTCACATCGGGCAGTCCGGTCCGGGCGCGCTGCACTCCGACATGGGCGGGAAGGCACCAGCTCGACTCTTCACAAATGGCCCAGCAGGCATCCACGGCGGCATCGAGAAAGCGTCCGTTGGCCTCGACGCATTCCGCCAGGACCAGATTCTGGAGCGCGGCGCGGCGCTCAAAATAGGCGCCTTCAAAGTTGGACCGATTGCCTTCCCGGGCATAACCGAGATAGAGCGACGCCGGCAGCGAAGGAAAGGGGCTTTTGAGTGATTCTTCGCCCAGACGCACCAGGTGTTTCGCGACTTCATCCGGCAGCGCCGCCCAATCGGCGCGGTTGGTGAAAGCCGGAAAAGGCTGCCAACGGTCACGCGGCAAAAGAATCTGCGCCAGCTTCGGCAAAGGGTAGGCCTCGGATAGAGGAGGCGGAGCGCCGGGAGGAGCGTCCACCGCCGCGCCGCGGCCCGAGGGCCAAAGTCCCGCCAAGCCGAAGATACCGACGAAGGCGACGTGGCGAAGAGAGGACGGAAGAAGATGATCACGCATAGGCGGAGCCGCCGTGCTCCGCTCAGGAGCGGGATGGCGGGAAGAGAGAGATTGGCTCCGGTTCGCCCGGTTAACAACGAAAATTGGATGGAGGTGAACGCAGCCGCCCGAGGCTGTTCTGTCTAGTCTTTCAAGTTTGCGCTGGGTACTCGACCGGCCGCTTGGTAGTTTCTGAAGACTTCATGAGACCCGTGGGACGACGTTGCTGGCCGGCCAAGACGTTCCTTTGGATTGCCTGCCTTTTTTGCAGTCGCTTGCAGGCGCACGAGGGGGGCCCGCCCACCCTCGCGCTCGAGCCCGGCCAGATTGGGGTTTATGTGATCAAATCGGATGTCACCAGCGAAGGGGGCCTGAGCTTCTATTTGGCCCATCCTGGCTACGATACCAACGTGGTGCAAGTGACGCCCGAGGATACCTTCTCCAGCCCGGGTGACGGCCGCTTCCTGATCAAGGCCAACGGGCCCGGAAAAACCATTCTCACACTCGGCTGGCTTTATCCGCCGCATGATGCCGGAGGATTATTCACAGTTGAGGTGACGGTGAATCAACCCGCCACGACGCCGCCAAGCGCGGCCAACGTCACCTCGTCGGCAACCAGCCAGGACCCGGTCAATCTCTTTAGTGGCGAACTCACTATGTTGGAGCAGCCCGATTTGAACCTGGGCGGGCCGATGCCGCTGCAATTCGTGCGTTATTACGGCTCGGGGCTCAGCCGGGAAGCGCTCGTCCAAAGTCCGCTCGGAGACAATTGGTCCTGCAACTTCGATTGGCGCCTCCTACGCGCAGGTCGAAACGTGACGGTGGTCTCGTGGGAAGGGCGGCGCATCCCGTTTGAGCAAGAGGGCACTGGCTGGAGGCTGACCGGTTTGAGGGACGTTCCATTCCAGCTCATCGCCAGCGCGAGCGAATGGACCTTGGGCGACCCCCGTGACAATCGCGTTTATACCTTCGACACAAACGGCGTCCTGACCGCCATCGCGGACGGCCAGGGAAATGTGCACACCTTGACTTACCAAGGAGGGCGGCTTGCGCAAGTATCCGACGGGCTGGGACGATCGTTGACGCTGACCAGTGGCGGCTTTCAGCAGTTGCTGTCCGTAACCGACGGCATCCGGACGGTCAACTTCGGCTACACCAACATCGTGGTTACGGATTCGGCCGGCGGCAGTTTCAAGATTCTGGACCAGTATTTCGCGCTGGCCTCGGTCAGCAATCCTTTGGGCAATGCCACCCGCTACCGCTACGGTGGCAACTCCGGGAGCAATCATGTCCGTGCTTTGCTCGCGGCCAAGGTAAGACCGTTGAACAATATTCCATATGCCCAATCCTGGGATGGCCAAGGCCGGGTGGCTGCTCAGATTGAATCCGGCACGAATACGCACGCGTTCGTCTACGAGGCAAACTCGGCCTCGATGACGAATCCACTCGGCGGCAGGCGTCGTGTGGTCCACTCTGCCTCCGGCCAGCTGGCGACCTTGACGGACGAGGCGGGCCAGGTCATTACCCTGTTGTCAAACACCAACGGCCAAAGGACGAGTGTTACCAGCCGCCGCGGAGGCACAACTCGGTTCGCTTATCACGCCCCCAGCGGCAAAGTTGCCGCCATCACCAATGCAAACGGCGCCGTGGTTCAGTTTGAGTTCGAGGGGCGAGTTTATCGGGGGATAACCTTTTACGACACCACCCGAATCATCTATCCCAACGGTTCGACGGAAGAGTTCAGCCACGATGCCAGCGGTAATGTGATCGCCTTCAAGGACCGCGCCGGCAAGGTTTGGCGCATGACCTACGATGACCACGGCCAGGTCTTGTCGGTTTTGAACCCACTCGGCGGCCAAGTCACCTTCACTTACAACCCGGATGGCACGATCGCCTCGCGGGCCGATTCGGATTCCGGCCCGATTCACTTCAGTTACGACCAGTTCCACCGAATGACCAATGCCGTCCGGTCGGATGGCACTTCGGTGCAAACCGGCTATGACGCCGCTGACCGTGTCACAGTCGTCACGGATGAGCGTGGCCATGCCTACCGCTACCAGTACGACGCCAACGACAACCTGATCGCCGTCACCGATCCCGCCGGTGGCACAACCAGGTATGCTTACGATCTGCGCGACCGCTTGACCCGGGTCACCGATCGGCGTGGGAAAATAACCGCCACGGCCTACGACCCGCTTGAACTGCTTTCCGTCATCACGAATCGCAACGGCCATGTGATCCGGTTGAACTACGACACTCGCCAGCGTCTGGCCGCTTTGATCGATCCAGCGGGCCAAGTCTGGACATTCGCCCATGATGCGGAAGGGATCCTGAAAGCTTGGGCCAACCCGCTCGGCCAGTCCCAAGCTCAAGTCAGCGACCCGCTCGGCTTCCCCGTGGAGTATGCCGACGCGATGGGCGAGACGCGTGCCCTGCGGCGGGATCATCTCCAACTAGTGACGAACGTGGTGGACGAATTGTCGCGGACGAATGCGTGGACCTACGACGCGCGCGGATTGCTCGAAGCGTGCGCCAAGCCGGTGATTGGCTCGGCCCAGTTCGAACGAAACGAACTCGGGCAAGTGGCGGTCATCACGGACCCCGACGGCCAGCGCTGGACCTGCGCGCATACTCCCATGGGCCGTCCTCGGCGCGAGACGGATCCCCTGGGCCGAGCCACCACGTATACCTACAATTCGCGAGGGCAGCTCGCCCGCACTGTCTTTCCCGACGGCTCGACCCGCGATGCCTCCTACGATGCCCGCGGCAATCCCGTGACAGCCAGGTTCAGCGACGGCACGGAACTGCGCTATGGCCACGACTCACTCAACCAGCTGATCGAAGCCAACGACGTCACGCTCGCCTACGATGCGGAAAGCAGAATAACCCGGACCACCAGCTCGGATGAAAACTTTAGCGCCGAATACGATCCTGGCGGTCGGCTCGTTGCCGCCGGCTATTTGGACGACCTGCTCGTGGTTCACTACGAATACGACAGTCGAGACCGGTTGACGCGCGTATCCGACTCAATGTCCGGAGCCGTCCTCACTTTCGCCTATGACGACGCCGGGCGGATGACGGGAGTCGTCCGGGCCAACGGGGTCGATGGGGTGTATACCTATGATCCAACCGGGAGACTGATTCGAATCCAAGAAGGAGACTTGATTGATCTGAACTACACACTCGACGCTGCCGGCCAGGTGTCGCGGATCAACCTGAAGGCTCCACTCGATCCGGGTGGTCTGATCACGCCCGGCCACACCACCCTGACCTATGATGCCGCCCGTCAGATCAGCAGTCCTGGCTACATGTTTGATGCGCGAGGTCGGTTGATCAGAAAACCGGGGCAGGAATACGCCTACGATGGAGCGTCGCGCTTGATTCGGGCGGGCGCCGCGACACTAACCTACAATGGTCTCAATGATGTTGTCAGCCGGGCCGAAGGCGCCTCCGTGGCGCGCTATTATTATCATTACGCCATCGGCCTCGGCCCGATGGTGGCCGAGAAAGATCAGGCCAACGGCCGCTTCGTCCGCTATTATGTTTGGTCGCCAGGTGGACGCTTACTTTACCTGATTGACGCGGCGACGGGAGCGCCGTCCTACGCTCATTTTGACAAAGCCGGTTCGACGATCGCGCTGACGGATGCCCGCGGCGCCGTCACGGATGCGTATTCTTATTCGCCTTACGGACAGGTGCTGGCCCGAACCGGTGTCAACTCCCAGCCCTTCACCTTCGTGGGCCGCTACGGCGTGCGTCGCGAAGGCGCGAGCCTTTATCAAATGCGGGCCCGTTACTATTCTCCCGAGACCGCGAGCTTCCTCACCAAAGATCCTATTCCATTCCGGCATGCGGACATTCATAGCCTTAATCCATACCACTATGCTGGGGGAGACCCGCTGCGCGCCGCTGATCCGGAAGGGCTGGACCGGACTGTCTGGTTCTTCGGCCACGCCTGGATTGAGGTGGATGTCTACGATGCCCAGGGCAAAGTCAAGGGACGCTTGGCGCTGAACTTTGCGCCTGAATCGGGCAAATCGGACTATCAAGTGCTGATGCCGCGCAACATCATTTACCCGCACGTCGCCGGTTACGATATTAAGTCGACCCAACTTGAAGACGAACTGCTCCTGCGGGAATGGAAACGCCTGCAAAACGATCCGAAGCGGGGCCCACGATGGAATCCTATCCAAAACTGCGTGTGGCGGACTCTCGAATACGCCCACGGCGAAATTCCCATGACCCTCGAAGACGAACGCAAACTCCTCGCCACCGCCCCCGTCCGCACTGACGTGACCATGACAGCGGCGCCGCCCGGGCCTTGGTACAAACAAGCCTACAACTGGGTCGGAGATTCATGGGGCGAGTTCGAAGAATGGCTCGAGAAGGCCCTGGAATGAGAAGGGAGCGTCTATGAACCACCTGCCTTTGGTCGAAACCCCTTGCGCTTTTCGCTGGGCCACCGCCGCCCTGATCGCGGTCACGGCCGCCGCCTCACCAAGCGCTTTGGCCAGCGTCGTCGATTGCACCTATGACGCGGCCGGACGACTCGTGGAGATGCGCTACGACTCGCTCACCAATCTCGTTCACCATTACGACAGCAGCGGCGGCATTAGGCAAATCGCCGCTTACACCTCTGGGACGGCTGACCTCGCGGTGCACGTCGGCTTCATTCCGGCAGAGCCAGTCGCCGGGGCACCCTTCAAAATCCGAATCGTCGCCGCCAATTTGAGCGGCGTTGCCGCAAACCAAGTGCGGGTGGAGAGTGACTTGCCTGTCGCCTACGACCTCGTTTCCGCCACTGCCAGCACGGGAACGCCGCTTTTCTCAGACCACAAGGTCACCTGGGACCTCGGCGCGCTGCGTCCCGGTGGAAGTGCCCTCTTGGAAGCGCTGGTGCGAGCCAGGACATTGGAGTAGCGGCCATTACCACCCAGGTGTTCGGCCCAGGCGAGCCTTCGTCCGGTGAACGACTCTGCGGCCCGCACGGTGGCTATTTCGGCTCCGCCAAGCTCACGCTCAATGGGCGGAGTCTGGCGCGAGCTCGAGATCGCTTGGCCGGGTGTGGTCTCCGGGCTGATCTTGGAAGAAGCCTCAGCTTAAGCCCGCCGATGGATTGGAAAGCCCTGGATACGGCGAGGTTTTGATGGCGGCATCCACCGGATTGTGATTGGAATCGACTCGCGCCAGCGCTTCTTTCGGTTACGTTTGGGTGATTGAGGCGCGGCCTGCATGCCGGGCTTCATTCCGGTCCCAGGCAAACGCCCGCGCCGACGGAGGCGAAGCGGATCGACCGATCAGTGGGATCGACGAATGGACGCAGCCACAAGGATAATGCCGACCGACCATCCCTCCACCCGCCGTCGCTTTGTGCGCCAGGTCATGCTTGGAGCAAGCAGCTTGCTGCTCCCCTGGCCCGTCAGACCAGCCGCGCCGTTCCGTCCGGCGGGAGCACTTAAGGATTTGGACTGATCGCCGACGTGCACCAGGACATCATGCATGACAGTGAGGAACGCTTGCGAGCTTTCGTCAGGCACATGAAAGCCGCGCAGGTCGAATTCATCCTCCAGCTGGGTGACTTTTTGCACCCCAATCGACCGTAACCGCCCGTTCCTCGATATCTGGCGTTCCTTCGCAGGATCGCTATCACGTGCTCGGCAATCATGATATGGATGGCAGTTTTAAACGAGACAAGGTGGTTGAGTATCTGGAGATGCCTGCGCGCTACTATTCCTTCGACCGCCGCGGGTGCATTTTATCATTCTGGATGGCAATGATCTGGTCCTGGGCAGAAGCCCTATTACCGATATGTGGCTGCCGACCAGGCTCAGTGGCTGGCGCAGGACTTGGCCGCCACGGAATTGACCACTTTGGTCTTCATCCATCAACCGCTCGACCATGAGAAATGGGGCATCGAAAACCATGCCGCCATTCGGGGCGGTCCTGGAAAAGGCCAATGAGGGGAAGGGCGCGGGGACGAAGGTGGCAGCTTGTTTCGGCGGACACCTGCACCGCGACTACTGCCGTGTGATTCGTCACATCCCTTACATCCAGATTAACAGCGCCTCCTATTTCTGGATCGGTCCGGCTTTCGCCCATGCGCGCTATAGTGCGGAGGTGGAAAAGGCGCATCCGGCCATCAAGAACACCGTCCCTTACCAAGAGCCGCTTTGGGCGATGGTGACCATTGACTTTGATCGAGCCCTCTGACGATCGAAGGCAAAGCCAGCAAGTTTGTTGGCCCTTCGCCCTGGGAACTAGGCGCCGACCGAAACGAATTCGAAGCTGAGACGGTCTCGCCTGCGATTGCCGATCGCCGCCTTTCCCTCCCCTGAGCGCCGCCCGCGGGCAGCGCTCTCGCCAAAGTCATGAGCCCCTTGGCGGGATCAAAGACGCGGCGTAGGCGCGACCAACCTGTGGGCAAGATCCGCGACGGAGGAGAAGACCTCCGTGGGACCCGCGGTGCGCAAAGTAGCCTCGTTGTGCTGACCCCAGACGACCGCGCCAAAAGCCACGCCGGCCGCGTGCGCGGCCTCGGCATCACGGACTTCATCGCCAATGTAGATTGATGCCTGCGGACCCACGCCGCAGGCCCGCACGGTTTGGCGAAGGCGCGCTGCTTTACCGAACATAGAAACGCCACAGCCAAAGTAGGAAACAAGAGGGGCGCACCGTGCTCCGAGGATACGCTCTACATTCTCCCGCGAATTGGTGCTCACCACGGCCACGTGCATCCCAGCCTGAGTGAGCCGCTCCAGGGCCTCGGCCATTCCTGGGTAAAGCTGGAAACTGCCGGTGTGGCTGCTCATTCGATGGCGCATCGCCCGGACGACGCGTGGGACTTTCCACAATGGCAGCCTGAGTTCGCGAAACAAGGCGGCCCCATGGAGATTGCGGAAGCGCTCGTATTCATGCGGCTCCACTCTCCGGAATCCGAACTCCTCCGCCAGTTCGTTAAAGACGGAACGCATCCAGGGGAGCGTGTCCGCCAAAGTGCCATCTGAGTCGAACATGGCCAACTGGTATTTCAACCGCGATGATTCATTCACCGTCGGCGCGTCAAGCCTCATAAACGGTGCGTCCGCCCACGATGGTGCGCGTCACTTTTATGTCCTTGATCGTCTGTGGGGCAACGGTGGCTGGATCGCGGTCAAGCCACACCAGGTCAGCGAGCTTGCCGGCGGTGATTGGACCTTTCACCCGCTCCTCAAAAGAGGCGTGCGCTCCGTGGAGAGTCAAAACGCGCAGTCCTTCCAAGGGGCTGATGGCCTGACCCGCGCCCACGCTTTCCAACGCCAAAGACCAGGCCCTTGCTTTGACCTGCAATCTATCTTTCCTTTCCCGCCGCCGCTTTGACTCGCTCACTGACACACCAAAGCGCCTTGTGAGTGCGGAGAAAAATCTCGCCGTCAGACACGGCTGGCGAACTGATGGTGGTTTCACCCATCGAGTTGGTGGCCAGAACCTCGAATCGGGGCGACGCCCTGAGCACAAAAGCGTCACCACCTTGGTTGATGACGTAGAGTTTTCCAGCCCCAGCGACCATCGATGACCAGTTGTCGGACTTTGGCGCCGGGCCTCTTAGCCGCTCTTCCCAGACCAGTTTGCCGGTCTGGAGCTGGTAGCATTCCGCTATCCCCGGGTCATTCAGGATGTAGATGTAGCGATCATCAATAACCCCTGAGCCAATCCGCTGTTTGGTCTTGGGATGATGCCAGAGTCGGCGCGACGCGGTCACATCACCTGCCCCGCCCGCGGTGACTGCCAGCGCCATACCCATGTAGCCCCCCATCGCCACAACAATCCCCGTCGTCCGGTCGTAAAGCGGGGACGTGTAAACCAACGGATTCAGCCCAGCGCAGTTCCAAAGCTCTTGCCCAGTCGTTGGCTCGAAAGCTTGGACCCGATTGGGTCCGGTCAAGATCAGTTCCTGGCGTTGACCAGCTGTGATGACAATCGGCGTGCTCCAGGATCCGACCCATAAAGGTTTATCCTGGCCGACCTTCTTCTCCCCTGTGTCAGCGGTGGCCTCCGGCACTTTCCATACTTGCCCCCCGGTCTTCTTGTCCACCGCCACCAGGAAACTCGGTTCGCCCGGACCAAAGTTCAGATAACACAGGTCGCCCGAGAAGACCGGCGAGCTTCCCCAACCCCAGATGTGATTTTGCCGGCCGAAGTCCCGATGCCATTGCTCCTTCCCGTCGACGTCATAGCAATACAAGCCGGCCGAGCCAAACCAGGCGACCACCCGTTCGCCATCCGTGGCCGGAGAGGAGGAACCTTGCGGGTTGGTTTCGTGGGTGGATTCCGGCTCGGCATAAGCCGGGCCCTGCGCCCAAAGCTGCCGGCCTGTTGCCCGATCAAAGCAAAGGAGCATCCGGCGATTCTCGATCGCCTGCGTCACGAAGATGCGCTCGCCCCAAATGATCGGCGTTGAATTACCCGGACCGGGCAAACCCGTCCGCCAGCGAATATTCTGATCGGGCCCCCAATGGACTGGAAGGGACTTCTCTGGGGAAACTCCCGTCCCCTCCGGTCCGCGCCAGGAAGGCCACGGCGCCGCCAAACCGCCCAACTCAGTGGCGAGCAGGAGTGGCACTAACGCAGACGACCACTGGCGGAAAACCCGTGGCCGCGGCCATGGAACCGCTCGAACCGACAAACCAAAGAAAGCTTTGGACCTCAAGGTGAACTGGACCACCGGCCGAGCTTCGGCCAGGCCGCAAAAAATGCAAGTCCCAGGAACAAGCGGGGGGAAACCCGCCCACTGCCGTTTCGTGAGAAGGCCGCTTTCTCGGGGCGCCGTGACGATTAGGCATTTGACATTTTTCCTCACGTGGAGGAAGCGTGGCTTAAGACGGGGTTGACATGGCGAATCCTGGGGTCACACGGGTAATCGCGGCTTTCCGCCAACGGGCTTTTACTCTCATTGAGTTGTTGGTGGTGGTCGCGGTGATCGCTATTCTCGCTGGCCTGCTTTTGCCGGCGCTGGCGAGAGCCAAGGAAAAAGCCAGGACCATTCAGTGCCTGAGCAACCAGCGGCAGATCGCCCTCAGCTATCGCGTCCGCCAAGACGATGTTGCTTCTCTGGACGCTCCAGAGATATTCGATGCCTGGGTCGACGAATTCGGCCGCCCGGAGTTAGGCTGGATCTGCCCGAGTGCGCCGGCGCGGCGGGATGGTTTTGCCGCTTTCGGCACGGTCAACCTGGCCTGGTCCTGCAAAGGCGCGTTCTGGCAAGTGGGCGATTTCAAGATTGCGGTAACGAACCGGCTGGGAAGTTATGCGTTCAATTGGCATTTTCTTGAAGTCTCCCTTTGCGCCCACAATGGACCGGTGAACCCCATGTTGGCTGTGGACAATTTCAGGGTGGACGGGCAGGTGCGCCGACCCTCGCTAACCCCGCTCGCGGTCGATTCCGTTTCCTGGTCCTGTTGTCCGCATGCGACGGATTTGCCCCCCACAAATCTGACGGGGACGGTCAGCTTTGACTTTCACGTCAGCAACCAGCATCCCCTTGGCGGAATGGTCAGCGACATGGCGTCGTTGGCCATCCCACGTCACGGAAGCCGGCCCAGTCCCCTGCCGCTTTCCTGGCCGAACAACCAACCTTTGCCCGGAGCCGTCAACGTGGCCTTTTTCGACGGCCATTGCCAGACCGTGAAGCTGGACGGTTTATGGGATCTGGATTGGCATCTTGATTATGCGACACCGAACAAACGTAAGGACCGCGCTTAAGGAGAGCTCACGGCGAGTATGCATTCCGCAGGACCAAAGAACAGCTGGCGACCTTGAAGGCGTCGCTCTGACGGTTGATTGCGGCATCGCCTGGCGCACTGTGTCCAAAGCGATTGGCGACCGCGTCAGCATGCTTGCCGGTCTCCAGTTGATCCATGGCCGTGGCCGGAATCCTTAGCACCGACAAATCAGCCCGCCGCGATGGGCGCATATTAGCGACTCTGATCGCGCCTTAAAAAGGCCCGTTGGCTTAAACGGCCCTTCAAGTGGAATGTGCCGCCATGGTCAAATCAGGAGCATTCAGTCACCCTCCCCCTCTCTGCCGGCATTGGCTTTTGCCTGCGGCCTGCCTAGCACCAAAGTGCCGGAAAGCGTAATGCGTCTTTCCAGCCGCTGTCCGCAGGCTGCTCCCCAGGCGGCAGCGGGATCGGACTGGCTTCGGACCAAAGACCTGGCCAGAGAATCCTCGATTTCACTGATGACTATGAAGAAAGCTATTGTGATTGCTCTGATATGGTGCGGTGGCGCAGTCTTCCTGCGCGGGCAGAATCCGGACCTATTGCGCAACCAGCTTGTGGGCACTTGGCGTTTTGTCTCTTCGACCCAGCGCTTGGCAGATGGCACGACGCGACCGGACGGGCAGACGGGGCCCGCCGGGGCCGGCTACCTCATCTATGCGAAATCCGGCCAGGTGTGCGTCGTCGTCGGCAATTCGGCGCGGCCGCGCTGGCGATCCCCGCAAGAGCCCACCGACGGCGAAGTGCGGAACGCCTTCGATGGGCTCACCGCTTATGCCGGCACCTTCCAGGTTAACGAAGTTGAGCGCTCTGTGGTTCATCGCATCGAAGTCGATCGGGTGCCCAATAGCGTTGGAGCCGAGCGGAAGCGGTATTGCACGGTCAACGGTAATCGCTTGATCCTCAGGGCGGCTCCACCTTTGCCCGCTGGTGTGGAGGAATGGACGATCGTGTGGGAACGCGTCGGAGAATAGGCGCTAACTCGAGCCGAAGACCAGGCGACCAACGGGATCTTACCTATCGGCGTCCTGACTCTTCACCCGCTCTTAGAACGTTACCTGGCTACCAAGGTCTGGCACTTGCCGACAAGATCGAGCAACTCCAGTTCCTCGAACTCCGCGCCCATCGGGATTCGTGTTATCACCACTTGATGGTCCCGGCGACCACGATCCGATGGGGTTAAGGCACTGCCCGCAGGACTTCCAGAAATTGTGGAAGTGGCCCCGCCCACCAGACTTGAACCATGCATCTCGTTGAACCTCTCGTATACTATGGGGTTGCTGACGAGGTATCGTGCTATGAGCATTTATGTCCTTGGCTTTCAGGAAATCGACCGAACAAAGCGGATGCTGGTAGGGGGTAAAGGCGCAAACCTGGGTGAATTGGTCGGGATGAGCGGAATACGAGTGCCGGAGGGTTTTTGCGTCACCACAGAAGTGTATCGGCGAATTACGGAGAATAACTTCGAATTGACGGGCCTGCTCGATGCCTTCGCGCGGTTGAAGCCAGGAGAGCGGTCAACGATCGAAGCCATTTGTGGAAAGATCCGGGCCATCATTGAAAACGTGCCGGTGCCGGAGGAGATCACAACGGAGATTGACGCCTTCCTCAACCGTTTCGGTGGAGAGTCGGCTTATGCGGTGCGATCCAGTGCCACCACCGAGGATATGCCTGGCGCCTCCGCGGCGGGTCAATGTGAAAGCTATTTAAACGTCATCGGAACGGCCGCCATCCTGAAACAGATTCGCAGATGTTGGATGTCGCTGTTCAACGAAAGGGCCGTAGCCTACCGCTTTCAACAGGGTTTGGACCAGCGACCGGCGCGCTTGGCAGTGGTGGTGCAGAAGATGGTTTTCCCAGAGGTGTCGGGGGTTCTGTTCACGGCGGATCCGGTGACGGGCCATCGGAAGATCTCATCGGTCGAGGCCACGTTCGGGTTGGGGGACGCGTTGGTCTCAGGCGAGATGGATGCCGACCATTATCGGTTGCAGGACAGCAATGTGGTCGAGGCAAAGATTGCCGTTAAACGACAAACGAGCATGCCGGTGAAAGAGGGTGGCACAACCGCACAAGAGATTGAGCCGGAAAGGCAGAACCGGCAGGCACTCGCCGCGGAGCAATTGATAGAGCTAGAAAGTATCGGCCGAAAGATCGAAGCTCATTTCGGCTGTCCGCAGGACATCGAGTGGTGCTGGGTAGATCGGGCCTTCTACATTGTGCAAAGCCGGCCGATCACCACGCTCTTCCCGATCCCAGTGGTGATGGATAACGAAAAACACGTGTATCTGTCGGTCGGGCACCAGCAGATGATGACCGACGCCATGAAGCCGCTTGGATGGTCATTCTTTCAACTCACAGCCGCGCGGGCCATGTATCCGGCAGGGGGAAGGCTATTTGTGGATGTCGCTGGTCTCCTGGCCTCGCCAACGGCCCGCGCTTCTTTCATCGATGTCCTGGGAAAATCCGATCCGCTCATTAAAGACGCCCTTCTGACGCTGGTCGATCGGGGCTTTATCAAAACGTCTCCTGCGGATGCGAAAACGCCGGCTCCAGGGAAAGGCAGCGCCGTGATTTCTCCGACGGGTTTTCGCACTCAAATCGAGAATGACCCGGCCATTGTGGCTGATCTGATCCAGCGCAGCGAACGATCGGTCGCGGCACTCAGTCAGGCGATCGGAACCAAATCCGGTTTGGAGCTGTTCGACTTTATCCTGGAAGATGTTGGCCAGATGAGAGCGACCCTGGCGGATCCGCAGAACTTGGCTGCGATTTTGGCCGCGATGGATGCGGCCTCGTGGCTCAATGAAAAGATGGAAGAATGGCTGGGTGAAAAGTGCGCCGCTGACGTTCTGTGTCGGTCGGTGCCGCACAACATCACTTCGGAAATGGGGCTGGCGCTCCTGCAGGTGGCAGATGCAATACGTCCGGACCGCGACGTCATCGACTTTCTCGAGCACGCAAAAAGCGACCAGTTTTTGGAAGATTTGGAAACGTTTGCGGGTGGGCGGGAAGCGCGAAAGGCAATTGAATCGTACCTCGCCAAATACGGCATGCGCTGTGTGGGGGAGATCGATATTACCAACCCTCGTTGGAGCGAAAAGCCCAGCACCCTGGTGCCCTTGATACTCGGTAACCTCAAAAACTTCGAGGCGGGCGCCGGACGCCGGAAATTCGAGCAAGGACGAGAGGAGGCGTTGAAAAAAGAAGAGGACCTGGACAAGCGTTTAAAATTATTGCCGGACGGCGAAGAAAAAGCCGCGGAAACAAAGCGGATGATCAGCCTGCTGCGGAATTTGAGCGGGTACCGGGAATATCCCAAATACGGCATCGTAAGCCGTTACTTCATATGCAAGCAGGCTCTGCTCAAGGAAGCCGATTGCCTCGTGCGAGCCGGTCTGATTCCGCAAAGAGAAGACATCTATTACCTCACGTTTGATGAGCTGCGCGAAGCCGTGCGCACGCATCAGGTGGATATCTCGGTCATTGCAAAACGCAGAGAAGAGTTCCAGTGTTTCAGAAAGCTGACACCGCCGCGAGTGATGACCTCGGATGGCGAAATCATCACCGGCCGCAATCAGCCGGAAAATCTCCGGCCGGGCGTGATCCAAGGTCTGCCCGTTTCGGCCGGGGTGACCGAAGGACGGGCGCGGGTCATCCTTCAGCTCGAAAGCGCGGATTTGAGTAAGGGGGATATTCTCGTCACGAAATTTACCGATCCCAGTTGGACGCCCCTATTCGTCGCCGTCAAAGGCATCGTTACCGAAGTGGGTGGACGATTGACCCATGGCGCCGTGATCGCCCGTGAATATGGCTTACCGGCCGTTGCAGGCGTGGCCGACGCCACCCGGCGAATCCAGGACGGACAGCCCATCCGCGTCAATGGCACCGAGGGATATGTGGAGTTTTTATGAACTGGAGGGATAAGCTCGCGGCTGCAGGTTGGCCGCCAGGCCCAAGCGGCCTAAACCCGTTCGCATTGCGATGCAACCAGCGACCGCGAGACCAAACATGGCTGGAATATTGCCGCTTTCGGGCACTCCCGCCGGGGTCCGCCGGACTGTGAAATCAAATGTGCCGATGCGTTCAACAGTTGTCGCCGTGCCCCTATTCCAAAATCAGCGCACCCTTTGATGCGGTGTTCCAGCAGGCAGAAAGCCGATGAGACAAAAAGTGACGTTCAGGACCACGAACGAAACCAGCAGATAGCCTATGGCTCCATAGCTGTTGACTCCGCTGGTCAGTAAACTCGCCCCAAACCACCCCAGCGCGACCACAATATTTCCGCCAATGCTCAACATCATCGTCGCACGCATGCCCGACTTTACTCTGCTGCAGCCCAAGTTCCAGCGCTAACCAGCTCAACACAGCCAATCCGCCAATCTCCTTCGCATCCCAACCCCAGTACCGACCAAGAT
>JAXMHN010000075.1:0-29253 GCA_046346765.1 Verrucomicrobiota bacterium | reverse complement strand
AATCCGCATCCGCGAGCCTATGGCAACGTCGCTCGCCTCCTCGGCCATTACGTCCGGGATGAGAAGATTCTCTCTCTGGAAGAAGCTGTTCGCCGCCTGACGACGTTGCCCGCGACGAACCTGAAGCTGCCAAACAGGGGAGCGCTGCTGCCGGGTTACTTTGCTGATCTGGCCATCTTTGATCCGAAGACAATTCAAGACCACGCCACCTATGACCAACCTCACCAATATTCCACCGGCATGGTGCACGTCTTCGTCAACGGGGTCCAGGTGCTGCGGAACGGCGAACACACCGGGGCGAAGCCTGGTCGCGTCATTCGTGGGCCAGGCTGGATCAAAAAAGGAAAACCAAGATGAGCCAGAGTGGCCCATCTGACACGTAAGCACGGCCGTGCTTACAGAGCCTTTTTGGCATGCACAACTCGTTCAAGGCCAATCTTCACGGAACTGACCTCTTTTGATTAGGCCAGCCGCCCGCTTTTGCCGTCCGAAGGATGGCCTTTCGGCCCCGGTGCCGATGTTGGGGGCCGATTGATTCGATGCTCTTTCAGCTCAGCGTAAATAGACTGGGCCAGGCCTGACTTCTGAAACCCGAGCACCTTGGCACCCTTCACTTTGAAGAAGGTCTCGAGCTCGGCTGAGGAATACCACTCAACCACGGGGTAATGGGCAAACTCCTTCAAGATCTCGCTGCGGCTGTTCGCCGACAGGTCTCGCGTGATCAAAACGAAGTGGAGCTTGCGCTTGCTGCGGTGCAGGACCTCCCGACCGATGAGCAGGATGCGGGAGCGCAGCACGAAGGGAAACAAACGCTCCACGGAAACGGGTTGTTTGGGCTCTGACATGGCGGCGTCGGGTCGGCCAACGATTCACATCGACGGAAAATCGATCAAATTCCCGCTTCCATTCCATCGGATCGGCTCGGGGCCCTGCTTGATTTCAAGCCCCTGGCTCGACGTGCATTCGGCCGCGCACGCTTCGGACACTTCCAGCCGCTCGAGCGAAAGCGTGTCCGCGATGCGCACGACGCGTGCTTGCCGGGTATCGGCGATCCCGACGGACTGCAGGGCCATGCTCAAGGCTTCCTGGTCGGTATCGAAGTGGATCGGAATCTTCGCGCCGTTCGGCGTCAAGGCCGTCAAGGCATTGACGTAGGTGGCCCGCTTGTCGATGGCGTTGACCAGCCGCGTCGTGGTGATATCGGCGAAACCGATGCCGATGGCATTGCCGTGGGTCTCCGGGGTCAGGTCGCGCACAAAGATCCGCTTGATCCGCGGCGCGGGCAGGTCCTTTTGTCCGAGGAAAGAAGAATAGCCGTGGACGCTTCGGCCGATAATATTTGGGTCGAGGCCTGCGCCACTGAGGTTCTTGCCGATTCGATCGACAATCAGGAGGTCGATGTCGTCGAAGGGCAAGCGGGGCATCAACCGTTTCGCCTCCATGAACAGGGCTTCTTCGCGCATTTCGATTTCGGAACGGCCGATCGCCGCCAGTCGGCAGGTTTCGTGGCGTTGGTTTTCGATGATGGCCAAGCCGCCGATGACCGGCGCTTTCGCCAGGACCACGCGCGAAACGCTCCGTAACACTTCTTCGTAGCCCCATTGGCTCGCGGCCACGTGGAAATTGGCCGCGCCGGTTCGCTTGCCGAGGCCGATGACGGCCATTTTCAGGATGCCGCTGCCAAGGCGGCCGGCAAAGTCGGTATGGGGTTTGATGCGATTGACCAGAATAATGGCGTCGGACCCCAAGGCTTCGATGCTGCAAAAAGCCTTCACCCCTTCCGGAGTTGTCCCAATCAGATCAGCCTCCATGGCTGCGCGGATGGGGACGCCGAGCGCTGTTTCGGTGATGCCGTATTCGGCCAAGAGCTCCGTCTGGCCTTCCGGAGTGGCACCGCCGTGGCTGCCCATCGCGGGCACAATGAACGGGTGAGTGCCCATCGCCTGCAACTTGCGCACGAGCGCTCCGACCATCCGTTGGAGGCCAGTGATGCCGCGGCTGCCCACCCCAAGGGCAACCCGCATGCCCGGACGAAGGCAGTGGCGAAGCCGCTCGACTTCCTGCTCGACAGCTTGGGCTGGGTCCAGCAGCGCTGAGCTGGGATAGCTCTGTTTGGCGGACAACATTCGGGGAAATTGATCGGGCGCTAGCATCTCCTGAGTTTTCTGCCACGCCGGCCTTGCTCTGTCCAAAGGATAA
Organism: Verrucomicrobiota bacterium; assembly: GCA_046346765.1. Lineage (GTDB taxonomy): Bacteria > Verrucomicrobiota > Verrucomicrobiia > Limisphaerales > SIBE01 > JAXMHN01. The sequence continues at coordinate 27,054 of JAXMHN010000075.1, read as the reverse complement.
ATTACTCTGCTCCTGGGTATGCGCTACCTACTGAAACAAAAGCTCTTGAGTTGGGGAGATGATTTCGTGATCCGCGACGGCCAGGACCGCCAGGTCTATTACGTGGATGGCAAGGCGTTCAGCATCGGGGATAAACTCTCCTTTCAGGACAACGCCGGCAACGAACTCGCCTTCATTCGGCAAAAGCTGATCGCGCTCGCCGCCACTTACGAGATTTATCGAGCAGGCCAACTTGCCGCGGTCGTGAAGAAAAAGCTCTTCACGTTTTTGCACTGCCGCTTCACGGTCGACGTCCCCGGGCCGGACGATCTGGAAGCGAAGGGGAGCTTTCTAGAATTTGAATATGAATTCAGCCGGCACGGCCGAAGGGTGGCGGAGGTTTCCAAGAAGTTTTTTAGGCTTTCGGACACCTATGGCGTCGAGATTGCGGAGGGCGAAGACGACGTTCTGATCTTGGCCAGCGCGGTCGTCATCGATATGGTGTGCCACGATAACAAACAAAACCACTGAACTCGGAACCAACCATGAACTGTCCAGTGTGCGCCAGTCTTCTCTCGCCGGTTCGCGCCGGCAGCGTCACGGTCGATGTCTGTCTCGGCGGCTGCGGCGGCATTTGGTTTGATAATTTCGAGCTGCAAAAACTGGATGACCCGCGCGAACTTGAAGGAGAACTGCTAATCGATATGAGCGCGGAGAGTGACCCCAGTGGTCGTCAACCCCAGCGCCGCTCCTGTCCCCGCTGCGCCGACAAGAAAAATCGTCTTCGTGCGCCATTCTACAGTCAAGGCGCCGCGTCGAGTCGTTGGTCTCCCCGGTGCGGAGGTTTCTGGCTCGATGCGGGCGAATTAGCGCTCATCCGCGAGGAGCTGCGAGATGAACAGCAGCAGGTGCGCGGTGGCTGATGCTGGAGTACCGCCACGGCCTCGGTTGCAGGCCCATCGTTCCGCCGGCGCGAACGCCTGCCCGCATCTGCGCGCTCGGACAACTCTTTCCCTTCCCCGCCCGATCCGGTATCGCCCGAGATGGCAGACGTCGAACGCCTCGATGCTGCTGATGCCGGCTGCGCTGCCGCCGCACCTGCTCCCGGTGGGCTGAATCCAACCCGCGGCCGGCGCATTGAACCCAACCGCTGATCACCCGGCATCTACGAACACCGGTTGGTGATCGACCTGCACCGGCATCGATTGCACCGAGGAGCATCTCAGCCGCGCCATCCGCATCATGGACGCCATGGGGCTGCGCTTGGCCGTCAATCTCGGTGGCGGAACCGTCACGGCAGAACCTGGCAAGTCCTCCTCCTTTGCCGCCAATAAGGCGATCACGGATCGCATTCCCAGGAAGATTCTGCTCTACGCCGAATCTCGACTACGCCAGTTGGGATGGTCCCGGCTTTCCGGCGCGGGCTGCCCGCCAAGGTGAAGAAACGCCGCCTCGGGGCCGCCGGCCTCAAAGAGTTCAAACGCCTCGGCCTCTTCCTGCGCAATCAAGCGGGTGAACTGATCAAGATCGATGATCCCAAGCTGGATTTGGTCTGGGAACGCTGCGGCGAACTCGGCATGCCAGTCTCTGTCCATGTCGCGGACCCCCGCGCCTTTTGGCAGCCGTATAACGAACAGAATGAGCGCTGGACCGAGCTCAAGGACCATAAGAACTGGTGGTTCGGAGACCCCGCGGTTTATCCGCCCCGCGAAGAACTGCTGGCCGCACTCAGCCGGGTCGTTGCCCGTCATCCCAAGACCACTTTCGTCTGTGTGCACTTCGCCAATAATGCGGAAGATCTGGACTGGGTCGAGCGCATGCTCGACCTGCACCCGAACATGCAGGCAGACTTGGCCGCGCGGATCCCTGAAATCGGCCGTCAATCCCCCGATCGCGTGCGCCGCCTTTTCCTCAAACACCAGGATCGGATCTTTTTTGCCACCGATTTCCAGGTTTATGATCGCCTGACCCTCGGCTCGGGCGGGAGTGGCCCGCCGCCATCCGATGCCGATGCGGTCGACTTTTACCGCAAGCACTGGCGCTGGCTCGAAACGAGCGATCGGCATTTCCCCCACATGACGCCCATCCAGGGGGATTGGACCATCAGCGGGATCCGTTTGCCCGCCGGCGTCTTGCGCAAGATCTATTTCGATAACGCCCGCCGGTTGCTGGCCCGCTCTATGCCGTTGCCGGTCATGAAAGCATTCCGCGTCGCCTCCGATTTCGCGCCCACCGGCAGTTTAGACAATCCGGCCTGGACCAGGGCCCAAGCAGTGTCCATCGACTGCGAATCGTCCAACAACGAGGCCCGCCCCGAACTCGCGACGATGGCGCGGGCCTTGTGGTCGGACAAGTTTCTTTACCTTGGTTACGAAGCACCGTACCGCCAACTATCTGTCTTCCGGCCAGCCAAAACGAAGACCAAGCGGATCGGCTTATGGGAGCGCGATGTTCTGGAAGCGTTCATCGCCCCGGTGCCGTCCCGCCTGACCGAGTATTCCGAATACGAGGTGGCGCCAAACGGCGAGTGGCTCGACCTCCTGGTCCGGTTGCCCGAGAAGGACTTCGATTGGCTGAGCCACTTCGAATTTGCCGTCAAGGTCGACCGCCAGGCCAAGGTTTGGCGCGTCGAAATGAGGATCCCGATTCCGTCGTTGACTTCGACCCCGCCAGAATCAGGGGCGCGATGGCGTTTGAATCTCTATCGCTATGACCGGGCGGACAATGCTTACCTGGCTTGGAGTCCCACCCACACCGCCAGTTTCCATGTGCCCGACCGGTTTGGCTGGCTCGAGTTCGTGGCTGATTGATCCGGCCGACCGGCGTTCCCTACTGCAAACTCGAACGTCTCGCTTTCTACTCTCTCGGTAAGAACGCTACTTGGGCGGCAGGCTCGTCTGAGGCCGGAAATCCGCCACCCTCCGCCGCCCTTCGGCAACCTGATCACGGGTCATCTGACGCTTGGCCTCCTTGAGGATCTTCTCCGAGTCCGGAATCGCTTTGGCCGCGAGGCTCAACCATTTGTAAGCTTCCGGGAGGTCTGCCGTTACCCCTTTCCCGAGTTGATACCGCTGGCCCAGATTGAACTGGGCAAGTGTGCTCCCCTGTTCGGCCGCTTTTCGATACCACTTGACCGCTTCGGTCTCATTCAGTTTCACCCCGCGGCCGAACGCATAGAGCACCGCCAGGTTGTATTGGGCGCCAACGTCGCCCTGCTCAGCTGCTTTTCGATACCATTCCGCCGCCGCGGTGTCGCTGGGGTGCACTCCCTGGCCGGCCTCGTAGAGCTCGCCGAGACTATTTTGCGCCCCGGGATGTCCCTGGACCGCAGCTTTCTCGTACCATTGCACCGCTTGTTTGTAGTCCTGAGCCACCTGCCCGCCCGATGCGTATAAATCTCCCAACGCTTTTTGGGCGGCCGGATTCCCCTTCTCCGCTTCGGCCCGAGTGGTGGTTAGGTCGATGGCCGGCGGTGGAGATTGACTGGGAGCGGCGGGTTCTTCGCGTCGATCGCAACCCATTGCGATGACGACAAGTGCCGCGGCAGCCAGCCAGCGCCAGAGCCTACCTGGTTCCCGTTCAAAACGGGCCAACGCAGGCCGCGCTTGCCTTCGACTCTGGAAATGGTGCACTGCCAAACGCATGCCTTATTGCGCCTCCAAGAGTCTCTCGAAGTCAACTCGCTTCGACGTCGTTTGACCGCCTGCCGCTTCCTGCTTCGGACCGCCTCGGTTGCTGGGCCCGATGTAAAAACGCAACGGGCTTGGTTTCGGCGGACTCCACCCCGTTCCTGCTGCGGGCCGCGACGTCCTTAGCTACCTGTTTGGCGCAGGGTGATGACGACGAAAGCCCGATCCAATCCCGATCCGCACCCGATGCAAAGCCGATGCTGATCGGGTTTCGATCGCGTGTCGATCGGGTCTTGATCGGGTGGAGCTCGAATCGCGCCCGGGCGAAAAGTGCGCGCACCGCCAGCCTTTGCGCCCTATCTTGCGACCGCCTGCGGGAATTGCTGATGCTGGTCAAGGCCTGGCCGCCATCATGAGGGTAGTCATCATGTATGAAACGAGAGAATCAGGCACGCTCGCTCGACGACCCGCACGCGGCAGGGCAGAACTCCGTTCCCGGCCGGTTCATTATTTGAAAGCGCGGACAGCGTCCGCCTGCCATGTCAGCGCGAGTCCTCCTCCTCAGCATCAATCGCTGCGCCGATCCGGAGCCGGTGTTTCCTCTGGCATTATCCCACTTGTCGGCCGCGTTGACCCAGGCCGGCCACGCCACGGAATGGCTCGATCTGCAGGCGGAGACAAGGCCCTGGCCCACAATCGTGGAGGCATACAAGCCCGATTTCGTCGGCGTGTCGGTCCGGAACCTGGATGACATCCTGATTGGCCGTCAGCAAACGTTTTACGATGAGCTCGGCTCCATTTGCGGCCAAATTCGTTTGGTGACCCCAGCCCCGCTGATTTTGGGCGGCAGCGGTTTCTCCATCTTTCCACTGGAGCTCCTCGAAAGGGCGGGAGCCGATTTCGGCATCATTGGTGAAGGAGAAGCGAGCCTGGTTCATCTGATCCGCGCATTGCAGGAGGGCACGGATTACCGATCGATCGACGGGCTCGTCTATCGAACGGGCGGCCAGATTGCGGCCAACCCGCCGCGATCGTGCCGCCTCGGGGCATTGCCAAGCGCTTGCGATCCTCCACCTGGGCTGGTGGCTCATTATGTCCATAGCACCGGAACTCTGAACGTGCAGACGCAGCGAGGTTGCGGTCATCATTGTTGTTACTGCACCTACCCCGTCATCGAAGGGCGTCAGCACCGCCATCGCGACGGTGACGACGTTGCCGCCGAACTCGAACGACTCACCCGTCTGGGCGCCAGGTATATCTTTATCGTCGATTCGGTGTTCAACTCCTTTCCGGGACACGTGGTGGACATCTGCGAAGCGATTCTACGCCGGGGACTTCAGCTGCGGTGGAGCTGTTTCTTGCGTCCGGTTGGGCTGACGTCCGACTTGATGGCCCTTATGGCCAAAGCTGGCCTGGCTCATATCGAGTTCGGCTCCGACAGTTTCTGCGACCAGGTCCTGGATGCCTACCAAAAGGACTTGACCTTCGACGACATTCTCGCCGCGAGCGAACACGCCTCCCGCGCTGGCCTGCCTTATTGCCATTTCCTCGTTTGCGGCGGACCCGGAGAAACGCCTGAGACGGTGCGGCAATCCTTTGCCAATTTCAGCCGGCTGCCGAACCCGATCGCGCTAGCGGTGGCCGGCATGAGGATTTACCCGGGCACATCTCTGGCCAGACGTGCGCGGAAGGACGGAGTGATTCAGGCCGATACCGATCTGCTCCGACCCGCTTACTACCTGGCGCCCGGTTTGACCGTGGCGGGCATCAGAAAGCAGCTTCAGGACTTCGCCGGCGAGAATCCCAACTGGGTGACCGGAGAATCCGTGCCGACTTTGACCTCCCTGTCGGCGCGGTTGCGACAACGCAAGGTGACGGGGCCTTTGTGGCAGTTCTACCCAACGTTGCAGCGGCTTTGGCCAGGTTCAAGCGACGTCTCGTTCGTTCAGCACCGCTGACGGCTGCAAGGCCGCAGCGGGTTTTAGCTCGCCCTCCCATCGTCCCATGACAGCGGTAGCGAGGCAATTGCCGATCAGGTTGACGGTCGTTCGGGCCATGTCCATGAGCTCATCCACTCCCATGATCAGAACGACGCCTTCGAGGGGCAGATCGAAGGTGACGAGTGTCCCAGCCAGAATCACCTGAGAAGCGCGCGGGACCCCGGCCATGCCTTTGCTCGTCAGCATGAGCGTCAGCATAATGGTCAATTGCTGGCCGATGGACAACTCGACCCCTGCAGCCTGGGCCACGAAGACGGAAGCAACCGCCAAATGAAGGGTCGACCCATCCAGATTAAACGAATATCCCAGCGGCATAACAAAGGAAACGATCCGCTTGGGCACTCCAAAGGCCATCATCCGCTTCATCGCATCGGGCATGGCCGCGTCGGACGACGTGGTCGAAAAGGCGAGAAGCGCCGGGTCGCGGATCGATCGCAGGAACTGGCCGACTGGGATCCGAATGAGCCACATGATCGGAACGAAGACGAGCAGACAGAAGGCGAACAGAGCCCCGTAGAGAGTCAAAACCAGCTTGCCCAGGTTGAGGAGCACCCCCAAGCCGCTGTGCCCAACGGTGAAGGCCATGGCCGCTCCGACACCAAGCGGGGCGAACTTCATGACCACCCCGACGAACTTGAACATCACCTCGGTCAAGGCTTCGCAGAAAGCCAACATGTGCTGCTGCGGTTTGCCCTTCACCTGGGTCAGGGCGACCGCAAAGAGGATGGCGAAGGTGACGATCTGGAGGACGTCATTGCCAGCTGCCGCTTCAAAGAAACTGCGCGGAGCGAGATGTTCGATGATGCCTTGCCAGGTCACCTTTTGGGCGGTGATCCCGGAGCCGTCTTTGGCGGGGGGAGGCAAGGTCACGCCGACGCCCGGCCGGCTGAGGTTCACGGCGACCAGTCCGATGACCAAAGCCAGCGTGGTCACAACTTCAAAATAAATGATCGAGCGCAAAGCCAGGCGGCCGACTGCCTTCAGGTCATCCCCATGGCCTGCGATCCCCACCACCAGCGTGCCGAAAACCAAAGGCACCAGCAGGCACTTGATCAGGCGCAGAAAGACGTTCGAAACGACTCGCAGCTGTTGGGAAAACTCAGGAAAAAGCCAGCCGACCGCAACGCCCAGGACCATGGAAATCATGATCCACTGGGTCAAACTGATTCGTTGCACCAATCGCAGCATATCAGGCTTGAGCGCGAATGCCGCTCAACCTGAACGCCATCGAAGGACACGTCAATGTCGAATCCAGGCAGCGCCGCCCCTCAGACTTCGAAACCGCGTTGCCGCAATTCCTGGCGGATCCAGTCCGGCGCCTGCACCGCCACTGGCCGCTTTTCGCTGAGTTGTGTGTTAAGCAGGCCAGCGACTTCATTCACCACCTGCCCCTTGGGCAAACGGACCTTCTCGACCTGGCTGGAAAAGCCGAACGCTTCGATTTGAAACGCGTCTCCCAAGTCAATCACCGTGAGGCGTGCGGCTGGCGAGTCTGCGTTCGCGTCGATGCAAAGCCGCAAGACGTCACGGAGTTCGTCGATGGCAAACGGCTTGTTCAAGACCCGAACGAACTCGGGAGAAGGCGGCCTGGAACCGCTGCCGGTAATCAGAACGATAGGGACCTTCGGCCGAAGGCGCCGTATCTCGCGAGCCAATTCGTCCCCTTTCATCCCAGGCATGTGAAGATCAGCCAGGACCAGGGAAAACTCCGTTCGCTCCATTTTGGCCAGGGCGTCCGTCCCGCTTTCCGCTGCTTCAACGCTATGCCCCAGATGAGTCAGCAACATCTCGACCGATCGACGAACCAACGGATCATCTTCCACCAGCAAAATACGCAATTGCTCAGCGCCCATACCACTCTCTCGCGTTCCACCCCAAAAAGCTCATTTTGTTCAATTTGACACCCCAAAAAACCAGCCCCGATCCCTGGCAACGCGGGAACGATTCCCGCCTCTGCGCCTGGCGACAGGCAGAAACTGCCTTCGAGTAGACGAAGGAGACTCACAATTCTTATCAAATTAAATAATGAAAACTTCAATCAAGCACGCCGGCAGCGGTATCCGCTGCTCCACGATAGTGCGGGTTGCGGAATTCGCCCGTATCCGTCCACATCCTGGGGGCCACTGGCCAACCGCAGAGGTCGAACCGCTTCATTAGCCAGTCGGGAGAGGCTCGGTTCTAATCCGCTTGTGCTTCGTCATGACGGGGTTGCGCGAGGGCTGCCATCCATGGGCGCAACTGGGGTTCGCTCATCTGTTCCAGAGCCCACCCGCAACTGGACGGATGGCTGCGGGAACGCAGGATCGCGGGCATGAAGGAGTCTCATCTTCGATTTTTGCCGCCGGCATTTTGTGTTTGCAGCGCCTCGAAACCAAGCTAAGTTCTGGCAGCTTGTCCGGTGGTGTAACGGTAGCACAGCGCCCTTTGGAGGCGTTTGTCTTGGTTCAAATCCAGGCCGGACAGCCACCAACCGCCCCATTTTAACCGCAACTTCCCGGCTAAGTTCGAGCACTCCCGCTGTGGGCTCGGGGGATGAAGTCTGTCAGCACCGACGTCATCCATGAGCTCGGAAACCAGGTCTTAATCCACTCAAACCATTGCGGAACAGCAGTCAGGCAGGTTGGCCAATTTGGCAAGGTCCGCGCGGGAAAGAGTCTCATGGCTTGGTCGGTTCGCAGCGCGCCGCTCTTGCGCCGGGGTGATTTTGCATCCCAAAGGCTGGGCCACCGTCATTGGCGCCGAAGGCGGAACTGGTTTGTCACGGACCCGTCTATGACTTTCACAAGAACCGAATCGTCGCTGATCTCCAGACAGCGCAGTTTCAACGTCCGGTCGGTCATCCAAAGGTTCTGCTCATCGCCGACCGAGAAGATTCGTTTGTTAATCACGGCCTGGCGGCGATCCTTGAATCCCATGACGCCCTCTAACCTCAGTTCGGACGCCACGGACGAAACGGAGGATGGGATTCCACCGGCTTTGCGCAGGCGAAAGGCGGCAGCGCGACGTTGGCCCTCCGCCACTTGGTCTGAGGTCAAGCGAAGAATCAGGGGGTCCCGATACATCCGACCCCACATGGCATCCTGTTGGGCGGCGATTTGATACCACTTATAGGCCTCGACCAAATCGATCGGCACGGCCTTCCCATCACGATAACAGTGCCCCAATTCGAGCTGGGCCCGCTGGTGGCCTTGATGGGCGGCCTGCGACAACAACTTGACCGCTTCGACACTGTTCTTCTCCACCGGTTTGGCACCGCGCATCTTCGGTTTGCCAGTCAGCCAGAGCATTCCCAGCTGCCATTGGGCATCGGCCACTCCTTTTGCCGCCGCCTCTCGATACCAATGCTCAGCCTGAGCGAAGTCGAAGTCGGCCAGACAGGCATCTCCCAGCTTCTGCTGCGCCAGGGGATCGCCACGCTCAGCTGCGAGCTTGATTTCAGCCAGGGCGGGAAGCGACGGTTGCTGACCGAGGGTGACGGTGTTCAGGAAAGCCGCCGCCATCAACCCGACGCAAAAGTGACCGACCAGGAGTTGAGCGCGCAACAAACTCATAGGACCCACGGCTCCCAGTATTCCAACTGGCAACCCTCGCGACAAGTTCAGCCTCGCTTTTTCCCGCTGGGAATCCGTCGCCGGGCTGGTATAGGTGGGCTGTGTTTCACACCATTCACGTATGATCCTCCTCCCCCGCGGTGCCATCGTCCGGATGCTGGTCTGGGCGGCAATGGTGACTGCCGCTTGTCTGTCGATGCCGGCGGCCCGAAACGTGGCCGGGCCGAACCTGCTCTGGCATAACAAGAGCACAGGGGCGACTCGTCTCTGGCTCATGTCTGGGGCGGACGTGGCCGGCGAGGAGAGCCTGCCGGCAACGGCGGACGATCCGGCCTGGAAACCGGCTGGGATCGGCGACCTCAACCGCGATGGAGAGCCGGATGTCATCTGGCAGAACGAGCGGACGGGCTACAATGCCGTTTGGTACATGAAAGGCCTGCGGATGTCGGCGAACGCGCTGCTGCCTTCGGCTGGGGATCTGAGCTGGAAGATTGTCGCTGTCGCTGACTTTAACCGGGACGGTCGGCCTGATCTGCTCTGGCAGAATGTCTCCTATGGTTTTCAAGCGATTTGGTTGATGGACAATGCCAAGATGCTCGAGTCGGTCCCGCTGGTGCCGTTATGGGACGCAAATTGGCGAATGGTTGGAGCCGCGGATGTGAACCGAGATGGCTCCCCGGACATTATCGTGCGTCACCAGAAAACCGGCCAAAATGGGGTTTGGTTCATGAAGGGGACCGCGATCAAATCGGGCGAGCGGTTGAAAATGTCCAATGGCAACGATGCCATCGAGGCGGACCTGGACTGGCAAATTGTCGGGACTTTCGATCTCAACGGCGACAGCAAACCTGATCTGGTTTGGCGGCATGCCACCCTCGGCTTGAACGTCTGCTGGTATCTCGACAAGACCACCGTCATCGGCACGGCCAAGCTGGCTCGAAACGAATTCGATCTCGATTGGAGGATCTGCAGCCAAGACACGGCCGACAGCAACTGGCGGCTCCAGAAGGCCGAGTTCACCTGGGCCCGGGCCAAAGCTGCCATTGCCCCGCCTCAAGTGTTCCTGAGTTTCAAACTGCCGCCGAACCCTCCTTTTGGCGCCACGATTCAACGCCGCCTCCGGCCCTCGACCAACTGGACCACGCTCACGACCGCCTGGAAAGAGAACAGCTATACCGATACGAACGTGGTCGCCGGACGCGCCTACGACTATCGAGTATGGCGGGAGGCCATCGGCGGTGGACGGCACTCGGCCTCGGAGCATGTTTCAGTCGGCCTGGACCTGCCTCCGATCGAAGACCGCGGCCGAGTGCTGGTGCTCGTGGACCAGACTTTGGCGGCGCGGCTCAATCCCAGCTTGCAGCAACTGGAACAGGACCTCGTGGGTGACGGCTGGAAGGTGCTGCGACAGGATGTGCCGCGCCATATTGACGATTACACCTCGCCGATGGCTTATCGAACCAACGCCTATAATATCACCCAAATCATCAAGCCACTGATTCAGTCGGCGGTGGCGGAAGATCCCAGCACCAAGGCCATCTTCATCGTCGGCCACGTGAGCATTCCTTATTCAGGCACGTTCAATCCAGATGGCCACACTTGCGGGCCGGCTCCCTTCGGACCGGACCACCGGGGGGCGTGGCCGGCCGACATGTTCTACGGGGACTTGCTTGGGACCTGGACGGACCAAAGCGGCAACTTGATGAACTGCGATTTCCCCGAATGCCACAATGTGCCGGGCGATGGCCGCTTTGACCAGGACGGCATCCCGCTGCCGAGCGTGATGCAGTTGTGTGTGGGGCGGGTCGACTTTGCGCGCATGCCCGTCTTCACGGAGCAGCCGCCGCCGGGGCAAGCCCGGCAGACTGAGGTTGGTTTGATTGAGCAGTACTTGCGCAAAGACCATTTATATCGGCATCGCCAATTGCCCTGGCAGCAAGGCGACCGGCCTTTGGGGGCGATGGTCTACGCCCATTTTGAAGACGCGCGCGCCAATCCAATCCTGGAAAACGCCTGCCACGCCGCCTTCGCCATCGGGCAAGACCTTGGTTGCATGACCGTAAGCGACTTTTGCCTCAACCGGGCGCGACCAGCGCTGTGGGGTTTCATGGCCGGACCTGGCGGATCAGACCGAATCAACAGCGGCATACCCGTTTTGGAACATACCTCGGCTGACCTGGTGCCGGCCGCGCATGAACCGAAAGCAGCTTTCTTCACGCTCCACGCCTCTTACGTCGGGGATTGGAACATGGTTGGAAACAATTATCTCCGGGCCCTCCTCGCCACCCCCAACTTCGGCCTGGCTTCCATGTGGACGCGCTTTGGCTTGTGGAGAACTGACATCCTCAGCCTGGGCGAACATCTCGGCGCCTGCCACCTCGAAATGGTGAACAACCCAAAGAACATCTTCTATGATCAGTCCCGGGACCTGACCGTCCTGGGTGACCCGACCCTCCGCCTCCATTTGCTGCCCCCACCGCGGTCCCTTAAGGCCACTCGGCTTCCCCAACAGGTCCAGCTTGCCTGGAGCCCAGCTCAGCCCGATTGCCAATACTATGTCTATGCCTCTCCCTCGGGGAACGGTCCTTACACGCGCCTTTCTGACGGTCTGCTGACCGAGCCGTCCTTCCGCGACCAGGCACCCGGCGCGGCCAAGAAGGTATACATGGTGCGGGCCCTCCAGCGCGTTGCCGTCGGAACCGGCAGCTACACGAATATCAGCCAAGGCGTCCGCGCCCCGGTTGACTAACGATCGCGACCGGCGAAGGGTGGCCGGATGACACAGGAAATGGACAAAGAACGGCCTCGTGTGCATGATACGGCCGCATGAAGTATGGTCTCCAAATCCCCGCGGAAGGCGCTCTCGACCTGGTTTCTCTCGGCGCCCTGGTTCATCGGCTCGATCCTGGCATTGTGCCATTTCATAAGGCTTGCCAATGCCAAATTCACGTAAGCGGCGGGGAGTTCAACGTGGCGGCCAATCTGGCTGACTGTTTTCGGCTTCGGACCGGGATAGCGACTGCGATGGTCGATTATCCGATTGGAGCGCTCATTGGGGAGCGAGTGCGCGCCATGGGAGTGAAACCATTTTACCGGCACTATGCGCACAATGGCGTGACCGGCCCTAATATGGCGACGGTCTACAGTGACCGCGGCCAGGGAGTGCGTGCGCCGGTGGTCTTCTACAACCGGTCCCACGAAGCCGCCGCCCAACTGAAACCGGGCGACTTCGATTGGAACCAGATCTTCGCGGGCGGGATTCGTTGGTTTCACAGTGGCGGCATCTTCGCAGCCCTGTCCGAATCGACGGCTGCAGTGATCATCGAAGGGATGCAAGCGGCCAAAGCCGCCGGCGCGGTGTCTCGTTCGATCTCGAATTTTTTCGGGAGAAGCTCTGGAAGATTTCAGGCGGCCAGGACCGGGCCGTCTCGGTGATCGGCCGCATCGTTCGCCATGTCGACGTGCTCGTCGGCAGCGAAGAGGACCTGCAGAAGGGACTGGGCATTCGAGGGCCCGAGGCGACGACTGCCTCCAAACTGGACCCGCGTAGCTTTTTCGGCATGATCAGCCAGGTGGTCAGGCATCCCAAGTGAAGATCCTCGCGACCACGTTGCGCGAAGTGTTCGACCAATCGCCACAGTTGGAGCGCGGTCGCGTGGATCAATGGCCAACAGTTCCAGGCGCCCACCTGTGAACTGGATGTTTATGACCGAGTGGGCGGGGGCGACGGGTTTGCGGCCGGATTATTCTATGGCCTGCTGACCGGCGAAACGGAGGAAGCCGCCTTACGGCTTGGCTGGGCTCATGGCGCTCTCCTCACCACCTTCCCCGGAGACACCACCATGGCAACGCTGGAGCAAGTGCGCGCGTTTGCCAAAGGCGGGTCTGCCCGGATCCAGCGCTGAACCAGGTCTGCGGGGACACGGCGGTGGTCGCATCCGGTCCAGGTTTTGCCCTCGTCCCCCAAATCGGGCACGACCACCCACTTCCGTTGCGCCGGCAACTGCAACGCGATCTCCACGGGTGTGCCCCCACGGGCGGCACCAGCCGCGGTTGGAGCGCCAGATCTCGTCGTCTTCTCGACCGGGCCGTGGGTTGTTGATGAGGGGAGTCCTGGTCGGGATGATCCGCACTGGCACGATTTGGCCGTCGCGTTGGGCGAGGAAAACCCCCTCAACCAGGCGTGAGCCGTTATAGATCCAATCCCCCCGAGTCATCCGGGTGCCGGTCAGCGTGTTGATGATCAATTCTTCGAGGGGTGCGTTCGTCTCGGCACCCGCCAGCTTCCAACGCACGGCCAACTGCACTGGAGCACCGGTCAGATCCGGCGGCAGGTTGGTTCCCGCCGCCGGGCCCGGCCCTTGCGCCGAGGCCAGAAGCAGGTTTGCCAGATGAATATGATACGGGTCCGTCTCGGTCTTGAGGACACTTTCGTGGACTTTGCCCGTCACGTGCACGACGGCGTATTCCACCAAACCGGTTGTCATGTTGACCGAACCCGGAAAGGTTATCGTGCGCGCTTGTTTGTTCAGGCGCACCAGGCCGATCGCATAAACGTTCGGGCTGAGTTGGCGGACCGAGGCATTGGTGCCGGCCAAATTGCCCAGTCCGTCTGGACCGCCGGCGCGCGCCGTTGGCCGGCCGCGCGGCGGGCAAAGACCAAGCTGCAGGGGCGGCCGTCAGCAGCCAGTTGAGCCAGACCCTAGACCGGTTGCCCCGCGACGCGCACGGATGCCAGAGTGACGGCACGCCCGCCCGGCCTTAGGCGGGCTCTGAGCCATCGATCATTTCACCTTGTTATGGAGGAAGTATTCTTTGGTGAGGGCGGCCATCATGGCGAGCCGCTGATCGTAGAGGCGCCGCAACTTGCGAGGCTTGTGGCGAGCCAGAGCGTAATGGTGAGGATCGGCATCGCGATGGTCGTGTCCGTATTAACACACGACCGCATCCGGCAGTTTGGTCGGGTCCACCTTGCCCCAACTGACCGCTTCGCTCGGAGTCGCGCCGGAAAGACCGCCGGTATCCGGGCGGGCATCGGTGACTTGGAGAAAATAGATCCCTGTCCAAATTCCTTGATCCGGAGCACCTCCTGAATCTGCGGTTCCGTTTGGAGCATGAAATTCTTGGGACTGCCTCCGCCCACAGAACGACCCCCGCTCTTGCCCCCGGATCGTTTCGCCGCGAGGACAAACGCGGTCGTCTCGTTGACGTCGATGGAGGCATTCACTCGAAGTTTGTTGCCGCGCAGTTCGACGCCGGCGACATTCATGCCGATGGTCGAATCCCCTGGCGAAGAAGTATAACAGGGCACACCAGCCCGATAGGCCGCCGCCAGCACGGAGACATCCTTCAATTTGTTCTTCCGTTCCCATTCGGCGCAATAACGGCCGAGCAGGTAATGTAGTTCCGCGGTCCCCATCTCCTTTGCCGGAATTCAGGCTGAATGAGGATATCCCGCAGAATCTCATCGGTCGCCATCGAAGCCATCGCTGTAGGGAATGAGCACATCGTAGATCCGGACGAGGTCATTCTCCCGAAGATCGGTATCGTCGAACTTGAAACTGCCGGTATGCACCGGCAAATTGAGGGCAAAGTGCATGTCGTGATAGAGATTGGCTCCGGTCGAGACAATCCAATCCAACGAAGCCCGCTTTTGATCAACGGGATGATGCAGGAGCAACCCAAGCCAGCGGGCGTGAGCGCGCCGGAAATACTCATGCCAATGGTGACATCGGCGCCCAGCATCTTATCGGCAAACAGCCCCGGCAACCCTCCTTCAGGCGCGCCGAATTGTAAGCGAGAAACGCGTTGTCAACGATGTCAGCCAGCTTCTCACGGCCGGTCATGTTCTTCGGCAGAATACGCTGCCCGGACATGTGCTGGTCTTTGTGCAGGCAACGCTTTTCTTCATCCAGTCCGGCATTTCCGAAACGTCTTCCCGCGACCGCACGTGCATTCTTTCAGTTCTAGCCATAGATGTGTTCAGTCCGAAATTTGATGCAGTCACAATACGTATCTGGACCAGCTTGCCAATGTCTAATTTGAAGGCCGGCGCGCCGCCTGGGCGCAGTCTGGGCCGGGAGTTGCTCGCAAAACGGCGATGGGTGCTGGACCGGAGAGGCAGGCGAGGCGGAACGCTTCGGGGCGCTCCGGAGTGAGGGAGGGTCAGTTGAGCGGATCGCGGCGATCGACAGATCGACCGCTCCGAGTCACGGATTCGGAGCGGGCCACCGGATGGAACCGACTATTCGGTCCGCTTACTGGCGTCGTCCAACGCGTGCCGAGGTTGGTCGCACCCGGGAATCTGAGACACCTTGCCGATGGTGTAATTCCCCGCGCCAGGACAAGACGGAAAGGATGGCTTGCGAAGGTAAGGCATCAGGTCCGGCGCTGTCGGGAGGTCGTCGGGGTCGCCGCGGCTTTCGAGCGCCCATTGTTGCTTCGCGTTGTCGATCAGCCGCAGATTGTTCAGGCACGAACTTCGCCATGCGTTCGCTCGCGCCCGAGTGAAGCCTGGAACGGCGATCGCCGCCAGCAACGCGACGATGGCGACGACGATCATGGTCTCCACCAAAGTGAATCCCGCGACGCCCGCGCTTTTCGGGCTGTGGGAGCGAGACGAATGATGCATGCTTTGGTTTAAGTCGCTTTCGGGCTCTGGAACGGCTGCTAATCTTTCAAACAAGCGAGGCGCCAAATTGGGTAATGGGGAGTAATACCTATGCGCTGGGCCGGAAGCAGATGGCGCGGAACGGCCGAGAGTGACGTGCCAAGCAACGGTTACCGTTCCCGAGACCTAATCGTTTTAATTAGGTAATGCGGGTCCAATAACTGGACAGCGTGTCACGGAAGAGGACGCGGGAAGAAGTGAATCAACTGGAGTCAATCGACAGTTTCGTGTGCGGATTCACTAAGTAGCACTCGTTCCCCATCAAGGCGTTACACTTCCTCACCCTGATTCGTCACGCGCCCCAGCCTGGACCCGCAATCTTAAGTCCACACCAGCTCCAACCCGTTATGTCAAACAGGAGTGCACTCCCCCAGGTCAGCTTCGAGAACACAGACCGCATTTCGCTCCAGCCAATCGGCCCGGTCGGTTGGATTGAATCGGACTGGTTCCAGACCTGGCTGTCGCTCGCCCGCCACGAATAGCATCTGAGCGAGCCCGGTTTACTCGCGTCCCTTGTCGAGAGCTTCCTTCGATCCCGACCCGCCCCAAACACACTGGGGAATGCCATCGTCGTTCACCCCTTCCCGGCCGGAGGCGAATTTCCAGGCCGCGGCATAGCAAGGCCGAGTCTGGCAGTAGTTGTAAAGGTGCTGAGCCAGTTCGTCAGGCGGCTGCTCAAGGAGCGCGGCCAGGCAATGCAAGCAGCGCGGAGCTTTGCCCGCGCCGAGAGCCAGGTCCATGAGGATGACGTGAAGGCAAAGGGGCCTTTGGCAGGAGCGACACGCAGCACCGGCGAGATCAATGAGCCGCGACTGCAAAGCAGCCTCGTCCATTTCACGGTTTGGAGGTGGCATGGCCATTCAGGAGGTCGTTTCCCTTCGCCCGCCCGCATGATTTGCCGCAGCGTCTCCGTAGGCGCCAGTTCGCAGGGGAGGCTGGGTTTTGCCGGAGAAAATGAACCTCGACTCGACGCCGGTCATGGTAACCTGTAAAAGCTCGGGCGCAACTATGGCAACTGAAAACAGCAAACCACTTATCGGTATCATCATGGGAAGCCAGTCGGACTGGGAAACCATGCAGCACGCGGCCGCGCAACTCAAGGACTTGAACGTTCCGCACGAAGTCGAGGTCATTTCGGCGCATCGGACGCCTGACCTTCTCTTCGAATATGCCGCGTCCGCGGCCGAGCGGGGTTTGGAAGTTATTATTGCGGCGGCGGGCGGGGCGGCTCACCTGGCTGGAGTGACCGCGGCCAAGACGATCTTGCCGGTGCTCGGCGTGCCGATGGAGTCGAAATCGCTCCACGGGCTCGACTCTCTCCTTTCCATGGTCCAGATGCCAGGGGGCGTCCCGGTTGGCACTTTGGCCATCGGCAAAGCTGGCGCCGTCAACGCGGCGTTGTTTGCCACCGCCATCCTGGGGCTCAAATACCCGGAACATCGCGCCGCTTACGAATCGTTCCGTCGCAAACAAACCGAGCGCGGCGTTGCCAATCGACGCATTCCATCCGGGGCTGGCAAGTAAGCGTCGGCCAGTCTGGGCGCAAAGCCGATTTCGCCGCCGATCGCTGTCCGCGAATGATCAGGCCGGCTCGGTCGAAGACTTTTGCGCGGCCGATGAGCTGAGCACCTCGAGGGCGCGCAACGTCGCGGCGCTGCGCGTCTCGACGCCGAGATTTTCAAAAATCTCGAGGAGGTGTTTTTTGACGGTGGATTCGCTGATCCCTAGAATGGTCGCGATATCCGCGTTGGTCTTGCCCTGGGCGACCCAGAGCAGGACTTCGGCGACCCTGGGGGTCAACCCCAGGCTGAGGAGCGGCTGATAGGATGAGAAGTTGGGTCGGAACTCCTGTTGGGCTTGCTCCTGTTGCCGACGCAAGCGGGAATGGATGGCGTTGAGCAAGTCGGCTTTGGCGACCGGCTTCGTCAGGTAATCGTCCGCTCCCAGGTTCATCCCGGCGCGAATATCAGGCTTTTCGCCCTTGGCCGTGAGGAAAATGAAAGGGGTGGTGACGGTGGCGCGGTCCTGGCGCAAGGCTTGGAGGACACCGTAGCCATCCAGCTCCGGCATCATCACGTCGCAGAGGATCAAATCTGGTTTGCTCTTGCGCGCCAAGTCCAGGCCGACACGCCCGTTTTCGGCGCCGGTGGCGGTAAACTTTTCGAGCTTCAGAATGGTGAGGAGGTTCCGGCGCATTTCCGGTTCATCTTCGATGACAAGGATTGTTGGCATGGAGAATAGAGCTGCAGCTTTTTTCAGGTGGACAGTGCTGGTGTGCCGAACACCGGCAGGCGAACGGTGACCGAGGTGCCCTCGCCGACCTTGCTTTCCACCCGAATCCGGCCGCCATGAAGTTCGACGCACCGTTTGACGATCACGAGCCCCAGGCCGGTGCCCGGGCGCTGTCCGACATTGCGACCGCGATGAAACGCATTAAAGAGCCACTGCAAATCCGCCTCGGGAATGCCGATGCCGTCGTCTTCCACCACACAAATGGCATCCCGCCCTTCCACCCGGATTCTCAGCCGCACGGGCTGGCCGGGTTCGGAGTATTTGACGGCGTTGGTGATCAGGTTGGTGAAGATATGCCGGAGCAGCCGTTCGTCAGCCGAAGCTTCGCTGGGGGCCGCGACGTCCAAATCGATCGGGCAGCGACGATCAGTGGCTGAAAGCATCTCGTCCACCAGGCGGCGCGAGAAGCTGGGCAGATCGAATGGGGCTGGTTGGCAGTTCATCTTGCCGGCCTCAAAGCGTCCGAGCAGGAGCACTTCTTCCATTAGATCAGCCATCCGCCGCGTGTTTTTGGAGATCGATTGCAGGTGATGCTGCCGTTCGTCCGGTTCGAGTTGCTCCAGGTAATCCTGCAGGATTTCAGCCGAGGACATGATGATGCCGAGGGGCGTGCGGAATTCATGCGAGACCATGGAGACAAAGTTGCTCTTCAGCTGCCCCAATTCCTTTTCCCGGGCCAGAGCGCGCAACAATTCCGCTTCGGCGTTCTTGCGTTCGGTAATGTCATTGATCACGGCTTGGATCATCTGCCGCCCGCCCATGGCAATCCGCGTCAGAATCACTTCCAGCGGCACTTCGCCGTCACGGGCGTTGCGCGCCAGCCATTCAAATCGCACGTTGCCCCGGCGCATGCATTCTTCAATTTGGCGGCGGGCGAACGCCTCGGACAACTCGCCGTTGGGCTGGTAAGCCGGGGCGACCTCCGCTGGGTGTTTGCCGACAATTTCGTCGGCGCCGTTATAGCCAAGGATGCGCACGGTGGCGGGATTGACCTCGAGAAACTTTTCCTCGTCGTGCAGCATCACTCCTTGGCTGCTGGCTTCAAAGAGCGCGCGGAACTTCTCTTCCGATTCGCGGAGCGCTTGCTCCGAACGGGCCCGTTGGGCAGCCTCATGGGCGAGAGAAACCATCGTGGCGAGCGACGATGCGAAGTCGATCTCCTCCAAATCCCATTCGCGGGCGGGCCCAATATGTTCGTGGCAAAGGACCCCGATGACCTCCCCGTGGAGCCACACGGGCACGTCCAGCATCGAGGAGATCCGCAGCGGCTTCAGGTAAGACTCGGCTAATTCGGACGTGGCCGGATGGTAAACGGCGCGGTCAGCTGCAATCGGCCGTTTGCCGGCCAACTCGCGGAAATAAGCGGGACACTGAGGCTCCAGGACACGTACGCCGGTGGCGGCGGCATCGACCCGCCCGGGGTCACGCAAGTAAAGCAGCTCGCAGACGATCGCCTGATCGTTGTCTTGCAGCGACCAGAACCCGACCCGGGCCACGTTGAGCGACTCGGCGCTCAATTGACAGATGCGCTCCACCGCGAGGCGGAAGTCCGACTTCTCCATTTGGGCCAATTCGAGGAGCACATCGCGATGCTGCGCCACTTGTTCGGTGCGTTTGCGCAGGGCCTGTTCGGCCTGTTTCCGATCGATCGCAATGGCGGTTTGTTCGGCGACAAACGTGAGGATGCGTTTCTCCTCGTCGCCGTAAGCCCGGTCTTCGCGATAGTCTTGCACAGCCATGACGCCGAAGGTGCGGCCGCGGATTTGGAGAGGAACGCCCAGCCAGACAGCGGCGGGCGTGCCCACTTCGATGTAAGGCATTTCCTGGGTGGCTTCCAGCAGGATGGCCCGCCCAGAACTCTCCTTGCGAATCGCCGATTGGCGGTTGACCAAAAGCGCTTTGCCGGTGCGAAGCACATGACTGGTCAGGCCAGTGGTGAGTTTCATCGGCGCCGGCGGCGGGTCCATTTCATCGACGAAATAGGGAAAGCTGAACAACTCGCTGGCCGGGTCATAAAGGGCAATGTAAAGATTGTTGGCCAGCATCAAGCTCTGGATGGTCGAATGAATCTGCCGATACAAACTGTCGAGATCGTCCGTGGTGTGGATCGCTTCGGAGATCTGATAGATGGCCCGTTGAATCCGCTCCTTGCGATAGCGCTCGGTGTTGTCAATCACACTGCCGCGGACCAGACGCCGCCCCTGCGCGGGCAGCCGCACTAAACGGATCTCGCAGGGAATCACCAGGCCGGCCGCGTTCCGATGCCACCATTCGAAGACGGGTGTGCGCCCCTGCAAGGCCTCCGCCAGTCTTTCCTGGGCCACTTCAATCGACGACCGTCCGTCTGGCTGCAGCGCCGGGCTCACGTCGGCCGGGCCCAGCTTGAGCAAGGCGTCCCGGCTCAGCCCATAGAGGCGGACAGCGTTTTCATTCGCTTCCGTAAAGCGCCCCGTGTCGCAATCAAACACCACGATGGCATCGGGAGCATGTTCCACCAGCGTGCGGGCCCGCGCTTCGCTTTCCTTCAGAAGCGACTCGGTCCTCTCCCGTTCCTGAATTTCGGTGCGCAGGTGCTGGTTGGCCCGGACCAACTCGTTCGTCCGCTCCACGATGCGGCGTTCCAGCTCCAGATTCAACTGGCGGGTCCGAACTTCGGCGTCCTTGCGATAGGTGACTTCGCGCGAAACGACCACCAAAAGCCGCCGGTCCGCGACTTGAATCGGGGTTACTGCCAGCTCCAAGGGCACATCCTCCCCGCTCTGCCGCCGGGCGGCCCATTCGAAGCGTTGCGTCCCTTCCCGCACCGCCCGAGCGATCATCTCGGTCGCCCGATGCAAAGAGGAGGCGCTGTCCGGTTGAAACTCGGGCGCTAAAGCGACGATCCCTCGCGAAAGGAGCCACTCTTTGCTGCTGCCGCCAAGTTGCGCCACGGCAGCTTCATTGCAGTCGAGAAAGACCTGGCGCTCCGGATCCAAGATCAGGATGCCATCCGCGCTGTTCTCAAACAGGAGGCGGAACTTCCTTTCGCTTTGGCGCAAAGCCGCCTCCGCCGATTTCCTTTCGGTGATATCCCGTGAGACGATGACGTGCAGAGGGCGCCCGCCCACCGTCAGCGCTGTTGCCAGCACTTCCAAAGGCACCTCTTCGCCGGTGAAACGCCGCGCCTGCCATTCAAACCGCAAGCTCCCATGGGTCTGGACAAGCTCGGTTATTTGCACGGCCCGATCCGAAGTCGGCGTTCCGTCGTGTTGCACCGGAGCGGACAGATCCTCCGGCCGCAAACCAATGACCCGGGCGCGCTCGCCGCAGCGCATCAGCTCGACCGCCGCTTGATTGCAGTCGATGAAGATGCCTTCGGCGGGATCAAACAACCAAATGGCGTCGGCGCTCCGCTCCAGGAATTGACCGAAAGCCCCATCCTCCTCGGCGAGCGGCACGCCGCACGCCTGACAACGTTCGGTCCATTTTTCCCGATAAGCCGGGCCACTCATGGGGTCATGCGCTTAAGCCTTTGTCATTGCGGGGAACGGAACCGCGGTTAAACCCGTCGCGTGAAGTTTCCATAAGCTTCTGCTGGTGACACGCAAGGCATATTGTCCTGCGAAACACTCGCCCGTCAAGCGCCGCGCGTCGCGCCCTGTGCCCGAGAGGCCTTTTGGGCGAGGCCAACTCGCCGACCCCGCGTTGCCCTCCCTATCGCCTCATCTCCGTTGCGCGGCTCTGTAACAGAACCTTAAACGCGCTCCCCAAATGCTCCGGGTGGGTCAATGTCTGGAACTGCCGGGTCTCCTTCGAGCCCCATTCCCCAAACCTTGGCCGGTCGCTCAGGACCTTTTCGAGGACCCCGATGAGGAACGTCGCTTGAGGCCCGAAGTAGGCCGTCTCCAGGCCAGCTGCTTCGCCTGCTTCGCGCAGCGCGGAAAAGTTCACATGAGCGGTCAAGTCCTGGCAACCGGGGCGGGCGAACGGGTCATCAATCTGTTGGTGACGATAATAAGCGCGCAAGGTTCCCTTCGTCCGATGAGGGCTCAGGAGCTCAATCGCTTCGAACCCATAATCAAACGTGACGAGCCAGCCCCGCCGCAACTGTGCCGCCGCTTCGGACCACCATTGCCGAGCACTCGGTGACACTTCGATGGTATAGCCGTCCGGTAGATGCCGAAGCAATTCGGGCGGGACGTCCTTCCAGAACGGTGTCACGAACTCCGCCTGCAATGCGGTGGAACCGGCGGACAAGCCTCGAACCCAGACCAGGTCGTCGCCCGCGAGGCCGACATGCCATTCGAACCATTTCTGGCGAGAACTGTCCCAACCTAGACGGTGCACGGGAAAGGCATCCAGTAATTCATTGGAGAGAATGACTCCGTGGACGCCGCTGGACGGGAGGTGGTGCCAGTCCTCGCTCCAGCGCACCCGCGAGCTCCACCGAGCCAAGCGCTCGGCCTGTGCCTGACGGCGAGCTGGCGATGGCTCGAGGATCCAATACTCGACCCGCTCGTGCAGGTCGGGACGCCGATCTTCTAGCCACGCAAGTAGATCCAGCGCCAGCTGTCCGTGATGCGCGCCTGCCTCGACCAGGTGAAAGGGCGCTCTGTCCACCGCGCCCGCCTTCCCTCGGTCGTCCTCAAGGAGTCGATCCAACCACCGGGCACATTGGTAACCAAGCAGCCGGCCAAAGAGATCGCCGGCGCTCACACTGGTGTAAAAATCCCCTTGGCAACCGATCTGCTCTACCGGCTGCTGATAGTAGCCGTAAATGGGATGATACAAAACAAGCTCCATGAAACGGGCCAAGGACAATGGGCCCGCCGCTTCAATTTCGCGGTGGAGCACCGCTTTCAGTTCGTCCCCAGGCTGCAGCATTGTCCTATTTTATTACAAGTGCCGGATTGTCGGACCTGATTCTGTATGGCGAAGATCGATGCCTTCTTCAACTTGATGCTGGAACAAAAAGCGTCCGACCTGCACCTCTCCTCAGGTAACGCCCCGATGTTGCGCATCAACGGCGAGCTGCACCGGGTCGATTATCCCCCGCTCGAGAGCGACGTCCTTAAAGGGATGCTCTACGAAATCGCGCCTGAGTATAAAATCAAGCAGTATGAGGAGACCGGCGATGTCGATTTCGGCTATGAAATCTCGGGCGTGTCCCGATTTCGCGCCAACTTCTTCAATCAAAAGAACGGGTGCGCCGCTGTTTTCCGGCAGATCCCAAGCAAGGTTCTCTCCTTTGAAGACTTTGAGAAGTTCGACGCGCCCCTCCCAGCGGTCCTAAAGAAGTTCGCGATGCTGCACAAAGGATTGGTGGTGGTGACAGGCCCGACGGGTTCCGGCAAGTCGACCACTCTCGCGGCCATGGTCGACTACTCCAATAAGAACCGGCGCGATCACATCATCACGATTGAGGATCCGATCGAGTTCGTGCACGAGAGCAAGAACTGCCTCGTCAATCATCGCGAAGTCGGCGTCCATACCAAGTCCTTTTCCGCCGCCTTGCGCGGGCGTTGCGCGAACCCGGACATCGTGCTGGTGGGCGAGTTGCGCGACCTGGAAACCATTGAACTGGCGTTGACTGCGGCCAGCACAGGCCACCTGGTCTTTGGCACGCTCCATACCCAAAGTGCGGCCAAGACCGTCGATCGTATCATTGACGTCTTTCCTTCCGAACAACAAAACAAGATCCGGGCGACGCTGTCAGAATCATTGAAGGGAGTGGTCGCGCAAAACCTTTTCAAGCGAGTCGACAAGAAAGGGCGAGTCGCTGCCTTGGAGATACTGGTCTTTACGACGGCGATTGCCAACCTGGTCCGGGAAGGCAAGACGCATCAGATTCCGGGCATGATTCAGGTTGGGAAGCGGTTGGGGAACCAGCCGCTGGACGACGCGATCATGGATCATCTGCGGATGAAACGGATTTCGCCGGAGGAAGCTTATGACAAGTGCCTCGACAAAAAGAAATTCAAGGTATTCCTGCCGACCCCGCCGGAGGACGACGACGTCTGACCTGCTTTAGGGTTGCCGGCTGGGAGTTAACGACGGCCCGTGAGCCATCGACTCCCAGCTTTCAACCTGACCCTCAACCACCCGCGCCATGCGTCGCAACGAACTGGAACACGTGATGACGGCCATGCTGGAGTCCCAGGCCGAGGTCTCCGACCTTAACATCACCGTCGATAAACCTTTGCAGGTCGAAGCTGGCGGTCAACTCCTGCCCGTCGCCGTCGACCCCATCGTCGGATCACTCACCCCTTTCCAAACCGAGACCATTTCCCTCAATCTCCTCGGCGGGAACCGGCGCCTGACCGAAGACCTGCTCCGGACCGGCTCCTGTGACGCCTCCTACACCCTGAGCGGCAAGGCCCGTTTCCGTGTCAATATTTTCTCCCAGCGGGGCCACTATTCCGCCGTCCTGCGCAAGCTGAATACCTCGATTCCGACGCTCGATGAGTTGAAGATGCCGGATCTATTCCGCCAAATGGCCCAGGAAAAGACCGGCCTCATTCTGGTCACCGGCGCCACTGGCTCCGGCAAATCCACCACGCTCGCCGCGCTCCTCAACGAGATCAACGAAACCAAGTCCGTCCATGTCATCACCTTGGAGGACCCGGTCGAGTTCGTGCATTCGCAGAAAATGGCCACTTTCAATCAGCGCGAAATGGGCAACGACTTCAGCACCTTCGCGACCGGATTGCGCGCCGCGCTTCGCCAAGCGCCCAAGATTATTCTGGTCGGCGAAATGCGCGACCGGGAGACGGTCGAGATTGGGTTAAGTGCGGCGGAGACGGGGCATTTGGTTTTGAGCACGCTGCACACGATCGATGCCGGGCAAACGATCAATCGTATTCTCGGCATGTTCGATCAGGAGGAACAGGAGCAGGTGCGCTATCGGTTGGCGGACACGCTCCGGTGGATTGTCAGTCAGCGGCTGGCGCCGCGCGTCGGCGGGGGCCGGTTCGCTCTTTTGGAGTTGATGGGTTCGAACCTCCGGACGCGCGAGAGCATCATATTGGGGGAGAGTGAAGGCCGCAGCTTTTACGAGATTATCGAGCGAGCTATCCCTTTGGCTGGCGCACCTTCGACAACGCGATGTCTGGAAGCCTTCGAAAACGGCGTCATCACGAAGAGACCGCCCTCCTCTATTGCACGAAACACGGCCCGGTCTCGCGCGGCATCGATAACATCAAGAAAAAGCGCGGCGAATCCACGACCAACATCATCAACCTCCGCATGAAAAAGCAGGAGGACCAGGCCCGCAAAACCGCCGACCTCGGTCCGGCTCCGTCCACCCTGCGCTTGAAATAAGCATGGCCATCGAACTGGACCTGCTCAATCCGAGCTATAAGCCAGCCCTGCTGGCCCTTTCTGCCAGGACGTGATCATCGCCTGCAAGGACGTCCTGCGCGACCTCAGCTACAAGATCCTGGTCGCCACCAGCCACGACGATTTTGCCACCCGCTTTAACAACATCCAATTCCAGGTCGTGATTCTGGAAGAACAATTTGCGGCCCGCACCTTGGATGAGAATGTCACTTTGCGTTATCTCCAGCGGATGCCGATGAACCAGCGCCGGCATGCGACCGTCATTCTCCTCGGGCACGCCTTCCAGACGCTCAATCCGATGCAGGCCTTTGCCCAAAGCGTGCACGCCGTCGTCAACTGGGCGGACCTCGGCAGCCTGTCGCAGGTGGTCCAGCAAGCAGTGGCGGAGACTACGCTCTTTTTGAACGGGGTCCGCGAAGCCCAATTGCGAGTCGGATCGGGCAAGAGCTAGGCATCTTTCTCCGGCGCCCAGGCGGTTCCATCTCGGCCCCCCCCAGCTCCGCCGACGGCCCCAAGCCAGCCGCTCCGACCGACGATTTGATTGCGATTGCCACCTCCACAGGCATGATAGTGGCGCCACATGCCACCTGCGACTCGGCTCGATCAAGTTCTGGTTGAACGCGGCCTTTGCGACAGCCGCGAGAAGGCCAAACGCGCTGTTCTGGCCGGACAGGTCCGGGTCAATGATCAATTGGCCCACAAGCCCAGTGAGGCGGTTGCCCCGGACGATCGAATCAGCCTGGCGGTGCCGGAGAGGTATGTGAGCCGGGGCGGCTACAAGTTGGAGCACGCCCTCGATCACTTCCGGGTGGATGCGGGCGGGCTCACGGCCATCGATCTGGGGGCGTCGACCGGCGGGTTTACCGATTGCCTTTGTCAGCGCGGAGCGGCGCGGGTCTATGCGGTCGATGTCGGGCATGGCCAGCTCGCCTGGAAGCTGCGCCAAAACCCCCGCATCAGCGTGATGGAGCGAACCAACGCGCGCGCCCTGACGGCGAATCACTTCCCCGCCGGCTTTCGGCCTGCGGACCTAATTGTGGTCGATTGTTCCTTCATTTCCTTGCGCAAACTCTTACCCAATGCCGTTGCATTGCTTCGCCCATCGGGTAAGATCATCGCCTTGATTAAACCGCAGTTTGAGGCCGGCAAGCCGGAAGCCGATCGCGGCGCTGGGGTGATCAGCGATCCGGCAATCCATGCGCGGATATTGAGCGAACTGGAAGCGTTCGCCGCCACGATCGAAGGCCTGAGCTGGATCGGCACGACCGAATCGCCGCTGCTCGGGCCGGCAGGTAATCGCGAATTTTTTGTATTGCTTGAAAAAGCCTCTGCTTAAGACGCAACGGGTCGGCATTGTCGCCAACTCTGGGAAGGTGTCCGCGCGGTCCATGGTGCAGAAAGCTGCCCGACTGGTCAAGCGGAGCGGACGGGTCGCGATCTGCGACCCGCAAACGGCCCAATTGGCTGAACTGACGATCCAGACCGCCCCTGACCTCGCCACCTTGACCAAGGAAGTGGACCTGCTGCTCGTTTTTGGCGGCGATGGCACCATGCTGCGGGTTGCCCGGGAAATGCGCGGGGCGCTCACGCCTATTCTAGGGATCAATGTCGGCGGG
>JAXMHN010000074.1:0-29733 GCA_046346765.1 Verrucomicrobiota bacterium | reverse complement strand
GTCACTGTCCGAACCCGTGGCCTGGACAGACAGCTCTGCGCCGTAGTGCAAGGACCGGTCGGCGATCGTCTCCAGCACTGGGACCGTGTTCACTTCTCGGACCACGAGTTGAAAGGAGTTTGTCGCGCTCAACGCAGGCGAGCCGTTGTCGCTGACGACAATGAGGAAGAGGTTGGTGCTGGGCCCTTGCGCTTCCGATGGCGTCCAGGTGACCATCCCGCTTGAGCTCAGCACCGCGTTGGTCGGACCGGCCAGGAGCGTGTAAGTGAGCGTGTTTGCCGGCAGATCGGTGTCGGTGGCCGAGTTGGTCAAGGCCAAGGTAGTTAGTTCATCGATGGAGCGATCCGGCTGCTCCGGCAGCACCGGCGCGGTGTTCGCTTCCCGGACGATGACCACAAAGCTGTTTGTCGCTGTCCCGGCGGGAAAACCGTTGTCGCTGACGACGGTGACAAACGTGTTCGTGCTGGGCCCCTGGGCCTCTGTTGGCGTCCAGGTGATGACACCATCGGCGCTGATCTGAGCGCCGCTCGGCGCCCCGACAAGCGCATAGGCGAGGAGGTTCGCGGGCAGATCGGCATCGATGGCCCGGTTGGTCACAACCAACGCGGTCAACTCGTCGAGCGTCTGATTGGCGGGATTGCCGATGAACTGCGGCGGAGTGTTCACCTCCCGCACGACGACGCTGAAGGTGTTGGTCACGCTCAGTTGCTGCTCATTGACCGCAGTCGGGTTGCTATCCGTGACCACGACCGTGACGCGATTGGTGGAGGGGCCCTGGGCCTCGGTCGGTGTCCAATCGATGCCGCCCGTTTGCGAATCGATGGTCATGCCGGCCGGGGCGGAGAGCAACGAGAAGGCCAGGGGATTTGGCGGCAGATCCGCGTCGGTGACGGAGGCTTGAAGGTGCAGGGGATTCAACTCGTCGAGGGCGGTGTCGGGCGGGAGGGTGAGTTGTGGCGCCTGATTGATCTCATCCACGATCACGGTGAAGCTATTGGTCCGAATGAAGGGGCGGCTGTTGACCAGATCCGTCACTGTCGCAACGACGACATTGGTGCTTGGGCCATGGGCTTCGGTCGTGACCCAGGTGAGGGTGGCATTGGTTGCGCCGGTTCGGGTCAAGGTCATACCCTCCGGCGCAGAGAGCAGGGCGAAGGTAAGTTCCTTGGCGGGGACGTCCGGGTCCTGCGCCGAGATGGACACATTGAGCGTGGCTCCTTCCGCCAGCGTGGTCGTGTCTGGGAGGATGAGATCAGGCGGGACCCTGGATTGCTTGAACGTGTAAGCGCCGGCCTGCCCGCCGAAGGTGGCGCTAACCACGACCGTGTAGATGCCGGCGTTCGTCACCTGCAGTGTCACAAAGCCGCTCCGCGTAATGCTGTTTCCCGAAGTGGTTTCGCCCAACAGAGCTCCGTTCGGTCCGAACACCCGGATCCAAGGGGTGAAGCTGGTGGCGGTGACGCGCAGGACATTGCTGTCTCCAGGCGTGCCGAAGAAGGACCAGATGTCGAGGTCGCCGATGGCGAGCGTGGCATTGTTGGTGAACCCGTTGAGGAGAGCGCCACCCTGGTCGCCGCCCGAGACCAGGAACGGCTCCGGCACGTGGGCCAGGGTCAGGCCGTAAGACCCCGCCTGATTGCCAAAACGGGCGCTGACGACGGCCGTATAGTGACCGGTGCCCGGCGCGGCCACGTTGATCAGATCATCGCGGCCGATGCTATTGCCGTTGGCGGCTTCTTTGACCAGGGTCCCGTCCGGGCCGTAGAGGCGGATCCAGGGAGTGAAATTGGTGCTGCCTATGCGGAGCATAATGTTGTCGCCGGTGTTGGCGGTAAAATCCCACAAGTCCAGGTCACCGAGGCTCAAGACGGCGCCTTGGAGGATGCCGTTCGTGAGCGCGCCGCCTTCGTCGCCAGGAGAAACCTCGAAGCTCCCTGGAGACCGGGCCAGAGTCAGGCCGTAGGCGCCTGATTGATTTCCAAAACGGGCGCTGACCACGGCGAGATACGACCCGCTGTTGGTGGCGGTGACCGTGAGGAAGTCGTCGCGGCCGATGCTATTGCCATTGGCCGCTTCTTCGACCAGGGCTCCATTGGGTCCGTAGAGGCGGATCCAGGGAGTGAAATTGGTGCTGCCCATGCGGAGCATGATGCTGTCGCCGGCATTAGCGGCGAAGTGCCACAGATCGAGATCGCCGAGCTTCAAGACAGCTCCATTGAGGGTCCCATTGGTGAGTTCTCCGCCCTCGTCCCCGGGCGAGACGGCGAAGGCTCCAGGTGCCTGTGCCAGGGTCAGACCGTAAGAACCTGACTGGTTGCCAAAACGGGCGGTGACAACGACGGTGTAAGGGCCGCTGTTGGTTGCCGTCACGGTAAGGAAGTCATCACGGCCGATGCTGTTGCCATTAGCCGCTTCTTTGACCAGGGCCCCGTCAGGTCCATAAAGGCGGATCCAAGGAGTGAAATTGGTGCTCCCCATTCGGAGCATAACGCTGTCGCCGGCGCCGGCCGTGAAGCTCCAGACATCCATATCCCCCAGCGGGAGATTGGCGGAGTAAGTGATCCCGTTGGTCAAGGCACCACCTTCGTCTCCCGGGGGCACGATGAACGCCCCGGGGGCTTGGGCCAACGTGAGGCCATAGGTCCCGGCTTGGCCGTTGAACCGCGCGGCGACTGAGATGGTGTAGACGCCAGCGGTCGTTGCCTGGGCGGCGAGGAAATCATCGCGGCCGATGCTATTGCCATTGGCCGCTTCCGCCAGAACGGCGCCGCCCGGGGCAAAGAGTTGTATCCTGGGCGTGAAGTTCGTTGTGCCCGCTCGAACCACGATGGTGTCGCCAGGGGCGGCGGAAAAGGTCCAGGCGTCGGCGTCGCCGGATACAGCGGAGATGCGGCCGGAGACCGTATCCCCGTTGGCAATGTCGCCTTGGGCTTGAGTGGTGACGTGACCGGCCAGAAGCAGTACCGCGGCGAGGAGAAAAAGATAGGAGGCGATGCCTGGGGATGTCGAAGCTGTCCGGCCTGAGTTCATAGGAAAAGGGGTATAGTTCGTCACAATCCTGCCTTTGATGACTTTGGTCTGAGAACTGGCTCTGTCAGGCTCGGCGGCGGTTCAGCGAGCGGCATTACAAACCCGGCCCGCCTTGGGCGTCAGGTGCCAGGAGACTGCTCCATGAATACCGATGCCTGGAGAGAGACGATTTGCGCACACGGCCACTACTGCTTCTTGCCTACGGCCGGTGCCAAGGAAACACAAACCCGGAGATTTGACAAGTCCCTGAGCTGGATTTGTGTCGGCCGGACCATTCAGTCCCTCTGGGTCGTGTCGGCGGGGTGCGTCCCGGAGTTCAATTCTTCAGCGGCGCGATCTGAACGTTCTGGACTGCGACTCCGTCGGTGCGAAACAGAAGTTTGTTCACCGCCAAACCAGGTCGATACGAAATCATCGTCCGCTGGGCGGCGATTTCGGCGTCCACCAGGGAACCGCCCAGCTTGTCGGTGCTTTGGACAATGACGCGGACATGGAAGGGTTGACCAACTCCAAGGAGATGCTCGATCGCGTAGTTGCCGGCGTGCTGCGGCGCGCCGCCTTCGCGCAAGGACTTCTCGCGACGGGCGAACTGGTCGAGCGAACCGTGAGCAAATTGAGCCCGGCCGTCCCCGGGAGCGATCTGGAGTTCGCAACTGTCCGCGTCGCCATTCTCTGGCCGGAAGAGAATCCCGAGTTTGCCGGCCGATGGCGTCGCCGGACGAACGTCGAAGGAAAGCATGAATGACTTGGCCGGGACTGGCGAACCTGCAGCGATGTTTGCTGGCGACAGGATCACCGGCGAATCGGTGGGGGGCGTAACCTCCTTCATCCACTTCGAGCCAATGCGGCCATCGGCGAGTTGGAGCAGTTCGCGCAGGACGAGCGGCCCGCCCCAGCCGCGGATCGGAATCCAAGCAGCCATTAGAAAGCGTCCAGCGGGGATCTCGGTAATGGCGGGCACGTTCGAGCCATCATAGAAGTCCAGTCCTTTGGCGACGACATCTTCGTAGGCCGTGTCGGGCGCATCAGCTGGTTTTGACCAGAGACCAGTGAAACCACCGATGATGTAGTCGAACTGGCCCCACCGAAAAAAGAAGGTGCAATCACCGCCCGGCGGAAACTCCGATCGGATGCAGCGCCATCCGCTGTCGGGCGTGTCCGATTCCCACATCCCTTTGGAGCCGGCGTTGGCGAGCAGACGCAAGCGTCCATGCGGATCGGTATAGACGCTCGGGTTCTGACAGGGGTGGAAAAGGATGCCTGACTTGCGGAAGTGGCCGATGCCATCCCCGCTGACGGCGTAGGTCGAGCCAGATGGGACACCTGGGGTGACGCCGGATTTGAATGCACCAGTGCGCCCGTTCTTTGTCAGATAGTCCCACTGGGCGGGCCAGGTCGTCTCTTCTTGCGGATACACGCGGCCGGTGTGCAGACCGTAGGCGAGGCAGAGTTGGTTATGGAAGACAAACGGCGTGCCGGTGCCGATACATTCCCACTGCTCCTCGAGAGGCGTGGCCGCCTCGTGCTCTGTCCAGGTTTGGAAATCCTCGGTGGAGAGATGCTCGAAGTAATGCGCGCCTTGACCGAACTTACTGGCATGGTGCCGCCGGTCATAAAGATAGAAGATATGGTAACGGCCTGCGTGGAAACATGTGACCACGTCCCCCACCCAGCTGTTATGGCCAGGCGGCGTCCAATACTGGACGGGCGCGAGGGGTGGCGCGGGGGCAGTCCCTTCGACCGGTGATGGGGACCGGAAATCGAGCGTCGCCGATCGGATGAACTCCCGGTCGAGCTTCCACTGGATTCGCGGAGGCCATTGGGGATAACCGAATGGGAAATCGTTATCGAGCAGTTGGCCATCGACATACATGGTCCAGCGGACCCCGGAGAAACGGAGGACGACTTCGTGTTCCCCGTCGGGTCTTTTCAGTAATGCCAGTGGGATCCCAACGGTCATCTCTTTCCAATCGGGATGCTCCGCAGGTGCAGGCGCAGCGTCGCTTCCAGCACCGGCACGGAGCCATCCGACATCTGGAATGCGGGGTAGTTCTGCCGCCGCCGGTCGGCCTGGTCATGCTGGCCGCAGCCGAACCTGGAGCACCTCTGGGATGTCCAGAATGCCCGCGGCGGCGAACTCTTTTACATCCAACCTTAGCGTTACAGAAAAAGCGTTGGTGGAGTTGGCGGGGGTGGCAACCTCACCTTCGGAGGGCTGCAAGTTGATCGCGCCCTCCGGCGGTATGGCGTTAAACAGCCACGAACGAGACTGCAGCCTGATTCCGGCGGCGGCCGGTGCGGGTTCAGCGGCCCAAAGCGTGGCGACGGAACCGACCAACAGGGCGGCGAGGTTGGCATACCTTCGGCCGAAGATGGATTTCACGATGGGCAAACAGGGTCACGATTTTCTGGCAAAAAGCAACCCTTGCCGGCGCTCCCGAGTTTTGCTCGCGCGGTCTCGTGTTTCTAAATTTAGCAGGCGATGTGGAGCTGGGGAATCAATCCGGGAGCAACCGAACACGATAAACCGCTTGTCCGGCGCTGGCGGCATCATCGGTCAGGGTCGCCGTATCGCCCTGGAGGCGGACCGGGGTGCCGACAGTGGACCAGGACGCTGGCCCGAGACCAGTCGTTCGCTCCAATTGGCAGCGACGGCCCGTTGGGCCATTGAACTGAACGATGAAGCGCCCGTTCTGGCGCAGGCCGAAGAGAATGGCGAGGCGGCTCGTCGGTGACGACATGTCTGTGCCGAGCTGATACTCTTCCAGATCGCTGAGGCCATCACCGTCCGTATCGAACGCGGCATCGGTTGGATCCCGAGGGTTCAACCCGTGATTGATCTCCCAGCCGTCCGGAATGCCATCGCCGTCGGAGTCGAGCGAGGCGTTCACCGGAAAATCGCCGACGTGCCAGACAGCGCCGAGGGTGGGCGGCTCTGTTCCTACGCCTGGGGTAAAGGCGAGCATGCTCCCGAGTTCGACCTGTTCCAGTTTCAAAGCCGACGGGTCAAAGTCGGCCACGACGGCCTCCAGCCGCGGCGGTTCGGTGTCGGTGGCCCGGCGCCAGATTTCCAGGCGGAGCAGGCGGGGTTCGTTAGCCTGCAAACCCACGCGGGCGACGGGCGCGATCTGCTTGGCCGTTGCGGCCAGCGAAACGCCCACGTTCGGTTGCAGGTAGATGGTTTGGTTGACGATGCTGACATGGTCGATGATCGCGTCCTGGAATGGGTTCGGATTGATCCGGTCGAGCACCCGGGCGTAAAACTGAACGCAGCCGCCCCCCAGGCAGGTGCGCCACCAACCCTTGGGAATGCGCGGGCAATCGGCCCCGACGACCGTGCAGTCGCCTTGGATGGTCTTGGCCAGCTTGCCCACCGGGCACGGATCCTGATCGTCTGGAATCCCATCGTTGTCGTCGTCCAAATCCTCGCAATCGAGGGGTTCGAATAAGCCTAAGCAGACGCGCGGATCGCAATCCGAGTTGCCGCCGGCGAAGCCATAGAGCGCGGACGACTGATCCGGGCAAGTTGGCGAAACGGCGCTGCCGATCCGGTGCTGATTCGAGTTGGGATCCTGGTCCTTCTCGTTCAGGCAACCATCGCCATCACGATCCTTGTCACAGACATCGCCGATCTTATCGCCGTCCATGTCCTCCTGGCCGTCGTTGGGGATATCGGGGCAGTTGTCACAGACGTTGCCGTAGCGATCGCGGTCGTTGTTTTCTTGCTTTGGGTTGGCGGTAACCGGGCAGTTGTCGAGCTGGTTCGGAATCAAGTCGCCGTCGAGATCATTGAGCGTGTCTTCTTTGCCATCGCAGTTCGAATCGCCCACGCCAACGCCGACAGCCGCCCAGGCGTTGCGGACGGTGCAGACATCCAGGGCGGTGAACCCGTGTTCCTGGCGGCTGACGAAGCTCTCCGCGGCGGCGATTTCCCGGGCGCGAGCATCGGCAAAGGAGGCGTTGGCCGGCAAATTGCGCAGGGCCCAGAACTTGACGTGGCGCGTCTTGTCCATGCCCATGCCGCGGACGAGGAACCCTTGGAAACTGCCGCCTTCGATCATGAGATAGCCCGCTTTGTTCGGAATCCCGCTGTTGGAGTGGACCCCGCCGAAGTCATTGGCCTGGTTCGGCGTGCCTACCCCGGCGCAGCACAGGTTGGCGAACCGGTCCGGTTGGGCGGCGCGCGGCGGGGGCGGCGAAGTCGGGTCCTGGAAGTTGCGGACGCCTACTGGGGTGAGGGGGCCGCGAAGATTCTCGCCGATGATCCAGTTAAGCGGGAGTCCAGGGTTTTCCACTTCGCCACGTTCGCGGTCAGCGATGACGCCCATTGTATCGGCGTAGCTTTCATCCAGGGCACCAGATTGAAATTGATAAACGAGCTTGCTGGTGCTGGCGACAATTCCATGGGTGAACTCGTGCACCATGACATCGTAATCGACGCCGCCGTCGGTGAACTGGATCAGGTCACAACCAGTGGCCCATTGGGCAATGTTGGCTGGGTTCATGGTCGTGTGGATGAAAATTTCGAGTTGGGACTGATCATTGTCGTAAGAATGCCAGCCGAAGACATCGTGGAAATAGAACCAGCAATCCCGGGCGAAGCGATTCGCGAGCACGGCATCCAGGTCGTTATCATAATCGCTGTCGAAGTCGTCTTCATCGGCCACATCGGTGTCGGTGCTCGTGTTAAAGCATTTGTCGCTTTGGGCGTTGGCCTCGTGCTCGGCGTCCTGAATGTCCAAATCGAACCCATGTGAGCGGAACAAAGGCAGCCGGGCCACGATTTCGCCGCTATGAGCGTCGACCATCAGTTCGGAATCGGCATAGTTGATTCGGATCTTCCAACACAGGTGTGAATCCAAAGGGGTAGGCGCGAACAGGGACTGGTCATACACCATCAGCTCGGCGGTCGGATCCAATTGGTCGAGGGGAAGCTGAATACCTTCCTGAAACTTCGCCGCCTCGACCGCTTGCTCGCTGGTCAGGGTGGGAACACCTTTGAGCCCTCGCCCCTTGACTTCCGCGATGGGAAGCAGGTTCCCAGTCATGGCGACGACTTCATCCTGCTCCAAGGTCACAACCATTTCACTGCCGAAGACAGGGACACCTTCGTAGTTTTGCCTCAGTTTCACATCATCCAACCCTTCGGATTGTGTGCCCGCGACCTCCAGTTCGGCATCGGGATTCTGCACCTGTAACAAATCCTGAAACCGACGGACGAAGGTGCGGGCCCGCGCCTCGGGTGTCGCACCGGTCACACGCACTCGAGTCAAGAGGCCGGAAGGAAAACCGTTGCGCCACTCCGCTTCCACCGGCCGCGCGGAAGAGGCCTGGAGTTCGCGCAGGCTCAGGACCTGGGGATCTGTTTCGGTGGGATTCGGCAAATAGGTCAGGCCGCGAGGGAGCACGTCCTGGCCGCGATCGTCTTCGGCGATGACGTCGCGCGGTCCGAGCAGTTCATCAGCGGGTAATGGCGGCACCTCTCCGATGATGCTGGCGCCATCTTCGGAAAGGCTCGCGTTTCGGAGCAAGTTCGATATTCCATCGGCGGAAGGAAAGCCGATCCGAATGCGCGTGGCCGCGGTGAAATTGGTGCCACGGACCAGGAGAGCATTGCCGCCCCGGGCGAAGGCTTGGCTCGGCTCGACTGAGATGAGGTGAGGCAGCGCCCGAGTTTCGCTGGCACGCGAGAGTCTCGCGACGATTTCACCGCAGCGGCGGATTTGCAGTTCGTGTGCGCCGGTCGACAACGCCGGCGCCTGACCGGCGATCTCCTGCGCGTTGATCAGGACCGGAAACAGCAATGGTTGCCCGTCCAGCCACACTTCGTCGTCCTCGGTGAAGTTATCGCCGTAGACAGTCAAGGGGGTGCCGCCAGCGAGCGCGACCACTTTTGGCAGGACATCGGCCAGCATCGGCGCCATGAACTGGCCGGGCGTGACCGTGACCTTGAACGAACACTCGGCGAAGTTGCCGGCGGCATCGCTCGCTCGGCAATTGACGATGGTCTCGCCAATCGGAAACACACTGCCGGAAGGCGGGACGCAGACGACTTGGACGGCCGAGTCGCAAGCGTCGGTGGCAGTCGCACGAAGGCGATGGCGCTCCGCAGGCCGCGCTCGCAGGCGTGCTCAGGTCTGCTGGACAGACGATGGTCGGCGGCTCTGTGTCGGCGCTGCGAGCTGGTGGTGATGGAACTGGTGCCGCCTTGAGTGTCTGTGGCGCGAACGGTATTCATGTCGCCGGCAGGGAGGTTGACTTCGAAGCGAAAGGCGGGATCAGCCCGCGGTTTCGCAGACGGTGACTGCGGTAGCTCCATTGAGCTCGTAAGTGACGCGAGCGACCTGGTTGGAGCAGCTGCGCGCATTGCCCTGGAGCGTGACCGGGCCGACGCCCAGGCAGGAAGGAAGCAGCAGCTCCACCTGGAAGACATTGTTCGATTTCGAGGCGTTGACCACAACCGACCGTGAGATCAATCGGCTCCAGGCCGGTGGCAACGAACGTCGTGTCTCCGGGGGTAACCGAAGGGGAAGAGTCGATAGGTTCCTTCCGGCAGGTAAGGAACGACTGCGCCGACATTGGACGCCCCCTCCTGGGTGAACGGCGTGCCGGCAGCAATGTCAAGATATACCTGATAATCGGCCGACGACCTTGAAAAAAGTGCGTTGCCTTTGAATGCCCCCGTTGCTGAACTGGCGAATCTGCGGGTTGTAAAACGTCCCGCTGGTTAACGCAAACGCTTTAACCTCGCTGAAACGGTAGGCGAGATCATGCTGAGTGGCCTCGCTCAGGACGATCTCCTTCGCGATGTCGCGGCGGTCGGTGACCGACAGGCTGACCAGGTAGTAATCGTGATCAGCGGTCCCGGGCGGAGTTCCCAGGCTGAGGCTGAAGGAACTTGGCTTCCAACTGCGTTCACTTTTCCAGCCCGCCCCGGACCAGTTCGTAGTTGCCCTCGCAGGCGCCGTTGGCTGGATTGAGGAACCCCATTGAAGTCTGTCGTGGCGGCGCCGGCCGAGGCGTGAGGGTTGCTCCGGAAGCGAGGCGATCGAGCCCCTCGGCGCTTACACTGCTCCCGTAGACACCATAGGTTCCGAGGCCATCCGGAACTCCGTCCTGGTCGCTGTCGAGATCGCCGACATGATTGACGCCGCGGAAGAGGGACTGGCGATTCGCAGCCTCGGGCGGCCCTTGCAGAACGACTTTGCCGCGCAAATAACCCGGCGAGATGACAAAGAGGCCGCCGACATCAACCGTTTGGCCTGGGCCTACCGGCACAGCGGAATTAGCTCCCGCGCCCAATGCAGGGGATCGGAAGGACTCCACCTGGCGGTTGGTCCGAAAGTACATTTGGGCGTAGAGCGCGTAGCCGGGCGACGCGGGGTCCAAGGTGGAGGGGGGCACATTCACCAGCGTGTAGGCACCGCTCGCCGGGGCGGAGAAGTGAGTGCCTTTTAACGCGGCCCACCGACGGTTTGCGAAGGCCATGTGGCTGAGCGATGACGCCGGTGGAATCCGGATAGTTCAGATCATCCCGGCCGTCAATCGTGAGCTCAAACTCGCCAACCATATCCACCTGGCCCGAGATTCGCCCCAGCTCACCCGTCTCCGGTATGACCATCTCCACGGACGAAAACTCATCGCAATTGACCTTCACCTCCGTGTTCAGAACAAGGCGAGACCCGGTCCACGTATTCGTCCTTGCCCCGGCTAACCGTAATGGCAAGGGTGCGTCTGCCCCCCAAGCAGATAAATTCGCGCCTCGGTCGCGCCGGGAGGGATTGTGTGACGATGGAATTGATAGCCGGAAGCGATGATTTGGCCACCATCAACCGGGACGGGCGCGCCCGCCGCATTGACAAACCGGACGGTGGCGACCCCCAAGCATTCTGCGAAGTCGACCGTGACCGGCGGTCCGCCGGCCACGACCGGATCCGAGTCGCGCGTGGCAAAGTAATAAGTCTCTCCTCCGTCGAGCAAAGTAATGCTTGGCGTGACTCCGTAAGCGATACCAGTGGCGTCAGAATCCACGGTTAGCTGATAGGATGTGCTGGTCGGCGTCGCGGGAGCGAGCGCGGGGGACGTGGCGCTGACGCTTGGGGCCGGAGGCAGACTATTGGCCGCCACGGCGACATACTTCATGCCTTCGTTGCCAGGGTCATTCAGCAGCGACAGAATGTCAGGGTTGGTGTTCGAGAATCGGATGGTGCCCCGGAGAGTATTTGGCTGCAGCACCACCTGCGCAGCTCCGGGCCGGTCGAACGCGACGAGGCACGCCAGCATCAGCCCAAGGCGGAGGGAAAGATCTGTATTCATTGGTTGGTGAAAGCGGCTGGTGGCCGTGTTCTACACTCCTACTAACCGAAACCAGACCCGAGATTACGAAGAATCGGCGGCCTGGGGCGATCCACGATCGATGGTTGAGAGTGCTCAGATCCACGGGACGGTCTAACGGCGGCATGACCCTGGTGGGCACGCCTTGCCCGTAGATACAGGGCTTGGACCGATGCCTGACAACCGGAATGGACGAAATGAACGACCGTCAGGGCCCAGAGGCAGGGGCCAGTGGCTCAGGCACTCGGCGCCACGACGCTGTTGCTGTCTCGCTTGGCCAGCCTGGGCCAGGAAAGCAGCTCTGCCCGCGCTAGCCAGTCGCAGGCATCGTCGTTGATGAACAAAGCTGCCGCGGCCGGGAAGCGAAGGCTGCCCCGCCGCGTGGCCAATCTGGCACTGGATCAGCGGAAGACTACTTTGGCCGTGGGTGTCTCATAGTAGGTGACCTCACGGCCCGGCACCCAGGTGCCATTCTTCAGGTATTCCGTCTTCACTTGCAGAGTGCCATCCGATCTGATTTCGCTTGTCCCCCGGACCTCGGTGATCCCCTCCGCGCTGCCGGTGACGGTTTCATGCGTGATCAGCTTGCCGCCTTGTGATTTCAGGACACCGATGGTCATGAAGCCTGCGGTGGTGAAGTAATAGTAGGTGACCTGCTGCTTTGGTTCATCCCAGCGGACGATGCTCTCGCCGCCATAGACGCCGTCATTGATTGAGTGCAAAATCCGGACGGCCTGCCCATTCAGGGCTCGCTGCCACTGGGCGATATCGACGACAGGCTGTTCCGGCTTGGCGTTCTTAAATTCACCTTTCCAGATCTTATCCAGCAAAGGCCGAAGCGGTTCGAGATGCGGATCAAGGGATTGATCCGCTGCCCGGCTATGGAGTGAGCTCATCAGCGTTGTGGCGAGGCCGAGGAGGATTGGTCGATAGTTTATGATCATAGTGTTTGCCTCAATCGAGGCGTCGGCGGACCCACCTAATCTCTCAGAGCCCCAGCTGGTCGTCTTGGAAGAATTTCACCTCCGGCCGAGATTCAGAAAGCGGGAGTCAGGGCATTCCAGCCGTAGATAAGCTGTTGGATTGAGTCCGGTAAACGAACGGAAGTCATGGACGAAGTGGGCTTGATCGTAATAACCGCAGGCGCAGGCCACATCCGCCCAATCGACCGGCCGGACGGCTTGGATTTGACCCATCACCCTCTGGAACCGCTGGATCCGGCAAAAGACTTTGGGCGTCAGTCCAACGCAGTCGCGGAACTGATCGATAAAGTGCTTGTGCGAGATGCCTAAGGTGTCAGCGGCTCGAGCAATGCCCGTGACATGCGGCTGATGACAGAATTGCTCGACGGCCCAGGCAATCCTCCGGGAACGGGAACCCGCTTGGCGCTGGCGTCCCAGAAGACGGCCAAGAAAAGATTCCAGGACGCCGAATTTGGCTTCCGTTCCTTTAGTGGCGATGAGTTGTTCACGGAGCGCGACGCAGCTCGCTCCCCAGATGGCGTCGAGTTCAATGACCTGATTCCGAAAGTCGGCCGCGGAACCTCCGAAGAAAGCGGCCGCGCCGCCGGGCCGAAAGTGCGCCCCGATCATCTCGGCGACCGGCACATTGTCGATAATGAGGTAGCTCGATTGCACTCCGGAGAGCCAGCCGCGGCGAAGGACCTGGAAGCGTTGCTCGTCATCGCGCTCGAATCGTTTGCGGCCATCTTCGAGCAGGTTGATGACGAGTTCGAAAGATCCATCCGGCAGAACGTGTTCCAGCGTGGGACGGCCTTCCGCCTTCTCGAAGGCCCAGAAATACTCGACGTATGCGCTGAGCGGCGGAGATGGTGGCTGACGCCGATAAAGCATGGGACGCCGGAGCTAGGGCCGAGCAGAGAGAAACTTGACGCAGACCGGCGCGCCGACTTCGATCGGACGCCCGACTGGGGTCAACCGACCGCTGCTCGGGTCGATCGCGAACCCGATGACCGAGTCGGAATTCTGATTGGCCGCCAACAAATACTTGCCTGTCGGATCAATCCCGAAGCCTCGCGGGATGTTGCCTTGGGTGGACTGGTGCTGCACCAACGAGAGCCTGCCCGATTGGGCGTCGACCGCGAAGACAACCACCGTGTCATGTCCGCGATTGGAGCCGTAGAGGAAGCGGCCGCTCGGGTGCACCTCGATTTCGGCGGTGCTGTACGCAGGCAAGAGCTTCTCTCCGGCGGGCAGGGTGGAGATGGTTTGCACTTCTTGCAGCTGTCCGCGGACGGCGTCGAGTGTGAAGGTGGTGACCGTGCAGGCCATCTCGTTGATCACATAAGCAAACCGGTTGGCCGGATCGAAGGCCAAATGGCGCGGCCCGGACCCGGGGGCAACCGACGCAAATGGCGGATCGTTTGGCGTGAGCGATGCCTCGCCCGGATCGAACCGGTAGATGAGCACTCTGTCCAGCCCAAGGTCAGGCACGAAAGCGAACTGGTTGCGGGCATCCAGGTAGACACCGTGAGCATGGGGACGCTCCTGGCGCTGCCGATTGACGCTTGAGCCTTGATGTTGAATGAAGGCTTTCGGCCCAGTCAACCGGCCGTCGTCACCGATGGAAAATGCGGCGCAACTGCCCCCTCCGTAGTTGGCCACCAGGACGGCCCGGCCGGTGGCGTCCACGTTCAGGTGGCACGGCCCATCCCCTCCGGACGGCTGTTGGTTCAGCAACGTCAGCCGGCCTGAGCCTCGGTCAATCCGGAACGATGCGACCGCTCCGCTTTTTTTCCCGTCAAAATTCCCAACTTCGTTGACTGCGTAAAGGAATTGGTGGTTGGGATGGATTGCGAGGAAAGAAGGACTTGAGCTTTCCGCGGCCAGAGCGGGCGCGCTCAGCTGGCCGGTGGCGAGGTCGAGCCGGGAGACGTAAATGCCCTTGCTCTTCGCTCCGGTATAAGTGCCGATATAGACCAGCAGGTCGCTTGACGTCCCGGAAGTTTCCGCTGCCGGCGTGGCGGTGGCCGAGACGGACAAGAACAGGGCCGTGCCAAGGAGTTTCCAGAGGCGGCGTTGGAGTGACAGGCTGGTTTTCATGGCGCCATGAAACAACAGTTTCGGCCACTGATTCAAGCGCGGAACCTCGCGCTTGAATGGCCGGCGCGGGCCGGAACGGGCTTTTGGTGCGAGTGGCGATGTCGCGACAGGCAGGACGCTGCGTGTCCATTTGAAAGACACGCCTGGGCAGGGCGGGGAATAACGATGGCAGGGGATGAATGCCCGGAATAGATCGGCCGCGGCCGGTTGGTGCGCCATTCCCATGCCTGTCAGGTCAAGAGGGTCTCAGACTGGGACAGTCTGGCGCCACGGCAAAGTGTGCCAGGCGGTCGGCACGCAAGTTGCCCTTGCCTCAGAAACGGCACACGTATGCCATCATACACCTATCTGGCACGAGAAGCAGGCACGGGACGGGAGATTCGCAACTCCCTGGATGCGGCTAATGAACAAGCGGCGATTGCAGCCTTGCTCAACCGCAACCTGCTAGTGGTCTCGATTCAGGAGAAGATGGCCAAGAAGGGGAAGAGTTCGGGTGGGGGCACCGTGCCTTTGGCCGACCTGGTCGTTTTCACGCGGCAATTGGCGACGATGATTGACGCGGGCTTGGCGATGGTCCAATCGCTCCAGGCCTTGGCCGAACAAACGCCCAACAAAGTGATGCGCGACATCATCCGCGACGTCTGCGCGCGAGTCGAGGGCGGCGACAATTTTTCGGCCGCCCTGCAAAAGCACCCCAAGGTCTTCAACCGGCTCTACGCTTGCATGGTGGACGCGGGCGAAAAGGGTGGTTTGCTGGCGGAGATTCTGGCCCGATTGGCTACGTATCTGGAGAACACCGCCCGCCTGCGCAAGAAGGTCAAGAGCGCCATGATGTATCCGACGGCGGTGACGGTTATTGCGATTGGCGTCACGATTTTCCTTTTGGTTAAGGTGGTGCCCGTCTTTGCCGATATCTTCTCTGGGTTCGGCGCCAAGCTGCCCACCCCGACTTTGTACCTCATTACCGTCAGCCAATTCTTTCAACGCTTTCTGTTTTACCTGCTGCCCGCGGCTGGCTTGGCGGCCTACGGTTGGTTCGCGTTCATCAAGACCAAACAGGGCCGTGAGTTCTGGGACCGAACGCGGATCAAGCTGCCCATTTTCGGTGCGATCGCCCATAAGATCTGCTTGGCGCGATTCACGCGCACGCTGGCCTCTTTGATCCGAAGCGGTGTGCCTATTCTGGAGGTCTTAAACATCGTCGCCAACACGTGCGGCAATGTCATCATGGAGAAAGCCGTTCGAACCGCCTCCGGCGACATCGAACGGGGCGAAGGGATCTCAATGGCCCTCTCCAAGCATCCCATCTTCCCAACGATGATTATCCGAATGATCACCGCCGGGGAACAGACTGGTAAAGTTGATTCGATGCTCGAGCGGGTCGCGGATTTCCTCGACGAGGAAATCGAAGCAACCTTGTCCGGATTGACGTCCCTGATCGAGCCCCTGCTGATTGTGTTCCTCGGCGTGGTCGTCGGGGGCATTGTCATCTGTATGTTTCTCCCGATCTTCAAGCTCAGCGACGTGGTCAGTGGTAATCGATAGGAAACGCAATGGCTAAAGTGGTTTTGGTGGATGATGAAATGACCATCGTGCAGATGGTCGGAGAACTCCTCCGCTCGGATGGTCACCAAGTCGTCCCTTTCACTCACGGCGCGGCCGCCGTCGAAAGCTTCGGCAGCTTCGCACCGGACCTGGTCATCGCCAATCTCAGCCTCGACAAAACCCGCACAGCGACGCTGGCCATCCTGCAGAAAGCCCGCTCCCTCCAACCTCCGGCGCTGGTCATCACCATCACGCCCGCTGGTTCAATGGAGCATGCCCTCGAAGCCATCCGCCGCGGCGCTTATGATTATTTGGTCAAACCCTTCGCCCTCGACGAACTGAAGCTGCGCATTCAACGCGCCCTCTCTTATCGAGCTGCCTTGGCCGAAAATGTCGCTCTCCGGAAGCAACTCGGAGCCCAATCCCATTTCACTGGCATTATCGGCAGCACGCCCAAGATCCGAGAAATCCTCAGCCTGATCGAGCGCGTGGCTGACTCGGACAGCCCCATTCTCATCCAAGGCCCCGCTGGCTCGGGCAAGGAACTGATCGCCCGCTCCGTCCACTTTCACAGCCGCCGGCGCCTGGCTCCATTCGTCTCCGTCAGCTGTCGCTTGTTGCCCGAAAACCTGCTCGAAGCCGAGCTCTTCGGACAGAAGAAAACCCTCTTTGCGCCTCATCAGGAAGATCAAATCGGCTTGGTGCGGGAAGCGGAGGGCGGCACGCTCTTTCTGGACGACTTTGGTGCCCTTTCCATTTCGCTCCAAAGCCGGCTGCTGGAACTCCTCCAGGAGCGCCGTGTGTGCGCGGCCGGCGATCATGTCCCGGTGGTGGTTGACGTGCGCGTCCTGGCTGCCATGCAGGACTCAGCCGAAGGGCTCCTCGCCAGCGGCACTCTGAATCGCGACCTGCATCAGCGCCTGAGCGAGGTGACCGTGGTTGTCCCGCCCTTGCGCGACCGAAGCGAAGACGTGCCTCTGCTGATCGCCCACTTTCTCGAGGGCAAATTGCACCCGCGCACCGGCAAACCGCTTTCGATCAATCGGCCAGCGCTTGACTTGTGTTGCCATTATGGTTGGCCTGGCAACGTTCGCGAGCTGGAGAGTGCCTTGGAGCATGCCTGCATTCTCTGCCAGGATAGCGTCATTCAGGAATCCGATTTGCCTCGTTCTATCCAGCAACTCGGCGCTCCGGCGATGCCAAAAGTCGAGGGGCCCGCGGCCAATCGCCTCGAACTGCCTGGTCCCCGTCCGAACCGACCCAGCTTCGTCCATTCTCTGACCGACAACCGTCGACT
The DNA here is from genome assembly GCA_046346765.1 of Verrucomicrobiota bacterium. Lineage (GTDB taxonomy): Bacteria > Verrucomicrobiota > Verrucomicrobiia > Limisphaerales > SIBE01 > JAXMHN01. The sequence goes on along the minus strand of JAXMHN010000074.1, from coordinate 12,465 downwards.
CGACCCGGCGGTCGGCACTGCCGAGCTTGTGCCCCTGAAGCAATTCTTGCGGGATCAGGAGATCAGCTACCTGCACAGGACCCTCGCGCAAGTGGGCGGCAGTAAGGAGAGGGCGGCGGAGGTGTTGCGCATCAGCCTGGCGACCATGTATCGCAAGCTTTCCGAACCCGACAGCGCTTCCGACCCCGTCTGATTCCAGCTAAACGGTTCCCCAAAACCCGTTTCGCGCGGTGCCGTTGGGGCGCCGACTTCTCCATTCCAGTCGGAGGCTCAAAACCAAAGGCCGGAATCCTATTCCTGGGTAAGGACGCGGTCGCGCGGTTTTTCTTCCATTGGTCGGATTCGCCTTGTTGCGGACCGAGCTTTTCGCGACGATATAGGGAGCTAGCAGCGATATGCGCACACTCATCAAAAACTGTCTGGCGGCCACGTCTGCTCAGGAAGGCCTTCAAGTCAACGGCTGGGTTCGCACTCGTCGTGATTCCAAAGGCTTTTCGTTCATCGAATTGAACGACGGTTCGTGCCTCGCCAACCTGCAGGTGATCGCGGACGCGACTGTTCCGGGCTACGACCAGGTCGCGCGCTTTACTACCGGTTCGGCGGTTGAGGTCGCCGGAAATTTGGTTGCTTCGCCGGCAGCTGGCCAGAAATGGGAACTTCGCGCCAGCCGCATTCAGCTTCTCGGCGAAGCCGATGCCTCCTACCCGCTGCAGAAAAAGGGACATACTCCCGAATTCCTGCGCACCATCGCTCATCTCCGCCCCCGCTCGAACTTGTTCGGCGCTGTTTTTCGCACCCGGAGCCGACTGGCATTTGCCGTCCACCAGTTCTTTCAGGAGCGGGATTTTGTCTACGTGCACACGCCTATCATCACGTCCAGCGACTGCGAAGGGGCGGGCGAGATGTTTCGCGTGACCACCCTGAAGGGCCGTGGGGATGAGGATCCGGCCACGGATTTTTTTGGCAAGAGGACCTTTCTGACCGTTAGTGGTCAATTGGAAGGCGAGGCATTCGCTTGCGCCCTTTCCAACATCTACACCTTTGGGCCCACTTTCCGGGCCGAAAATTCCAACACCGCGCGGCACGCAGCCGAGTTTTGGATGATCGAGCCCGAAATGGCTTTTTGCGATTTGCAGGGGGACATGGATATGGGCGAGGCGTTCCTGAAGGCCATGGCGCAATACGTGTTGGCCCATTGCGCCGATGATCTGGGGTTGTTCGCCAAGTTCGTCGACAAAGGTCTGATGGAACGTTTGCGGTTCGTGGTCGAAAGGGCTTTTCAACGCGTAGCCTACACCGAGGCGGTTGAGATTCTCCAAGCCTCGAAGAAAGCCTTCGAATACCCGGTGCAGTATGGTTTGAACCTCCAATCGGAACACGAGCGGTATCTGACCGAAGAGCACTTCAAATCGCCGGTGACAGTTTACAATTACCCGCGGGAGATCAAGCCGTTCTACATGCGCCTGAACGACGACGGAAAGACCGTTACGGCGATGGATATCTTGGTTCCAGGTATCGGCGAAGTCATCGGCGGGGCCCAACGGGAAGAACGCCTCGACGTGTTGCTGGAGAATCTCCGCTATCACAAATTGCGGGAGGAAGACTATTGGTGGTACCTCGACTTGCGCCGATATGGCAGCGTGCCTCACGCTGGATTCGGCGTCGGCTTTGAACGGCTGCTGATGTTTCTGACTGGTGTCACGAACATCCGGGATGTAATTCCTTTTGCGAGGACGCCGGGAAACGCCGACTTTTAGTGACTGGTTGAAGAACGATGACGAGATCACCTCGGCAGCAGCCTTAGTCATGATGCGCCCGACCCAAATCTCGTATGCGATCGTCGTCCTGACCTTTGTGGCGGTTGCTGGACTGGGCTTGGCAACACCTTTCATCACCATCCTTTTCTCCTACTTCGCGCTCGAAAAACTGGCTTGGCGCGGGAGCAAGCTCTGGGGAATCGTGCTCTTTACTCTGGCCGTAACCGCCGTCGGATACGGAGGCGGTTACTTCTTTAACCAAGCGCTTCACGCCTTTCCGAAGATCGCTAATGCGGCTATCCCCGCCATCATTCGGTTTGCCAAAGAACATAACCTGGAATTGCCTTTCACTGATCTGGAGAGCTTGAAGGCGGTCGCCCTCGACACTGTCCTCGAGCAGGTTCGTTATTTAGGCAAGCAGGCGACGGGCGCGGGCAAACAAATTGTCTTTTTCCTGATCGGGCTGGTCGTGGCGGTCAGCTTATTTCTCAATGCCCGTCTCAATCTCGAGCCGGAAGGGCGAAGCCGCACCAGTCTCTATGGAATAAGCTGCCAGGAAATCGAGAATCGCTTCCGTGCCTTTTATGAGAGTTTTAAGCGCGTCATGGGCGCGCAGATTACGATCTCGACCATTAACACCGGCTTGACCTCAATTTTCATTACGTGGATTTCCTTGCCCTACGCTGGCCTGGTCATTGCCGTGACCTTCTTCTGCGGACTGCTGCCGATCATCGGCAACCTGATCAGCAATACGGTCATCGTGAGCATTGCTTTCACCGTCTCCCCACGGTTAGGCGTTTCGGCGCTTCTCTTTCTCGTCTTGCTGCACAAACTCGAGTATTTTCTGAACAGTAAGATTATTGGCGGGCGCATCCGCAACCCGATGTGGCTGACCTTGCTCGCCCTGGTCGTGGCCGAACGCGTCATGGGCATTCCCGGTATCATTCTTGCCCCGGTCGTCTTGGACTATCTTCGGACCGAAACTTCCCGGATCCCCGCGGTGGCCCAAGCGGATGCGATCAATCGGCCACCCCCAGCTCGGACCGAACTGCCAACCGCGGCTTGACTGATCCGTGGCGGCTGATGCAACAACCGGGCTGAGCCTTCCTTCGCGCCAGCCCATCCGTTGGTGGCCCAGCTGGATTCTGCTGGCCTGCCTGGTCGCTGCCATTACTTATATCCGCGTTACTCCACGCTGGTCTCACCAGCAAAAGAACATGTTTACCGCCCAGGCAGTGGTGCTGGGCTTTCTCCTGCTGCTTGCTTGGGCTTTGCTCTTCTCCCGGTTTCGTTGGCGCTTACGGATTGGGCTGCTGGCTGGCCTGATTGCCCTCGGAGCCGCGGCTGGCGGCATGCTTCGGATTCGAGGCGTTTCTGGAGATCTACTGCCGATTGTGGAATGGCGTTGGAAGCGGCCACCGGTGACGCTGCCGAGATTGAGCAGGGAGAAGGTGGCGATCGGCAAAGCCGCGCTTAGCGACTCCCTTACGAACAGCTATCCCCAATTCCTCGGCCCGACCCGCGACGGGATCGTGCATGGACCGCCCCTGGCTACGAACTGGAACGCCACTCCCCCGCAGTTGCTCTGGCGGCAACCAGTCGGTCCGGCTTGGTCCGGATTCGCGATTCAAGGCCGCTTCGCCATCACCCAAGAGCAGCGAGGGGCTGATGAAACGGTGGTCTGTTACGATCTGATCTCTGGGGTGTCCCTCTGGAGTCATGCCGATCCACTCCATTACCAGACCACCATCGCTGGAGAAGGCCCGCGCGCCACACCCACGATTGCTGGGGCGCAGGTGTATGCGATGGGTGCAACCGGCCTCCTTAATTGCCTCGACCTCGCCACTGGGGAAGTGCTCTGGTCGAAGAATGTGCCGCAAGACAACGACGGCCACCCCGGTGAATGGGGGATCAGTTGCTCTCCGTTGGTCACCTCTAATCTCGTCCTGGTCACCACTGGCGCGGCGGAGGGACGGTCATTGGCGGCCTATGACGCTGCCTCCGGCGCCCGTATTTGGACGGGTGGGACTGATGTGGCCAGCTACAGCTCGCCCACAGTGCTCACTTTGTCCGGCGAACCTCAAGTCGTCATCTTCACCGCAAAAGGGGTCGCCGGCCACGCTTTGAGCCGGGGAACTGTCCTCTGGCAGCATCCGTGGCCAGGAGGGCATCCGCACATTGTTGTGCCGCTCCTGATCGGACCGGAACGTCTTCTGGTTTCCAGCGGTTACGGCACCGGTTCGGAGTTGCTCCAGATCCAGCGTCAGCCGAATGCCAGTTGGAAGGTGGATCGCATCTGGAAAAGCATCCGGCTTAAGTCCAAGTTCGCGAATATTGTCTTTCACGATGGTTTCGTTTATGGGCTGGACGACGGGATTCTCGTCTGTCTGAACGCGGCTACTGGTGAGCTGCAATGGAAGCAAGGCCGTTACGGTCATGGCCAAATGATTTTGACGAACGGCCTTCTCCTTTTAATGGCGGAGAATGGGAGTGTCTTGCTCTTGGAAGCCTCGCCGCAAGGACCGCGCGAGCTAAGCCGCCTTGCCGCTCTGACGGGAAAAACCTGGAATCCGCCGGCGCTGGCTGGCCGGCACCTCGTGGTCCGGAACGATCAAGAGGCTGCGTGTTACCTGTTGAAAGCTGTGCCACCCTGAGCCGACCGCCCAAGGCCCCGGCTCTCTGGCGACGCCGAATTGGAGTCGTTTGACGGGGGAGGTTACTGAGTTGGGGCGGCTGGACACGCCACCAAAAAAATCCCTTGTGAAAAATTTCACGATCTGGCAACTTCCCGTGCGCTCGCGGCGGCAAGAACCGGTTGGCTCTTAGGACGCGCCCTATTTCCGGCCGCGTTTTACACGAATAAATCATGCGGTGGATCAAAGTGATTCTGATGTGGGTCCTGTGTGCAGGCCTTCCCTTGAGGGGTTTTGCCGCCGAGGCCGGCACCGGCCATGGGGGCCAGGCAGAAGCGGCCGCAGTCGCGCACGCCGAAGGCGCACATGAGGGGCTGCCCTCAGCCGCGGTAGATCTCTGGCGCATTGGGCCCTTGACCGTGACGAATTCGATGGTGGTTGTCTGGGCGGTTGCCCTGGGCTTGATTGTCTTTGCGCAAGCGGCGACGCGGAACATCCGGGCAATTCCATCGGGGGCGCAGAACTTTTGGGAATGGTTGGTCGAGAGTCTTTACCTGTTTTTGGAGGAGATCATCGGGCACGACCTGGTAAAGAAAACGTTCTGGTTCTTCGCTTCGGTCTTTATCTTCATCTTGTTCACCAACTGGATGGGTTTGATTCCGGGCGTGGGTACGATTGGTTGGGGAGCGGATACGGGCCGGGGCTTTCACGTTGCCGAACCGCTTTTGCGCGGGGCGAACGCGGATTTGAACATGACCTTGGCGATGGCGATGGTTTTCTTCGTCTGTTGGGTGATTTGGGCGTTGCAGGCCAACGGGCCGATCGGCTTCTTGAAGCACCTGTTTGCGCCGAAGGGAGACGCGACCGGCCCGCTGCAGCTTCTTTTGATCGTCGTGTTTTTCGCGGTCGGCTTTCTCGAGATTCTCTCGATTCTGTTCCGTCCGATCTCACTCAGTTTCCGTCTCTACGGCAATATTTTCGCAGGGGAGAACATGCTGGAATCGATGGCGCAGCTCGTGCCCGGTTTTGGCTGGTTGCTGCCCATTCCGTTCTACTTCATGGAACTGCTTGTGGGTGTGGTTCAGGCGCTCGTGTTCATGCTCTTGACCGCTGTCTTCACCATGCTGATCTGCCAGCACGACGAGGAGCACGCCTCAGCGCATCATTCCTGATGGCGGTATCCAAAGACGATTCGAGCGCCTCTGTCGCGCGACCAGTTTCGACCGTTCGACCGTGTTCAATCGCGGGAACGCTCGAGAGAGAAACGAAAGGAAAAGTATGCTAATGCCAATGTTGGCAGAAATGTCGGGGAATTTGCACGTCGGCTTGGCCGCGCTGGGTGCGGCTATTGGCGTCGGATTCATCGGCATGAAGGCTGCGGAAGCCGTGGGACGGAATCCCGGCGCCGCGACGAAGATCCTGGTGCAGGCAATTCTGGCGATCGCCTTTGCCGAAGCCATCGTCTTCTATGCCATCTTCCTTGTGAAGTAAGGTCCAGGTGCTGGACCGTCAGGTCCCGAACCTCCTCGCTCGACTATGAACAACCTATTTTTCTTCGCCGCGATCGGGAGCGATCTGGCCGACATGGCCAAACAAACCGCCCACACTTTCGGTGTCGATTGGCCTCATTTCATTTCCCAGGTCATCAGCTTCGGGATCGTCGCCATTCTCCTCCAGAAATTCGCCTATAAGCCTATCCTTCAGGTTCTTGAACAACGCCGCCGCTCGATTGCCGACGGTTTGGCCAACGCCGACCGGATCAAGCAGGAACTCGCCAAAACTGAGGCGGCCCGGCAGGAGGTGCTCAACCAAGCCAACATTCAGGCAAATCGCCTGATCGAAGAGGCCCGCACCGCCGCCGCCCGGGTGCAGGAGCAGGAAACCCAGAAAGCCATTGCCGCGGCCGAGCAAATCATTGCCAAGGCGCGGGAAGCGGCCGCTCAAGACCACGCCCGGATGCTCGCTGAGCTCAAACGCGAAATCGGGCACCTGGTGGTTGAAACCACTTCGCGCGTTACCGGGAAGGTGCTGACGGCGGACGATCAACAGCGCCTGGCGCAGGAGACCACCCGCACGCTCGCCGCGTGATCTCCCGATTGGTCCCTTTTCCTTTCCCGGCATGAAGATTTCCAAACAAGCGCGGCGCGAGGCCAAGCAGCTGTTTCGCACCTGTCAGGTGAATGGGCTGTTGGACGAGGCTCGCGCCAGGGAGGCAACCGACCGACTTCTGGCCGACAAACCGCGCGGCTACGTTGCGGTGCTGAACCATTTTCTCCGCCTGGTAAAACTCGATGCCGAGCGTCGACTCGCCCGCGTAGAAAGCGCCGTCCCCTTGACCGGAGCGCTCCAGACCGAGGTGAAAGCAAGCCTGGAAAAGAGGTACGGGCGCGGTCTGACTTTTCAATTTGCGCACAACCCTGACTTGCTCGGCGGCCTGCGGGTGCAGGTGGGCAGCGATCTGTATGATGGCAGCATCCGCACGCGCCTGAACGAAGTCCGCGAAGCCTTTGAATCCGCCTGAGCAGCCAAACACTATGAGCACACTATTACAGGAGATCGAACAGAAGATTGCCGGAGCCAAGACCTCCGTTGCCAAACAGAATGTGGGGACGGTTCGGGAAATTGGGGATGGCGTTGCCCGCATTGAGGGGCTGACCGACGCGATGCTGAACGAGATGCTCGATTTCGGCAACGGGGTCGTTGGCTTGGCGCTCAACCTGGAAGAGACTGACGTCGGCGCAATTATTCTGGGCGATTATACAACCGTGCTGGAAGGGCAACAGGTCCGGACGACGGGCAAACTGCTCCAGGTGCCTGTGGGTAAAGGCTTGTTGGGTCGGGTTGTCAACGCCTTGGGCCAGCCCTTGGATGGCAAAGGCCCCGTCAATGGGGAGGCGGCTTATCCAGTCGAGAAGATTGCCCCGGGCATCATTCGACGCCGATCGGTAAGTCAGCCGGTTCAGACCGGCATTATGGCGGTTGACGCCATGATTCCAATCGGGCGCGGCCAGCGCGAATTGATCATCGGTGACCGCTCCACAGGCAAGACCACTATCGGCGTCGATACGATCATCAATCAGGCCCGCTTAAACCGCGCCGCCGAGGCCGCCAAGGACAAAGATTATCGGCCGCTCTATTGCATTTACGTGGCGATCGGGCAGAAGCAATCGAACGTCGCGCGCGTCATCAGCGTGCTTGAGCAGGAGAACGCGATGCCCTACACCATCATCGTTTCCGCCTCCGCTTCCGATTCGGCGACGAACCAGTACTTGGCGCCATTTGCCGGGGCGGCCATGGGCGAGTGGTTTATGGACAATGGCATGGACGCCCTCATCATCTATGACGACCTGTCCAAACATGCGGTCGCTTACCGTCAGGTTTCCCTCGTTCTGAAGCGGCCCTCCGGTCGCGAAGCGTATCCGGGCGATGTCTTTTATCTCCATAGCCGCTTGCTCGAACGCTCTGCCCGGGTCGGCGAGAAATATGGAAACGGTTCTCTGACGGCCTTGCCGATTATTGAAACCCAAGCTGGAGACGTGTCGGCTTACATCCCGACGAACGTCATTTCGATCACTGATGGTCAGATCTTCCTCGAAACCGACTTGTTCTATCAAGGCATCCGACCGGCGATTTCCGTCGGTATTTCCGTTTCGCGCGTTGGCTCGGCGGCCCAGATTAAGGCCATGAAACAGGTCGCCGGCCGCATCAAGCTTGATCTGGCCCAGTTCCGGGAATTGGCTGCCTTCGCTCAGTTCGGTTCCGATCTCGATGCCAAAACCCAAGCCCAATTGGAGCGTGGCAAGCGCATCGTGGAGATTTTCAAGCAGCCCCAATACAACCCGGTGCCGGTCGAAATCCAGGTGGTCGTCCTGTGGGCGGTGCAAAATGCCTATCTTGACGACGTGCCGGTCGAGAAAGTGAAGGACTTCCAAGCGAAGCTGACGGACTATCTGACCAGCCGCAAGGCGGCTCTGGTCGCCAAGATCGGCAAGGAGCGAGCCTTGAGCGACGCGCTCACCGCGGAACTCAAGACGGTGGTGGCGGAATTCAAACAGACTTACAAGTAAGCGCCCGCCAGCGAATCAGCTGAGCCTTAACCGGCCCAACCCAACATGCCAAGCACTCGCGACATTCGCCGCCGTATTCGGTCGGTTAAGAATACTTCGCAGATCACCAAGGCGATGCAGATGGTGGCCGCCTCCAAGATGCGCAAGGCGCAGCAAGCCGCCCTCGCTGGCCGCCCCTATGCCACTTTGATGAATCAGGTCCTGGCTGAGGTCAGTCACAATGCCGGCGATTTCAGCCACCCACTCATGGAGCAGCGCTCCGGCACCAAGCTGGCCCTGATCGTCGTTAGCACCGATAAAGGACTCTGCGGCGCGCTCAACAGCAATCTCATGCGCGAGGCCGCCAAGTTCGACAAGGCCACCACCGTCTTCATTACCGCCGGCCGAAAAGCGTCCCAATTCGTCGCGCGGACCCGGCGGAATCTGGCGGCCGAGTTCACCTACAAGGACGCGCCGCTGTTCAGCGAGGCGCGCGCCATTTCTCGTTTCGGGCAGGAGCTGTTTCTGAAGGGCGAGGTGGATCGGGTCGATGTTCTTTTCACCAACTTTATTTCGACTTTGAATCAAAAGCCGGACGTTCAGACTATCCTACCCGTGGGAGAGATTCGCGGGCTGAGTGCCGGGGTGGAAGGCATTGGCGGTGGCGAGCAATTGCTCAAGGGCGCCACTGAATTCCTCTTTGAACCGAGTCCCGCGCAAGTGCTGGGCGCTTTGCTGCCGCACTACCTCAATTTCCAGGTTTACCAGATCCTGCTCGAGGCCAAAGCGAGCGAGCACAGCGCCCGGATGGTCGCCATGAAGAACGCGACTGACAACGCCAAGCAATTGATTAAGGATCTCACCTTGGAGTACAACAAACTGCGCCAGGCCAATATTACAAAGGAACTACTGGAAATCTCCAGCGCGGCCATGGCTCTTGGCTAATCCTTTCCCCATTACCACGCTACCTTCTCAACCATGAATAAAGGCAAAATCGTTCAAGTCATCGGACCCGTCGTGGACGTGGAGTTCCCGGATAAACTCCCTCCCATCTACAACGCCTTGACTGTGGAATTCGACGTGCCGGGTCAAGGCCGCACCAAGCAAACCCTCGAGGTCGAGCAACACCTCGGCGATAATTGGGTTCGGACCGTGGCCATGGGTTCGACCGAAGGCTTAAAGCGCGGCTACGATGCCATCGATACCGGCGCCCCCATCTCAATGCCGGTCGGCGATTCTGTTCTCGGCCGCGTCTTCAACGTTGTCGGTGAACCAGTCGATGAGCGCGGTCCGGTCCAAGCGGACAAGCGCTATCCAATTCACCGCGCCGCTCCGGCGTTGGTTGACCAATCGACCAGCCCACAGATCCTGACGACAGGGATCAAGGTCATCGACCTGATTTGCCCCTTCCTCAAAGGGGGCAAGGTCGGGGCATTCGGGGGAGCCGGTGTTGGCAAGACCGTCGTAATCATGGAGTTGATCAACAACATCGCCAAGCTGCACGGCGGCGTGTCCGTCTTCGCCGGGGTGGGAGAACGCACTCGCGAAGGCAACGATCTCTACACCGAAATGTCCGAAGCGGGCGTGATCAATCAGAAGGACCTGGGTAAATCCAAGATCGCACTCGTCTACGGCCAGATGAACGAACCACCGGGGGCTCGGCTGCGCGTCGGGTTGTCTGGATTGGCTATCACCGAGTATTTCCGCGATGAACGGAATCAGGACGTGTTGCTTTTCGTGGACAACATTTTCCGGTTTTCTCAAGCCGGATCGGAGGTGTCAGCTCTTTTGGGCCGCACGCCGAGCGCGGTCGGTTACCAGCCCACCCTTGCCGCCGAAATGGGCGACCTGCAGGAACGAATCACTTCCACCAAGAAAGGTTCGATCACTTCGTTTTCCAGGCGGGTCTATGTCCCTGCGGACGACCTCACCGACCCGGCGCCCGCGACCACCTTCGCTCACCCGGACGCCACCATCGTGTTGGAACGTTCCATTGCCGAGTTGTTCATCCTGCCGTCGACCCTGCCTGTCGACCTCCCGCGCCTTGACCCCGGAAATCGTGGGCCAAGAGCACTACGAAGTGGCCCGAGGCGTGCAAAAAGTCTTGCAGCGCTATAAGGACCTACAAGACATCATCGCCATCCTGGGTATGGATGAGCTTTCCCCGGATGACAAGCTGACCGTCTTCCGTGCCCGCAAGATCCAGCGTTTCCTCAGCCAACCCTTTAGCGTCGCGGAAGTTTTCACCGGTCGGCCGGGCAAACAGGTCGCGGTTGCTGACACGGTCAAGGGCTTCAAAGAAATCTTGGACGGCAAGCACGACGATGTGCCGGAAGGCAACTTCTACATGAAGGGCGGAATCACCGAGATTCAAGAAGGTTGATTGGAGCTGGTCAGCCGCCTGCGCTCAAGGCGCGGGCGGTGGCCAGGCCTTGCTGCCTCATCTCTTTTCATTCATGGCCACTCTCAAATTGGAAATCGTCACGCCGGAGGCCAAGACATACTCGGAGGATGTCGACATGGTGACACTTCCGGGCATCGATGGCGAAATGGGGATCTACCCGCAGCACGTCCCGCTCATGACGCAGATTGTTGCCGGAGAAGTCACCGTCCGGAAAGGGGGACAGGATTACTTCCTGGCCATTGGCGAAGGATTTGCCGAAATCACCGGCGATCACGTCTCCATTCTCACGGACATGGCGATCCGGGCGGAAAACATCGACGAGGCCAAAGCTGAGGAAGCCCGCAGACGGGCCGAGGCGCGCCTCAATGAGAAGTTGGATGATGAGCAGGCGGCGGTGGCGGCGGCGGCTCTGGCGCATTCGTTGGCCCAGTTGCAGGTTAAGAAGCGGCGCCGCGGTTAGTCTTGGTTGATCGCCCAGGAAACAGGCCGACGTTGGCTCTCTGAGCGCCTTGGCCACTCGTCCCGTGGCTCCGTCAGGCCGTTTAAGAAACGTCGGAGGTGATTCTTTCCGGATGCGGTGCGCCGTATCCTCATAGTTCTTTCAGGTCGCCTCCCGATTGCATGCTTTTTGATCGAGAGCACCTTGGCGTTCGTAAGGCAGGGAACGTCAACAAAGGAGAACTCATGAAAAAACTCTTCGCATTGATGGCTGGCATCTCTCTATTGACTGCGTGCAATCGAGATACCGGGACCCCGGGTGACACCGGTGACACGGGCTACGGCCGCAGCTCAAGTCCGAGCGCGTCTGACCGAATGAGTCGCGATCAGAGCAATCCGACAGTCAACACCAATGGCTCGATGACTGCGCCTGCTCCAGGGGCGAACGCCCCTTCCGCGACGCCCAGTGCTCCGATGGATCATAGTCCAACCCCCGCCCCTCAAAACCCTGGGAGCTCGGGAAGTACTGAGACACCTCGGACCACCGCGCCGGATAATTCGGGCGGCCAGAACAACACGGCCGCGCCTCGGAGTTCAACGCCGCCTCAAGATCAGGGCAGCTCCGATTCGGGCAATCGCTAACCGCGCGCCGACGGAGGTAAAGGTGCTGGCGGTTGCTTGCTCTGTTCCGACATCAGGCGACCGTCGGCCATTAAGCCGGGCTCTTAGGGTAGAGTTAGTCGATTATCGACCCCACGAACTCCATCAACCGCGCGGGCGCGTTCTCCCAGCACGGTTCGAACTGCGTCCGTTGGGACCGTCCCGACCAACGTCACCCAACCATTGGAGGCGACTACCTGAATTTTCAGAAGCATATCGTCGCTGTAGGCGCCGGTCGTGCCGGTTGTGCCAGTCGAGAGGGCGACATGGACCTTCTGGGCGAGCGCTTGGTTTTGGCCTGGGCCGGAGTTAAGCGCCGCTCCGTTCGTCGGCACCACTTGGCTGACGTTTGTGTCCTGAGGTCCGCGGCCCAGCTGGTGAGGCGCAGGCGTGATCGCTTCCGCGGATCCGTGGTTGGGGGCAGACAGGCCTCCTTGTGCCTCGTGGTTCCGGTTGCAGCCCGTCAATCCTAGACTCAGGCCCACCAGGGCTGCGCCGGTTCCCCAGCGACTGGCAAGTCCACGGAC
>JAXMHN010000073.1:0-30465 GCA_046346765.1 Verrucomicrobiota bacterium | reverse complement strand
ATGGCGGGTGCCAATTTCAATGTCAAGCAGCCCGCAGGCGCCGCGTCCGAGGCGGGGAGCCCGCCCCTGTCTCGAAAGGATCCGGCTCGACTTAGGGCGCCGCGCTTCCGTCTTGGTCGGATCCCTCAACGGGCCACTCGGCCGGCGCTTCCTCCGAAACTTCATTCTCGGACGGAGGTTCCACCGCCGGACTGGGCGGCGGATCGGTGGGCGGAAACCAGCGCAGGCGTTCGGCAGCATCCCCGAGCGGCGTTCGGCGGCATCGGCGAACGAGGGCTTTGTAAAAGCGGTCGGCGCCCTCCGGATCGCGCGCCTTCAGCCAGCCACCCGCCGCCCAGAGGACATGAGCCGTCTCGTCACTTTGATTCGGCATGAGCTGGGCTGCTTGCCAGGCCAGATCGGCAGCCACGTAGCGGTAGTGAAAACGCCGGTTGGGGTGAGGCGCGTGGCGGGCCAACCGTCCTTGCTCATCCTTCGAGCTCGGCGCAAGACTCGGCACGACCAGCCGTTCGGGCCTGGCGCCGCCTTCGGCGGCATCAACGACCGGTCGCCCCGCTCCGCTCGTCCGCGCCTCGCTAACGTGAGTCCAGTCGAACTGCCCATCGAACATATGCCAATCCGGCTCAACCTCGGTTCCGAACAGCTCCATCCCTTGGTGCCGGGCCAACTGGGCCGCTTCCCAAAGAGACTGCGCCCGTTCCGAGGCGGCCACGGCGGCATCGCGCCCCCGCTCGAGTGCTTCCACGTACTGCCGGAACGGCCAGCGCCAACGCTCGGGGTAAAACTCCCAGGCCTCCTGCCACCGCTGCCCTCGAGCCAGCCGCCTGGCTACCAGGTATCGAATTTCCGAGGTCAATCCGCGCGGCGAACCGAAACCGGCCTCCCTCCCCGGAGCAGATGCCTTTTCCGCTGGTTCCTCCGGTGCCGGCCATTGCCGCTCGACGTAGGCGATCAGTTCGTCCGGGGTCAAGACATACTCGGCAACATAAGCGGCGTCGGACCAGTAGCCGGCCCGCAGCAAAGTATCCAAAGCCTGATAGTACTCGCGCCGCGACAAATGAAGGACACCCAATTCCCCCAAGGCCTGGCGCAAGGGTGATTCTTCGTCCCACTCGTCCTCTCCTCCCTCTTCACCAGCGCGCACTGGGGGATTGGCCCACTCTCCTTCGCGGGCAAACCAGCGGCTGACCTGGGACATCAGCTTCGCCGCGCCGTTGATATCTCCGGCTCGCAGGAGCAGTTTGGCTCTGAGCCATTGAGCCAAGGATGAGCTTGCCGTCGCGCGGTCAAGCCAAGCAGCGGCCAGATCATACCAGCCTCTTTGATACGCGGCCAAAGCCAACCGATCGGCACAGTCCGGGGAGGGGCTTGGGCTGTTCTCGACTGCTTGCAACCACGCCCGCGCCAAGCGAGATGCCTCCTCCTCCTCGTCTATCTCCGCCGCTTGGCGGGCGATGATATAGGAAGTGACCAATTGGCGAACGGCTGCATCCGCGGCCAAGGGCGACCAATCGAAATCCGCTTGCCGTACTAAGCGGCGCAGGACCAGGCGCAGGGAAAGCTCGGCGCTCCTGTCACCAGCCTGGTTCTGCAGCAGGTAGAGTCGAAGGGCGGCCAGTTCGTTGTGTCGCCCAACTTCCGCTTTCGCTTCCCAACCGTAACTCGCGGCCGCCAATCCAACGGAATCAGCAAAACCTCCCGCGGCGAGCTGGCGCACCCGGGCGAACCAAGCCGCCGCCTTTTCCGGGTCGTCGCCAAGCGCGACTTTTCCGAGCATGAAAGCGGCCCAGGTCGAGCGATGACACCGTTCCGCCGTCGGCCTTCTGAGCAGGGTTTCCCAATGGGCGCGGGCTGCGTTGGTGTCGCCTCCATAAAAGGCGATCGCCCCGGCCAGATAATCCGCGAATTCCGCGGGCAACCCATTCGGAACGGTCAGGGTTTCGAGCTCGGCTGGGGGATCCGGGGCTTGCCCTGGAGGCCGGAACCATTGGCGATCTCTCCACGCTTCCAGAGCGCGGGCGTGCTGCCGAAGCGTTTCCCGAACACGTTGGAATGCCATCACGGTCCGAGCTTGTTCCAGATCGTCGACCCGACGCGCTTCGAGTGCCCGGCCCAGCTCGGCGATCTCGGCATCAAAGGTTTGTTGAGCCAAACCCGCCTGTGGGGGTGGAGAGGCCGCTTTGAACCTAGCGGCGGGCAGCCGGATCCGATCGATTTCCATCTGAAACCGAGTCAGTGGCGCCGCCAACAGGGTTTCGTCTCCTCCCATCAGCATGGTATTTGGAAACCAGGGGCCGCATGGCCAGGCGGTGAGCGAAGCCGCCAGCATCAGGAACGTTCCAGCGAGGCATTGCCAAGTCCTAGGGGCCATGCTGCGATCCTCCCTTCGGTTGGTCCGTCGGCGGGAAGGAGCCGCCGCCGGCAGAGAGCGCCTTGGCCTGGCTCGCGCCCGCAGCCGCCGCCGTCTCCAACTGAAGGTCTGTTTGCACACTCAAACGCACCCATCCAATCGAACACCAGCTGCCCGGCTGGAGTCGGCGAACCGCTGACTTCGAGAAAAAGGCGACGCTGGCTGGATTGCCGGTCTCCCTGATTTCGAAACCGTGAAGGACATCGGCGGCGAGCAGGTCCGCCCCGCTCCAGCGCACGCGGACCCACGCTGGTAAGAGCGCATCCAAATCGCCTTCGTTGCGCACTTGGATATCGGCGAGACCCGGGGCTGGCCAGACAGCGCGCGCCTTGAGGGCCGGTTGGGGTTCCCGGCCGCGCATGACGGCCTCCAAGGTGATCCAACTCCAATTGAGCCGGTCAGCGGTCGTCGGCAAGCGATACCAAATGATGCCTTCCATCGCCGCCGGACGGTGTTCCTTCCATTCCCGCACCAGCTCAGCCATCTGCCCCGCGTCAGCCCGAACCTCCCGCACCTCCGCGTCTCGCGGCCAGCTGCGTGCCGCCCCTTCGGCCGCCAGCCCGATGAATTGCCCATTGGCATCAAAGGCCAGATGATAACCGTAGGTCGGCAGCGCCACACGAAAAGGGACACCGAAAGCACCCGCCTGTTCAACAGCTTTTCGGGCTGCGGCTGGATCGCAGAGAGACAGTCGTTCGGCGGCCCGCGTGGGACGATCGAGCGAATGCACCTGCAAAACGTAGCCGTCAGCGGCCGAGACCAGGCTGCGGAACCCGGGATGCCGCATCCAGCTGGGCAACGCGGTCAGGATCAGCGGGAGGGGAGTAATCTTCGCCCGAAGCGCCCGGATCCAGGCGGCATACCCGTCCAATTGCGAGGCCGCACAGTCAAAGTCAATCTGCAGTTCGCGCACCGCGACGCCGTTCGTCGCGGCCCGATGGAGGAGCCGTTGCACCAGCCCCAGCGCCGACTCAAGCGGCTCTCCGGAATCATGGAACGGACCTGGGAAGGCGCCGATCCGGACCGCCAGGCCCACTTCGGAGGCCGCCGCGCGGAGGACTTCCTCGTCCGCTTCGACCGGCACGAGGCGGGGCCGAGGGCCGTCCCACGCAATCTCGGCCTCCAGTGCGATTAGCCGTCTGAACGCGCCGGCGTGCGACTGCACGGCCTGCCATACCGGAGGCGTCCAGGCTCTTTGCCAGACGTAAACATCCTGCGGGAGGATCGACCCGGCGAAAGCCGATCGAGCTAGCGCCCAACCCAAGGCGAGAGCCAACCCAGCTGCCGAGATGTTCCTCGCTTGCAGGAGCATGGTCCGTTTGACGCCGAGCGAGGAATGGATGGTGTCACGACTAGCCCAAACGCCAGGGCATGCGATACCGGCGGCTCAGCAGCTGGCTGGCCTCCTCGTCGCCGACAATGACTTCCTTGGTCGCGTCCCACTTGATTTTGCGCCCGACCAGCATCGAGATCAGGCCTAAATGCCCCGGAATGGCAGAGTGATGGGCGGTCTCGACCGGCGTGATCGTCGGCTGCCTGGATTTCACCGAATCGAGGAAGTCACGGTAATGGTTGGAGGATTCGTGCAGCTTCACTTTGCACTGATCCTCAGGGAGGCGCTTCATTTCGCGCCATTCCGAGTTGGAGCCGTCGAAGCCGCCGCGATCAACCCAAACCCAGCCATCGGTCCCGATCCACTTGGTGCCGCTGCGGATATCGGCATGGCCACCGGCGATGACCATGGCAATCTCGTTGGGGTACTTGAGGTCGATGCGATACTTGGTCGAAGTATTCCAAATGTCGGATTCGGGCGGGAAATCGCCGTGCCCTTCAACTTCGCTGGGCCCATTGTCATCGAAGCCAAGGCCCCAATGAGCGATGTCGCCGTGGTGCCCGATCCAATCGAGCAACTGCCCGCCGCCGGTATTGTAGTTCCAGCGCCAGTTCATGTGGATGCGGCATTCGATGTACGGCATCATTTTGGACGGGCCGATCCAGAAATTGTAGTCCAACGCCGCCGGCGGCTCGCTGACGTTTCGCTTGTCGCCCGTCCCCGCAAAGTCGTGGTGCCCGCTCGGCAATCCGACCTCGACGCGCGTGACCTTCCCGATCAGGCCGTTGCGCACGATCTCAGCCGCCTTGTGGAAATGCGTCTCTGATCGCTGCCACGATCCTGTTTGCCAAACTCGCCGGTTTTCCTGGACCGCTTTGACCATCGCCTGCTGCTCAGCAATCGTCCGGGCCAAAGGCTTCTCGCCATAGATGTCCTTCTTCTGACGGGCGGCCTCGGTCGCAACGAGCGCGTGCCAGTGATCCGGCACGGCGATCATGACGGCATCGATGTCTTTTCGCGCCATCATTTCGCGGTAATCGTGGTAAGCGCGGCAGTCTTTATTGCCGTAGTGCTTGTTGACGGCTTCCACCGCCTGTTCCAGGTGGCGGTCGTCCAAATCGCACGCGGCCACGACCCGGCAATCCTTTTGCCCCAGAAAGGACGCGGTATTGCCCGGCCCTTGCATGCCCCAACCAACCACGCCCATCGTGATTCGTTCCGACGGTGCCGGCTGCCCCTCCGCGCCGAAGACGCTTCGGGGAACAATCGTGGGAAAAGCCAGCACGCTGCCGGCGGCCGCGAGAAAATGTCGGCGACTGATGGACGCGGAGGGCGGAGAGATTTTCATGGGCTGACCATCTCGCATCCGGGCCCGCTTTTCGAGAAAAAAGCGACGCCTGGTCAAGGACCAGATTGGGGCCATCCGCGCCCTCGACGGAGGGTGTCATAGCTCTGGCGCTCGCAGGCCAGCCTGGTGCGGCGCGCAAGGCCAAGTGATGGCACCCAGGGCGGGCCGAGGCAGTTGCAATTCCTCGGACTTATGCGACAGATGAATATCGCCTTCAATTCAGAGGTTGACAGAACCGGTCGGTTCTGGTGTATTTCGCCTTTTTCGACCAGAGACTATGTACGCAGTTTTAGAAACGGGCAGCAAACAGTATCGTGTGGCCGCCGGCGAGACGCTGGATATCGAGCGTCTCGCGGTTGAGGCTGGGCAACCTTACACCTTCGATCGGGTCTTGTTGATCGCTGATGAGGGCAAAACGACGGTGGGATCGCCGACGGTGGCGAATGCCAGCGTGGTGGCGGATGTGGTCGAGCACATCCGCGGTCCGAAGAAAGTCACGTTCAAGATGAAACGGCGTAAAGGGTATCACCGGACGATCGGGCACCGGCAAGAATTAACCAGGATCCGCATTAAAGAGATAAAGGCTTAGAAGGTATGGCACATAAGAAAGGTCAAGGCAGCGTCCGAAATGGACGCGACAGCGTCAGCAAGCGACTTGGCGTCAAACGTTTTGGAGGCGAGTTCGTCACCGCCGGCAGCATCCTCGTCCGCCAGCGCGGCACTAAGTTCGTCGCCGGCCTCAACGTCGGCACCGGCCGCGATTGGACCCTCTTCGCCCTCGTCGATGGCAAAGTCTCCTTCGACAAAGACAGCCGCCGCGTCAATATTTCACCGGCGGCCGCGCCAGTCAGCAACTAACGATTGATTTCCTCCGACGAGGCGAGGTCATCCGACCTCGCCTTTTTGCTTCGCTCATCACACCCGGAAGACGGCTGCCCTCATATGTTCGTGGACGAAGTCAAGGTCTTTGCCCAAGCCGGTCACGGCGGAAAAGGGTGTGTCGCGTTCCATCGCGAAGCTTTTATCACCAAAGGCGGCCCGAGCGGTGGCAACGGCGGGCGGGGCGGGAATGTCATCCTGCAGGCGGATCACGACCTGAACAATCTCATCGCGCAGTTTTACACGCCGCGACTGGTGGCCGAAGATGGCAAACCAGGAATGGGCAAAGGCATGGATGGCAGAGCGGGCCATGATCTGGTCGTCCACGTCCCGTGCGGCACTCCTCGTGTGGCGCTTGCCCGACCTGGCTCAACCGGTTGATCCGCCTCATGAGCTCGCCCACGACGACGACGAGGCGACCTTCCCCTCTTCCACCCGGCGCCGACCACCGTTGCGCGCCGCCGCCACCGCCCGCGTTGTCGAGGTAGATTTGGAAGATGAACCCGCGCCACCGTCATCCCAGGGCCGGCGGGCGGCGGAGAATTGGTCGTTGACCTGACGACTCATGGGATGCAGTGGGTGCTCTGCAAAAGGCGGCCGCGGCGGTCTCGGCAATCGCAACTTCGCCACGGCCCGGCGGCAGACCCCGGCTTCGCCCAACCGGGCGAACTCGGGGACGCGGGGAGCTTTCGGCTCGAACTGCGCTCATTGCCGATGTCGGGCTGATCGGCTATCCGAATGCAGGCAATCACGTTGCTCGCGGCGATTTCCAAAGCGCGGCCGAAGACGCCGTATCCGTTTACGACTTTGCATCCGCAGATTGGGATTGTCGAATAGTTGTGATTATCACCGGCTGGTGGTTTGTGATGTGCCCGGCCTGATTGAAGGGGCTCATCAGGAACGCTGGCCTTGGCCATGCCTTTCTTCGACACATTCAGCGGTGCAAAATCCTGGTGCTGCTGCTCGATATGGCCGGGACAGATGGGCGCACTCCTTGGGACGAGATTACAGGCAACTCCTGCACGAACTCGAGCTCTACGATGGCAAACTGCTGGAGCGACCGCGCTTCGTCGTCGCCACAAATGGACGAAACCGCCGCGTCTCGAATCTCAAGAAGTTCAAGAGCCGCATCCGCCGCACCGCGCAGCTCCTCATCGCCGCCGGCTTTGACGAAGGCATCGATGAGTTCAAGCAACTGATCCGCGGCGCCATCGAGAGCCGATCCCCGGGCTTGCCTTGAAGGGCCGGGCCGTGTAATCGGAGTAGTTATGTTGAAAGCGGGTATTGTCGGGCTCCCGAACGTCGGCAAGTCCACCCTCTTCAATGCCGTCACCCGGACCCACAAGGCGGCCGCCGAAAATTATCCGTTCTGCACCATCGAACCCAACCTCGGCGTCGTAACCGTTCCCGACCCGCGTTTGGAGAAGCTGGCCAAAATCGCCAAAGTCACCACCCTGATCCCGACCACGATCGAGTACGTCGACATTGCCGGCCTGGTCAAGGGCGCTTCTCAGGGCGAGGGCCTGGGCAATAAGTTTCTCAGTCACATCCGCGAAGTAGACGCCATCGTCCAGGTCGTGCGTTGCTTCGAAGACCCGGATATTCATCACGTCGCCGGCAGCATCGACCCGATTCGCGACATCGAGGTCGTGACCACGGAATTGATTCTCGCTGACCTCGAATCCATTCGCAAACGCCGCGAGCGCTTGGCCAAGGAGATCAAACAAGGCGACAAGGCCGCTCTCATCGAGAACCATTTGCTCGATAAACTTGAGCCCCACCTCAATGCCGGCCGCCCAGCCAACACCCTCTCTCTCGCCAAGGAAGAACGGGAGACGGGCAAGCACCTGCTTCTCCTGACGGACAAACCCACCATCTTCGCCGCCAATGTCCGGGAAAACGACCTCGCGGCCGTCGAGGCCAATCCTTACGTCCTCCAGGTGCGCGACTATGCTCGCCAACACTTGCACTGCGAAACGGTCGTCGTCTCCGCCCAACTGGAAAGCGACCTGGCGGACCTGCCTCCATCCGAAGCCCAGGAATATCTCCGGGAGCTTGGGGTGGCCGAATCGGGCTCGGCGGCCCTGATCCGAGCCACGTATCAGCTGCTGGGCTTGCGGACTTTTTTCACCTACAACGACAAAGAGGTCCGGGCGTGGACGATCCACGCCGGCGAGACGGCCCCCAAAGCCGCGGGCATCATCCACACCGACTTCGAGCGAGGTTTTATCAAGGCGGAGACGGTCGGGTGCGACGATCTCGTCCGCTGCGGTTCGGTCTCAGCGGCGAGAGACAAGGGATTGCACCGGATCGAGGGGCGCGAATACGTCGTCCGCGAAGGGGATGTCCTGCTCTTTAAATTCCACGTCTGAGCGAGTCAGAATGGACGAGGTTAGTTAGGCCCGCTGCGTCGTTCCCGGCATTAGCATGATTCGTGCTAATTACAGCCCATTACGTTGTGCAAGTGCCAATGATTTACACAAGTCATTCATTCGGTGAGACATAGGCGACAAGTCATTCTTGGGACTGTCTCAGTTCAGGCGGACTGTCTTGTCCGCCGTCCCACCTCTTTCCTTTCCTTCCTCAGCACCTTCGGAGGCACCGCCTTCGGCTTATGCCTCCTCCTCCTGCCGACGCGCCTCATAGCGCAGCCTGTCCAAACGCCTGCCCTTACCAATCTGGCGATGGTCCGCGCCCTTTCTCCCGCGGACGCTAGCGAAGCCAGGCCCGTCGCCCTTCGCGCGACAGTCACCTATTTCGATCCGGAATGGCCGGTGACGTTCCTCGATGACGGAACGGCCGGCATTTACCTGGATCATGACACGTCCCATCAGGATCCTGAATTTCAACTCAAAGCGGGCCAACTCATTGAACTGGAAGGCACCACCATCCGCGGCCTCGTGCGCCCCAATCTCCGCCTGGGACGACTCCGGGTCGTGGGAGCGGGGATAATGCCTGAGCCATTGAACCTGCGCGGTGAAGGAGCTGATACGGATGAAGCGGAAGCCCGCTGGGTTAGGGTTTCCGGCTGGCTTTCCGCTTCGAGCAAAGCTGGCAACCGGCTATACCTCGACCTCGCGATTTATCCGGGCAAGCGGCTCAAACTGTTTGTCAGTCAAGGCGACCCCGCCGCCGTCGAAGAGTTGCGCGGATCGATGCTCCAAGTCGAAGGCGTCTTCGCTCTTGAAACGGGTGCAGATGGAAAGAAGACCGGGCGGCACGTTCTCTGGGTCGGGGACCTCCGCGACGTCCGCAAGCTCGGACCGATTTCCACTCAAACGATCGCCGCCCTTTCGTTCAGCACGGGCGCGCCGATCGAACCCGCGCGAATTGAAGGCGAACTGGCAGGCCAACAGATGCCGGACATGCTGCTGCTGCGCGACCCATCCGGCACCGTTGGCGTGGAGTGCCGCACGCCACCCCCATTGCGGCTTGGCGACCGTTTCGAAGCGATCGGTTATCCATTGCTTCGCGCCGGAGGCGGTGTGCTGGTCGATGCATCGGTCGCCACCCCCCTGACCCGCGATCCGGGCGCCCTGGTTCATTTTACGACCGCCGCCGCTGCCAACACCAACCTGCCGGTCCTCCGCAAAGTGGCCCAGGTCCGCAACCTGGCTCCGCGCGAAGCTTCACGGGGATATCCCGTCCGTGTGACCGGTGTGGTGACTCATAGCGATCCCGCGACTTACCTCCAGTTTGTCCAAGATGACACCGCCGGCATTTATTTGGAGCTAAGAACGATCCGGTGCGTCCGGCCTTGGGCAGCGGTGAGGAAATCGAAGTGCGCGGGTTCAGCAGTCCGGGCGAGTTCGCCCCTCAGATCGCCGTGGAATCGATCACGCCCCTCGGGCGCCGTCCGCTGCCACCAGCCAAGCCCGTGACGCTGGCCCACCTCATGACTGGAAAAGAAGATAGCCAGTGGGTCGCACTCACCGGCGTTGGGCGCAGCCAGACGGTCCGGGAGAATCGGACCATTCTGACTCTCACAACGCAGGATGGCTCCATCAAAGTGACGGTTCCGGAAGCGACGCAGCAGCCCGCGCCCCATGAC
Source organism: Verrucomicrobiota bacterium (assembly GCA_046346765.1). Taxonomy (GTDB): domain Bacteria; phylum Verrucomicrobiota; class Verrucomicrobiia; order Limisphaerales; family SIBE01; genus JAXMHN01. The sequence goes on along the minus strand of JAXMHN010000073.1, from coordinate 20,444 downwards.
TTCACTGACGCCCAAGTGGAGGTCCACGGCGTCTGCACGACCGCCTTCAATCAGCGCCGCCAGTTGCAGGGCGTCGAGCTGCATGCCCCATCCTGGACTGAGGTTCAAATCCATCAGGCCGCCCCGGAGAGCATCGCTGCTTTGCCCGTTCAAAGAATCAATGAGTTGCTTCGTTTCCAGCCGAACCTTTCCGAATTGCATCGCACTCGTCTCCAGGGCGTCCTTACCCACCGCTGCAAAGATGGTTCCGCTTTCATCCAGGACGGCGCTGGCGGCATCCGCGTCCAGCCCAAGCCGAACTCTCCTCGGATCCTCCCGGGCGTAGCGGTCGACGCGGTTGGTTTTCCCGGCATCTTCGATCGTCTGCCGGTGCTCCAGGACGCGGTCGTCCAGGCGAGCGCTCATTCAGTCCACCTCACTCCGCTCCAGCTTGAACCTGCCGCCGCGCTCAACGCATTGTTGCATGGGACCCTCGTCCGCCTCGAAGGCGAACTGATCGTCCACTCGTCCCGCACCGGCGAGGAAATGCTGACTGTTGCTTTTGGCCGGCACGTGATCGATGCCATCCTCGAGAAAGAAACCCGGACGGCTTCCCTTACTCCCTTCGAGCGCGGGACGCGAGTGCGCCTAACTGGAGTTTACATTGCCAAACTTGATGAAAATGCCGCCGCTGCTTCCTTTCAACTGCTGCTGCGCGACCCGGGCGACGTCTTCGTCGTCTCTCAGCCGGCGTGGTGGACCGGCCGCCGTTTCCTCTGGGGACTGGAAGCCCTCGGTCTGGTGCTCGCCTCCGCTCTGATTTGGGTCGCGCTCCTCCGCCGGCAGGTGCGGGAGCGCACGCGCGAACTGCGGGAGGAGATCAGCGAACGCCGGCTCGCGGCCGAACAACTTCGGAAGCTTTCCCGCGCGGTGGAGCAGAGCCCGAGCAGCATTGTGATTACCGACGCGCAGGGCCGGATCGAATACGTCAATCCCAAGTTCAGCCGGTTGACCGGCTATAGCAGCGAGGAAGTCATCGGCCACACGCCCGCGTTGCAGAAGTCCGGCCTAACTCCCATCGCCGAGTACCAACGGATGTGGGCTGTGATCCTCGCTGGCCGGGAATGGCGCGGCGAGTTTCAGAATCGAAAGAAGAATGGCGACCTCTACTGGGAGGCAGCCTCGATTTCACCGATTACGAACGAATCCGGGACGATCACTCACTTCGTCGCGGTCAAAGAAGACATTACCGAAAGCAAGCTCGCCGAAGACAAGCTCGAGCAAACCCAGAGATTACTTTTGCAGGCTTCACGGCAGGCGGGCATGGCCGAGGTGGCGACGAGTGTCCTTCATAACGTCGGCAACGTCCTCAATAGCGTCAACGTTTCTGCCACCCTCGTGGCCGATCGCATCCGCCATTCCAAAACGGCTGGCCTGCCCAAAGTCGTCGCCCTGCTCCGAGAACATTCCGGGGACCTGGCCCAATTCATCGCGGCCGATCCGCGAGGCCAGCAGGTCACTGGTTACCTCAGCCAATTGGCCGATCACCTCGCCGCCGAACAGTCCACGTTGCTTCGCGAACTCGGCTCCCTGACTCAGAACCTCGATCACATCAAAGAAATCGTCGCCATGCAGCAGGAGTACGCCAAGGTCTCCGGCCTGACCGAAACCGTCAGCGTCGTCGACCTCGTCGAAGACGCCCTCCGCATGAATCTCGGGGCCCTGGCGCGCCATGACGTCCGCGTCGCCCGTCATTACGAACCCCAACTGCCCATCCTCTGCGTCGAAAAGCACAAGGTCCTCCAAATCCTCGTCAACCTGATCCGCAACGCCAAATACGCGTGTGACGAATCCGGCCGCAAAGACAAGGAGCTCGTCCTCCGCATCGCCCGCACGGATGGCGGCGTTCGCATTGAAATCAGCGACAATGGGATCGGCATCCCCGCCGAGAATGTGACCCGCATCTTTCAGCATGGCTTTACCACCCGCCGCGATGGACATGGCTTCGGCTTGCACAGCGGCGCCCTCGCCGCCCGTGAGCTGGGAGGCCAACTCTCGGCCCACAGCGCGGGGCCTTTGCTCGGCGCCACCTTCACTCTCGAACTTCCGCTCCAACCGCCAAAAACCCCGGAACCGACTTCGGGCCGGACACGTCTCTCCCGCGCAACCGGGGCGGTCGCCGCACCGGTCCGCTCCTGACCCGGATCCTCCATGCGACTCGATCCCGGTCAACGACGGCATTCCGGCCTGCTTCGGTCCCTCAACCGTATCGTCCTGCTGGTTGGTCTCGGCTGCTTTCAGCTCGGCCCGAGGGATCTCGCGGCCGAACCTGAAATCAAGTCGATCCAGGCCTTCTACGAAGTCACCAAGCAAGCAGCTGAGGTTGGGCCCGCCGTCCGCATCCGCGGAACGGTCCTGGCTTACGATGCCGGCTGGAATCAGTTTTACCTCCACGACGGAGAGCGCGTGGCCTACTTCGCTCCCAGCCTCTTCACTTCCCAACCTCGCGCTGGCGATCAAGTTGATTTGACCGGGCAAATGACTCTGGCCGCGGGCGGCCCTGCCCTGACGAACGGCCAATTGGTGGCCGTGGGCCGCGGCCCCCTGCCCCCGCCGCGCCGTTTGGCGCTGGCCGAACTGGGACAATCGTTCGGGGAGTGGGTTGAGAGCAGCGGGCGCGTTCGGGTGGTGGACACGAGCTGGGGCCGAGTGGCCTTGCTGCTCCGCGACAAACAGCAGTCGTGCCTCGTGTTCGTGATGGGCCCGGTCGGCGCCGGGTCTTACAAAGCGCTCCTCGATAACATCGTCCGGGTCCGCGGCATCAATGCCAGCAAAACGGTCAACGGCCGCCTCGAATCCGCCTCCATCACCGTCCCCGGCATGGAGGAGGTTGCGATCGTGCAACCAGCGCCGGCTCTTTCCAATCCGCCGCTCTTCGCGATCGGCTCGTTGCTCAATCGGGAACTGGGGAGTTGGACCAACGGGCGGGTTGGGGTCAACGGCCTTGTCTCTTCCTACATCCCGGGCAAATCCATCACCGTCCGCGATCCCACTGGGCTCATTCGCGCCGAAGTGATCCAGATGACGACGCTGCCAGCAGAAGCCCGGGTCAACCTGCGAGGCTTTCTCACCCTTTCCGCCACCGAACCGGTCCTGAGCGACGCCTATTTTGAATTGATGCCCACCTTACCCGATCGCCTGGGCGCCCGGCGAAGCCCGCCCGCCACCCTGCTCGAGCCGGAGCAAGCCTTGACCAACGCCGCGGACATCCTCCGGCTGCGCAAGGAAGAAGCCGCACAGCGGGTCCCCGTGCAGCTGCGCGGCGTGATGACTTATGCCGATCCCGCCTGGAAGAACGGGTTCATTCAAGACGCCACCGCCGGCATTTACGTCGATCTGCAAACGAATCTACACGCGGGCGACTGGGTCGACCTCAGTGGAACCACCGGCCCCGGCGGCTTTGCCCCGGAAATCCTCGATGCCTCTTTCCAAGTCCTCGGCACGACAAATTTCCCCGTGCCGGTCAAAGCGGAGTTGCGCGATCTGGCTAGCGGGCATTTGGACGCCCGCTGGATCGAAATGGAAGGCGTCGTGCGCCGCGTTTCGGAGCAAGCCGATCACTGGTACTTCTCCGTCATGACGCGGCAGGGACCCTTTCGCGTGCTCCTGCCGAATCCTGACCTGCAACCGCGGCCCGTTCACTTGATTGACGCGGTCGTCCGATTCAAAGGCGCTTGCGGTTCAACCATGAACGCGCGCGGCCAACTGAGCGGCATCACCCTCCATGTCCCCAGCCAGGATCATCTCGAGGTCCTCACCCCGGGCCCAGCGGACCCCTTGACCGTGCCGGCCACTCCCCTCGCCACCATTGCCACCCTGGATCGCGACCGTCTCGCGGGCGCTCGCCTGAAAGTGAACGGCGTCGTCACTTTGATCGTGCCGACGCGCACCTTTTTCATCCAGGATTCATCCGGAGCCGTTCGGGTCGACACCGACACCATCGAAGACGTCCGGGTCGGCGACCAACTGGATGTCCTCGGCTTTCCCGCCCTCGGCGACTTTTCGCCTCGGCTGGAAGAAGCCACCTTTCGCAAGGTTGGGCGGGGCAAACTTCCCCCGGCCAAGTATGTCACCTCCGAGCAGATTCTCTTTGGCGGGCGGAACGACGGGGCGATTGTTTCGATCGAAGCCAGGTTGCTCCAGTCCGTGCCGCGTTCGGCCAACCCGCTGCTGGTTTTGCAGGATGGGCCGATCGTGTTTACGGCCCGAAAGGAAACGGCCGCTATGGGACAACCCTTTCCCGGATGGCGCAGCGGGAGCGTCCTGCGCCTGACAGGCGTCTGCTCCATCCAAGCCAGCGAAACGCGTGAACCGAAGGGGTTCCGATTGCTCCTGCGCGGGGCCAGCGACGTCCAGCTGGTTCAGGCACCGCCCTGGTGGACGACGCGGCATACGCTCAGTTTGGCCTTCAGCCTGACCGCTGTCATCGGAGCTGCTCTCTCCTGGGTCGCCCTCCTCCACCGCCAAGTCCGCGTCCAAACCGACGTCATCCGTCGGGAACTCGACGAGAAACGGGCCGTTGCCGATTCGCTGGCGCGCGAGCGCAACCTGCTGGCCGCCCTGATCGACCACTTGCCCGACAACGTTTATGTCAAGGACGTGGCGGGCCGCTACGTCCTCGTCAATCAGCCTCACGCCCGCTTTCATGGGCAAACGGACCCCGGCTGGATCCTGGGCAAAACGTCGGTCGAAGCTTTTGGGAGTCAGATCGGCCCGGTTTGCGCCGCCAACGATGACCAGGTCCTCCGGGAAGGCAGCACCATTCGAGACCAGGAAAACACGATGACGGACGGCGCTGGCAACCTCTGTCATCTCCTCACCACCAAAGTGCCGCTCCGGGATGGGGCCGGGCTGTTGATGGGTCTGCTCGGGATCAGCCGGGACGTCACCGAACGCCATCGCGCCGAAGCCAAACTCAAGAAAGCGCAAAGCGAACTCCTGCAAGCCTCGCGGATGGCAGGAATGGCCGAAGTGGCCACCAGCGTCCTCCACAATGTCGGCAATGTCCTCAACAGCCTGAACGTCTCCTCGACCCTCCTGAACGAAACCGCCAAATACTCCAAGCTTGGCGGCATCAGCCGCATCGCCGCTCTTCTCCTGGACCAACGCCCGAACCTGGGCCGATTTGTGACCGAAGATCCAAGGGGAAAACAGATTCCCGACTATCTCAAACAATTGGGCGATCACCTTTTGGTGGAGCAGGACGTTCTCCTGCGCGAAACGGAGCTCATCCGCAAAAACGTCGAACACATCAACGAGATCGTGGCCATGCAGCAGAATTATGCCAAGGTCTCCGGCTTGTCCGAGAGAGTGCCGATGGCCGAACTGGTTGAGGATGCCCTCCGCCTCAATGCTTCCGGGCTGCAACGCACCGGCGTCAAGGTTATCCGCCAGTTCGACTCCGCCACCGCCGAACTAACGACGGAACGCCACAAGGTCCTGCAAATCCTGGTCAATCTCATCCGCAATGCCGTCCTCGCTTGCCAGGAATCCGGGCGGGCGGACAAGCAGCTCCTCCTGCGGATCGACCATACCCCGCAACGCGTTCAGGTCGACGTGATCGATAATGGCGTCGGGATCTTGCCCGAAAACCTAACCCGGATTTTCAGCCACGGGTTCACCACGCGCAAACACGGCCACGGCTTTGGTTTGCACAGCGGAGCGCTGGCCGCCCGCGAATTGGGCGGCACCCTGCTCGCCAGCAGCCCGGGAGCAGGTCAAGGCGCGACTTTCACTTTAGAGTTGCCGATTGTTTATCAAGGCACACACCATGGGTCTTAATCGCCCTATGCCAAACCGCCGCATCCTCGTTGTGGACGATAACGAGTCTATCCACGACGATTTCCGCAAAATTCTCGGGCAACGCCCGGCCAGCGAGGCGCTCGATGAAGCGGAGACACGACTCTTCGGCGAGCCGCAAGGTGCTGCTTTCCATCCCGATTTCGAAGTCGATTCGGCTGCCCAGGGCCGCGAAGGGTTGGAGCGACTCCAGGCGGCCGTCGCTGCCAATCGCCCTTACGCGCTCGCTTTCGTCGACGTCCGCATGCCACCGGGTTGGGATGGCATTGAAACCACCGCCAAGCTCTGGGAAGTGGATCCGGACTTGCAGGTCGTCATCTGCACGGCCTATTCCGATTACGGCATCGACGAGATGTTGAACCGCCTGGGCAGCTCGGATCGCTTTCTCATCCTGAAAAAGCCCTTCGACAACATCGAAGTTCTCCAGCTCGCCAATGCGCTGACCGAAAAGTACCACCTGATGCAGCAGGCCCGCACCCGGGTCGGCGATCTCGAAAACAAGGTGGCCACGCGCACCGCCGAACTTCATTCCACTAACGAACGACTCCGGGCCGAAATTGTGCAAGGCCAAGCCGCCGCGGAGGCGCTCCAGGCGACCCAGCAGCGCCTCAACCACCTGCTCGCCCAAAGCCCAGTGGTGATCTACTCCTTCCGGGTCGAACCGCAGAACATCGTTCCGGCCTGGATCAGTGAGAACATCAAACAGATGCTGGGCTGCACCGTCCGCGAGTGGTGCCAACTCGATTGGCGGGAAGCCCATGTCCATCCAGATGATCGCCTCCACGCTTTCTCGGGCATGGCTGCCCTCATCGACCAAGGCCAGGCCCAACTCGAGTACCGCGTGCGCCACGCCGATGGCACCTACCGCTTCATCCGCGACGAAAGCAAGCTCCTGCGCGACGAATTGACCGGCGATGCGGCTGAAATCATCGGCGCCTATATTGATATTACCGACCGCAAACAACTCGAAGAGCAGCTCCGCCAATCCCAGAAAATGGAAGCCATCGGGCAGCTCGCCGGCGGCGTCGCCCACGACTTTAACAACCTCCTCACGATCATCCGCAGCTATACCACCCTCATTCTCGAAAGCGAACAACTCGCTCCTGAGATCGCTGATCAGCTCAAGCAGGTCTGCAAGGCGGCCGATCGGGCCGCCGACCTCACCCGCCAGCTCCTCGCTTACGGCCGCCGACAAGTCATGCGCCGCCAGCAACTCGACCTGAACGAACTGGTCACCAACCTGGCCAAGATGCTCAGCCGCATCCTTGGCGAAGACATCGCCCTGGAGGTCCAATGCTCCTCAGCTCCTTGCCCGGTCGAAGCCGACTGGACAATGATCGAGCAGATCCTGCTCAACCTCGCGGCCAATGCCCGCGACGCCATGATGAAAGGCGGGCGCCTCACTCTCCAAACGTCCACTGGCGAATTCCTCGCCGGATCCCTCCCGCAGCATCCCGAGGCCCGTCCTGGGCCTTACGCTTGCCTGGCAGTGAGCGATAGCGGTTGCGGCATTGATCCGGCCATCCTCCCCCGCATCTTTGAGCCTTTCTTCACGACCAAGGACGTCGGCAAAGGGACCGGCTTGGGCCTCGCCACCGTTTACGGAATCGTCAAGCTCCATAAAGGATGGACCCAGGTCGAAACCAAACTCCAACAAGGCACCACTTTTCGTATTTATCTCCCGCTGCATACCCAGCCTGCTCAGCACGCGTCCGAGGTGGCGCCCCCGCTGGCAGCCAATGTCGGAAGCGCCACTATCCTCTTCGTCGAAGATGAACCTGCGCTCCGCAAGGTCGCCCGCACCGTTCTGGAACGGAGCGGCTATCGCATCCTCGAAGCCGGCACCGGCCTCGAGGCCTTAGCCGTCTGGAAAGACCATCACGCCAGGATCGACGTCCTCATTACCGATATGGTCATGCCCGCCGGCTTGACCGGACGCGAACTCGCCACCCGGCTCCACCAGGACAAGCCAGAACTCAAAGTCCTCTACACCAGCGGCTACAGCGATGAACTCGTCGCCTCCAACGGCGTGGCCCCGGACGAAGCTGATTTTCTCCCCAAACCGTATAGCCCGCAAATGCTCCTCAGCGCGCTCCGGGCGACGATCAACCGCGCTCCAGCCGCCTAATCTAGTTAGAGTTAGATTAGGAGTCTGTTGAAACACTGGGGCCGGGTGCTGCGGGAGGGCTTTTGCCTGCCGCTCCGGCGGCGAAGCCAGCCAGCGCATCCCCGCAGTGGGCTGTCAGGGCTGAGCCAACGCCGGCGGTGGACAAGAGACCCGCGCTCCCGCCGGAGCGCCGCCAACCTCTGAGCGTCGCTTCATCCCAGCCGCTTTCAACCCGGGACGATTCTGTTTCTGCCGGCGTCAACCCGATCGGCTCCCGATGCCAACCCGATGCCAACCCGATCAGGATCCGGTCTGGATCAGCCTGTCACCGGCGAGCAATCAGGATTGGATCGATCAACCGTCAGGCGAATTCCGTCCCGAACGCCAGCAGGGGCTTCACGGCACAAAATGTGCCGAGTTCGTTTGCGAACAGCAAAGGAATTCACCATGGCCACTCTCAATCCAGCCGCTCTCGTCGCATCCATCCAAGGCAAATTCGGCAACCTGGTTTTCGCACACGATCGCAACGGCCGCATCATCGTCCGACATCGTCCCGTGAGAAAAGCCCCTATTACCGCCGCCGAAGCCGCCGGTCAGGCCCGGCTCATCGAGGCAAATCGCTATGTCCTCCAGGTTCGCCAAAGGCCGGAGATTTACGCCGCCTATAAAGCTGCGGCCGCTGTCGCGGGAAAACGAGCGTGTGATCTGGCCCGCGCCGATTATTTGCACGCGCCGGCCGTGCACGATGTTGATTTGTCTGATTACACCGGGCGGACCGATCAACCGATTCGCATTCGGGCGTCAGATGATTTCGAAGTCACCGCGGTGCAGGTCGGCCTGTTTTCCCTGGCAGGCGCCGCTTATGAATCCGGCCTGGCGGTGCCAGAGGAACGGGGCGCGAGCGCTTGCTGGCAGTATCTTAGTCAGACAGTAGTCGCACCCGGGTCGACCCTGTTGGTCGTAGTGACGGCTTGCGATCGGGCCGGCAATCGGACCACCAAGACTTGCCACCACGCCCTGCTCTGATCCACCTCTCCGAGCTCATCGCTCGCTCCGCAAGGGCGGTCGAGTCTACAATTGTAGACATCGGCAAGCCCAAATTGACCTCTAAAACAGGGGGATTTGTCCAGGATCTGGACGGGGTGAATGAGAAACCGCGCCCAAAACAGGAGTTTATATCACCGCTAACTTGCTTCTAGTATGACTTATAGAAATCGCTGTCTACTTAAGAGACACTGTTTTCCATGTTACAGACACATGGCGCTACAGACGGCGGGCTATCCCTGGCCCGCCGCCCAAAGGGTTTTCGAGGAAAAGGCCGTCTGGCTTTGTTGCTCGCACAGTCACAGCCCGCTGCGGGGATGCTCCCGTGCTCGCGTCTTGCCATCCAACCTTTTCCTCGAAAACAGCGCTCATGTTCGTTTTTCAACAGGCTCCTATGGCTGGCATCGGCGGAACGAAAGCGCCGCGCCCGATGGGGCGGGCGCGCTCCGAAGCTTCAAGGACCGCGGTCTCGTCGATGGCACGCAGTGTGCATAAGGCCGCTTCGCCTTGGAAATGGATCTGGCGGGGAGCGCGTCCGTGCTGAAACGGGCCTCTCGGCGAGATGTTTGCCTGCCACTCATCGCGTGATTGACGCGTTGCCTGATTGCCGATGGTCCACGTCCAGGCGAAGGAGAATAACTATGGCAAAGGTCACCCTTAATCCCATCCTCGAAGCCATTCAGGGCAAAGTCGGCGACATGGTCTTCAAGCGTTTCGGCGACGAAGAGATCGTCGCCAAAATGCCCAACCGGACCGGCATCGTCGCGACGCCCAATCAACTCGCCCAACAAGAGCGGTTCCGCCTCGCTTCGCTCTACGGCCGCTCCGTGCTCGCGGACGAACAAAGTCGCGCTCTTTACGAGCATGTGGCCGCGCGCAAAGGCGTCCCAGTCTTTGCCCTGACGATCGGCGACTTCCTCAACAGCCCGGCCATCGATGAGATTGACCTCTCCAGCTACACGGGCAAGCCGGCTGAGGTCATCCGGATCCGCGCCAGCGATGACGTGGAGGTGAAAGGCGTCACCGTCACGATCCGGGATCAGAACGGGCTCCTCATCGAGGAAGGCGTCGCTGCCTGGGCGACCGCAACCGCTTCGTGGACCTATACCACCACCGGCACTGTGACCGCAGGCCTCGGAGTCGCCATCGAGGTCAGCGCCACGGATCGCCCCGGACATAAGACCACCAAGACTCACACGCGCGCGTAGCCCAAGCTAACGGAGGGCCGGCCTGGACCGGCCCTCCTCTGCAGCCATGCTGCCGCTCATCATCCTGACCTGCCACCGACAAAACGCCCGATCGCCCGGGGCCGCGCTGAGGAGTCATCCGGACGAATTCGGGCCGAAATCAGACTCTATGAAACCGATCCGCGGAAATCCCGCCCCATCCGCCACCGTCACCATCCGCACGGAGCGCCGTTCCTGGCTATTGGTCGCCATTGCCGGCTTTGGGGCCTTGCTGGTTCGTTCGATCAAGCGAGTGCGGCAGCGCGTGCGTGTCTTGCGCATGAGCCGCCGGTTGCGGGGGCACGGGCACCGCCCGGTCCGATGGCAGGAGAAGAAGTCCAAACAGCCCCTTCCACTGCCATGACTGCAACCATCGACCGCGCCCGTCGCAGGGCTGCTTCGAAAGCAACCACGAGCGCTTGTAGCGTTGCCATCGCCGCTTGTTTTCTGGCCGCGGCTTGCCGCACGCCTTTGCCCCAAAGAGGCGGTTTGGCCAGCACCCAGATCAATCAATCAGGTCACACCAACGCCGCGAGCCTGATCCAATCCGACAACCCAAAACAACCGTCCCGACAGAGGGTGGAAAGTGAGCAGACCATCGATTATCTGTGGCCTGCCGGCGCGTTGTTGCCGGTTGAACCGCGCACGCCTTTGCGTTCCACCAACCTCGAACCCGGCGCCGCGGTCGGCCCGCTCCTCCAACCCGTTCCGGTCCGCATCGTGGCGAGGGACCGGACCGATACCAGCATTGGCGGGGCCCAGTTGGACAGTATTCGGGACTGGGCCTCCAAGGCGAGCGGGCTGCGTCCGGTGATGTGGGCCGGCATCGGCATGATGACGGTCGTGGCCGGCTTATTGGTTTACTTTGGATGGTGGACGAAAGGGGCGGCGGCCTTTGGCATCGGGCTGGCGATGGTTGTGCTGGCGCAAGCCCTGCCCCAGCAGGGGACGAGCGTGTTGCTCGGAGGCCTGGTGACGTTTGCGTTGCTGGCCCTGCTCATCCTGTATGTCTACCACAAAGGCCAGCTGGACCGGTCGCCCTCGAAGGGCCCATCGCCTGGAGCAGCGGCGGAAGGCTGATTCCGGGCAGAGATCAACCGGCGCTTTGCACGTTGCCTTCGGGAAGCGTCTGCTCAGGGCGACAGAGGTACTGCCAGGCAGCCAGACTTGCGATCAGGGCAACGCCGGCACAAACCAGGTAAGGCAACGCCGCGTGCGAGGCATAGAGAACGTTCGCAAACAACGGTGCGAAGATGCGCGCCAGACTCGCCATGCTCTGCGCCACTCCCAAGGTCGCGCCCTGTTCCGCCGCCGGCGTCTGCAGGGAGATGAGGCCGAAGGTCGGTGGCCGATTGACACCTGAGCCGGTCGCGAAAAGCGCGAGCACAACCAACAGAGCCGGCAGAGTGGCGACCAGCGGCAACAAGACCAGGCTAATGGCCAGCAGAACCAGGCTCATGAATATCAGCCGCCGTTCGCCAAAGCGTTGATTGAGACGCCCGATCAATCCCGCTTGAATGAACGCTGCCAAAAAGCCGCAATAGGTGAACAGGTACCCGGCGTGGCTCTCGTCGTAATGGAACTTCTCCTTGACCAACAAACTGAACGTGCTCTCAAAGCAGGCGAAACAAAACGTGGCCAGAAAATAGATGCCAATCACGAACCCCACCGTCGGACGGCTCAGAATGTGGAGCCATTGCCCCATCTTCGGCCTGGTCGGAGCATGCTCCGACGCCGGCTTCCAGCTCTCCGCCAAAACCACCAGGCCAAGGAGGAAATTGGCGGCGCAAAAGGCCGCCGCGGTCCAACCCGGTCCGGGAAGCCCGAAACGGGCGAAAGTGAATGCGCCCAAGGCAGGGCCAAAAATAAAGCCAAATCCAAACGCCATTCCGATCAGCCCCATCTTCTGGGTGCGTTTCTCCGGGGGCGAGATGTCGGCAATGTAGGCGCTGGCCACGGAGAGATTGGCCCCGCAAATGCCGGCAAAGAGGCGCGAGGCCAACAGCACCCAAAGACCCACTTGCCCCGTCATGGTTGAGGCCACGGCAAACAGCGCGTAGGAAATGGCCGAACCCGCGTTGCTGATCAGAATGACCGGCCGGCGCCCGATCCGGTCCGAAAGCCGCCCCCAGGCTGGGGCAAAGAGAAACTGCATGATGGAGAAGGACGCGATGATCATCCCGATCTCGGCCCCGTTTGCCCCGAACCGCTTGCTGTAAATGGGGAGCAACGGCATGACAATCCCGAACCCCACCAGGTCGATAAAGACACTTAAAAAAATGATCAGGAGCGACGGTTTCTTCATGAAGTCAGTTAAAGGCCTTCACGGCCATTTGGCGGAACAAAAACGTTCGAAGTCTCCTCCGAGCAATTGCTGCGTGTCACGGGCGATCTCGGCTGCGCCGGCCACCCAGCCCGCCTGCTGGAGAAGCTCATATTTATCAACCAGCACGTCCGCGATCACAGCCCGGGCATGCTGCCATTTGTAAATCAACTGATCCAGGACCCGCGCATCCGAATGCTGCGGCGTAAAACTCAACCCGATCAATTCGAGCCGCAACCGGGTCGTTTCTCCGACCAAATGCGGCGTGTTGGTGAACCACCAACAGCCAAATACGTGCAGGTTTCGGAATTTGCGGGCCAGGACACACAACTCGTGCTGATTCTCACGCGCCAGGGCTGTGACCAGGAACTTATTTTCCGGATATCCGGCGCAGAGATGGCGCAAGAATGTCAAATCGGTCAAGCCAACGCCGTCCCCGGCCAACCGCAGCTCTGGATTGACCGCCCGCCGCACGCCCGGCATGAGCGCCAGGGGCAAACCAAAGTCGCGACAGTGGGGCAACACCGCTTTCTCTAGAATCGTCGCGGCTGGCCCAGGTCCGGGAAACGCAAAATCCGGCGGCAACGAGATCATCAAGTAAGTCGCTTCGATCCGCCTCGTCCAGTCCGCCAGGAACCGGCGGACGGCCGTGGCGGTGCGGGTGGAAAGCGCGGGCGTGGTTTCGTAGCCCCAGGAGTGAAGGCGTCGCGACGTTGCCGGCCAATCCAGGACTAATGGGTCAATGCGCAGGCCGGCGGCAAAGCGCGCGTCGCGGCGGAACCCCTTTTCCCAGACGGGCCGCTCCGCATCGTCGAACGGCGAATTGGTCATGCAAAGGCGGCGCACCCCGCCCAGTTCCAGGCAGCGGCTGATGTAATCCGCGACCTTCCATCGGCCAAACCACTTTCGGAGCGCGGGCAAATCGCGGCGCCGGGCATCGATGCCCAAAGCCTGCAAGGTGGTCAAAACTCCGCGACAGGCCTCGGAGATGGGCGAATGCCGGAGAAAAAGAGCGTCCCAAATCAATTCCGCCTGGCGCGGCTTGGCCAATTGCCAGAACACTTGGTAAGGGACCTCCAAATAGCGGAACGCCTCCGCCACCAGGTAATGATAGACGAGCAGGTCGTCGATCCCCCACAGCAACAGATCACCGAACGCGGGATCGTAGAGGTGGGTATGAATATCGTAGACAGGCGTCGATTGGACTGCCTGGGTCACAGCAGCCCTCAAATCGATCGGCCAGCTGCGAGCGCGCGTGCGTTTCATAAAGCAGGTGATTCCCCCGCAAATCGAGAACTCCAGCCAGTGAGCCTGCCCTCCCTCCGGCGGTCAAGGGAAAGTTATGCCGGAAAAGACGATCTCGGACGAACCTCGCGTTGCACCCGATGTCGTGGCAGACTGGTGCCATGCTCCCGGTCCAACATCGATCCGAAAAGACCAAACTGGGCCGCCCAGAAAAGCGGCCATGGGCCTTCCTGGCCCGGAGCCTTCCGGCCTGGAGCCGGATAGGCATCCTCTGCTTTAGCCTGGCCAGTTCCATTCAACTGCCACCGCCCCGGGCGGGCGAAGATGTCCCGGTCATCGGCAAGATCGATCTTTATGGGCTGCGGAAGGTCCCGGCGGATGTGATCCTAAGGGCTGTCCCGTTGCATCCAGGCGATCGCCCGACAACTGGCCCTTTCGACGCGGTCGAACGCCAACTCGAAGCCGTCCCCGGCGTCACGAAAGCGAAAGTTGCGATTGTCTGCTGCGACGACGCCAAGACCCTGCTTTTTGTGGGCATTCAAGAGGACGGGGCGGCCAGTTTCTCCTACAACCCGGCGCCGCGCGAGAACGTCGCGCTCGTTCCGGCAGTGCGGACCAACTACGACTCCTTCATGGACATCCTGGCCAGAGCGGTCCGCGCTGGGAACAGCCTCGAGGACGATTCCGCCGGGCACGCCATCTTTGCTGGAGATGAATTCAAGCCGGTGCAGGAACGATTCCTCGCTCAGGCCCGAGCCTATCAGGATGAGCTCAAGCGCGTGCTTCGATCCAGCGCCCGCGCCGGTGACCGGGCCATTGCCGCCTGGGTTCTCGGCTATGCGGCCGACAAGCGCCAGGTTGTCGACGACCTTCTCCACGCCGTTCGCGATCCCGATGACCTTGTCCGGAACAATGCCACTCGCGCCCTGGGCGCCATCGCGGCTCTGGCCCGAGCGAAGCCGGAATTGGGCATCCGCATCGACCCCGCGATATTCCTGGAGATGCTCCACGCGCTGACCTGGTCCGATCGGAACAAAGCCACGATGGTTCTGGAAAAGCTGACGGAGAATCGCCCCGCCGACCTGCTGCAGCAACTCCGCCGCGAAGCGTTGCCGGAACTGGCCGAGATGGCACGCTGGCAGGCGACGCATTCTCTCACATCGCTTCTACTCCTCGGACGAATCGTCGGCGTGCCGGATGACGAGGTGCGACGGGCGTGGAAAGAAGGGCGTCGAGGCGAAATCATCGAGCGGTCGCTCCGTCCGGGCTGACGGCCAGAAAGTGCAGGCGATGGCAGCCCTCATCCCTCGCACCTCGTTGACAATGAGGCGAATGTCCCTTATCGATTATGCAGCAGCAGCTATATGGCGATGACGCCAAGACGAGGTTTCAGTTTGGTGGAGCTGTTAGTGGTGATCTCCATCATCGCTCTCCTCGTGGCCTTGCTCAGCCCAGCCCTGACCAAAACCAAAGCTCGCGCCAAGCAGCTCCAGTGCGTTCACCAATTGCGCCAACTCGGAATCGGATTTCATGGGTTCGCTCACGATCATAACAGTCAGTTCCCCATGTCCGTCCCGACCGACGCGGGCGGCTCGCAGGAGTTCGCCGAGAACGGACGCCGCGCCACAGGCGAGTTCTTTTTCAGCTACCGCCATTTCCAGGCGCTTTCAAACGACCTCTCTTCCGCCAAAGTGCTGGCCTGCCCGGCAGATACTCGTAAACCGACTCTATCGCCTATGCTGCTCGATAACACACACCTAAGCTACTTCGTCGGCATCAATGCTTCGCTGGAACAGCCGACCGCTATCCTGGTGAGATCGCAATCTTACTGCCGACTACGCGGCCGCAACGATCAGCCCTGGCCACCGGGTGACCCGCTGTGAATGCCGAACTTCATCGTTTCCGAGGCACCTCCCTTCTTCGCTGATGGATGTCCAGGAGCAGCGCAGCCCAGCGGAAGGCCTTACGGTGGACGTCGTGCTGCCCACCACCAACACCGGTCTACCCGAATGGTCGCCACCGCTCGCCCGACTTATGCCGCCCGACCTCGCCAGGCTGCGCCGCCCGCCTACCTCCCCCCATCATCCCCGCAAAACTGGCATGTGCCTCTGATGAAGGCCGGCAGCGGCAGTTCGAACTTGCGCCAACCGACAAGCATCTGCCGCCCCGGGCCTGCCGTCCCCTGCTGCCGCCCGCCCCGCTACCGTCGCCCTGCCCAACTGGCCGGCGCGTCGACAGGAACGGCCGAGACGGTCGAGCCCGAGGCCAGTTCTTGGAGCTCCAAATGGTGGCTTCTCCTTGCCCTGCTCCTGCTTCTGCTTCTGGCGCGGTTGACGGCCTACGTCAGCGCGCCTGGATGGAGCATAACCGGAAAGTGACGCATCGGCCTTGGCGGCGGACTCGGCTCGCGCTTTAGAAGTCCTGGAGGATTCGGACAGGCGGCGAGGGATTCGGGAGGAGGCCAAAACGGCTTTAACCGCCGGGATTCTACCGTTTCGGCGCCGTGGCTGGAGACCTGCCGCGCCTTCCGGTTCACCTCTTCGGACCACGCTCGAAAAGCCTGGTCCTGGCACAAAGAAAGAAAGGAAGGTTCTTCGGCCGTCCGCTGGAACAATGGTGGTTGTTCGGGCTTGATCAACTCAGATGCCATTCGCCCGAACTCCTGGCCGCAGCGCCAACACCACACCGGCGCGCCTGCGCTCTCCGCCCCGGCGCAGGCCGGCCGGCCGCAGAATTCACACGTCTGGCCGCGGATGGACGAGGCGGCTGCCTACGCGGCACGGCGTCGGCATCCCCGATCAGTGCCAGGTGAGACTATTCGCCGATAATCTTCACCAGCACGCGCTTGCGGCGCCGGCCATCGAACTCGCCGGGCCGTAGAAGATCTGCTCCCAGGGGCCAAAGTCCAATTTGCCGTTGGTGATCGCAATCACCACCTCGCGTCCCATGATCTGGCGCTTTAAATGGGCATCGGCGTTGTTCGTCCGGTTGTAGGGCACGGCGAGGTCAGCGCGCGGCGCGAGCTTCTCCAACTAAACATCGTAATCGTGGAGCAGCCCCTCCTCGTTGTCGTTGATGAAGACGGAAGCCGAGAGATGTGCGGCATCGCGTTGCAGACAAAGGCCCTCTTGAACTCCGCTTTTGTCAACGAGCGCCTCTTCCACAGTGTGGGAGGTGATGTTGACGAAGCCGCGCCGATGCGGCACTTCAAACCAAAGGTGCTCGGTTAATGATTTCATGCGGCGAGTAGAGCGGAAACGCCGTCGATGTCGAGCGCAGCACCTTTCGACAGGAGCAGATGGGAAGAGCGGAGGGGTGCTGGGGCGGCGTCGCGGGTGGGGGTCATGCGGCGACCAACGATTGATGTATCCGCATCGGACACAACGTCCGCACAGGCTAAGTCATCACAGCGCCCATCCGCCCGCCCAGGACTTCCTGCGCCCTCGCCGCTGTGATGGGGCTCGTCCTGGTGATACCGTTGCTCCTGACGCTGCTGGCGGTTTGGCGTTGGAGACCTGCCGCCCCCATTCTGGCGGTGATACTCCTGTTGGGCGGGCTCGGCCTCGCTGGCAAGTTGGTTGTGCTGAAATGAGCCTGTAGGTGGTGCGGATACCGGATGCCTGCGCAGTCCGATCAAACCCGGCCGGGAGACCTTTTGTGCCGGATGGACAGGCGCTATAATGAGGCCATGAATGCTGTGGCCTTTGAAATCGCCGTCATCGTCCTGCTGCTGATCGCGAACGGGGTGTTCGCGATGGCGGAGATTGCCGTCGTGTCGGCGAACAAGTCCCGCTTGCGCCATTTGGCCGGACAAGGCAACGCCAAAGCGCGGCTGGCGCTGGAGCTGGCCGAATCCCCGAATCGCTTCCTTTCCACCGTGCAGATCGGAATCACGCTGGTTGGCGTTTTCACCGGTGCGTTTGGCGGCGCGACGCTGGCGGAAGAATCAGCGCTGCTGTTGGGCCGGATCCGGCTTGCTCAATACGCGGACGAGCTAGCATTCGGAATCGTCGTTGCGGTCATCACCTACTGCTCGCTTGTCCTGGGAGAGCTGGTCCCGAAGCGCTTCGGCCTGAGCAACCCGGAAGGAATTGCCATGCGGGCGGCGCGGCCGATGAACCGCCTGTCATGGCCTTGTGTCGGGCTGCTGGTGAGTTTTCTCAGCGCCTTTGACGGAGAGTCCTGTTATGCGTGGCTGGATCTGCCGGAAAGGGCAGCGATCGTATCCGAGGACGAGGTCCGGTGATGATGCAGGAAGGTTTGCGCGCGGGGCCTTCAACAAGGCTGAAAGCCAAATCGTGATGCTGTTGTAGCGCGTTGGAACTGGACCAATTGCCGCAGCGAGATCATGACAATTCCCGCCCGGCGTGATTTGGCTGAACCAGACGATCGGCACGACCAGATCTGGTAAAATGTGGTCAGCGCCCACTCGCACTTTCCCGTCTACAAAGGAAACCGGGACCAGGCAGTCGGCGTTGTCTCGGTCAAGGCGATCTACGCCAATCTCGCCGCCGGCGCGGGCGTGAACCTGAAGGACTTAATGACGCCGCCGCTAGTCGTCCCCACGACACAAACGGTGCTGCAGCTGGTTGAGACCTTCAAGCAAAGCGGTAAACACATCGCCCTGGTTACGGATGAGTTCGGCAGCATCGTGGGGCTGGTGACGTTGAACGATGTCATGGAAGCGGTCATTGGCGAGTTTCCCACCCAGGGCGAACGCGCCAAACCGGCCATCAAGAAGCGCGAGGACGGTTCATGGTTGATCGATGCGATGATTGACGTGCCGGCAGTCGAGAAGGCGCTGCCGGGGTTCACCGCTAGTGCGGACGCGCCCACCGAATACCAGACGCTCGCCGGCTATGTCGTCAAAGCCTTGGGCCACGTGCCGAAGGAAGGAGAGACCTTTGAAGCGCGGGGCTATATCTTCGAAGTCCTGGACATGGATCGGCATCGGGTCGACAAAGTCCTGGTGATGCGCGCATCTCCGCCGGCGGCATGAACGGGTCCGCTCCGCGGCCCGGAGGGCAGCTTTAGCGGCAGGGCTGCCGTCGCCGCTTTGCCGTCACGGCTGGTCGCGATTCGACGTGCGCAGGACTCGGTGCTACACTGGGCCGGGTTGAGGTTCCCGCTCACATGAAGGAAGAACAGGCATGAGGCGCGCTCTGCTAGCGCAGTATGCGCGCGTCTGCGGGCCGCCCGTCTTTCTCGGCGGGCTCCTGTTGTATGGTCTTTGGCCCTGGCTGCCGCTTCCGCATCGGCCGCGCCATCCGCAAACGTTGGTCTTCTACGGATTCAGCGTCCTGGCCGAGGTGATGAACAAAGGGATCTTTCCGGCCTTCCAGAAGCAGTGGCAGCAACAGACGGGCGAACGAGTCGAGTTCATCAGTTCGTTTGCCGGTTCCGGCACGGTCCGCAATCAACTGGCGATGGGAGTGCCGGCGCAACTCGCGTTGCTTTCGCTGGAGCTGGATGCGCAGCAACTGGTGCAGGCTGGGGTGATTCCCGCGGAGAGCTGGCGGAAGTTGCCGCACGCCGGAGTGGTCAATCGAACTCCATTTGTCATCCTGGTGCGCCCGGGAAACCCGAAAGGCATCCACGATTTCGGCGATTTGAGCCGGCCAGGCGTGAAGGTGGTCCATCCGGATCCGCTCACTTCCGGGGGAGCCAATTGGGCGATCGTCGCGGAATATGGCGCCGGCTTGCGGTCAGGCGGGAGCCCGGAGGCGGGGCACAACCTGCTCCTGGGCATCTGGCGCAACGTGGTCGCGCAGTCGGCATCAGCCCGCGCCACCCGCACTCAATTTGAGCACGGGTTTGGCGACGCGCTCATCACCTACGAACAGGACTTGCTCCACGATCAGAAGCGAGGGCAGCTCAAAGGTGAAGTTATTTATCCGCGGAGCACGATCGTGAGCGAGCACACTCTGGTAACGGTGCCGCATAACATCAGCGCGGGCGAGCGGGCGTTGGTCGAAAGTTTTGTCGCGTTCCTTTGGAGCGATCAGGCTCAACGCATCTTCGTCGACTTTGGATTTCGCAGCGTGACGGATGATTTGAATGCGAAGGTGGCCGAGTTCGGCCGGATCGAGGACCTATTTCAAATTGACGACTTGGGTGGGTGGGCGAAAGCGAAGCGGGAGATTGTGGATGACATCTGGAAAGGGCGAGTGTTAAAGGAACTGGGGAAATGAGCGCCAGGAGCGAGCCGATCACGCGGCGACGTGAATCCCCGGTGGTGCCGGTCAGCATCTTGCTGCTGGTGCTGCTGCCGTTGCTGCTCCTGCCGCTGTCGGCCGTTTTTATCTTTGCTTTTCGCGGCGGGGTGACCGCCTTTGGGCAGGCATTGACGGCGCCGGATGCGCAATTTGCGCTTCGCTTCAGCGTGCTGATCGCGTTTGCGACCGCTTTGGTCAACGCGGTTTTGGGGACCTTTGCCGCTTACGTCCTGAGCAAGCACCAGTTTCGGGGAAAAGCCTCGCTCAACATCGTGGTGAATTTGCCGGTGGCGATCCCGACGGTGGTGGTGGGGACCTCTTTGTTGCTCCTGTGGGGGCCGATTGGGCTGCTGGGGCGACTGCTTCAGCCTCTCGGCCTGCAACCGATGTTCACGCCCATCGGCGTGCTCCTCGCCCACTTGTTTGTCACCTTCCCCTACATGCTC
>JAXMHN010000072.1:0-31022 GCA_046346765.1 Verrucomicrobiota bacterium | reverse complement strand
TATGATAATACACTTCGGCTCTGGAAAGTGGTGGTTGGGAGTGAGACGCCCGTTAGGCTACAGCCGTAATTTGGGGCCGATCTGAGATCGCCACCATGGAGCCTCTGACAGCGACAACACGCCGTAGACATTAATACTCGCCAGACTTCTCCGCGAAGACCTGGTTGATGATGCAGACGAACGGACACGGAGATCGTAAATCTTATCGTGATCCGTCATGACGTTCAGCGTTAGTTAGGATGTGCCGGATGGTATATCCCAGGTGAACGGCGCTGAGGTTGCGGTCGGTTTGAATTAAGAGAC
Organism: Verrucomicrobiota bacterium; assembly: GCA_046346765.1. GTDB lineage: Bacteria > Verrucomicrobiota > Verrucomicrobiia > Limisphaerales > SIBE01 > JAXMHN01. The sequence continues at coordinate 30,719 of JAXMHN010000072.1, read as the reverse complement.
CGGCCCCGGCCAGCCGCCTCGCCAGGCGGAACATCCCTATCGTTTACACCAGCGAAGCCGGCGCGGCCACGCTGACGTTCAACGCAAGCGGCTGGAGGTTGAAGACGATGGATGGCCGTCAGGCCCAGGCCGAAGCGCTGGAAGCCTATGTTCCGGGAAACCAAGCTTCGGACGACAATGGCGGGAAGAGACGCGTTCGGAGCCCGATGCTTAGTCCACCCCTCGCGCGGCAATCCTCTTCGTCACTTCCCGAGGCGACCTGACGGTTCATTCCGATCGCAGGACTTCGGAAAGCGATAAGCGAAGCGCTCGTCGGGCGGGCGCCGCGCCGGCCAGCAGGGCTACACTCGCAAAGAGCAACACCGTCCCCGTGAGGGTCAGGGGGTCATGAGGCGATAGTCCGAAAAGGAAGGTCTGCAGGAGCCGGCCGACTGCCAGGACCAGGGAAGCGCCAAGCGACAGCCCAAACATGAGCAGCCGCAATCCATCCGCGAGCACAAGGCCAACGAGGTGGTGAGGCTGAGCGCCAACTGCCGACCGGATGGCCATTTCTTTGCGGCGCAGATTGACTGACAGCGACAAGACACCGTAGACACCAATGCTTGCCAGAGATGCGCCCGCCACTCCCAGACCCGTCAAAAGCCACATGGCGAACCTTTGAGATGCGACCGACTCCCACCGGATCGCCTCCAACGTTTTCGGGCGCTCCACTACCACTGCCGGATCCAGTCGGTGGAGTTCGCGTTGGATCACCCCCGCGAGCGCTCGTGGGTCGATCGCGGTGCGGACGATGAGGTGTTTGGTGAAGACCGGCACTTGGAAAAACGGCAGGTAAATCTCGGGTTCAGGGCTCCTGGCCAGAGCGTCGGTCCGTGTGTTGGCGACAATACCGACGATCTCCTTGGGCCGGTCAGGCCATGGAGCGCAGCGCAAGTTTCGACCAATCGGATTTGCATGCGGGAAATACCTGTCCGCGAACGCCTGGTTGATGATGCAAACGAACGATTTCTCGCCGGGGGACGGCCGAAAGACATTGGTCCAACCTTCCCAATTGTCAGACAAGCGGAATGTGCGCCCTTCAAGAACGGGGATCTCCAGGATTCCGAAGTAATCTGGGGTTACCGCGCGCATGGCGCTCCGGCCTTTGTCGGCGAGTTTCGTCGGCTCCAGCTCGCCCTCGATGATGAAACTCGGATCGAAATCGAACTTGTTCCCGGTGAGGGGGAGCCCCCAGACGAACGCTGCCTTTTCCACTCCGGGAATCGTCGCGATCCGTTCCAGGGCGCGCAGGTGGAAATTGTAGATCTTATCGTAATCCGTCATGACGTTCAGCGTCAGGATATGACCGGTGATATATCCCGGCTGGACGGCGGCGAGGTTGCGGACGGTTTGAATCAAGAGACCGGCCCCGGCCAGCAGAGCGAGGGTGAGGGCCATCTGGACAACAACCAAAGCGCTGAGGAGCCGGCGCTCGCCTCGGCCTGCGCTCACGGTTGCGGACCTCGCCTGTAGCACCTCAGCTGGGTCGCGTCTTGACGCCCGAACCGCGGGAGCGATGCCCGCCAGAATCGCGGCCATGGTCGAGGCGCCCAAGCAAAAGACCACCACCGGCCAGTGGAACGATACAGCGTCAAGCCGCGGGACGGCAAATCCCCCAAAGGTCTTGAACACCCGGATGATGACTGCGGCGATGCCTGTGCCGGCTATTCCGGCAGCAGCGGCAACGCCTAGCATGTCGATGAACACCTCGCGGACGAGCTGGATTCGCGACGCTCCCAGGGCCGCACGGATGCTGTACTCGCCTTGGCGGCCTAATCCCCGTCCAAGGAGCAAGCCCGCGGCATTGCCACATGCGATCACAAATACCAAGGCGACGGCGCCTGACAAAGGCACGAGCAGCCGTCTCCCCTCTTCGTTCAGCAGGGTCGTGAGTGGTTGAACCAGGGGGGTGCTATCGGCATAGCGATTGTCTTCCTGAGCCTGCCGGGCCGCGATCGCCGCCACTTCCGCTTGCGCCTGTTCGAACGAGACGCCATCCCGCAGGCGGGCGACGACACTCCAGGGCCCATTCGGCGTGCCTGCCCACGGCCTGGAAAGATCCGGCGCCACCGGAAGCCAGTAGTCGACGCGCGCGTTGAGATCATAATTTGGGTTCATCTCCTCGCCGAGAGACGGCATAAAGCGCAGCCGCGGCGGCATGACCCCAATGACGGTCAAGGCTTGGTGCCGGCTCAGGCGGACGGTTTGGCCCAAGATGTTGGTATCTCCTTTGAATTGTCGCTGCCAAAGGCCGTAACCCAAAAGGATCACGTTCGCTTGCTGGTGATTGGCCAGTGCCTCCGAAGATTGAAACGTCCGGCCGATAAAGGGGTGCACACCCAGGACATCGAAATACTCTTTCGTTACCTGCAATCCGGCCAAGGCTTCGCTGGTGTCGGAGAGGACCAGATAGTCAAACGTCCAATCGTAACCGGCGACTGCTGAAAACGAGCTGGCGTCCCTTTGCCATCGAGTCCACTGGCCCGTTGAAGGGCTGCGCAGGCCGCCGGCCCTGTCTTGATTCCTCGCCGCAACAAAGGCCAGCCTTTCTGAGGACCGATAGGGAGGCGGGCTCAGCAGGACCCCCTCGACCAGACTGAAGATGGCCGAAGCGGCTCCGATGCCGATTGCGAGCGTGGTTGTCACCAGCACCGCAAAGGCCGAATCCTCCCTCCATTGCCGAAAAGCTAAACGCAGCTTGGACATGCATCCAGGTGAAGTGCGATTCTGCGACGTGGCTTCATCCTCGAAGTAGACACCGTTCTCGCTGGTTTTGTATCCAAGTCGAGCCCAGCTGCTGGCAAACGGCGCCAGACCGCTCCGAAAGCAGCGACTTGGCCCAGCCAATTCTATTCGGCGAGCCTTTTCGGCAGTCGTCGAAATTTAGCAACCGATCTGAGGATACCAACCGGGGGCAAGGACAACCAGCTCCGAATCGGATGGCTGGGAGATGGGGATGAGATGGGGAACACGATGACCCGCGGCCACGAGCTCTTAACTCGGACGGCGAAACAAAATGGGCAATAAAAGAGTCGAGCAGCACAGAACGCGAGGAGGGAACGGAATCAGCGACATTTGGGCAATGGAGGAGATGTAACTGCTCGAGCCGAGCCGGCCGCTCTTCTTCCGGGTGCCGATTTGCGCTTGCAAGGCCGCTCCTTTTGTTCTCTAACCAACGGATGCCAGATTGGCTTGCGATCGTACTTCTGGGAATCATCGAAGGTATTACGGAGTTTCTGCCGGTTTCGTCGACCGGTCATTTATTGTTGGCCGAGCACTGGTTGCCGCGGCAGACCGACCTGTTCAATACAGTTATTCAGTGCGGGACGGTTCTGGCCGTCATCGTCGTCTTTACCTCGCGCCTGCGGCAAATGTTGTTTCAATGGCGAGAGCCCGCAACCAGGGAGTACTTGGCCAAACTGCTGGTTGCTTTCTTCATCACCGGAGTCGGAGGCCTGATCCTGAAGAAGTTCGATTTCAAGCTTCCTGAAACAGTTACTCCGGTCGCAAGTGCGACCTTGATCGGGGGAGTGTTCTTTGTCGTCGTCGAGCAATGGCTGCAAAAAGCTTCGTTGCGCGACGAGGTGACATGGCGAGTCGCTCTGGCGGTGGGCCTGGCCCAATTGTTGGCGGCGGTGTTTCCGGGGACATCGCGGTCCGGGGTGACGATTCTGGCTGCGTTGGTCTTGGGCACAAGCCGTCCGGCAGCGACGGAGTTTTCCTTCTTGCTCGGCATACCTACCCTCCTGTCGGCTGGCGGCTTGCAGTTGATGAGCGCCTACAAACGAGGTCAACTCCAATCGGTCAACTGGCCGTTGCTCGCGCTGGCTTCGGCCGTTGCGGCGGTCGTGGCGTTCGCCGTGGTGAAATGGCTTCTGCGGTTTGTCCAAACGCACACATTTGTCGGGTTCGGCTGGTATCGCATTGCTCTGGGCATCGGGATGCTGGTTCTTGCGCTCCGTTAGCCAGTGCCTTTTCCGGACCGTCGCATTCCGCAAAACTCTGTCGAGCGCTTCATCGCGAATTCCGGCTGTTTCGTTGGAGTTTTGGATGAGAGGGCGACGAAGTTGCCCTGCAATCAGCTGCTCAGGCAGGCAGCAGTCTAGTTGCGAGCGTCAGGCGAGTCGGAGTTGTCGAGCGACGGGGTGAAGTAATCCCGGATCTCGGGGGCTTCTGCCGACCGCGGCTTGCGGGTGAACAGTTTCTTGAGAGATTTCCAGGGGTGAAACGGCCACATGAGCGCTTTTGGAATAAAAACCGGTTCGGTTTCGGGTTGGTGTATGCTGCCGGTAATTCGGTATTCAAAGGCTTTGGACAGCGGCCATAAAGCCATGCTCAGAACCCGGCCGATGCCCCAAGCATCCCGGAAGATCTCCGCCTGCACACGGGTATCGACCGCCCCTTTGAAATCGACCCAACCGTTATAGCGCAGCCGCAGGGCGGGCGATTTCAGCTCCAAATCGCTTGTATGGAGGACGCTGTCCTCAATATGAAATGTGGCATCGCCCGCATTCACGCGGCTGCTCCCCAAACCCGGCCGAATGCTGTTGAAAACAGGGCTGAAGAAGCCAAAGATCGGAATATCCCATAAGAAGCCATCGCGCAGGCGTGCCTGGCCAAGTCCTTGCCAGCTTCGCCAATCATCCGAATTGGCACTTTGGATTTTGAGATGAGCATCGAGTGAGCCTTGCACGTTATTTGTCTTCAGGCCCAAGTCCCGCATCAGTTCATGCAGATCAGCGTTGCGGACATGTCCTTGAAAGGACATTTGCGCTCCGACCGGGACTGAAAAATCAAATGTTCCCTGCCAGTGGAGGTTGCCGCCGTAGAACTTTGCCCGTAGGCGGGTGATGGCAAGATCGTCTCCGTGCCAATAGACGTCAGCAGTCATGTCGGGAATCCCCAGTTTCCAGTAACGGAACAACCCAGCGGTGACGGCGAAACGAACATCTGCGTCCAACGTATTGCTGGTCGGAAGACAGCCACTCACTTCCACGCGCGGAGGCACATCGAAATGGTACGGTTCGAATGCGGCCGCGATGCGGGGACCGATTGCCCGAGTCACCACGCCGGGATCCATAGTGCTGATCGCGTTGGTCACGTAAACAACCCGCTCGGTCAAATCATAGCTGCCATTGGGAACTGTTATTTCCTGCGTATCGTGCCGGACGGTCACATTCCGGAACTGCAGGCTTGACCCGGTCAAAGCCAATTCGGCATCGAAAAGCGAACAGGTTTCCTTCCGAAAGGTGAAGTTGGTCGCGTTCACGTGCCCTTGGAAGCGGACCGAAGCCAAGTCCTCCCATCGGCCGCTGACCTCACCTTGGACTGTGGGTGGGACGGTGAAATCAAATTGATCCAATGCGCGTTGCGCCGCTTCCTGTTCCAATAAAGGGCGCAAGGCCTTGGGATCGACCTGTGCCTGGACCTTCCAGTGATAATCGTGGCTCTGCATATCGCCCTGATAAGCCAGCGTTGCCTCACCTTCCGGACGCCGCACGAGCAGGTCCGGGAGATGCCAGACTGCGTTGGTCAGAGTAAAGTGGGATTGCGCATAGCTTACCGGAACGCCGCGGAACGTGCCTGACTCGCCGCGGAATTGGCCGGCTAGTTCCAGGGTCGGCATCACCTCGTCTCGCCAGCGAGGGTGGGAATCGCGCCAATCAGGCAGGACCACGCGCATGGAGCCCGAAGCCTGAGGTGGGCTTTGCCACCCGAATTGGCTCAGCCAACGCCGTGACTTCGGTGTAAGCAGAGGCAGGACTTTCTGGACGTCGAAAGCCAAGCTCGCGCGAGCGACAACTTCTCGACTGATCACATCGAGGCAACCGTCCGATTGGACAGTGCCCCCGTAGAGGTTGACGTCCAATGTTTCCAAGAGCACTTCTGGCGCCCGCCATTGGCCTTTGCAAAAGACCTTTTCCAGGGCGAGTTGCGGCGCATTCACCTGCCGCACTTCCACGCTCCAATCGAGATCGAATGGTTCCAGTCTCCTCCACAAATGCGCCTCGTCGCCGATCGGCCGCCAGTCCGACCAGACGAGCTGCGGGGCAGCTTGACCTGCCATCGAGCAATGGGCTGCTTCGCCCCAAATCGTCCGCAGACGGCTTGTCTCGACGGACCAATCGAGGTTCCAGGGGGAGAACACGCTCCAGCCGTGCCGCATGCTCGCGACAACTTGATTGACGGTGGCGGCGCCCAGCGGTGATTCAAGCGACGCGGCTCGGGCCGATACCGTCGTGCGCATCTGCTGCCCGGTCGCATCCTCGGCAGAGCTCAGGCTGGATAGGGCCAGATTGCGACCCCTCGCGCGCGGATACTGCAATTCATCCAGTTGCAGCTGCGCTTCACATCGGGCCAGAGTCCGATTGGTCAAAGAGCCCGCCATGCGGGAGAAGATATGAAGTCCCCGGCCGTGCCAGTCGCCGGCATCGATTCGGTTGCCACGCAGATCCACCTGGACCTCGCAGGTGGCTGCATCGGTCTGGGTGGGGAAGGGACACCTTCAAGATCCAGTTTTTCCGCATGGAATTCGTCCAAGCGGCCGCAGGGTGTTTGAGCTCCAGGTCCAGCCGGGCTGCGCGAATCGCGACCGTCAGCTTGCTTCTGGAAACTGAGCGTCGATGTCCGGGTCCAGGCGGAGGGATTCGAGGTGGGCAACCAACTCGTCCGCGCGATTCAACCATCCTGGCGGGGGCGGCCAGTGCGCCACAGACCAGGGCGCCCGGAAGAGGTCGGAAGCATGCGCGATCGAAGCGCTGCCGCGAATCGCAACATTGAAGAGCTGCGCCTGCAAGTCGCTCAATTCCCAATGCCCGTCGGGGAGGCAGCGCACCGCGCCGGCCAGGCTGCCAAGGGCGAACGGCCGGGCAGCTGAGTTGGAGGAAGCATGCAACCAGCTGAATTCGCCGCCGTCGATCAAGACCTGCTTGATCCGAAGTTGCCCTCGTTTGAAAGCGTTCCAGTCAAACTGCACTTGGCCAGCCCGGATTTGCACATCAAGGCCTGCGCGCGCCGCCGTCGGCCGGACGCGGATCTGGTCCGCGTTTAGACCCAAGCCTCGGAGGCGCGTCCGCCCAAGATCCAGGATGAAGCCGCGTTCCAGAAGGCGGGCTTTGATCTCGGTCTTGGCGAATTCCGGCAGACCGATGACCCGCAAGTAGGCCAGGGCGACGATGCCGACTGCGATCAGGAAGAGCAGCCCGCCCACGCTCCACCGGAGCATGCGTGCCCAGCGATGCCGGCGCGGTTGCTCCCCGCCCGTGCTCTCAAGGTTCCCGGTTGACGGAGGGCACATTGAGATACTCTGCAACGAGCGCGTACAGTTGCGCCGGGAATTTAAAAACGACCGGTTCGCCTTGCTCGAGCACCACCGTGGCGTATGGCTGGCCGCTCGGGGCCAGATTGCCAAAGTCCAAAATCAAAGGTCGGGCTTCCGGGCCTGTCAAATAGAGCGTTAGCTGATACTTGCCCGCGGCGGTGCCAAACCTCTGCGCTTGGCGCGCCCCGCGCGCTACCCAGGCCTCGGCTTGCAACCGGCCCAGCCGGTGCACGGTTTCTTCGATGGCCGCATCAACGATAAGGTCATCGCGGCTCCACCGACGAGTGACTGAATCCCGGACGATCTCCCTTTGATGGCCGTTCTGCGAGATGGTCACGCGCGCGACGTTGCTCGAAGCGAAGTTCCAAATCTGCCGATCGCGGAGCGCATAAGCCGCGCGCTCCAGTCTGAACATATCGGCGAACGGAACGACGTAAACGGAACTCTCATCCGACCGCCGGCAGAAGATCGTATCCATCGCATTGGTGGGCGGCTGACCAAAATCAAGCTGAACCAGGGTTTGGTTCGTCACCCCAACGGCATTCGTCACGCTTGTCTTCAAGACGTACTGCCGGCTCGGCTGCAGCAGCCCATAGGGAGCAAAATCCGTGACCACGTCCTTTTCAAAGCGCACGATTTCCAATTTGCTCAGATCCTCAAGGAATAGTTGCATCAATTGCCGGTCGGCGCGCGCCCGGAAAGGCTCCAGGATCTGCCATTCCCCGTTGGCTTGCTTCTGGATGGTGAAGTTCTCGTCGGCTTTGGCCTCAATTCGATCGACCTGGGTGGGGCGGAACGACAGCAGCGCGCGGTCGCGGAATTCCTGGTGCGGCTTTTGGATCAGGTCGGCCAGTTCGCGTGGGACCAGGACGATGTTGGTGTGAGCCATGCAGCGAGCGTAGACTTGCGTCGGTTCGTCCTCCGGACTCTTCCCGAGCTGCATCTGAAAGACCACATTTGTGCCCAAGGCCAACGTCAGATGTGCTTCGGGCGGGAGCAGTCCGAAGGGCTCGAGATCCTGCTTGGGATCGTCGGAGACAAATTTGGTGACGCGGGCGGTGCGGAGTTGCTGGACGAGGTGTTCAACCCGGCCGCGGTCAGCACGAATCGACATCGGCTCGACGAAGCGCCACTGCTGGTTCGGGCTATCCCGTTCCAGGGTCAGACGCCGCGACCCGCTCATAATCTGAATCCGATCGAAAACAAGGCTTCTTTGCTGAATCAGCATCGGGCTGCGCCAGGCCGTCGGTGAAACGGGCAGGTCTTCGAGAAGGTTGGTGCCAGTGGTGAAGACACTGGATGACCCCGCCGGTTGCACGTAAACTCGATCGCCCAGGAGCGTTTTCCCACCAACGCTGAATTGGACCAGATTCGTGCCCGCTTGAATCTTGATGGTGGCCGCCGCCGGATCCAACCCAAAGTTCGAAAGTCCGCCGGACTCGGCGGCGATTTCCTTGTTTGGTGATCTCACGTTGTCGGTTTAGGTTGGCCAGGACGCTGAGAAACGTCTCCACTAAGGTCACTTGGGCGGGGTGAGGTGGGTTGACAGAAGCTGCCATTGACCTCCCAGCAGCTCCGCCCGGACGGTGTGATTGCTGCGGACCACTTCGACGCTTGTGACCACACTCGGATCGAACCCCGGCAGTAAAGTGCCCAGGGGACGGGGCCCTTCGGTGGGAGCTTCGGTGCGGAGGTCGACAAAGCAAATGTACGCCAGCAGGCCCAAAGCGATCGCGGTCAGCCAGATGGTGGTTCGGGGATTCATTGACTTCAGATGCGTCTCCGAAACCACACCACGAATCCGAGCAGTAAAACGCCGCCCGGAAACGCCGCCAAAAATAACCAACGGAGCGCGGTTAATTCTGAGGCAGTCATCACGACGCGATATTCCTTGATCGCTTTGGTCCCTATGCCAGCCACGAGCACATCCCGGTTCAGGAGCCAGTTTATGGCATTGCGCGCCAGGTCGCGGTTGGCTTCGACCACAATCAGCTTGTTGACCAGGAAATAGGAGTCCCCGGTCACAACAATCCTCGCCGCGCCCCGATCGGCGGTGATACCTTGAATGGCCCCTTTTTCGACCGCGGCCATCAAGGGGATGGCCACCCCCTGGCGCTCTATTCGTCCGTTGACCCTGGTCGCAACACCGTCCGGCCCGGTGGTGGCCAGTTCGGTCACTTTCGGCGCGTCAGCGCTTTGGGGCGCTTTGGCTCGCGTCGAAATGGAGCGAGGCGCAATCATTAAAAGCCTGGAGCGACCGAGCGGGTTGACGATCCCGTGATTGCCGAAATGGCTCACGAGCAGATCCTGAGGGTCACCCGCTCGTCCTTGGGAGTCCTCGGTCACGAGATTCTGGCCGACGTCGACGCCCCAATTCGCCAGCAGGCGCTCCAGCCCGTTAGGCTCTCGCAGCGAATCCAGGCTTAACAGAACCGGGGCCTACCTCCCAGGTCAAATACTTTTGGACGTTGGCCAATTCGGCTGGGTGCAGTGGTGTAACCGGATTGGCAATCACGAGCAGATGGCAATCGGCCGGCACTTCCTTTGTCACCAGGGCAGTCGGCTCAAGCTTCGCAAAGGCTATTTGGCTCTCGCTCAGGAGTTGGGCGAATCGGGAGTAGCCCGATCGATCGTCTGTGTCGCTCGGATCGTGCTCCCGGTGACCCTGGAGGAAATAGACCGTCACCGGCCGAGTATCCATCAGACTGTAAAGCGCGGAAGTGAAGAGTTGTTCGCCTTTGAAGCCGGTGCGTCGGGCTTCCCCTTCTCCTCGCATGATCGCCTTGTAGTCGAACTCGGAAAGGTCTTTCGCATACACTACCCGCTTGCTCTCGCCGCTGGCGAAGATAATCCGGTCGCCGTCGGCGACGGAAGTGAGGCCATAATCCGTCTGAATCGTTTTCGCCCGACCCAGCGAACGCTCGTAATCGACGAACTCCAGTTCCAGCTTGTGGCATTCGGTCCGATACTGCGCCAGGAGGTCGGCGACCATGTCGAACAACGGCTTGGTTCGATCAAAGAACACGATCACCTTGACCTGATTCGTCACGGAGCGAAGGACTTCGCGAGTCACCGGCGACAGCTGCGCGCGATCGTGCGCTGACCATTGCAGCCGCCGGGAATGCCGCGCCGCCAAGAAATTGACCATGGCCAAAATCGCCAGCAAGGCCAGGATCGAGGCGAGCACGTTCAGCCCCACGCGCCAACGCCGTCCCGGGGTGAAACTTGGAGGGCCGTCCGTTGCCATGGCGTTCATCTCCAGCGTCGGCTCTCCACAACCTTCCAGGCCAGGAACAGAAACAGCACCGTCAGGCTCAGATAATAGGCCAGAACTCCACTGTCGATCGCGCCGCGCGCAAACCGTTCCAGATGCTGTGTCATGGCAATATGGTCGTAAAACTTCACCTGCCACCCGGCCGGCAGGGCAACCAAGGCGCGTAAACTCACCAGGAACAAGGTCAGGCCGAGCGCGTAGCTGACCATTGCGGCAACTGTCTGGCTCCGGGTCAAGGCCGACGCAAAGCACCCCAGCGACATGTAAACGGAGCCGATCAAGAGAATCCCCAAAAATGTGGTCGCCACTACCCGGAAATCCAACGTGGCCGGATCGTCCGAATACCGGCGGACAATCAGCAGGTAACCAAGCAAAGGCAGCCAGGTGACGGCATAGAATGCCAAAGCGCCCGTGAACTTCGCCAGAACCACGGTCAGATCACCCACCGGCGAGGTCATCAACGTCTCGTAGGTCCCGGAAAAACGCTCCAAGGAGAAGGATCGCGTGGTCATGACGGGCGCCGTTAGCAGGAAGACGATCCAGAAGTGAAAAGTGATGAAGAAGCCTTCGGTGAGCGGCATTTCCGTGGGCGTATCCAGCTTGGATAGAATGTCGTTGAAACTCAACCCCAGAAGGAAAAGCACCACCGCGATGATGATGTAGCCTAACAACGAAGTGAAACTGGCTGCTCAATTCCCGACGCAGGGAGAGTAAAAAATACACGCATCAAAGGCTTCCTCTGGTCACGACCAAATCACCTGAAAATATCCTCGGGCTGTTGGTGGCACTCCTTGATCAACTCGGCAACTTCCAGCCGTTGCGCCCGCCGTGTCAAGGAACGGGCGGCGCAAGTCAACCGACGCTGCCAGTCAACGCACCGGTAAATTCACCCTCCGCCATTGGCGACATCAAGCGCATACTCATCTCCATCGCTTCGTTCAATTCCACGAGAACGAGCAGCCGACATGGTCTGTCGAAACAGCCTTCTGGCAAGATTGTCGAAGGTACCGCGGGCGGCGGTGATCCCTCATGCGGATCAGAATCCGCCCGCAGGTCATCTCTACCTCCGGCAGCAAATGGGTCGACAACAGCACGAAGGCCATGCGACGGGCCAACTCCTTGATCAATCGGCGCACCTCTCGAATCTGGGTGCGGGTCAACCCGATCGTCGGTTCGTCCAGGATCACCAACTCAGGGTCGTGCACAAGGGCGTCAGCAAGCCCGACCCGTTGGCGGTATCCCTTCGAAAGCTGTCCGACGATCCGCCGACTCACGTCGGTCAAGCCGCATTGTTCCATGACAAGGCCGACCCGGTCCCGCAGCGCTCCCGAGCCGAGTCCCTTCAACCGGCCTCGGAACTTCAGATACTCCCGCACGCGCATATCGAGGTGGAGCGGGTTATTTTCCGGCATATAGCCAATCCGGCGCCGGACTTCATCGCTCTGATAGAACACGTCGTAGCCCGCGACGCGGACGCTGCCAGACGTCGCCGGTAAATAGCACGCCAAAATTCGGAGGATCGTGCTTTTGCCCGCGCCATTTGGGCCAAGCAATCCGACCACCTCCCCTCTTCCGACCGTGAACGAAACCCCCGCGACGGCGGTGTGGCCCGCATATCGCTTGGTCAGATCCGAAACCTCAATCATCGAACCTTCGTTCATGGCCGCTCAAAACCGGATTTTGTCATATGCCACCGTCACCGGCGATCTCAAATTCAACGCAAGGCGACCTGGACTTTGGCCGGATAAACCTGGACGTAATGGCCGCGCAACCTCGAGACCACCACGTTTAATTCCACCACGTCCCCCGCTTTCCGCCCGTAAAGCTGACGAGCCGCTTCCTTGATCCCTTCGGCCGGCCGTCCGTCAATCGCCCGAAGCACGTAGCCGCGGGCCAGATTCGCGTGCGCCGCTGGGCTGTTCTTCTCGACCGCCGCGATCAACAGCCCCTCCGTTGTGGGCAAGTCCATCTGCGTTGCCACCTCGGCCGGCAATTCTTGGACCGTAACCCCAAGCTTCTGGCGGATGAGGGAGGCATTAAAAACATCCTTTTCCGGAATCAGACGCACCAAAAGGTCCTTTCGCTCATCCTTTCGCAAAATCTGCAGTCGCAAATCGCGCTTTTCACCCGCGGTCGCGATCTCGCGATTCAATTCCACCAGCGAATGAGCCGCTTGCTCATTCGCTTTCACGACCACGTCCCCAGCGCGTAATCCTGCTTTGTCCGCCGGACTTCCCGGTTCCACCGAAGCGACCACCACACCCGAACCGGACCTTTTGAACCGGCCGCCGAACCAAAGGTTGCGCACCTCCTCCGGGGTGAAGATTTCCGAGACCGCCTCGGACAACCGTTTGACCGGGATAGCGAATCCGATCCCTTGCCCTTCGCGGAAGACGGCCACGTTTAAGCCAATCAGTTCGCCTTTAAGGTTGACCAGAGGACCTCCGCTGTTGCCCGGATTGATGGCGGCGTCGGTCTGGAGCCAGTCTTCCATTTCGAGCGGCTCGTTCTCCACGGGGGGCCGCCTGGTCTTTGAGCTCAAAATGCCGCGGCTCACGGATACGCCCAACCCAAACGGATTGCCCAAAGCGAGCACCGTTTCCCCCAACAGCAAATCATCGTCCGCCGCGAACCTAATCGCGTGGAACTTCTCGTCGCTGCGGGTCACAAGCTTCAACAGAGCCACGTCGCTTTTGGCCGTTCGACTGACCGCTTGAGCCTCAAATTCACGGCCGTCTACGAGCGTGACCGTGATCCGGTTGGCTCGCCGCACGACATGATAGTTGGTGATGATATATCCAGCCTCATCAATGATAACCCCAGAGCCGAGACTCTTCTGGGCGTCCGCTGGGCGGCGCCGGTAATAGGGGCCGAAGAAGTCCTGAAACAGCTCCGCCAACGGATCCCGCACTTCCACCAAGGTTTCGGTGCTGATGTTGACAATGCTTGGCAACACGTTCTCGACCGCTCGCACCGCTGCGTCCCGCCGAACGTCGTCTCCCATGCCCCAGCTGGACTCAATCGCACAGGCCCAGGCCAACACCCCACAGATCAGCAAACTCCTCACCTTCCGCTGGCGGGAGGAGTCCGGGAATCTTGCATAGGTGACATCCGGCGGACAGGTTTTCAAGCCGTCCCGGGACGTGAAAGCGCAGGCCCAAGTGGCACGGCGCACATGCTTCCATCCTTTCCGCGAGCTCATTCGGTCCCCGCGCTTCACATCGCGACTGGCTGCCCTGCAAAAATTGATGCTCATCCGTAATTCTGTTCCGGCGGTCGTCCAAATCGGGCTGCGGTGGTCAGCCGACGAACGCCGCTGGACGTGTGGCGACCCGGTCAACCTCGTCCTTTGGAGACAGCGGGACTAAGCTTGACTTTGCAGGAGCACGGGCGCAAAAGCAATGGCAAGGTGTTGATGATCACTCCCGGTCTGTATGCGCAATCGCGCGCGCGGAGCTGGGCGGCGCATGCCCTGGCTGAACGACCTGAGGGCTATCCTCTAACCGAGAAACTGCTGCAACTGATTTGGCAACACCAGCGCTTGCGACGGGATAACTTGCGGGCCTCGGACGGGCGGCCTCTCACCATCCTCCACCCGGGCTTTTGGAACCACGAACCCGGACCCGACTTTCAAGGGGCTGTCATCCAATTCGGCGAGGCCTTGGCTAGGAACGGCGATGTCGAGGTGGACCTTGCTCCACAAAGTTGGCGCGGACACGGCCATGATCACAACGCCGCCTACAAGCAGGTCATTCTGCACGTTGTTTGGGAAGCGGATGCTAACGCCGTCATGCCCGTGCCGACGCTCGCCGTTCGAACATTCCTTGATGCTTCCTTGGACGAACTCGCCTCGACGTTGCGAGACGAAGCGGAGACGACGCTTCCAAACTTGCTCGGCAAGTGCGCTCTTCCTCTGCAACAACTGAGCCCCGCACAGGTGGGGGAGCTCGTCCGCCAGGCGGCCTGCGTCCGGTTGGAATGCAAAGGACGGTATTTCCAGGCGCGTGCCAAACAGGTCGGCTGGCAAGCGGCTTTATGGGAAGGGCTGTTCGGAGCGCTCGGCTACAAAAAGAATGTTTGGCCAATGCGGCGTCTCGCGGAGCTGCTGCCGGCGTTGACAGCCCGGGAACATCAAACATTGTCCACCCTGGCATTGCAGGCCCGACTTCTCGGGGTGAGCGGTCTCCTCCCTAGCGAATTGGGACAAAAAGGCCCCAGCGGACGCGCCTACTTGCAGCAGCTCTGGAATATCTGGTGGCGAGAACGGGAGCATTTTGCGCCTCTCGCCTTGCCGCGTGACTTTTGGCATTTGAGTGGGCTGCGTCCCGCAAACAACCCGCAACGCCGTCTCGCCCTCGCGGCCCACTGGCTGGCCGAAGTTGATCTGCCCGCCCGTCTCGAAGAATGGTTTGCGACGGATCATGCGTTGCCCCAGCTGCCGCAAACGCTCTTTCGGGTTCTGGAGACGCAGGAAGACGAATATTGGTCCCGCCATTTGACTTTCCATTCGCTGTCGGCGCCTGCGGCCCAGCCGCTGATTGGAGCCCACCGCGTCACCGACCTGGCCGTCAATGTCATTATTCCCTGGCTTTGGGTCCGAGCGGCGATCGGACGGAACACCCTCCTTCAGCAACGCGCGGAAAAGTGGTATTTCGCCCGAGAGGCGAAGACAATGCCGTCCTCCGCCGGGCAACGCAGCGGCTCTTTGGTTCGACGGTGCCGATCCCTGTTCGAACCGCCGCGGTCCAGCAGGGAATTCTCCAGATTGTCCGTGACTTCTGCGACTATTCCAATGCTCTTTGCATGAACTGTCCCTTCCCGGAATCCGTCACAACTGGTGGCGTGTGCGGCGAATAAAGTCGCTCGAATCTAACAAAGTCGACGGAATCGATTAAAGTCCTTCGATTCTCCAACCGCCACTTCACCACGTTACTCTTCGACTCAACTTCCCTCCACGCCGTCCTTGGAAGGCTATGGATTGCTGCGGGCTCTGTCCAGGATATGGCATATAGCCCCTCTGTATGGGATTTTCATCCAATGTATGGGATTTCTCTTGTTGGTGCTGCGAATACTCGTGCTAATCGACTTCAGAAAGCGGAACTACGTCCGATATAGCCCGTGTTGAATGTTCCGATCTGGAATGCGATCAGCTCGCTGTGTTGGTGAACGGGGGCGTGTTTCCGCAGTAATCTGACAGGTGCCTGGAGCAAAAGCCGCGTTCGGTGGACTGCCTGGTTCGATGAAATTAACTCTCACCGAGGCACCGAGGCACGGAGGATCCGGATCCAGGGTTCCGTGGATAATCCGGGTGATCCCATCGCGCATTAACGCTTCCCCAAAGTTCAGCAGATAGCCCAGCTTGAGACCGGTCCACCGAAGGTATGTTAGCACCTGCTTCTTGTGAGCGGGGCTCACTCGCTCCACCGGCTTCAACTCTACGATCACCAGGTTCTCAACAATCAAGTCGGCTCGGAATCCCTCGTGAAAAACCTCCACCTCGATACTCAATCGCGACGGCTACCTGGCGCTGGACTCTTAGCCCACGCCGCTCCAAGGCCCGGGCCAGGGTCACTTCATAAACTGTCTCCAGCAGGCCAGGTCCCCAATCCCGGTGTAACTCAACCGCACAGTCGACCACGATGGTCCCGATCCCATTCTCGTTCATCTCTGTGCCTCCGTGAGCCATCTTCCTTGATCGAACTAGTTTATTAAACGAACCGTCGTTCGCATATTACAGGGTGAATCGGTTGGATGCAAGCCATTCATTATGCGAGACTTGCAAGCGAAAACGCCTTCTCGATCAAGACCGAGAAGGCCCACACCCACTTACACCCACTGGGTGCGTCATTTGGAGACTTTCTGAAAGCCCGTGCCCCCCAGTTTGTCTCCACGACCAGCGAGACGAAAACGGAGGCCTTCCTCACCCACCTGGCCGCAGAGGGCGTATCTGCTTCGACATAGAACCAAGCTTTCAAGGCCCTGCTGTTTCTCTACCGGAAGTGCTACGCACGCGCTCCAGAAAGGAGCCTTAGTTCACGACGGGCAAGGGTCCGCGGCCATGCCCATCTGGAGACGAGAATGGGTTACCTCCATCCGGAAGCCAAGCGTGCCGGCGGCGATGACGGCAGTGGCAGGAAATTCAAACCCGCACTGCGTCACCGAATTCGAATGAGAAGGACCGTTGACAGGTCTGTAGTCGGACTGCCATCGATTCAATGAGACTGTTGATAAAGCGAATAGAAGGACCTTCTCCCTAAAAGGTAAAACGTGATCGAAAGCATCACCGTGGAAAGGAGGAGGGCGCAGACGATCAGATTCGGCTGCGTCCAGGCAAGCGTAGTTCGCCCATAGTCGGTCGCGTGCCATCCGTAGACGAGAACGGTCACCGCACCAGCGACAAATTTCATGCAAGCCACCGCAAAGAGAGTCAAAACGACCGCTGCCAACGGTTTCCGCGTTGCCAGCGTCATATAGGGAGCGACGCACAAGCTGACCACGATGGTCGCCAAGGCCAGCGCCGGGGCCACGAGATCGCCCTTGTCCTGCCAAAGAGAGAGCGCCGAGAGAACAATCCACTGCACGAGAAGAGCCAACCCAATTGAAGATATACGCCGGCGCCAAGCCTCTTCCGGCCTGAGTTCGCTTGTGGCGGGAAAAGCCTGGGGCGCCGGAGCCTCGATCTCCCTGCGAAACCCTGACACAACAAAGACGCAGCAGCCTAGAAAAAAGCAGAAGAGCCAAGAGCCGTCCTTCCAGAGGACCAGCGCTGGGACGGGCCAGAGTAGGCACCCCAGCCACATCCGCCACGCGGTTCTCCAATGGCTTCGGATCGACTCAATCATGAGTTCTGAGACAACGGAGGCCGAGGTGACGCACGCAGATTCGTTTTGATTCGTTTCGTCTCCGCGATCGCAAAGTCAAACGGACTTTTTCCGGGACGCCACCTTCTCATCGCCGCGGCGCCAATCGCACGACGAGTGATTCAAAACCGACGTTGCGCTGATAGCGAACTTCGTCCTCCACTTTGTCTTTCGCTTCCAGGATAGTGATGGCGCCTACCCGGGCGATGCATTCTTGCAGCAAGGTGCGCAGCAGCAAACGAGCATGCGCCGCTCCGATGCACAAGTGAGCGCCGAAGCCGAATGCCAAATGCGGATTGGGCTTGCGGTCGAGGCGAACCTCAGCCGGAGCTTCAAAGACGGTTTCATCTTGATTGGCCGAGGCCCAACATAGAGAGACGCGCCCCTGCGCCGGGACGGTGGTCCCATGAACATTGGTTTCCACGGGGCAAACACGACCAATATGAGTCAAGGGCGACAGCACCCGGAAGAATTCTTCGCAGGCATGCAAGATTCGCCCAGGGTCGGCGCGCAGGAACTCGAGCGCTTCGGGGCGCCGCGCCAGATACGCGATCGCATAAGAGACGGTATGGATGATGGTGTCGCGTCCGCCCGCAAAGGTCAGATTTGCAAACCCCATCATTTCCTCGCGCGTGAGATGACGCCCGCGGAAGGTTGCCTGGCTCAGCACGCTGAAAAAGTCGTCACCCGGGTTCGATTGCGCCCGATCCAACTGTTGCTGGAGGTAAAGCTCCAACGCAGCGCCCTTCTTCTGACCTGAGCCTCCGTCTCGGAAAACGTGCGTGCCCCAACTGATCCACGTGATGGCCTCGGACTCGGGCACATTCAACAAGTAGGTCAGCGCCCTGGACTGAAGCGGCAGGGCAAATTCGCGGACGATCTCGATGCGTTCCCGCCCCAGGGCCTCGGTCAGGAGTTCGTCGATAAGACGTTCCACCTGCGCGATCATTCCCGGGTCCTTGGCGCGCCGGAAGATTGGTTCAATGATCTCCCGGTACTCCGTGTGGTCCGGCGGGTTGGTTTCGACCGGAATTTGGCGCATGGTCCGGACATCCTCTTCCGAAGGAATTGGAACCCGAAAAGGCGCATCGGAACTAAACGTCTTCCAATCTTTGGCAGCGCGTCGGACGTCTTCGTGGCGCAGAATCATGGGAACTTCCTCACCTTGGAAACGCGCGGGGAAAATGCCGGTTTCCAGGCGCTTCTGCCGGAACGGGTCCGAAGTATCGCTCATGGCTGGTGTCAAATGATCGCATTCACGGAAGACCTATTTCCGTCCGGAGTCAAGGCGTCAGACAGCCTCTTGTCTCTTTTCCAAATGGACAGAATGGTCGTGTGAGTGAATCGAAAGGTCCCGGTGGAGCCCGACGAAAGCCGGTTCCGGATCATACGAAGGCGACGCGTGGCCCCGACCAAGGAAGTCATGGCCGATCGGGCTCGCCGCCTGCCGAGATCGACGCGGTTCCAGGCGGGCCATGTTTACCGCTCGATCCGGCAACGCGGGTGGGCTTTGCTGAAAGCAGCGACTCCCTCAACGGTGACGCCGGTATGTTGGACATCCAGCAGTTCGAGCTCGCTCAAGGGCCAAAGCTTTGCCAAACCGGCATCGGTCACTCTCGTCGCGGTCAAGCGGAGCTCCGTCAGATGGGTCAGCGCGGCGAGAGCCTCGGCAGCCTCATCCCCAAACTGCGCGCCAGGCAATTCCAGTTTCCTCAGTTGACCGAACTGGGGAAGCACTTCGATCAGGTCGTCCTCGTTGAGATTCGAGCAGCCGCCCACGTTCAAAAGCGAGAGCTTGCGCGCCGACACCAGAGCACGCAATCCCTCTTGGGTGATAGCTGTGCCTTCCACCTTCAGTTGTCTGAGGCGGGGGCATTTGGCCAGCACTCGCAGCGCGTCGTCATCCACCATGGTTCGGACAAAATCCAACTCCTGAATCGAGTTCAGCCAGGCGGAACCGGCGAATCCGCGTCCCGTGACTTGATGCGAAAAGGCGATCTCGAGCTTCTCCAGTCTCTTCAATCCGGCGAGGTGAGCGAGGACGGCATCGGTGATGGCTTCGGGACAAGCGATGCTCAATTTCGTCAGGTTCGTATTGCCAGCGAGGAAAGCCAAGGGCGCGTCCGAGAGCCCGGGCATGCGCAAGAAAGCGAACTGCAACGTCGTCACCGCGCGCAGGACTTCGAACTCCTCTTCCGCCGGCGGCGGTTCAGGAGGTGAGGAAGCCCAGCGGTCAAACCAGAGATAGACGATTTGGAAGTCTTGGTCGGGAATGTCCGGCTCCGTCTTCACTTCGATTTCGCGGCCCTGACTGATGATTCTGAAAACCGCGTTCTCCTCCAGGAGCCAACGCGCTGCGTCGCGCACCGTCGCCGACGAGTGCCTGCCGGACTTCGGCGCGGAACTTCGGCCGATCGGCCGGGGCTGTTGATTGTCCTGATGCGTCCATGACCAGGGAACGATCCCAGCGAGCAAAGCTACGGCCACAACCGTCAGGCCGATGGTGGCGGGAGGGGATCGATGTTTTGGCGCGAGGTCCGGCGGGGGAGGGGGCGTGGCCGTATGTTCTTCGCTTTCGACCAAGAGAGCCGGCGTTTTCATGGGCTCAGTCTGAATCTTCTGCAGATCGCGCGATAACTCGGCGGAAGACTGATAGCGTGCCTCCGGTTTGGGCTGCATGGCGCGCTCGATCACAGCGTCGAAGCGCTGGTCTGTCCCGACGCGAACGCTGGGCATTTCCCAAAGGCCGCGTGGAATCTCACCGGTGAGCATCTGGTAAAGCATGACCCCAAGTGCGTAAACGTCCGCGCGGGAATCGAGCGGCGTGTTGGGCGTCCACGCCTCGGGCGCCAGAAAGTCGGGGGTGCCGATGGCGACATTGGCTTGTGTCAGGCCAAGGAGGACGTCGTCAAGATGCTTGGCGAGGCCAAAGTCGGCGACCTTGACGAGACCGTCGCGGGTGAGGAGGAGGTTGGCCGGCTTGATGTCTCGATGCACGACCCCTTGCTGGTGGGCGTAATGGAGGGCGTTGCAGACCTGGGTGAGCAGGTTGAGGGCGAGTTCGGGCGCGAGCTTACCTTCCCGCTGAATCATGTGGGCCATGTCCGTGCCGTCCACGAACTCCATCACAATATAAAGGAACGTGCCCGCTTCCCCCGCCTCAAAGACACTGACGATCCCAGGATGGCTTAGCCGCGCCATCGTCAGCGCTTCCTGCCGGAACCGCGTCGCGAAGCTGGTGTCCCCATCGCTCATCAAGTCGCTCGGCAGCACCTTGATAGCGACCATCCGGTTCAGCGAAACCTGCCTGGCTTTGAAGACCGCTCCCATCCCGCCGCGCCCGTGCAGCCCGAGGAATTGATACGCCGGCAGCAACGCCTGCATCTTGGCCAGCGAAGGCGGCTCCCAAATCCGGCTCGGTCCCGGACCGAATGAGGCGCGATCCGAACCACTCATGGCGGACGAAGGACCGATTTCAGCCAGTCAATTTCGGCGTCGACTTCGACCTGGGACTTGAGGGTCCGCGCGACTTCATCCCGCAGCAGGTCGCGGAACCTCCCGCGGAGGCGGTGCACCATCAGACGCACCGAGATTTCCGTGGCCTGCAACTTCGCGGCCACTTCTCGATAGGACGGCGGTTCCGTGTCGAGCAGCAGAAAGGGCAGCAGAAGATCAAACGCTTGCGGACGCTTCGTATCGGCGAAATCAGCCCGCAGCTTTTCCCGGACCCCCGCAATGAGCTCATTGGCCCACGCCTTGCCAAAGAGCCGCTCGGGGTCGCGCAAATCCAGTGGCTCGCGGGCATAACGGTCTTCGGCGCCCATCTCCTCGAAGGATATGGGCCTCTGACCGGCGCCGCGCTTGAGCGCGCCGTCAAAGCGCTTCCGATCCACAATATGACGCTTGAGATGCTGGAGCAGGTAGGTGCGCAAGCGTCCTTTGCCCTCCCCGGCAGCGGTCAGACTTTCATCGTTCAGCAGCTTGATGAAAAAGCCTTGGGTGCAATCCTCCGCATCGTGTTGCGAGTAGCCGCGACGCCGGAGGAAGGCATAGATGGGATACCAATACAAGTGGCACAGCTCCTCCAGCGCGGCTTGCCGCACTTCGCCGCCCTGGCGAACCCTTGTCACCAAGGTCCAGTGCGTGGTGGGAAAATCCGGACGCGCACCCGCCGGCTCCGCGGGCATAAAATTGTCAGCGCTTGAAGAGGTCATCGCCACGACCGACCGTAAGCCAGTTAACCCCAGGAACACAGCATATTCAAGCTACCAGAGAACGGGGTCGGCCGGCCAGTCAGGGACGTTCGGCCGGCGGTCAAAGGCACACCGATGACGGCTTTCTGAGAGCTCAACCCAATGCAGGCAAAACAGCCCCGAGTTTTCCCAACCCGGGCCAGTCTTTTCAAATCGTCGCTGATGTCGTTTCGGCCGCTTTTGCCTATGCCAGGTTCGCGATTCGAGCAAGCACACAAGCTCTCATATCAAAATACTCCTTTCGAAAAATCCCAGCGGTTGTTTCAAGGATTGTGACGCGGGCCGGGACATTCCTCGTTGTTTCGGGACTAGAGGAAGCAATCGAAGTAAAGCTTGTCCTGCGTGATTCTGGCGGCTCCAGGGTTAACGCCGCTCACCTCATCGCGATCGACGCGAATGACAGCGGCGCATTTTTGGTTGAGGCGCTCGCAGAGTTGGGGGAGAGGCATATGCATCCAGCCTTTCTTTTCGTGCGCGACCTTCTCGTCCACCGGCATCATTGCGACCAGATCCGGATGCGTCATTCTTTCCAAACCCTTCTCCCGCAAGGTGGCATTATGACTTCCGTGATGTCCGACCTTATAGAGGACGGATCTGGCGAGGAGGTCAGCGGCGGTGACCTCCTTGGGCAATCCGTTTCGATCTTTGACGGTCCAGGTATAGTTATCCCACGAAAGCCAATTGCCTGCCTGGGCGTCGCCGACGAATAGGAGAACATCTTCGGTGTCAATAAATTCGAAAGCGAGGACCAGGCTGGTGTTGTTGGTATCGCTATCCAGTTGAAGCGCGAGGCGTTCACCGACCGCCAGCCAATCCTCATCGACCGTACGCCAGGCGTTCTCCGGTTTGCGGTAAGGCTTGCGCGCGAGTTCCGTCATTGGCTGTCGAAAGCAGGCGGAGAACGGCTGCGCTTTTTCGGGATCGGCTTCGGCTGAGTCAGCTCCGAGCGCGGCCGCGAACGCCTCGGCCATCGACATGGCTCCCCCCAAGCCGTAGCCCTGGGATTTGCCTGGATTGGTACTGTGAAGCTTCTGTTTATCCTCCGGTGGGCCCATGACATAGACGCGCACACCGCCTAACCCTGGCACGGTCAGCGGCGCTTGGCCCGGCCGGAAAGTCCTTTGCCGGGTGATCTTCGTTTTGAGGAATCGAAGCGCTCCTTCCGTGCCGCCGGCGCCTTCGCCACCGTCGGGGCCGGCGCTGTCCGGCCCGTGGAATTCCATCAGAGCGCTGAGGCGGTTGAGCCTTTCCTTTGCTTTTGGCCCTAGTTTCGCAAGCCTCTTTTTGGTGGCGGCAGCGGCCGCTTTCTTTAAAGCGCGCTCAGTGCGGAGGGCGTTGGCCAGGTCATTGGTTGGATCTTCCGTCCAGGCCAGCCACAGTTCGTTGAAGGTGAGTTCAGCCAGTTCCTTTTGGGCCTGGCCAGGTGAGAATCCCGAGAGGTGATCCCAATGCTCGTGGGTAATGATCAGGACGTCGATGGTCCCGCCGGTTTCTTCTTTGAGGTTGCGCGCGATTTGCTTCATGACCGCCTCTGGTTGATCGGTGCCGAGCACAACTCCGCAATCGATCATGACGTGGGTAACGGCCCGACTCTCGTTGCGAAAGCTGAGGAGGAAGCAATCGCCGAGGCCTTGGCGGTACATGCGGATGCGGACGCGGTAATCGCGGGGCGGGGCGGCCGGGCGAGGGCTGGAGGTCTTTTTCGTGGCCATAGGAAAGGGCAGCTTAAAGCAGGGTGTGTAACATGGCGAAGGGCTCATTCTCGCCAGCCATGGCGTAGGTCGCCGCCAGCGAGACCATCGACGGATTCTCCCGCTCCTCGCGAGCCAGGGCGATGCGGCCTCCCGGCTTTTCCTGGTCAAAGAGCGGCTTGCGAATGACGTAACGGACCGCGTCCTGCTCGTCCAGATCCACGATGAAAGTGCAGCCCCCAGATTTTGGGAGCGCCTTTCGTCGCGTCCAGAGGGCGGTGTTGCAGGATCGAAAATACGACCTGGTTGAGCACCGAGCCATCGGGCCGTTGCCGCTGCACCGGCCACATCGAGTGGACTTCGAAGCGGACGGCCTCGGACTTGTGCTCTGCCTGTTGGCGCGTGATGCCAAAATCCAGGCCCGTTTCCCGTTGGAGCTCCTCGTCGGAAAATTCGTGCCAAAACTTTTCCTGGAGATAGTCGTGCAGCACGGCGCGCTGCTGGCGAGTTGCCTCCCAACGCTCCGTGCGTTTGCCGGAGAAGCTTAGTTGGTTGAAGAAGTCCTTCAGCTTGTCACCGAGCCGGGCGATCAGGGCGTAACCTTCCATGGCATCGGCGCGATCCCAGGTGAGGCTTTCTTCGGAGAGAGAGCGAAGCTTGCGTGGGTACAGGCCGTGCTGCCGGAAGGCGTCGATGAAAGCGAGCCGATTGCGCCGGATATCATTGATGACAACATCGCGGTCGGCCGTGATCAAGGCGCGCAGATAGTCGCCGAAATTAATATCAACCGGCGGACAGTAATCCAAGGCGCGAATGCACATCGTCAACACTTCGCGGGCTGCTTCGACCGCTTCCTGCGCCAGCCGGTTGATCAGGTCCGGATGTAGCTCGCCGGGGTTTAAGACGCCCGTGCCGCCGCTGGCAATGCGGCGCAGGTCCGTGATCCGATTCTCGTAAATGGTGACGAAGGCATCGAACACGGCCGAGACCAGAATGGACCCGCGCTCGTGCGGCTCGAAGGCTTCCTGGATGCGTTTGGGATCCGGGGCGCGCCGCTTCCATTTGCCCGTCTCGTCGACCGCGCCGAGAGCATCACGGAGCGAACCGCGGTTGCCGGTGGCGCGGCCAAACTCCTGGGCGAGTTCGCCGAGGAGATTGTTCATGGCCAGATCGCCTCGTGTTTTGGCGATTTGGTGGCGGACGACATCGATGAAGGTGAAGTGCTGGAAGAGGGCGACGATGTCGGCGAAAGCTTCGTGAAAGGCAAACCCGTCCGGTTGGGTCACCTCCGTAAAGCGAGGGTGTATTCCGTCCAGGATGGCATGGGCGGTTTCGTGTGCGATAATGTCGTGAGAGAGGCAGCCGAAGACAATGCCGCCCGGATAGGAGACGGCATCGCCCGCTTCCGCGGCCGGGAAATAACCGAAGAGGAGGGCCTTTTTGGTCGGGGAGTAGTAGGCGTTTGCTTCCCGCAACGCGTGGGGATAGATAGCCAGGCGCGGCACGAACATGGCCTCGCGATCTTGGGCGGTCAGGTCGGTCCAGCGTTTCCCCATTTCTTCGGGAGTTCGATCGGACCACATGACCGGACGGCCAATGGCGCGTTCGAAGTTTTTGATCGTGGTCATGGCCACGGCATAAACCATCTGCTGATGGAATTGAGGATTGGAAGCGGCTGGCATCAAGCCGTCCTGTGCGAGCAGATGGGGGTGATCCAACTCGACCGGCTCATACCAGCAATCACTGGCCGGATCGACATCGATGACTTCAACGTATTCACCGACCGGCCCGGGCTCCAGGTCTTCCCACGGCAGTGAGTAAACCCGCTCGTTAATGACGACGGTTTCGAGCCTGGCCGATAAGCTGGGGTCAAACGAAAACCCGCGCAGACGCCGGGCGGGCGGGCGATGCCGCGGCTTGGCTAACTTGTTCCTACGTCGGCTGGGCGAGGGAGAAGAGGCGGAATATTCTTCACTGGGATTCATAAGATTCTCACCGGGGCTTGGAACGGCCCAACGCCCCTGCCTACGGCGGCGGACTGGTCTCTACTATCTATACGCCGGGTCTGGGGAGATCTTACACAGAAACTCGAACGGACTTGGAGACATTTCTGTGAGGGCACCCCCGACAACTCGCCCACAACTCGCCAGGGATGCTCTGGAGCAAAACAGGGGAAATCGTTGACTGCCTTAGAAAAGTGGCGGATGTGTGGGAGTTGTGCAGAAGAAGTTGGTCGGGGCGGTGCGATTTGAACGCACGACCTTCTGAACCCCATTCAGACGTCAAGCCTCAATTGGCGCGGAGTTCAAGCGTTCGATAGGTTGCGGCGGCATCCGGCGTCACGGGACAATACAACACTGTCCGCAGTCGGCCCAGCGGCTATTGCTCGGATTTACTCGGATTTCTAGCCCTCGCCATCGGACTGCCCCCGCCATCGGACTTGTCTCGCCGATTGCGCTCGAGTAGACTCCCACCGTGAGCACGGAGCAGCTTACCGAAGCCGTCATGGCCTTGCCGGAGAACGAACGTCTTGAACTCGCCCGTCGCATCGTGGCCAGTGTCACCGGCGAGGACGAGAGCTTTGGCCGCATTATGGACGCCGTGCCGGGGATCGAAGATGTCGTTACAGGAAAGGTTCGCGGATTGAGCGAACCTGAGTTCCGACAAGCTCTTCAATGAGGGTTGTTTATCACCCTGACTTTCCACAGGACATCAAGCGATTCGAGCGCCAATACCGTGACGTTTCCGAACGCCTCGCCCTGCGATTTCGGCAAGCGGTCGATGTCGCCATCGCGGCAATTAAAGCTTCCCCGAATTCCGCAGGTCACTTTGTTAACACAGGTTCTGTGATTGTAACAGAAGTTCGCAGGCGGAACCTGAAATCGTTCCCCTTTTTCATCCTCTATGGCGTGACAGACGATCTCCTTATCTTCCGGTCGCTATTCGCGAGCGCATCGGACCCATTAACGTGGATAAAGCATTTGGCCGGTCCCAAATCACGCGGGGCCAAACCGGGTCCATAGAGTGGAATAGGGTTCGGTCGAGAATGTCTTGCCTCCTGAATTCTATTCAGACGCGCCGACGAGGGGGGTTACAGGACAAAAATCGAGCTGAGAAACAAGTTACCGGGGGCCCAATGGGCTGCTGCGGCCGAGTCAGAAGTCCTTCTTGCGAATGGAAGTTGCAAGTTGGTCGGGGCGGTGCGATTTGAACGCACGACCTTCTGAACTCCATTCAGAGTGGATGTGCACGCCTGCTTGATCGGAATTAGGGTGTTGTGGCGCGGCTCCCATGACAAGCCTTACCCTCTGTTCGTCCTAGTGATCGAACTGCTTCGGCAGCTCACAAAGGCGAGTTTGCGTTCCTTCGTCACAAGTGCATTTACTCATCTTCGGCTGTAAAACTCAGCGGGCCGCCCTGAGCCTGAAGACCACGTTCGTCACGTCCGGCAAGCCGCTTGTGAAGTGAACCGTAACCGGGTCCGAGATCAAGTTCGATACTGAGAGCGTGCGGGTGACCGAGGCGTCCCGCAAGGGCGCCTGATACCAGACGAGCTGATCGCGTATAAAACCTCTCCCGGAGGAGACTCCGCTTCCCGATGAATCGGGCCCTTTCGACTCTTGCCTGAGCGTCCATGACCCTTCGGCCTTGTCGCTGCGCGTTCCGTCGGGAAACTCAGAATCGCTGCGACCAATGGCTGGCCGGTCAGGGCTCTCGCACTTCGGGTTCGGAGCAACTCGTCTTGCTGCCGAAGGAACTCAGGCCACTCATTCCCAGAAACCCAGCGGGTGGCCCCACCCACGAACACCACTTGGCGGCCTCCGCCGCGCGTTCTCTGACCATTGTGACCCAAAGCGGCTTTGCACCAAAGGAGTGCCAAGCTCGGATCATCTGCTTGTGTGAGGCCTGGAACATAATGCCAACCGCAAGTGTCGGGTCCAGGAAGCTGACCGGATTCAAGGACGCGCCGGACGGCGCTCTCAGAAACCGTCATACCCCGCATGATATGAGGCCCAACTTGGTTGCTCTTACAGAGTAAGCTCAACGAAGCCTCTGGAGATACCTCTCCTGCCGGATATTTGCCATCATGCTCTCTCGCAAATTCCTCCAGCGCGAAAGACATTAGGTCGATGCAGCAATGACTCCGACCGTAGGGAAAAGTGGCCCTGTAGTAGACTGCGCCCGCCGCCGCAAGTGCGGCTACGACGGTAAGATTGAACACAAAACGCCGCTTCATAGAGGCTCCACGCAAGGGCTCGCGCAGGATAGCAATGATAGGTACCCGAAATCCATGATATTCAACTCAGCAACGCAATTCGGACGTGACTGGCGGCCGAAGCGCTGAGGGCACATGGTCGGAGGTGGACGGCCGGTCGTTCGGCCGCTGACCGCCAATAGCATCGCGAACGATCAACGTCTTTGGCCGATGGAGCTGTGACGTTTCGCCGTCGCGGTCGCGGATGCTTCCGCTGAGGAGCGCGGGGAGAGCGCCGGCTTGACTCAACTCAAGTGCTGCCGTGTTCTCCCTTGCAGGTGGAGGAATGCGGAGCTAAACCGTTGAAAATTCACCGCGCCGCCAAGAAGGTGGCGCGTTCGAACTGAACGGGCTTATGAGGCCCAATCTGCAAGTTATGTCATCTTCATCTCGCACCCCCCAATCGGCAGCCCCAAACGAAATTACACGACGCCATTTCCTGGCCGGCACCGGAGCGGCGGCTCTCGGTCTGGCGTTGGCCCAGCCAGCCGTCAAGGCGGCGGACGCTCCCCCAAAAATCAACATCGGCTTGATTGGATGCGGGGGCCGAGGCCAATGGATCATCGACCTGTTCGACAAGCATGGCGGCTATCATGTCGTGGCTTGCGCCGATTATTTTCAGGATCGAGTCGACAAGGTGGGCGAGAAGTTCCGCATCGATCCGTCCTGTCGCTTTACCGGCCTGGCCGGATACCGACGCTTGCTGGATCAGAAGTTGGATGCCGTCGTCATCCAAACCCCCCCTTATTTCCATCCCGAGCAAGTCGCAGCGGCGGTGGCCGCGGGGAAGCACGTCTACTTGGCCAAACCATTGGCCGTGGACGTTCCCGGTTGTCATAGCATCGTCGAGTCAGGCCGGAAAGCGACCGCGCAGAAGTTGTGTTTCATGGTCGATTTCCAGACACGGGCGCATCCGGCTTACCAGGAGGCCGTCAAACGGGTGCATGGCGGGGATCTGGGCCGGATTGTCAGCGTCGAGACGAATTACCAGACCAGCACGATGTTTGCGAGCCTGGACGAGCAGATTCGAGCGCATCCGGACGATCGTGAACTGCGTCTGCGCGCTTGGGCCTTGGATCGCACGTTATCCGGAGATGTGATCACGGAGCAGAACATTCACGCCCTGGACGTCGCCAGCTGGTTTTTGAACAGTGAACCCATCCGGGCCTACGGCACCGGCGGACGCGCCCGGGACTTTGTCGGCGACTGTTGGGATCACTTCGCCGTGATCTACTATTATCCGAACGACATCACCGTCAGCTTCTCCTCGAAGCAGGTTGGATTCGCTTACGACGACATCATGTGCCGCGTCTACGGCCTGAAAGGCACGGTCGACACTCACTACGCCGGCAAAGTCACGTTCCGTTCGACGGAAGATGCTTTCAATGGAGACACCCCCAACCTGTATGGCGACGGCGCGGTCCGTAATATCGCCTCCTTCCATCAACAGGTGGTCAATGCGGATTGCGCCAATGTAACCATCCCGGCCGGGGTGCGAAGCAATCTGGTCACGATTCTGGGCCGCACCGCGGCTTACAAGAACCGGGAAGTGACCTGGGATGAAATGATCAAGGCGAACGAGAAGTTCGAGGCGGACTTGCGTGGCTTGAAGGTGTAGGGCAGGGCCGCATCGGCACCGTTTGGCCGGCGAGGGGGCCGCA
Source organism: Verrucomicrobiota bacterium (assembly GCA_046346765.1). Classification (GTDB taxonomy): domain Bacteria; phylum Verrucomicrobiota; class Verrucomicrobiia; order Limisphaerales; family SIBE01; genus JAXMHN01. The sequence continues at coordinate 1,365 of JAXMHN010000072.1, read as the reverse complement.
GCGACGAAAGGCCATCGTCGAAGCCATCCTGCGTCAGATCACTCCTCCGGGCGAGGACGGCTGAGGATATACTTTTCCCATAGACCGTCCTGGACGTAGAGTTCGAGAAAGGTCTGGGGGCGAAGTTCGAACAGGCCCACCATCAGCCACTTTTTCTCCGATCGATCATCCAGCGCGGCGCCGAGTTTCGCCCCGGCGATAACCACGGGCGCGTAGGGATCCGCCGGCACCCGGCTCCACCACCCGATCCGATCAAAGGCCCGCAGCGACCAAGGCAGCGGCCAGTAGTCGCTGTCCTGCGCCATTACTTTGATGACCATGTGAGTGCCATCGGGATGAAACTTCGCCAGTTCGTGGACCTGCTCGACCAGCCGGAGTAGATCCGGCACCGTCTGCGCGTAAACATACGGATTTCGCCGGTCGGCCGCGAATGGAAAGCTGGCTCGCCAGGCTTCCCAGGTCAAATGGGCCGCGCCGACCAGCACCGCACTGCTCCCAATCAGGCGCCATCCCCAGGATTTCCAAGAGCCGATGAGGAAAGCCGCCCCAATGCCCGCCAGGAGGATCAAGGGTTGCAGGAAAGTGAGCAGGCACCACGGCGTCTTGTAGGCGATCGCGCTATAAGCGGCCGCGAGCAGCACCGTGTAAACGGTCAGAAACCGCGTCAGATGCGGACTGACCGCCCCTGGGGCAAGGCCCCTCCAACCCGTCACCGCCCCGATCAGCGCCAACACAAGGAGCAACGCTTCACTCCATACCGGCCCTTTGCCCGTCTTAAAGAAAACCAGCCGCTCGAAATAAAAGGACCACGGGTGAATATGAGGTGAGTCTCCGCCCGCTCGCTTCAGCCAGGGAAAGTAGGTCCGCACTGAATCGAATGGACCGCGAGCGTTCGTGAAAAAAGACGTGAACAAAAGGAGCGAGATAAGCGCGGCGGCGGCGGCGGCGAGCAGAAGATGATTTACGGGAATGCCCCAATGCCAGCGGAAGGGGGTGCGAGTGACTCTGACTCGCCAAGCTAGCGTGAAAGCAAGCGCTCCCAAAAGGGCGGCGACGGACAGGACGAAGGTTTCTTTGGTGGCATACATCAAGCCGAGCCCAAGGCCGGCGACGATGGCCCACGACGCCGAAGGCCGCTGGGCGTAGCGCCAACCAGCCAGGATCACGAGCAACGTGAAGCAAACCAGCAGCATTTCATGAATGAAATAGCGGCTGTAAAAGACCATCGCGGGCGAGATGGCAGTGAAAATCGCGGCGCAGACAGTGCCAGTGGAACCGAGGCCGTCCGCCATCAACCAAAGAAGCAGGATCAGAGCGACCCCGAAGAAAACAGAAACGGCGCGCAGGTCACTTTCACTCAAGTGA
>JAXMHN010000071.1:0-31181 GCA_046346765.1 Verrucomicrobiota bacterium | reverse complement strand
GTAAGCTTGGCAACGTCGTTTATCGAGTGGTCGGCAGCAAATACGTCGTCGCGCCCGCGCCCAACTTCGCTCAGGTCGAATGGTCGCCAGCCCAGCAACGGCAACGGCAGACCTTGAAAGACGCAGCCGCCCGCGCCCGGATCGCTTTCCTCGATCCGGCCGTCAAGGAAGCGTACCAAAGCCGCGCCCGCGAACTGGGACTGCCGCTGTATGCGGTTGCCTACCAGGACTACCAGCGGGGGCCCTGCATCGAGGCCATTGATCTCGCCGGCTACACCGGCCACGCAGGCGAGCAGATCAAAATACGGCTGAACGATCCGTTTGAGGGCTACCGGGTGGAAGTGTCCATCCGGAGCGGAGCCGGCGACGTGCTCGAGAGCGGGCCGGCCGCCCGCCTAAGGGCCGCAGGGACGGAATGGATCTACGGGACGCAGGCGGACGCGACCGGCCACGCCGAGGTCTTAGTCGAAGCAATCGCCTTTGACCGGCCGGGCAACCGGGACGCGCGCCTCCAGTTGGCCTGGTGACCGCCGCGGATCCAGCGTCATCTCGAATGACGCCCGCGATCGATTAGGGTCTCGCCTCGCGCCGAACGGCAGGTAGATTGAGCCACGTCATGAGCGCGCCCCGCGTTACCCCTGGTCGTCTTCTTTCCCTCCTGGCCATCGTTTTCCTGCCGCTCTGTCACGACAGCCTGCGGGCCGAGCAAGTCGTCCTGAGCCGGCTGATGCCGGCTCCGGCGCAGGCCAAACCGGAATACATCGAGTTCTATAACAATACTTCGAACCCGTTTGACATCGCCAAATGGCGACTGAGCGAGGGCGTCACCTTCGAATTCGCCGAGTTCTCCCCCCAGCAGCCCGCGGCCACCTTTCTCCACCCGTTCGAGCGGATTGTCCTGACCGGGGCTGCGCCGGCCGCGGCGCGCCAGGCCTATGCCATCCCCGAAACGGTGCGTGTCTTTGGACCGTGGGACGGCCAATTGAAGGATCAAGGCGAACGCGTCACGCTCCGAGACAAAAACGGCGGCGTCGTGTGCACCGTGAAATACGGGGGAGCGCACTGGCCCGATTTGACGGCGGGCCAGCCGCTGGTTCTGATCGACCCCAACCAGTCCATCGATGATTGGCGAAACTGGACGGTGGGACAGGCGAACACACGCCCCGGGACGGCGCCGGTTCCGCAAACCGTGTCACCGGCGCCTTCTCCCGAGATGGAGGCGGGCACCGGGGTCATTCTGGTGGATTATGCGTCGGCCTGGCGCTTCAACGATTCCGGGCAACCAGGCAGCGCCCAATGGACCCAGCCTCGATTCGATGATAGCCAGTGGCGGCAAGGACTCGGACTGCTCGCGTTCGATCAAAAACCGCTGCCGAAACCGGGATTGCGCACCCGGGTGAATATGAGAGGGCAAACGGCGTTTTACTTCCGCACTGCCTTCCAGGTGCCGGCTAAACCGACGGCCGGCAGCAGACTGCTGGTCGACCAAATTGTCGATGACGGCGCGGTTTATTACCTGAACGGCAAAGAGGTCGCGCGCAGTCGTATGCCCACCGGGCGGATTCTGGCCGCGACGTTGGCGTCATCGACCGTGCCAACGGCCGCTGAAGAGATGAGCGCGATCACCCTCGACAGCAGCCTGTTGAATTCAGGAACGAACGTCCTGGCGGTCGAAGTGCACCAGAGCAGCCCAAATAGCTCCGATATCGTGTTCGGGGCGCGCTTGCGTTTGACCCAGCCGGTCCAGCCCGGGCTGGTGATCAACGAAGTATTCGCGGAAGCACAGAACGGCTTTGTTGAATTCTGCAACAACGCCTCGCAGCCGCTCAATTTGAAGGGCTGTTTCTTGTCCGATACGGCTGACCAGTTTCAAAAATACAGCTTCCGCGAAGATGTCGTCGTTGCCGCGGGCGGACTGACATCGGTCAGCCTGGCTGAAAGCGGATTGGCCATCGCCAACCCGTTGACGGTTTACTTCACTGACAAGGACGGGCATACCCTCCTCAGCGCCGTAACCGTCAGTTTTGCGGAGGATGGCCGGTCGATCGGCCGCCGGCCCCAAGGGGGCAGCACTTGGTTTCGGTTTCCCTCCCCCAGCCGCAACCAGCCGAACCAGGGCGCGGAGGGGCCAGCGGGCCAGCCGGCGAAGGAAGCGTCGTCCGGAAAGCCGGCGCCGGTGGTGATCAATGAGATCATGTATGATCCTCCTTATCACGCCGAAGGCACGGAGTTCGTGGAACTGTTCAACCGCAGCCCCAACCAGGTGGATCTTTCCAGATGGCGCTTCACGGATGGGATTGAGTTCACTTTTCCCGCCGGCACCAGCCTGGCGGCCAACAGCTATGCGGTCGTCGCGGCGGACCAGGAAGCGACTGGGACAGCACCACCCTTGAATACCAGCGTTGGGCAACTACAAAGGCCGATTGCGCCACGGCGGCGAGTTGCTCCGCCTGGTGGACGCTGCCGGCGAACTCGTTGACCAGGTTGATTTCCGGGCTGGTGGAGACTGGCCCTTACTCGCCCATGGCGACGGCAGCAGCCTGGAGCTGATCCATCCGGACATGGATCGTTCGCAAAGCTCCGCTTGGGCGGCCAGCCGCGAGGCGGAGAAGGCCGCCTGGCGAACCTACGCTTGCACCAACACTTACCTGGAACTGAATCCCATTGGCCAGCCGAGCGACTATCGCGAATTGCATCTCTACCTTGTGACCGAAGGACACGTGGCCTTGCGTAACATCGGGCTCTGGCGCAATGGGGCGAATTTCGTCGAAAACGCCGGCCACATGTCGACCAATGGCTCCAGCGCCACCGGCTGGCTCGCCCAAGGCACGCACGCCGGCACCTACTTAACCAACGGCGAACTCCACTTAGTCGCGGACGGTCGCGGAGACGTCCGGGCGGACCGGGTGGAAATTGACTGCCCTCGCCTTCGCCGCGGCCAGCAGTACGAACTCCGTTTCGAAGCGAAGTGGGTGTCCGGCTGCCCGCGGCTTATCGCCCATACCTGGGATCGCAGCGTGGGCAGTTCCTTTCTCCTGCCTTGCCAGCCGCGCTGGGCACTCCCGGCCGGCCCAACTCAGTCACTCTGCTTCCGACCAGCGGCCCAGGCCCGCAATTGGAACGCCTCCGCCACGCCCCAAGCAGTGCCACGCTCTACCGATACGGTCACAGTGACGGCCCAGGTCATCAACCCGAAAGCGGGCGCGCAGGTGCTCCTCTTCATCGCTTGGACACACCGACCGGGGATGCCGCCTGGAAAAGCAAACCGATGTCCCCGGCCCCGCCGCAACCCAACTCAGGCCCCGGGCAAACCTACCGCGCCGAGCTCACCGAATACGGAACGAATGGCGTCGTCGGGCAGTTCTTTGTTGAGGTCACTTCCCAGGGTCAGGTCGTCCGGTTGCCGCGCCACGCCCCGGAACGCCCGGCTTTATTCGTCGTTGACGATCGGAAAATTCCGCGCGACGCGCGCCTCGACCGGTTTGTCGTCTCCAGCTACGACCTCGGATCGATGCGCGACGGGAATACGGCGCGTTATGGGTTTCGCCACCCGAAGCTGTCCAACCACCGCTACAACATGACCTTCATCTCTAATGAAGAAACCGTCTTCTACAGCGGCAGCATCCGGGTCTCAGGCAGCCCTTTCACCCGCGGGCGTGATTTGGGCAAGGGGAAGTGGGAACTGCCAGCGGATCGGCCCTTCCGCGGCCGCACCAAGTTCTATTTCGATAACGACAGCAATTACCATAACCGGCTCTGCCGCTATTTCCTCTACCTGCTCGGTCATCCGACCGGCGAAGCCGAATGGGTGCGGGTGATCATTAATAACTCGGGCGCTTATCTCCGCGAGGACACGGAACCGGTCACGGGCGAATTTGTCGACCGCATCTTTCCCAATGGTCGCCACGGAGAACTCTATCGCTTCGACGACGAGTGGTGGTTCGCCGACGATTGGGACAAGAATAATCGCGACGCCGATTGGTCGTATAAGGGCAGCGACGACCCGCGCCTTTATCGGACCGAATGGCAGAAGCGGACCCGGGAAATCGAAGACGATTACAGCGCGTTGATCGCTTTCTTCAAAACCTATTCATCCAGCCAGTATTCGAAGGATGAAATGGAGCAGCGCCTCGATCCGATCGCAGTCCTGCAAATGGCCGCTGTGCGCGGCTACATCGGCGACTGGGACAGCTTCACCATGTTCCGCGGCAAAAATGGCTACTTCTATCGACGCCCGACGGATGGCAAATTCCAATTCTTTCAATGGGATAGCGATCTCGCTTTTCGGCCAGGCAATTATCCCTTCTACACCGACCGAGTCGCCCCTTGGTTGGAAAGGCCGGAGAACATGGCCATCTTCAAGGCCTACCTCGAACAACTCGCGCAACTGTCGCAATCCCCGCGGCTGGCGGCATGGTTTGAAGAGGAATCGGCCGCCAAACCCACTCGCACGGTCAACGCCGCATTTTATCAGAACTTCTTCAAACAGCGGAACCGATTCCTGCAAGGGCGCTGAGGCCTCGGAAGGACGGAGGACAGGACGGGCGCAGGCCGCCGCGCCGGAGCGCGGCTTGAGTTTCAATGGCATCGGCGGCAAAAGCCGCTGCGCAGGAGGAATCTCAACCGGGGCAAGAAGATCGCACCAAGATCGCAGCAGCTATTGCATAGGAGAGCTTGACTCCGAAGCCGCCTAAATCGACACTAGTCCCATTCTCGCGCCTATGGATTACGATGACGTGAAGCAAAAGTTCGTCAGTTGTCCGGCTTTTCGCGGGCTGGATGAGGTCTCACGAGCATTGCTCTTTTGGAAGGGCCGGGAGAAGCGCGTGGCCCGGGACGGCGTGGTTTACGCGCAGGGCAACGCCCTCGACAACTCGTTTTACATGGTGCTGTCGGGCGAGTTGTCCGCGGAACAGAACGGCAAACCGGTCGGCACGATCACCGAAAGCCAGATCTTTGGGGAAATGGCCTTTCTGAACCCGATCGGCACCCGCACCGCCACCATCCGCGCCGCCTCGGAGATCTGCCTCCTGTTGCGGTTCGAGGTTTCCCAAGGCGAATTGGCCGGCCCGGCTTTCAGACCGCTAAAGGACTATTTCAGGTCCGAAGCGTGGTCCAAGATTGTCAGCAACGCCCAGTCGGGCGGTTGACCGGCGGCGAGACGGCACCGCCTTCTCCTGCGGCGCTACCGCGCGCCAGGTTCGGTTCTCACACAAGCAAGGCGCCAGCCTCGCCTCCACCTTTGCCTCCGCTCGTCCGCCGGCCCCATTTAGGTGAGTTGATCCGTCTCTCTTTTTGCCTTTCCACAGCTGGGCCCTTTCCGGTCAGCAGGTCGCCCCCTGGCAAAGCAAAAAGGACCGGGATTGCTCCCGGTCCTTCGCGTCAAGAACTTATCGATGGATTACCTTAAGCGGAAGAACTTCTGACCTCCGCCGATGGCAACCGTCGCCGGGCTGGTGCCGGGGTTAACCGCAGTCCACGGTCCGGTGATCGCGTCGGCTTGCTCGAGGGTGCCGCCGCTGAAGGTGAGGACGAGGTTATTGCCGTTGCGGGCCGCGCTGGTGAATACGTTGCCGGTCGGCGGCGCACCAGTGGCCGGGATGAACATGAAGTAATCCATGTCTTCCGCGCTGCCGGGCAGCATTGTCATCCGGAACGATTTCAAACCATTCCAACCCTTCACGACCGCAGGAGCCCCATTGGTATCAACCAAGGGGAAGAACTCCATGTTGTCCCAGCCGGGGGTTGCCCGACCCGGATTGAATTCACCCAGTTTGGACAGGGTGGCGCTGCTGGTGGTGACGCCAGCCGTGATCTCGTCCATCTGGATATGGATGTTGTTACCACCAGAGGCCAAGCGGCCAATGACATTGTAGTCGGTCGCGGTGGCCGGGAACTGGCGCGTGTAGTTTTCCCATTCACCGGCGTCGTTCCAACCTACGACCGCGTTCACGATGACATCGAAGTCACCGCGAGGCAGGCCATCGGCGTGCTGGTTGACCTTGTCTACATCCACACCGGTGGCATCGCGGAAGGTCTGAGCCCCACCGCCATCCGAATTCCAGTCAATGCCGGCATCGGTTTCGGTGCCGAGATTCTGGTAGGCGCCGCCGCCGTATCTGCCGGTCATACCGATGTTGCCGTTGGTCAGCCAATGGCCTCCGTCGAAGTTGAAGTCTTCGGCTTCAACAAACAGGGTCCCGTTCGGGATGGCTGCGAAGTTCTGGTCGATCGAGCCGAAGGCATTCTTCGCCGTGACCGTGTAGACCCGGCCCACGTTGGTGAGATTGACGCTCTTCAGGGTCAAGCTCGCGTTGGTTTCACCCGCGAGGACCGCGCCGCCGAAGGGTTTCCACTCGTAAGTGATGGGCTTGTCACCGCCGGCCACGCCAAGGCTCAAAACCGCATCCTGGCCAGGAGCCGAGAAGGTCACGGTCTTGTTGGTGATCAAAGGCAGCCCGACGGACAGGTCGAAGCTGGTCGTGAAGAACCGAGCGGGGATGGGGGCCAAACTGGCGGCGGCAGTCTTGTCGCCAGACTTGCGCCACGCCACCTGGGCATAGTCACCACCACCACCTTCTTTCCAGAGGACCTGGAAGGCGTATGACTTGCCAGCTTGGAGGGCCACCGGGGCCGAAGTGCGCGGGTCGCCGCTTTCTTGGAAGGCAGCGCAGCAGCCGGTTTCTTCCGCGATCTGGACTAAATTGGCCGCGTTCGCGTCCGTGCTGATGAAGAGCTGGGAAGCGTCATCGCTGCGGAGGAAGAACTCGTAGTCACCCGACTCAGTCGGGGTGAGAAGACCGCTCAAGCGGCCACCGTAATTGTCGTGGCTGTCGTCGTAGAAGACGCTGCGGGTATTGGCCCCATTGGCCACGCCTTTGACGTCCGGAGTATTGGCGATATAACGGTCGTTGTCGGTCAAATTGGAGACCGGGGTGCCGTCGATGTTCAACCAGGCTTCGAAGGTCAGACCGGGAATGGTCGTCGGAGCAGCCGCCGGCGTAGTCGCGTTGACGGCAGCGGTAAAGGCAGACTTGTTGCCAGCAGGATCGATCGCCTGAACTTTGTAAGCGTAGGTCTTGCCCGGCTGAACCGCCAGGTCGATGTAGCTGTTCGAATTCAGGAACTGCTTGATGACTGTTCCATCGCGTTCGAGGTTATATCCAACCAAACCGGAATCGTCCGTCGCGGCCGTCCAGCTCAGGGCAACCTTGCCAGCGGTGGTCGCATCCACTTTCAGATTGGTGGGAGCGGTCGGCGGAGCGGAGTCGGATGTAACGGTGGTCGACAGCTTCAGGTTATCGAAGTGGGTGTGCTCGTCCGCGTTCCCCGTGCGGCCCGCCAGCACGATCTTGCCCGCAGAGGGGAAGAACGTCGTCTGATATTTGTCGAGGAGAAGACGGCCCTTGTAAGTCACGGACAACTTCGCCGTCGGGTCAAGTTCCACCTTCAGCGGCTGCCAGCAGAGGTTGGTCCAGGATGCCTCGACGAAAGCGGCGTCGGGCAAAGTTCCGTCGTTGACCGCTGCCGTCCAGTAATCCACGGGGCGAGGTCCGGTTTGGAGCGAGGTATTGTCAGCGCAGGCGCCGTTACGGGTTGGCATTGCCTGCCGCAGGACCGTGACGTTGTCCACGCGCACGATGATACCTTCGATATCCGCGCCGTCAGGCAGAGCATTGCCGGCCCAGGTATCAAAGCAGATGGCAATACCTGTTTTGGTGCCGGTTTCAACGGCCCCGGAGGTCGCGAAGCTGCTGGCGTCAGTGGTTTCGAAGACTGGGTCGCTGTTACGGGCGAAGTTGATGCTGAAACCGTCGGCCGGCCGTTCGTTTTGTTGAGGGCTGCCAATGCGCAAGTCGGTCTCAAGCGTAAACGCTGTGATCACTTTGCCGGCATCGATGTCGGGAAATACCGCGATGGTGGTGGAACTGCCGATGGGCCAGGTAATGCCGAGGAATCCGCCTGGATTGCCGCCTGCCGCTTTCCAGTAAATTGATTCGCCGGTACTATCGGCGAAGCCCGCCTGCACGATCTGCAGTGGGTTCGCGCCCGTTTTCGGATCCGTGGTGAAGTCGTAGGTGACCTGACCCGCTTTGGCCGTGCCGGCCAGAGCGCCAATGCCCAGAAGGCATGCTATTGCTCGTCGATTGAAGGGTTGGGTTTGTTTCATAGCAACACTACTAACCACCGGGACGGCTTTGCCATTGACCATTGATTACGTCATGCACAATGGAGAGACAAAATACCGGCCTGATGCCATTAAATGTCTACAGGAACGTCCACTTGTTTATCGAATGCTTCTATCTAATGCAACAAAAAAGTGGCCGGAAATGTCGAAGGCCCACGGTGAGATTTTTTAGGTTTTCTGGAGGGTTGCTGCTGTAGAGGTTGGAGAAGGTGCTTACCAACTGGCGTCGTCTAGCCGTAGCAGGGCGGGATGAACTCAACAAACCACGAAGCCGGCCGCGACACCCCCGCAGCCGTTCAGCGCTTCGCCCAGTTCCTCACGCAAGCTCAACGTGGTCGGCTCCGCTTTCCGCCTGGCAGGGCTGCCAAGACGGCATGGAGGCGAGAATGAGTGCCGCGGTTTCCTTCGCAGGCCCGCCCTTACGGCGCCGCGGCAGTGGGAGTCTTTCAACCTCACTCAAGATGCTTTGGAGGACGTCCTCTTAAAAAACTAGTGCGAAAATGAGTAATCGGGCGGGGCGCAATTGGGCTTAAAGGAATGAATCGTGGAGAACTCCTCCACGAACAGGCAGAACCAAAATGACCTTTATGAGAACCATTTTGCATGTTCTGGCGCACGGAACGGAGAAGCGTCTGGCGAACCAGGTTGCCATCGCTGGCGTTCTGGCCCTTCCGGCAATCAGCAGTGGCTTCGCGGCTGAGCATCAGGTGCCAGCCAAATACGCAGCCATTCAAGCAGCCGTGGACGCAGCCTCCGATGGCGATACCATTCGAATAGCGCCCGGGGTTTACACGAATCAGGTCACGATCATCAGAAAGCGGTTGACTATGATCGGGCAGCCGGGGGCGGTCCTTCGCGCCACCGGGGATTTGCCTCTCGCCCAAGGGCCTGCGGAAACTCACTTTCCCATTCTGTATATCCGATCGTCTGAGGTCACGTTACGGGGATTGATGTTCGAAGGCGAGCGGCTGGCCGGAAGCTATCTGGGCGACGGCGAGCTAAGGGGGGCCTTGCTCCGCAACAGCAGCGCAATTGTGGAGAACTGCGCTTTTTTCGGTTTTCGAGAGCGCACTCTCGGGGCCGAAGAGGCCACCGCGTTTACCGCGACCGGCACGAGCGAAGAACCGGTCCATCTACGGGTGACCGATTGCACGTTCGCGGACAATTATGCGGCCATGCGCTTCATCGGCTCGGGCGATAGGCGAAGCCTGAATATCACGCTCGAGAACAACACGATCATTGGGCCGGGTCCGCTGGACAGGGCTTCGCCTACTGCAGGCATCATCATCAGAGAAGGCGTTGGCGGACGGATAGCGGGCAACACCATCGGCGGCTACTCCTACACCGGGACCGCAGCTGAGTTCGATATTTCGTTCGGAATTGAGGCGTCCCATCAAGCGAACTACCCGGCACTGGGCGTTGTTGAGCAGCTCGAAATTGAAGGAAACACCCTGCGGGATAACCAGATCCATATTTCCCTCACCAAGGCGGATGAAAGCGTGATAAAGAACAACCGCTTCCAGGGCAGCGCGCCTGGGATTATTCCGACGGGATTGGCCGTCAGCGGCAAGAGGGTGAAGATCGCCGACAACCAATTCGAGGATCTGGTGTGGACGCCAGGAACATCCGAAATATCGTTCTCATGCGCCCGATTAACTCCATGATCGAGTTCAAACAGATCACCGGTCGCGGCACACGGCTCTTTGACGGGAAGGATTATTTCACGATTTACGATTTCGTTAGAGCGCACCAGCACTTTACTGACCCGGAGTGGGATGGGGAACCCATCGAAGAAGAACCGTGTCCAAGGTCCAAGGTGCGGAACCCGGCCGTGCACGTGTGAGCCGTTGCCGCCCAAAGTTTGCGCGGTCTGCGGCCAGGCTCCTTGCGAGTGCCCGAGCGCGCCGTGCCCCGAGTGTGGGCGAATTCAATGCACGTGCACCAGGCGGCGAAGGGCAAAGGTGAAGCTTGCCGATGGCAAAGAGCGCAATATCCAGCACATGATGGCAACGACATTTGGGTACCCTGACGCCCTGACGGAACGCCGATGTCCGCCCAGCAGTTCCTCGAGGCCCTTTTTTGGAAAGCTGCCAGAGTTCTTCAAAAGCGAAGCTGAGCTGCGCTCTATTTGGAGCGCAGCGGATACGCGGGCGAACCTGCTGCAGGGGTTGGCCGAAAAAGGCTTCGAGCACGAACAACTGAACAACTTACCGAGATGCAAAAAATCATGGATGCCGAAAAGAGCGATCTTTTGATCTTTTGACCTTTTTGACGTGCTAGCGCACTTGGCGTATGCGATGCCGCCCGTTACTCGCGAGGTCCGGGCCGCAAATGCGAGGGTGCGGATCAATTCGGAATTCAACGCGAAACAGCAGGCATTTCTCGATTTCGTGCTCGCGCACTACGTAAGTGTGGTCGTGGAAAAGCTGGATCAAAAAAGCTCACACCTCTTCTCCTCTTCTCTGGCTCAATTACCACAATTAATTGCTGATGCGGTCGCAGATCTGGGGAGGCCGGACGAGATCAACCGAGTGTTCACTAGTTTCCAAAAGTACTTGTACAAAGAGGCGGCTTGAGCCATAAACGAATTAACGAATTCGTTACTCAAAATTGGAAGCCAAAAAGTCCCCCCGTTTCGGTAGCGTCGGTAAGTACAATCGGGAGAACATGCTTTTTCAGGTCGAAATCGTCGATCGTCTCTTTGAAAGCATCATCCTGGTTCATCGTGACGATGTATTGGAAGCCCAACTCTTCTGCGGTCTGAGCTCCGACTTTCAAAGCACTGACGACTTGCCGCCCATCGACACCATCAAATAAATCTTGTTCGTCGCATGTAGACGAGGTTGTGTCCTGCTGGACGGCCTACGGCTGCATCTCAACCCTGACACTTTTCCGCTTCTCTTTCTGGACCGAGCCGGCAGCCTAGCCACTTATGCCCTCTGAGAACGATAAAGACCCATCCTGGTTAAAAATCTTAGGCTTCATTCTTGGCTTGGCTGCATTCTGCTGGAGCGTTTACACGTTTTCTGCCGCTCGCGAGATTGAGGCGGGAAAAGCCTATTTGGAAAGTCAACTAAAGACCTACGCTGATGCCGTATCTACTGCTGGGAAAATTTACGCTAAGGTCAACTCTGATGCCCCCACCCAAAGAAATAAAAGCAATGGAGGATCAGAAGAATGGAAGAGAATTCTTGGAGACTTCCGCGCATTGTTGGCCGGCCCACTGAGGGTCGTCGGCAGTGATACAGTCTATCACGCCGCGTTGGACCTATACGAATCTGCAAGCAAAAATCCTATTGATGACGCTAATAACGACCCAATTAAAGCGGTCAATGGAATCCAAGAGCTCGTGGGAAAATTTGCTGACACATGTCGAAGTGACCTTGGAAAATCTTGGAAGCGCGCTCCTTGGTTAGAGCAATCGATCAGCACCACGCGATCTTTGCCTTCACGCGCAGCCGCTTCGAGATAGGGACGCGCCGTCTGCTCTTTGTCCTGTCCTTTCTCGAACTTGATCACGGGGATTCCCTCACGCTCGGCAAACTGGTGGACGGCTTTAGCATATTGCTCGCCGATCTTGCCAAAGGCAGCGACTTCGCGGTTTAAAGAGCGTTGTCGCGCCCGGGCGCCCCCGCCTTTTCCTTGTCTGGCCCCTTTGGCAGGAGTAGCGTCTTCTGATTGGTGACAAAGCCTGTCCCGACAAAGCAACAACGGCCTGCTTCCTCCCCCCGACAGCGTCCGTCGTCGTTGCCTCAGGCCGGCTCCGCTTGGCGAAAGACCATCGCCACCCTGTTGGCCATCGATCTGCGGTCGCTGGCTGCTTTTCGCATAGCCATCGGAGGCCTGCTTCTGGCGGATCTCGCCATCCGGGCCGGGGACCTGGGCGCGATGTACACCGATGAAGGGATGTTCTCGCGGGTAGAGATCTGCCGTCGGGTCAGTACCATCTGGAATTGGTCTTTCCATTTCGGCGGTGGCACTTGGAACTACCAAGCGCTGCTCTTTGGCCTTGCGGCCGTTCTGGCCCTCGCGCTCTTAGCGGGCCTGGAGACCCGCTTGGCCACGATTGGCTCGTGGCTCATGCTCGTCTCGTTGCATCATCGGGTTCCTCCGATTCTGAGCGGAGCGGACTTGCTCCTGCGGATGCTGCTTTTCTGGGGCATGTTCCTGCCGCTGGGCGGGCGATGGTCCTTGGACCGGTGGCGACGCAAGCGGGGAGGGGACAATTCGACCGACACCAGCCAGGGCCCGGTGCTGTCGGTTGCTTCAGCGGCCATCTTACTGCAGATGGCCCTGATGTATCTCTTCTCAGCCATCTTCAAATCCAATTCCGTCTGGTTTCGGGGCGAGACCATCGCCGGCGCTATGGCGCACGACTTCTACGCCTCGCCAGTCGGGGCATACCTGCTGCAGTTCCCCCGGCTGCTCATGGGGCTGACTTGGGCGACCTTGCTCCTGGAATGGATCGCGCCCGTGCTCATGTTCGTGCCGAAGTGGACCGGTCCGCTCCGCATTGGTTGCGTGGCCGCGCTGGCGGCTTTGCACGTCGGCATCGCCATTTGCCTGGAGGTAGACTTGTTCTCGCCCGTCTCGATGGCCGGTTTGCTGCTGTTCCTTCCGACGACCTTTTGGCGGCGTCCTCTTTCGCCTGCGGGGCGGGAAGCTGAACCGGAAGAACCGGCGATGCCAGACCGGCCGCTGGTCTTCGGCAGCCGGCGGCCGTGGCTCAGCGGCGCAGCCCAAGGACTTTGCTTGCTGGCATTGGTCTACGTGCTTGCGATCAACCTCAATGGGCTCCCCCGCCAACCCTTCGCCCCGCTCGCTCCCGAAGAGTGGAAGCCCTTGATCACCGGTTGCGCCCTGGGACAAAAATGGAACATGTTCGAGGACGTTCCGTCGCGCTCGGGTTGGTATGTCGCTCGAGCCAGGCTTCGCGATGGATCGGAAGTCGATCTTCTCCGCCAGGGAGCAGTGATTGACTGGAGCAAACCCAGCTTCCCCGCCGGCCTCTATCCCAATCACCGCTGGCGAAAACTGTTCCGCGAAATGGCCTACGACGACGAGAAGGGCTACCAGGTTTTCCGCGCGCCGGTCGCCGAGTTTCTCTGCCGCAACTGGAATGCGCGCCATCCCGCTGCCCAGGCGGTGGTCGAATGCGACCTGGTTTATTGCATGCAAAGCGACGTCAAACAGCCCGGCGCGCGGAACATGCAGATGACCGTCCGGGAAAGACTGGTTCACCTGGAAAACGACCTGACGCGCGAGCGTTGGCTGATCACCGAACGCTGATCAGTGGTATCCCCAACCGCGCTCGAAAACTCTCGCTGGTGAGGAGTTGAACGGGCCGCCTGGTCTTCCCCATCACCTCGTCCGGTGTGGCTCTAAGGACGATTAGTTCCGGGCGTGCGGTAAGGCCGTCCGGCCTTGTATAACTCGAGGCGGGCACGCAGCTCTGGTTGCTGCTTGGGTGGGGCAATCGCAATGGCCTTCTCCTGTGAGGTAACCGCCTCGGTAAATAGGCTGTTCTGCGCGTAGGCCGCGGCTAAGGCATCCAATGCCTGATAGCTTTGCCAATCCGCCAGTTCACAAGCACGGACGGCGAACTGGCGGGCTTTCGTTCCATCGCGGACCGAGTCATCGGGGTAAGTGGCATAAATCCAACCGAGCGCGGCGAGGGTCTTGGCCAGGTGCGGGCTCAAGTCCTTTTGCCCCTGTAGGCCCACAAGCCGTTCGTAGATTTCGATGGCCTTTTGAAAAGCGGTCCGCGCCAGGTCGACTTTCCCCTGGGCAAGGTCGAGAAAGCCGATGTTCCGCAGACACATGCCCAGAGCGACCGCGGGCTCTTTGGCGTCCTGTTGAAGGATAACCGGTCGGCTGAGCACCTCGATCTCGCGCTCCCAATATCCGATGACCACGTCCAATCCCACCAGCAAGGAACCGGCGGCGCCCACCTCGGGCGTTGCCGCGGGCACGACCTCCCTGCTCTTCAACTGGACCGTCCGCTCCAAAAGCTGAATGGCCGCGTCAAAGTCGGCGCGCGCCTCAGACACTTTGCCGAGGGCGCGGCGGACCACGCCCCGATTGTTCAAAGTCAAGGCCAGTTCGTCGCTCAGGTGGGCCTGGCCAGCCTGTTCGATCAGGCGGGTGCGAATGGTTGCCGCTTTATCGTAATGCTCCCAGGCAGCGTCCAGCTTTTGAACGCCGAGCAACGCATTGCCGCGGTTGTTCAACGTCATGGCGAGTGCGGCGGCATCCTGGTTGCCGCCGCCCGCCTCGTTCAAGCGGAGGCGCCATTCGAGCGCCTTGTCATAAAAAGGAATGGCAGGTGCGGGCTTGCCTTGCAGCAACCAGGCGTCGCCTTGGTGGTTGAAGCAGCGCGCCAGCATCGCGGTTATGGCCGCCGGCGGATTGGTCCGGGCATTTCGGTTCAAGGCGTCGACCGCTTTGTCATAATAGGCCATAGCCTCTGCGACTTGGCGCTCCAGCAGGAAAGCGCTTCCCAGGCGGTCGTAGCTGAGGGCCAGGGGCAGCGCGAGGTCGCGGCGCGAAGTCTGCTCGACCAGCGCGGTCAGGAGCCGGAGGGCCTTGTCGTACTCAGCCACGGCAGCCCCGACATTTCCAGCGAGCAGACGGCCATCGCCGACCTTCCCATAACGCGCGGCCAAGTCGTGATAGGCGTTGACCGCTTCGTCCCGCTTTCCCAGCCAGCCGAGGCAATCTGCCGCCCGGGCCAGGACAACGGTCTCATTCGTATGGCGTGTGGCCAGTTGCTGGTAGCGCCCGGCGGCTTCCGCCCAGCGCGAGAGCGCATAGAGCGAGTCCGCCCGGATTCGAAGAATGTCTCGAAGCTTTTCGGCACGGCCGGCGGCGGCACCTTGCACCTTTTCATCCGCCGGGGTCACGGTGGTCAACGCCTGTTCAAACTTCCCGTCGGCGACGGCCAGAGTAGCCTTGGAGATCCGCAATTCCACATCCTGCCCGGAAGATAATCGATCCTGGCGGGCGTGCCGGCTGAACTGATCAAGATGGGACCGCAACGTCTCAATCCACGTCTGGGTTTCCGGCGGCCGAAGAGGCTTCGGACGAGGCGAGGCCGGGCCGGTTGTTGTCAGGACAGGGAGGGTCTCCGCATTGGCTTCCGCTTGGTCCAACCTGAGGAGAACCTGGTCCCGGAGAAAACCGATATCGACCAGCTGCGCTTGCCGGCGGGCCTCCTGTCGGCCTTGGATGCCACGAACCAAGAGGAACGCCAGCACGGCGCCGGCGAGCAGAACCCTGACCAAGAGCAGCGAGGACCGGGTCTGGCCGGGAGAGGCGGGCGGGCTGGAGGAAGTCGGCGCCGTAATCGACACGATCGAACTTGGCAAGGCTTGCTGGGGCAAAGCAAGCGAGATTTGCGCCGGCCGGTTGCCGGGCCGATGCCGCGCGCGGGCTTCAGGGGTGGCGCCCAGGCGTCTCGGCAACTTTCTTCCGAATGCGCGCTAAGTTCTGCTGATCGCGCTGGACCGTGTTCGGTTTGCCGTAGTGGGCGGCGAGTTGAAACTGGTCAAGCGCTTGCGGCCACTGGCCGGTGTCTTCCAACACGACGCCAAGCGCGCAGTGGGCTTCGCCAAAAGCGGGCTGGAGCGCGATCGCCCGTCGATAAAAGGCCTGCGCCTCGTTCGTCCGGCTGGAAAGCTGCGCCGCCAAGCCTGCTTGATACTGCACGTCCGCAATGTCTCCGGCGAGTTCAACAGCGCGCAGCCCTGCACGGTATGCTTCTTCGCGTTTGCCGGCCCAACCAAGAGTCTTACAGAGGTTCATCAAGGCCACGCCATTTACTTTGGAGTCGATGCGGGACAAGACTGAACTGGTTGTGCGGTCAAGGAGGGCCGAGTCCCAGTTGGGATGGACAAGGCCGTTCCTTTCCATTTGCTTCAACAACTCCAGAGCCAGGAGCCGGTAGCCTTCCACCGTCAAATGGACATGGTCTAAAAAATAGTCGCCGCCGGGAATGCCATGCGTCGAGCGAGAGGCGATCAACGACTCGAAATCGACCAACGGAACCTTCAAGTCGGCCGTTACCCGCGACAAAACCTCCCGAATTTGGGTCGGAGCGCGCAACGGGCAAACATCCTCATCGCGGGCGCGCTCGTAAGCGGCTCTAGCCTCAGGATAGCGGCCGAGCTTTTCCAAAACTCGCCCACGGACGTAGTGAAGATTCGCGGGACGGTTATCGATCGCTTCGGCGGCGGCCAAAGCCGGGAGCGCGTTGCCGGGAACCGCGCTGGCGAAATCCTGCCGAGCTTGATCGTAAAGCGCTTTCCACCGGGCGCGGTCTTCCGGGCCAAGTCCCTCCCGGTGCTCACTCTTGAAAGGTGAGACTTCGCGGAGATTGGACGCCGGGGTCACAAAGATGACCTGGGCGCCGGCCGAGCGGGCGATATCAACCATCCGTCGAACGTTGAACTCGAAGTGACGGAAGATCTGCTCTCGCTGCTGATCATCGCGGGTGTAGGCGGTCGGACCCAGCGAACCGTCCAGCATCGTCACCGGATCGTTTTCGAGGACGGTTCTGGCCGCCGCTTCATCGCGCCGGATTGCGCGCACCGGCTGGAGAAGACGGTCCAGGACTGTGGCCGTGCGCAGATGCCAAGCCAAACCGGCCAAGCCGCGAATGGCCCGAGGGACGCGCTCCACCTGGCCGTAGATGCGGCGTTCCAGGAATTCGTTTTGGCCGCAGTAAATGAGGAACAAATCGGGCTGGTCCTTGACCAATTCCTCCATCAGCTGCGCAACCCGGTAACTGCCATAGCTGATTCCGCCGGCGTTGATCACTTCCGTCGGCTTCTCCGGACTGGTGGCGCGCAAATACTCGCGCAGCCAGCCACTAAATGAGGTCGGATCGCTATAGGGATGCCCGTAAGTGGTCGAACCGCCCATGGAGAAAATGCGGCAAGTTCCGGCAGGCTTCGCCTTGGGAAATCGCTGCCGGTTGAAGAAATCGAGCCGGTTCGCGGCCGTGACCAGATAAGCTTCGCCCGACGGATCGTTCTCCGCCACAAAGAGCGGAGTGGATGAGGAAAAGCCGACGTAAGGGTCTTGGGCGTAGAGCTGAGGCTTAACTCCCGCCAGGGCAAAGACCCCTTCCAGCAACCCGAAACAAAGCAGAACGGCCGCCCCGCCAAAGAGGATCTTTTTGCCCGTGCCCGGAGGCACTGGGCGCATTGGCTCGGCTGGTCGCGGTCGTTTCATCGCGGTGGTGCTGGCGCCGCCATCCCTCACTGGGACGACGCTGGCGTCTCCAACCAACACAAAGATCGGACTGGCGGCAAGCGCGGACAAAAGCAAAGAGGCCGGAACCTAAGTCCCGGCCTCTCGTTCCTGGACGACGAAGGACTAGCGGCGACTATTTCAAGCGGTAAAACTTGGCCGTTCCGCTAATCTGGATGGTGGCTGGACTAGTGGCGTTGGACGCAGTCCATGGCCCGGTGACGGCATCCGCTGTTTCGAGCGTGCCGCTGGCCCAGGTCAGAACGAGGTTGGTCCCATTGCGCGCCACACTCGTGAAGCCTGGGGTGGATGTCCCCTGGGCGGCCGGGATGAACATGAAGTAGTCCTGATCGATCGCCGCCCCTTGCGCCACGGTGAAACGAATCGTCTTCTCGCCGCCAATGTTCACCTTGGCCAGTTGGCCGTTGTCATCGACCAGCGGGAAAAATTCCATCGTATCCCAAGCCGCGGTCGCGCGGCCCGGATTGAATTCGCCCAGCTTGCGCACGATGGTCTGGTTAGCCGTCGTCGCGCCGTTGACTTCGTCCAGTTGCCCGCGCAAGGCGGCGCCACCGGACGCCAGGCGCCCGACGACGTAATAATCCTTGGCCGGAGATGGAAACTGGCGGGTGTAGTTGTACCATTCCCCACCGTCATTCCAACCGACCACGTGGTTGACTTTGACGTCAAACTCGCCGCGCGGCAGACCGTCAGGGTGCTGGTTGGGTTTGCCCGCGGAGACCAAGCTGTCCGGGCGGTAGGGTTGGCTATTGGCGCCATTGGCGTTGTAGTCGATTTCCTGATCGGCGTCCGTGCCCAAGCCGGCGAAGTCGCCGCCCCCATAGGCACCGGTCATGCCGATCGGCTTATTCGTGATCGTCTTGCCGCCGCCGTAGTTGAAATCCTCTGCCTCGATGAACAGGGTGTTCTTGAAGAAGAGCATGCCCGGCGCGCTGGTGATGGCGCCATCGGCATTGCTGACGGTGACGGTGAACTGGTTCCGGCCGGAATTGAGATCGTCAGTGCCGACGACGTTATTAATCCCAACGTTATTGATGGTGTAGGTGGCCTGGGTCGCCCCGGGAATCTCAATCCCGTTATGGAGCCACTGATAGGCAAGGGGCTCGCGGCCGGAACCAACCGTGACGGTGAAGGTGGCGCTGCCGCCCAGATCAACCGCAACGCTCTGCGGCGGGACCGTGATGACGGGCGGGCCGGTCTTGGGATCCACATACCAGGAGAGGATGTCCCCCTTGATCGGGCTGAGCGTCGCAGCGGCCGTCGTGTCGGCTTCCTTGCGCCAGGCCAGTTGGGCGAAGTCGCCGCCCGTGCCTTCCTTCCAGATCAGCTTCACATAATAACGCTTGCCAGTGACCATTGGGATGGCCGCCGAGGTCTTGGGATCCCCAGGTTCCTGGAACGCGTTGCAGCATCCGGTCTCCTCCGCCACCTGGACCGCGTTGGCCGGCTTGTCATCGGTGCTGATGAACAAGCGGGAAGAGTCATCGCTCCGGATGAAGAAGAAGTAACTGGCGCTCTCCGCCGGGGTCAGAAACGTCTCCATCGACGCCCCATACCCTTCGTGACTGTCGTCCGCATACACCGTCCGGCTGTCCGTCGCCGTCCCGTACATTTCGACATCGGGCTTGTTGTCGATGTAGCGCTGATCTGCCAACAATGTCGTATCGATGTTGTTGTCCCCGGTCGAGAGGTCGTTGTAAATATTGAATTTGACCAACCCCTTCAACAACAGGAACGACCGGAACGCAACCGTGCCATCGGCTGCTGCAATCGCGTTCCCGGCGCTGTCTTTCACCCCTTTAACGGTGAGCGTGTATGCCGTGTCGATCGCTTGCGCGCCGGTCGCCAGCACCACCGTCCGGTCACCCTTCAACTCCGCTTTCGAAACGGTCAGCGCGGGAGCGATGGAATAGTTGGCGGCACTAGCGCCTGTGGCCGGATCGACCGGCTCGGAATACGTGACAATCACGGCGTTGAAAGCGTCGTTGCCACGAACGCCCACGATCTTCGGAGTGCTCGTGTCCGTGTTCACCGTCAACGTGGCCGCGTCGCTATCCTTGCTCAACCCGGGCACGCGCACCGCCACCTTGAACTTGGCGCCATTGTCCGCGGCCTTCGCCACCGGGATGGTGTAGGAAGCGCCGCTCGCGCCCGCAATCGGGGCGTCATTCTTGAACCACTGATAGGACGGAGCCGTCACATAGGGAGAAGTCGCGTTCGCTTCCACCGTAAAGGTGACCGGTTCGTTGGCCAGGACCGTGGCGCTGGTCGGCTGTTTGGTGATATTGACGGTGGCGCCGGCAGGGTCCGCCTCCGTGCTTAGGACAGCCCCGGGAATCGGCTGCAAGCTCGCCGCCGGAGTTGTATCGGTCGCTTTGCGCCAGGCCACCTGGAGATAATCGCCTCCCGTGCCCTCCTTCCAGACAGCTTCGATGTAGTAACGTTTCCCCGCCACCAGGTCAATCGGTGCGGCGGTCGTGGTAGGAACGCCCGGCTCGGCAAACGCGTTGCAGCATCCGCTCTGCTCGGCAATGGGCGCCGCCCCCAGATTCGCTGGCTTGTCGTCAGTGCTGATGAACAGGCGAGACGAATCGTCGCTCCGCAGGAAGAAGTCGTAGGAGCCGGTTTCCAGCGGGGTCAGCCAGCCGGAGATCTTGCCGCCGTAGCCTTCGTGCGAGTCGTTCGGATAAACCGGCCGGCTGTCAAACCGCGACGTGAAGCTTGTGGTGGTCGGCGAGGCGGGATACCTCGGGTCGGCCAGGAGCGTGGAGTCGAGTGAGTTGTCGCCTGTATCCAGGCTGTCCCAGGCTTCAAACTTCCAATAGCCCGGACTGGGCGCAACCGCCCCGTAGGACGAGTGCGTGAGGAGGAGGGTCAAGGCAGCGGCCGCGGTCCATAAGGACCGCCTCCGCCGGTGTTGTGAGGGTTGGGATTGTTTCATAGCAACACGTACGCACCACCTCGGAGTTCGTCCGGGGACCATTAACGACATCACGTATAATGGAGAGACGATTGACCACAGTGGTGCTCTGTTAGTGTTTTGGGAACGGTCGGTTCTCTAGCCGATCCCCGAGCGTCTGGCAACAAGAAAGTGTCATGAATCAACGTGGGCGGCCTTATCGTGGCAGGCGCCGGCGAAAACGACCTCATCGCACTCCCCACCCCCCCTTAAAGCAGGTCCTGGCCACCACGCAAACTGTCCGCTTGGCACCAGCCTGATTGTAGCGCACGCTGCCCTCCCGCATTGCCCGCAGAAATTATGAGCAAGCCGCCTTCACTTTCTCGAGACGAGACCCAGCAGCATCTCTTCCCAGCCGGTCCCCCGACTCTCTGGTGCCCCCCGCTCACCCACTATGCTCAGGACGGTCAGATCGACCAGGAGCGCCTGGCAGCGCACTTCCATTTCATGCAGCCGTGGGTCAAAGGCTTCCTGGTCCCGGGGACGACTGGGGATGGCTGGGAATTGTTCCCAGCGGAGAAAGCCGCATTGCTCGACGCGGTCCTCCGGAACGTGCGGGGCTCAGACGCCCAGGTTCTGTTGGGCGCGCTCGATCCAGACGCCAGCGCAGCCAAACGCATCATCCAGGCTGGCTGGCACCACCTTGAGACCAGGCAGGCGGGCGACACGCCGTTGGCCACGCTCCGAAAGAACCAGGTGTGCGGGTTCGCCATCTGTCCGCCACGCGGGGCGCAACTCAGCCAAGAAGAAATCGGCCAAGGACTGTCAGCCGTTCTCGATCTCGGATTGCCCACGGCCCTATACCAACTCCCGCAAGTAACGCAGAACGAAATGAGCCCGCCGCTGGTCGCTGACTTGGCACGCCGCTTTGCTCATTTCATTCTCTTCAAAGACACGAGCGGCGCTGATCGCGTCGCCACCGCCAAACTCGATCTCGGCGGGGTCTTTCTGGTCCGAGGCATGGAACGAGACTATGCCTCGTCCCTGAAGGTCGGAGGCGGCCCTTACGATGGCTATCTGTTGAGCACCGCTAATTCCTTCGCCGCTCCTCTGAGCAAGATTAGGGAACTGCTGGCGGTCGAGCGACGCAGAGGAAGCCAACCTTTTGTCGGAGCGATTGAGTTCCGTCGTGGACGAGCTTTTCAACATCGCGGACGCCGTCGCCCACGGGAACAAGTTCACCAACGCGAACAAGTTGGCCGATCACTTCTACGCCCATGGACCAGGCGCAGCCAGCCTGGCGCCACCCCGATTGCACTCGGGGTCCTGGCTCACAGTGGAGATGGTGCGGGCGGCTGGGGACTCGCTTCGCCGGCATGGCTTCACCCAGCGCGAGGTTACCTGGAGTGACGTGTCCTTTCGGGCTCCGGTCGTTCGTCATAGAGGCATATGAAAGCAATGCAAACGACGATGTTGCGGACCACGAAATCGACCGGCCGGATCGAAATCGCGCCTCTGACCGAACTCCAGCGGCCAAGGCCTTGCCCGGTCCACCTGCCGATCGACTGGCCGAGGCCCCGGCGAGCAAATGCCCGGTAATTTGGTCCGAACGATTGCCCAACCGCCGCCCGCTCCACACGCGCGCTTGCCCCGTCTGCCGCGCCGTCATCTACAGCCGACGCCATCAGATTTGCAGCGTCTGCGGAGAACTCTTGCCCGAAGAAGTCCGCTTTGATGAAGCCCAAGCACGGCGCGTCCAGCAATTGTTCGAAGCGGAGAGACAACGCCACCGGGCCTGGATGAAAAGGCGCGCGCCTGGTAATTGACTTAGCAGCCGCTCTCCCGGAATGAAAGTCCCATCCCATCACACGGCGCTACTCCGCAGCGCGCCGCGGCGCTCCCCTGAATCGGCTACCTAACCGGTTCGGCGAAGCCGCCTTTTTGTTTCTCCCGTCCTCGATTTCTTCCCGTCAGCCTCAAGCCGGCCGCCTCGCTCTCGC
Source organism: Verrucomicrobiota bacterium (assembly GCA_046346765.1). Classification (GTDB taxonomy): domain Bacteria; phylum Verrucomicrobiota; class Verrucomicrobiia; order Limisphaerales; family SIBE01; genus JAXMHN01. Next base: position 8,821 of record JAXMHN010000071.1, on the reverse strand, counting down.
GCCAGTCCCTCGGCCGCACACAGTGAGTCTCTGTCGGCAACTTGCCGGTCGGCACTGATTGATTCGCGGGCGAGGCCGCTAGTGTGCTGTCCCTTAAGTCCGTAAGCTTTTGTTGCGCTCAAATGATTTGCAGGCGCGGCGTGACGAAGGAGCATAGCTGCAGCGCTCTGTGACTGAGGAACAACAAAGCCTGCAAGTCATTTCAACGCAACCCTAGGCGGCGGGAGTCGTGCACGCTCGTGACGTTGCTCGCTCGTTACAGACCGCGGCGGGTCTGCGCCTCACTCGCGCCTTGCGAGCGTGCCAAATTCCTCGCCGCAAAAGCCTACGGACTTAAGGGACAGCACACTAGCTTGGCCATTGATGGAGCCGAGTGGAGGTTCGATAAGGCGATGGGCCCCTGGCGATCGGCAATCCTGTTGGCATGAGGCACTCGCGCACAACGCTCTGAGCTCGACGCCGTCCTTCCCTTCGGCGAGGCGAGCGCGGTCGAACCCCTGGAGCGATCGAGTGAAGGGGAACGGGGTGAATTTCCCGACACCAGCCCTGCGGGTGGGTAGGCCTTGCGAAAAAGAAAAAGGGCGCGAACAAGCCGCGCCCTTGGGAGAGAGTTAAACGGATGCTTCCGGGCCGGCGGTCAGACGCCGAGACCCTTCTGCGCCATAAAACGAAGCAGGTCCGCAACGCGGCAGCTATAACCCCATTCGTTGTCGTACCAGGAGACCAGCTTGAAGAAGCGTTTGCTCAATTCAATTCCGGAGCCCTGATCAAAGATCGAAGAAGATGCGGAATGGGTGAAGTCCGTGCTGACGACTTCATCGGTGGTGTACTCGAGATAGCCTTTGAGATAGGTCTCGCTCGCCTTTTTCATCGCCGCGGAGATTTCGGCGTAGCTGGTATCTTTGACGGTGCGCACGGTCAGATCGACGCACGAGACCGTTGGGGTAGGCACGCGGAAAGCCATGCCCGTGAGTTTGCCTTTGACTTCGGGAATGACCAACCCGACGGCTTTGGCGGCGCCAGTCGTCGACGGAATGATGTTGATGGCGGCAGAGCGTCCGCCTTTCCAATCTTTCTTGCTGGGACCGTCGACGGTTTTCTGAGTGGCGGTGTAGGCATGAATTGTGGTCATCAGCCCTTCCTCGATGCCGAAACCTTCCTTCAAAAGCACGTGCACGAGCGGCGCAAGGCAATTGGTCGTGCAGGAAGCGTTCGACACAATGTGATGCTTGGCGGGCTCGTACTTCTCGTGATTGACCCCCATGACCAACGTGATGTCCTCGTTCTTGGCCGGGGCGGTGATGACCACCTTCTTCGCGCCGGCGTCGATGTGACCTTTCGCTTTGGTCGCATCGGTGAAAAGCCCGGTCGATTCGATAACGAGGGTCACGCCCAAATCTTTCCAGGGCAGCCCGGAAGGGTCCTTCGCACTGACCACCTTGATCTCGGCGCCGTTGACGATCAGGACGTCGTCTTCCGGCTTGTCCGGGCTGGACTTTTTCGAACCGACGGTTCCGGCAAAGCGCCCTTGGGTCGAGTCGTACTTCAGGAGATAAGCCAAATTATCGGCCGGGACGATATCGCCGACAGCGACGACTTGGAATTCCTTTCCCACCAAGCCCTTCTCGAGCATGGCGCGGAAGACCAAGCGGCCGATACGTCCAAACCCATTGATGGCAACTTTAACAGGCATAAGCTTCTTTCTTCTTAGTCAGATCAAGTTAACTGCGACTGCAATAAAGGCGTGAATGTTAATAGGGAGACCTTGAGCGTCAACGACGAATTGGATGGAACATGACCTAGATCAAGCCGGCCGCGCCGGCCTGGAACGCCCCGCAACAGCGAGATCAGGCGTGATTCAGGCGCGCCACGATCAGTCCGGCAATGGCGCCGGCCAAATGCCCTTCCCATGAAACCATGCCTCGCTGCGGGAGCAGTCCGTAAAAGATGCCACCATAACCGATCAAGACAGCCAGGGCTACAATGACGGCATTCCAACTCCGCATCCACCAGCCGGCGGCGATCAGATAGACGACCAAACCGTAGATGATCGAGCTCGCGCCGATGTGAACGGAACCGCCTCGGCCGATCAGCCACGTGCCGATCCCGCTGCCAATCCAAATCCAAGCCAGACTGCGCCCAGGGTGGTATTGGCGATGGGCAAAAAGGAGCACCAGCAAAACCAGCAGTGGCAAGGCATTGGCGAACAGATGGGGGAAGCCGAGATGCAGCACTGGACTGAAGATAATCCCAACCAGGCCGCGGGTGGTGCGCGGAAGAATGCCAAAAACCCGCAGGTCAAGCGGCAGCCACCAGTCGACCACGGTCACCAAGATCATGCAGCCAACGAGAGCACTGCTCAGCTCGAAGGCCTGCGACCACCGGGCGGCAGAACGGGTGCGTTCGGTCATATGCGTCCAGACAGTCCAGCCCAAGAACTCACATGCCTCGATCCGGACCAACCCGGCGGCGGACGGGGACCGAGGTCGTTGCTTCCAGGGTAGCAAGCAACCGGGGCTGACACAAATCAGCAGTGGCGCGGTCTTCGGTAACAGGCGTGTGACAACTTTCATCCCAGCGCTCGCCAGGTTACTTCACACTTGTCACGGGGGGCTTCGGGGCTACACTTTTTGCGGGCCACATGATCGAACTGATTCAATTTCCCTGGAGTCCTTATTGTTTGGTGCAGAAGCGCATTCTGGAATACAGCGGGGTGCGCTTCAAGATCGTGAATATTCCAAACGGTGACCGTTCGCTCGTCTGGCGCCTGACGAAGGAGCGCTATTATCAAGTGCCCGTGCTGAAAGATGGCCGTAACATCATCTTCGAAGTGGACGAAACCTCGCAGGTGATCGCCAAGTATCTGGACGACCGCCTGCAATTGGGGCTCTTTCCCCGGGAGTTGGAAGGTGTCCAAAGCCTCGTCTGGCGCTACATCGAAAGCGAAGTAGAAGGAGCCGGCTTCAGGCTGAACGATATTTACTGGCAGGAGTTCGTCGCCGCGTCGGATCGGCTCCGGTTCCTGCGCCACAAAGAGCGTAAGTTTGGCCGCGGATGCATCGAGCAATGGGACGGGCAACAGAAGCAACTGCTGCAGCAACTGGCCGCCAGCCTGCTTCCGTTCGAAGAAATGTTGATCCACCAGCCATTTTTGCTGGAGACCCAGCCGCGCTTCGTCGATTTCGACCTGTTTGGCATCCTGAGCAATTTCCTCTATTCGGGCCATTATGCTCTGCCGGCTGAGCATACCCAGTTGAAGGAGTGGTTCGACCGAATGAAGACCCTTAAGCTGCCGTTGTCTGCGCGTGAAAAACTACATACTCGACACTAACGTCCTCCTGCACGATCCGAATTCTCTGCTCAGCTTCCAGGAAAACAACGTTCTTCTTCCCATCGAAATCATCGAAGAGATCGATCGGTTCAAACGCGAACCGACCGAGCTGGGGCAAAACGCGCGCACCGTCTCACGCATGCTCGATTGTCTGCGCGAACAGGGGCATTTGAGTGAAGGCGTCCGGCTCAAAAACGGCGGCCGGCTCCGCATCATTTTTCAGGAGAAGAATGGCAACGGCTCCACCGGCGTCGGCAACAACACCGTCGACAGCCGCATCGTCGCCCTGGCCCTCGGCGTCCAGCGGGCCGATCTGAAGACGCCGACCGTTCTCGTGACCAAGGATATCAATCTCCGGATCCGCGCCGACGCGCACGGCCTCCAAGCCGAGGACTACGAGACCGATCGCATCTTCCTGACCGATCTCTACACCGGCATGATCGAGAAGCAGGTTCCCGCGGAGAAACTAACTCAGTTCCGGTCGAATGGTGAGCTGGAACTGGAACCGGGTTGCGAATACCACCCGAACGAATACTGCGTCCTGAGCGAAGAGGCCAATCCCAAGCGCGCCGCCCTGACCCGGGTTGACAGTTCGGCGACCAAACTCGTCCCGATCATCGACTCGCGCGAGGGCGTCTGGGGAATCAAACCTCGAAATCGCGAACAACACTTCGCGTTCGACGCCTTGCTCGACGAGCGGATCAAGCTGGTGACGTTAATGGGCAAGGCCGGCACCGGCAAAACGCTCATGGCCATGGCGGCGGGACTCAAGTGCACCGTCCTGGACCGAGAGTATCGCCGCTTGATTGTCGCCCGCCCGACCATCTCGTTGGGAAAGGAGCTGGGGTTTTTGCCCGGAACTCTGGAAGAGAAGTTGACGCCGTGGATGCAGCCGATCCACGACACGCTCGAGCTGTTGGGCGATCTAAACATGGGCCATGAACATCGCCGGAGCAACGACCTGATCCGGTCAGGCCTCATCGCGGTTGAGGCATTGAGCTATATTCGTGGGCGGAGCATTGCCAGCCAGTTCATGATTATCGACGAGGCGCAAAACTTAACGCCCCTGGAAGCCAAGACGATCGTTACCCGCGTCGGAGAAGGCACCAAAATCGTGTTCACGGGCGATCCCTACCAGATCGACAATCCTTATGTAGACTCCTCCTCGAACGGCTTTAATTACATCGTCAGCAAGTTCCGCCCGGAAGCGATTGCCGCGCACATCGAGCTGCAGAAAGGGGAACGTTCCGAACTGGCGGAGTTGGCCGCCAATATTCTCTAGGGGAGCGCAGCTGCAGACCGGTTGGCTTGGTGTTGCCTGCTGATCTCCCGAAGGGCAGAACCCCTGGTTGCCGCCACCTGCTGGAGAATCCGGGGGCAGCCGGGCAGGGCCACGCTTGCTGCGGGGTGAATTCGTCCTATAGTCTGGAGCGTGGACAGGTTGCTGACACCGCTGCTGCGCAAGTTGTATGCCGGGTTTGCGGCGTTTGCCTTGGTTTACGTTGGCGTGCTGGTCGGGCAATACACCCCGTGGAACAAGGAGCGGCTCTATCGCAAGCTGGTCAACGGCGGCGAGGAAGCCCGGGCGGCAGCGGGGTTCGACCTGGCGTACCTCCACGGCGAAAGTCAACTGCTGCGCGGCCTGAAGTCGGACTCAGCCGATGTCCGCTTCGTGGCGGCGAATTCGCTCTGGAGCTTGTGGGCGCGGGCCGGAGGGCATAGCGCTTTCCGCCAGGTGGAAGCGGCCAACAAGGCGACAGCCCGCAAAGCCTATCCCGAAGCCCTGAAGATCCTGACCGGATTGACTCGAAGCTACCCGCGCTTCGCCGAGGGTTGGAATCGCCGCGCCATTCTGTTTTGGGAGATGGGGCGGCTGGATGAGTCCATTGCCGATGCCCGCCGGGTTGTCACGCTCAATCCAAACCATTTCGGCGCCTGGCAAGGCATGGGGCTATGTCACGCGCAGCTGGGAGATCTGGAGGAAGCCTGTCGCTGCCTCCGCGCGGCCTTGCGCATCACCCCGCACGACTCGTCCCTGCGCAAATTGCTTGGCCGTTGCGAAGAACTGTTCGACCGATTGAAACCGCGGAGCAAAACCCAGTTCGACCTGATTTGAATATGATCGTTGGTGTTCCAAAGGAAATTAAAGGACAGGAATTCCGTGTGGGCCTGCTCCCGTCGGCCGTTTACCAACTGCTAAAGCGCGGGCATCAAGTCAGGGTGGAGCGCGGGGCGGGCGTGGGCGCTGGTTATCCGGATGAGGACTACGAAGCCGCCGGAGCCCAACTTGTCAGCGACCATGCCGCCGCCTTTGACGCGGATCTCATCGTGAAGGTGAAGGAGCCGCAGCCTTCCGAATATGCCCGACTGCGTTCGGGACAGATACTGTTTACCTATTTGCATCTGGCGGCGAACCGGGAGCTGACCGAGGCGCTGATGAAATCCGGAATAACGGCCTTGGCCTACGAGACGATTGAGCGGAACCGCCGCTTGCCCCTGCTCGAACCGATGAGCGAAATTGCCGGACGGATGTCGATCCTCGTTGGGGGATACTTCCTGGCGAAGCATTGCCATGGAAGCGGTGTGCTCCTCGGCGGGGTGCCCGGCGTCTTGCCAGGCCGCGTCGTGGTTCTCGGCGGCGGCGTCTCCGGAATCAACGCCGCCCGGATGGCCACGGGGCTGGGCGCGGACGTGACCGTCTTGGAGGTGGACCTGGAACGCATGCGTTTCCTCGATATCACCTTGCATACGGCCCATACGCTTTATTCGAACGAGGCGCATTTGATGCAGCTGCTCCCCACGGTCGACTTGTTGATCGGCGCGGTGCTGGTGCCGGGAGCGAAAGCCCCCAAGCTGATCAGGCGCGAGATGTTGCGCTGCATGCGGCCAGGCAGCGTGCTGGTCGATATTGCCATTGACCAGGGTGGATGCGCTGAAACGTCTCATCCCACCACTCATGACGACCCCGTCTTCACGGAAGAAGGCGTGATCCATTACTGCGTTGCGAACATGCCCGGGGCCTACGCTCGGACAGCGACGCAAGCGCTCACCAACGTCACCTATCCTTACGTGGAGACCCTGGCCGACCATGGCCTCGCGGAAGCATGCCGGCGCCGTCCTGAACTCGTCGACGGGCTGAACGTCATCAAGGGCCAAGTAACCTTCAAAGCCGTCGCGGAAGCGCACGGGTTTCCATGCGCTCCTCCCGCCGTCGACTCGCTGCTCCGGCCAAGGCGAGTAAGCTGGGCTTCCCGGGGAAATGGTGCCTGGCCGCTTTAACCTGTCCCGTCCTTCCTGAATCAGGTTCGTGATTGAGGCCGACGTCGTAACCAAGTTCCCGGAAGCGCTGCAACTACAACAGGGCGCGGCGGCTGATGCCAAGCGCCTGGCCGCTTCGCTCCGATTGAACTGATGGTCACGGAGCGTTTGGAGAATTGCCTGGCGCTCGATATCTTCGAGGCGATTGGTGCTGGCAGCTGCTTCCGTCTTCCGCTCGCCGGTTTATCGCCGAGCTGGCCGGGAAGATGTTCCGGCAGGATTCCACTTCGCGCGGAAAAGCACCGGCGGCTCGTTCGATCGCATTGCGCAACTGCGCACGTTGCCAGGCCATTTGTAGCGCTGAAAGCAGGCGATGACCGCCGGCGAGAATCTGACTGGTTTTGGGTGAACTGGCGGCAACCGAGTGGCCAGCGGCAGGATATCTTTCGGGCCGTTCGCGCGGGCGGGCGGCACAAAATCTCCATGACATTGAGGCGGTAGAAGAGGTCTTCCCCGAAACCGATCCGCGGCCACTTCGAGGTCGTGGTTGGTGGCGGCAAAGAGGCGCGTCTGCTTGACCGCTTTGCTGGACCCAACGCTGGAAGATGCTGCCGTGGGTGACGCGGAGGAGTTTTGCCTGATGACAAAGGGATTTCGGCGATTTCATCGAGCAGAATGGAGCCTTGATGCGCTTCCTCGAAGCGGCCGATCCGCTGCTGATGGCCGCCAGAACGCGCCTGTCCGAACACTGCTTTCGAGGAGGGCTTCTGGAACGGTGGAAGTACACTGACCTTGACCAGAGTCCTGGCGGCTCTCGCACTCCAGCTGTGGATGACATCGGCGACGATTTCTTTGCCGACACCGCTTTCGCCGGTAATGAGGATCCGGCTTTCCGAATCGGCCACGAGGGCGGCATCGCGAAAGACGGCTTGGGTAAGTGGACTGGCCGCGACAACTGCCGGGGGCAGCGGTTTGTCGCGAAAGACGGGCTCCTCATCCGCTTCGACCCCGGTGGCCTTGCGGACGGAGTGGAGCAGTTCGTCGAGATCGATCGGTTTGGCGAGATAATTGACGGCGCCGTCGCGCATGGCATCGACGGCATCGCGGATGTCGGCATAGGCCGTCACGAGCAGGACGGGCAGGACCGGAAATTCCTGGCGGGCGCGCCGAAGGGTTTCGAGGCCGGACATGCCCGGCATGCGCACGTCCGAGACCATCATGTTCACCCGGCCCTGCCGCAGCGTGGCCAAAGCCTTCTCACCTGAATCGACCGGCAGAGTTTCAAACCCTTGGCTGCGCAAGAACGAATCCAGCAGACTCCGCTGGCTGGCATCATCGTCCACGATCAGAACGCGCGGCACTCTTGCAGGCTTCACGCCCCAAGCTTAGACCCCAGCGCTTCCACTCGCGAGTCGCAAGTGCGAGATGCGAAAAATGGCGCCGCGCGGCTCGTTGCCGAGGCATTCAATTTCCCACCCGTGGGCAAGGACAATCTGCTGCACGACGGCCAGGCCAAGGCCGGTCCCTTTTTGATTGGTGGTGTAATACGGCTTGAAAACGTCCGTGCGGTGTTCCGGCGGAACACCTGGCCCATTGTCCCGGATCTCCAAGACCGCATCGGCGGAGCTTTTTCTGAAACCGGCGACTTCGATACTCCCGCCCATCTCGGCCGCTTGAATGGCATTGATCAACAGATTGAAGAGCGCCTGGCGAAGCTGCTGCTCATCCGCTTCGATCACGGGCAGGCCCTCTTGCACGTTCAGCTTCATCGATTTCTCTTCCAAGTCCGGACCCAGTGCCCGCACCACTTCAGCCACGGCCGAACTCAGGCCCACCGGCACGGGGCGAAGCTGGCGGGGCCGGGAGAAATTGATGAATTCGTTCACTTGCGCCGTCACTCGGTCCGCTTCGTCGACGATGCCACGCGTCTTTTCCCGGATTTCACGCGGGGCGTCCTCTTGTTTGGAAATCATCTGCGCCAGGCCGCGGATGATATTAAGCGGGTTTTTCGTTTCATGCGCCAGACCAGCGGCCGCCACGCTCATCTCGCGCAGACGGGCGTTGAGTTCCGCCGCCCGGACGAGGCGGACTTCCAGTTCTCCCGATTTAACCAGATTCGTCCAGGCGAGAGCGAGCCCGACGACGGAAACAGACGCGAGAGCGCTGATCAAAAGGCGCAGCCAAAGATCGTGATTGGACGTTGCCCGCATCGTCTCGGTCGACATCACGATG
>JAXMHN010000070.1:0-32987 GCA_046346765.1 Verrucomicrobiota bacterium | reverse complement strand
CGTCGCCGGGTTACCGCGTCCCAGATCTGAACTGCGGGGCTCATGCCAGAAGCGGCAATGAAGCGACCGTCACTCGACGCATCGCACCGCATCAAGCCAAAGTCGACTTGCTCAAAATCCCCAATCTCTCTAAAGGTCCGAGCATCCCAGAGCTTCAATTCTCCGAGTGAGTTGGTCGCGTAAGGTTCGCCGCCGGTGGAGACGATGGTCTTTCCGCCCGGAAGGAACGCGGCGGAACAGACTTTCAAGGTGTGGTTGGTAAAGACCCCGATGGGTTCCCGCCGGTGGGCATCCCAGACGCGGATTTGCCGCTCAGCGGCGTGGGTGGTCAGAAACAAATTGCCGTCCGGTGAAAACGCCAGGCAATAGCCCCAACCATAGTCGCCCAATTCGGCGATAGGTCGTCGCGAAGCAGCATCCCACCACCGAATCAAGCCGGGGCCGCCGCCCAACGTGAGCAGATTCTGCCCATCGGGGGAATAGGCCAGGCTCATCATAGACTGAGCCGGGTTCCTCCATTCACTCAGTTCGCGGGGGCGGGTCTGAGACCAGAGATACCACCATTCCCAACCGCGCAGATCTTCTTCGGCCGGACGTGGGATTTGGTTGGTCAGCAACACGCGTGTCCGGCCAGCTTCGCCGGTCTGCCAGTTCTGATAGGCCAAAATCAAATCTGAGGCGTAGAGATTCAAGCGCAGTTGTGACGCCGTGCGAACGGCAATGTTTTTTGCGGCGGCAATGCGGAAGACAGCTACGGTCGAACCGATCGCCAAGGCCAGGATTGAGACGAGGGACAAAGTGGCGAGGGTCGCCAGAGCGGGGCGCCGACGCACCCATTTCCGAAGCCGTTCTCCCGCGCCCGCCCGACGTGCCATGATTGGCTCTCCGCGCGTCCATCTCTCCAAATCCGCCGCCAAGCCCGCAGCCGAACTGTACCGTTGACCAGGGTTCTTCTCCAGACACTTGAGGCAGATCGTCTCCAGATCCCGATCCACCTTCGGGTTCCAGAGCGACGGGCGCCTTGGCTCTTGTTCCAATACCTGCCGAATTGTCTCCAATGACGTGCCCCCGCCAAAAGGAGGCGCACCCGTTAGAGCTTGATACAGCGCCGCTCCCAGTCCATAGACATCCGCGGCTGTGGTCACTTCCTTTGTCTCTCCGCGGGCTTGCTCGGGCGCCATGTAGGCCGGTGTGCCTAAGACCGCGTTGGTGTGGGTCAGCGTGCTTTCCTTTCCAATTAGCTTGGCCAAGCCAAAATCCGTGAGGTGCGGTCCACCGGCCGAGTCCAGGAGAATGTTGCTGGGTTTGATGTCCCGATGGAGCACTCCGCGCTGGTGGGCGTAATGGACCGCGCGGGCAATTGTGAGCATCAGTTGCGCGGCCCGTTGAGGAGTTTTGAGTTGTGAGTTATGAGTTGCGAGCGCCTGCCGCAGATTGGGTCCTTCGATCAGGGCCATGCTAAAATAATGCTGCCCCTGGTGCTCACCGATTTCGTAAATGGGCACTATATTGGGATGCGTGAGGCTGGCCGCCGCTTCGGCTTCGGCTTTGAAGCGCTTGACCAACTCCGCCGTGGCCAGGGCGCCGGCGCTGATGAGCTTGAGGGCAACGACCCGGTTGAGGCTGATCTGGCGCGCTTTGAAGACGGCGCCCATCCCGCCGTGCGCGATCTCCTCAAGCAATTCGTAATCGCCGAAGTGGTGGAGTTTGAGCCGGTGAAAGGGTGACGGAGAGCGAAGGAGCTTGGGTTGAGATTCGAGGGAGTCGCGAGAAGGCGTCGGGGGATGGGCAGGCCAAGCCGCCCGCCAAGAGACACCCGGGCACAGGCCTTCTGCGGGCGAATCAGCCGCCAAGTCCGCGCCACAAGTTCGACAGCGCTGAGGAGAGTTCATACGGCGCCGGAAACCTGGCGGCAGTGAACACGATCTAAAGAAATGCGCAAGACGTTTGAAAGTGGGGGGGGGTGGGGGGGGTGGGGGGTGGGCGGGTGGGGGGAAGTCGGCCGCTAATGACGCAACTCGCGCTCGATCGGCCCGGGTCATTGGGCCCGGGTCATTGAGTCAGGAGTGATTATGTCCGGTCAGTGTTGGCTGGATGTTTTGAAGCAAACCGTGCCAGCATAGCGTCCGGCCACCTCACCAGCGCCCAAGTCGATGCCCCCCCATGCGGTCAAGAGGGCGTTGGCGCCTTCGAACTTGCCCGTGCCACCAGTAATCTTGATGCCTTTTTCATAGACAAAGCTATAGAGAAGAGGCTGGCTAGGACTTGTCCCTGGATACGCCGTCACTTCTGCTTCCTGGGCCAGGAGAGTGTCACCGGTCTCGGTGACCCAGAAATGCTGCACTTTGAGGGTCACTGGCTTTCCGTTCCCAATCGACCCGGACACGACACCCAGCACTTTGACCCCGAGGGCGCCCTTCAGGTCCCCGGTGGCGGCGCCTGCCGTTTGGTCTGGGGCGATGAAATTGGTGACAAAGGCTCCCCCCACCTTGACACAATCTGCAGCAGCGTTTCGTGAGTCAGCTATAGCGGTGGGACTCAGCGAAGTCGTCGTTGCCAGAACGACGTTAAAAATGACGGCCAATAAAAGAGGCTTCCTTGTTGGTCTCAGCCAATTGTGATTGAAGGTGGTGTGGGAACTGATGTTCTGCATAGTGCTTGTCCTATCTGTTGTTCGCCGAGCACAGCCCGGTCTGGCGACTTGATGATTGGTTTTTGATCGAGGACTCCGTCAAGCCGGGCACTCGCCCGATCGAGTTCGTCCGTTATTGATGTACCGAAGCGAAAAACCGGGAAGGTTTCAGGAATACGAGAGAAAGGGAGCATTGAGCCAAATCACCCGCTTCACTATCAAGCAGGCGCCAAGTTTGACCCACCATCCTGGGCCTCACCCCAGCTGCGCGTGAGACTCTCCGCGTTGTCGGTGGTCCGGGCAGGTGGCGCCAAACAGGGAGGCTCTGAGGAAGAGCGCCAGGACTGAACCAATCAGACGCTCATCACGGCAATGAGATGACGCACCTCATCTTCGACCTCGGCTGCGTCTTTGACTGTTTGAGCGATTTGGGCGCGCAGCAATTCCCCATAGCGCCGGCGCAGGCGGTGCACCGCCACCTTAACAGTAGCTTCCTTCAACCCGGTGCGGCGGCCGATTTCGGCGTAGGAGATCTGTTCCTGATCGGCAGAGAGGACGGATTTCAACTCGTCGAACAACTCGGCGCGTTCGCTGGCCACGAACTCGTTCCGCAGGCGCTCGAGGACCTTTTCCAAAACCGTGCACGCCCAACGCCGCTCAAAAATGGTTTCTGGCGTGACGTTATCCACCGGCTCGAGTTGGAACCGCTCCTCCGCCGTGTCATCGTCGAGTGAAATGATTGGCCGGCCTCCGCCGCGCTTCTGGGTTCGAGCCTTGTCCCACTCGTTGGCCAGGAAATGCTTGAGAGAGGCGAGGAGAAAGGAACGGAAGCGGCCCACGCCGAGAGTCAGATCGTCAAGATAGTTCTTGGCGAGCAACTGGGCGAAGAAGGCTTGGGTCAAGTCCGCCGCTTCCTCCGGCGGATTCCCGCGTCGCCGGACGTACGCATAGAGCGGATACCAGTAGGTCTGACAGAGATGAGACAGGGCTTCGTGAGCGGCGGTCGAGTCGTCGCCGCGCGCCGTCAGGACCGCGCTCCAATGAGTCGTGTGAAAAGCTGCGTCACCGACGTGCGTCTTCGTCGAGGTGGGGACCATCTCGTCTCGAGGGCTATGGGGACCAGCAGCCATCGTCCCAACGCTAAGCGCGACTGCAGCCGAAGTAAACGCGATTCTGGCCGCTTGGCCGCTGGTCAAGAAGGCGGTGCGACGCCAGTTCAGCAGCGGCATTGACCCGAGCCAGGCCGCCACCGAGGTCGCCAGGCTCGTCGTCACGACGCGAATCGGCCAATCCAGCCAGCGTTTCCAGCGAGGGCGCAGTTCCGGCGGCAGGAGTGGATCGGGAGCCAGAAGTTTCTGCCTGACCTTCTCCAGCGGCGGGACGATCAGGGCAATGCTCAAAACCACAAAGAACGACAGCTGAAAACTCGCTTGGAACAACTGCGTCGGCTGCCAGATTAAGATAATGAGTCCGGTCGCTGCCAAGGAGTTGATCAGGTCGCTCGGCCTTTCCAAGGCCCAACCCGCAATGACCACGGTCATCATGATGGTCGACCGAATGGCCGAGGCCTGCCAGCCGGTCGCGGCGGTGTAAAACCAGATCAGCGGTATGACGATGAACCCAGCTGCAGCACGCGGGACACGAAGGACCCGCAACACGCTCACCAGAATTCCCGCAATCAGCGCAATGTGCAGCCTACAGGGCTCAGGGCAGGCAAAGTCACGCTGATCGGCTCCTGCACAGCTTTCCCTTCGGCCTATCATCGCATGACTCTCTGACTCTCACGGCGGCAGGGCTGCTTTTAACGAGTGTGGTCGTGCCGGCATGCTGGGCGCCCGCCTGTCGAGCTCTTCGCTGGGCGCCTTCGGAGTCCTGCGATCGGAACAAGCGGGCAGTGAAAATGGCGAGGAGTGAACGGGCTGTTCGGTTGCCAGCTGATTTGCATCGGCTGAGCGACGCGCTGAGTTCTGTCACACTCGCTGGTTTTTGTCTCTGGACCTTTATGGAACATGAAAATCGCATCATCACACTTCAGGGCAGCGCGGTGCGCTGTGAACCGGACACGCCAGATCAGCATCATGTGGTTGGCAAGCCTTTGGCTGGCTCAGGAGGTGAACCTATTTGCCCAGCAGAATTTTGAGGGCAAACAAACCAACCCGCTGCGCCTTTCTCCTGACGGGGCCCGCCTCTTCGCCGTCAACACGCCGGACGCGCGCTTGTCGGTATTCGATCTTTCCCGGCCAAAGAACCCGGTGCTCATCGCGGAGATTCCGGTCGGCCTCGAACCTGTATCCGTCAACGCGGTCTCCAATGATGAGGCTTGGGTGGTCAATGAAGTCTCGGATAGTGTCAGTGTTGTGTCGGTCGGCAAGCAGTCTGTGATCGACACGCTTCTCGTCAAGGACGAGCCGGCCGACGTGGCCTTCGCCAGCGGGCGCGCCTTTGTGACCGCAGCGCGAAGGAATGAAATCCATGTCTTCGATCTGGTGACGCGCTCGAATGTGGCGGTGATTCCAGTGCTGGGCCAGAATCCTCGAGCTCTGGCCGTTAGCCGTGACGCCCGGCGCATCTATGCCGCGTGCACATTGTCGGGAAACCGGACGACCATCATTCCAGCCACGAAAGCTCCGCCCCAGCCACCCCCCACCCGAATCACAAATGCTCCGCCCCAAGTCGGCCTCATCGTCGATGCGACGGATACAAATTGGTCCAACCTTGTCCAATACTCCATGCCCGACAACGACGTCGTGGAGCTGGACACGGCTTCGCTTGCCGTCACGCGCTACTTCTCCGGGGTTGGTTCCGTGAACTTCGGACTCGCCGTCGATCCAGCGAGCGGCGACCTGTTCGTGGCGAACACAGACGCGCGCAATCTAGTCCGCTTTGAGCCACAACTCCGCGGCCACATCGTTCTCAATCGAGTTTCCCGTGTGGGTTGCGTCGACGGAAGCGTGACCGCGTTCGATCTCAATCCGAGCGTGGACTACGACACGTTGCCGAATCCTCTGGCCCTCGCGACAGCTTTAGCGCAGCCCACCTCGATCGCATTCGCTGCAAAGGGTTCGATCTACGTCGCGGCTTTCGGCACGGACCGGGTTGCGCGCCTGGACGCCAGCGGCGCGATTATGGCGCGGATTGAAGTGGGCCAAAGCCCGGGGGCAACAGCCCATCCTCGGACCAAACGCGGTCCCCGGGGTCTGGCCCTTGCCCCGGACGGCACGGAACTTTACGTCCTCAATCGAATCGCGAACACGCTGACCGTTATCGACACCGCGACGGATTCGGTGATTCGTGAAATACCTGTCGGCAGCTATGATCCCACACCGTCTCTGATCCGCGAGGGCCGAGGGTTTCTTTACGATGCCAAGCTCTCCGGGAACGGCACAGTGGCTTGCGCGTCCTGCCATGTGGACGCCGAGATGGATATGCTGGCGTGGGATCTAGGCGACCCCGGTGGCGTCATGGAGACCACGCGCGTTACTTTGGACGATGGGACTAGTGCGAACCGTCCGCGCCATCCTATGAAAGGACCGATGACGACCCAAACTTTGCGCGGGTTGAGCGGCAACGACCCGCTGCACTGGCGGGGCGACCGCACCAATTTCCTGCATTTCAACATGGCGTTTGGCTCCTTGCTCGGTGGAGCTCCGCTCGCCCTTGAGGACATGGCCGCTTTTCGCGCGTTTATCAACACGATCGTCTTCCAACCCAACCCAAATCAAACCCTGGAACGCGCGCTCCCCGACACGCTCGCCGGGGGCAAACCCTCGGCAGGCCGGAGCTTTTTCCTGTCCACGCCGGTCATGTCACCCGGCATTCTTTGCGTCGATTGTCATGCGGGCAAAGCCGGTTCCGGACCGGAGATCATTGACGCAGTGCACCTCCAACAGTCTCAATCGTTCAAAGCGCCGCAACTCCGCAGCGTGTATCAAAAGCTTGCTTTCAACACCTCTCCCGGGGCAACGAACCTGAGCGGCTTTGGCCTGACCCATGACGGCAGCGATGGCGGGTTGCTGGCCCATTTCTCCATCAAGCGGTTTTTTCCGGTGTTGAGAACCAGCGATTCACCCAAGCGTGATCTTGCGTCGTTTCTGATGTGCTTTGACACCGGCACAGCGCCGTCCGTCGGCTATGCCCGCACCGTCAACGCGCTCAATGTGAGGAGTATCGCGCTCAGCAACGACTGGACCATTCTCGAGAGTCGTCCTCCGACGGATAGCGACCTGATCGCCAAGGGGACCGTGGATGGGGTCTTGCGGGGCCTTCGTTTCCTTCCTGGAACAAAGCAGTATGAAAGCGACAAAGCCGGCGTCGGACCGTTCACCCGCGACGAACTCGTGGCCAAAATCCTGGCGGGTGACTCGCTGACCTTGATGGGAGTGCCGCCAGGCGCGGGAAGAAGGCTCGGGATCGATCGCAATGACGACGGCACGAGAGATGGAGACGAGACCGCGCCCCCGCTCTCCTTTGCGTGGTCCGGCGCCACTCTTACCCTGTCTTGGCCAACAAATGCGAGCGTTGTGCTGGAGATGACGACCCACCTTTCCCCGGCGGATTGGCGGCCTGAAACTCAAGTCCGCAGCGTCAACGCCGATCAGTTCTCGGTCACAGTCCCAACTGGAGCCGAACGGAGTTTTTCCGGTTGCGCAGCCTTTAGAGCGGGAATGGATGGGGTGGTCCGTCACTTCAACAACTGCCCTAGAGTTCGGCCTTTGCCTTCGAATGCGACTTGAATCAAGATGACGACGATGAACGCCGAACGGAATTGTCCGGGTTGCGGTCTCGTTTTGCCCGCGGACGCCCCGCGCGGCCTTTGTCCGGCGTGCGTGTTCGAACTCGACGACGGCACGGTGTCAGGCCCAGGCGAGAGGCGCGGCGGCGAGTCTGGAGCAACGGGCAATTCGCTCGGCAGATTCGGGGAGTACGAGCTGTTGAGCGAAATCGCGCGGGGTGGAATGGGCGTGGTCTACCGCGCCCGTCAATTGACCCTGGACCGCATCGTTGCGGTTAAGGTGATTCTGGCGGGCCAGTTTGCAGACAAGCAATTCATTCAGCGCTTTCGGGGCGAAGCCGCTGCCGCGGCCGTGCTGCAGCATCCAAACATCGTGGCCATTCACGAAATCGGCCTGCACCATGGGCAGCATTTCTTTTCCATGGATTTCGTGCCGGGTCGAAGTTTGGCAGAGATGGCCAGTGGGCATTCCTTGCCGGCGCGCCAGGCGGCCGTGTATCTCCAGGCCATTGCGACGGCCGTCCAGTACGCCCACGATCGCGGGATTCTGCACCGCGATCTTAAGCCATCGAATGTCTTGATCGACGAAACGACCGGGCAGCCGCGCATCACGGACTTTGGCCTTGCCAAGCGCCTGGACAGCGATTCAAGCCTGACCCTGACCGGCCAGTTGCTGGGCACTCCGAACTTCATGCCCCCGGAACAGGCTGGGATCGTGGACGGCAAGGTGGGGCGTGCCAGCGACATCTATGGACTGGGCGCGATTCTCTATTATCTCCTCACGGGTCGAGCCCCGTTTCAAGACGAGACGCTCGAAGGCGTTCTCCGGCAGTTGTTGAACTCGGACCCGGTATCGCCGCGTCTGCTGAATCCCGCGGTGCCGCGAGACTTGGAAACGATTTGTCTCAAGTGCCTCGAGAAGGAGCCGTCCCGGCGCTATGGGACGGCTCAGGCGGTGGCAGATGAACTGCGCCTGTTCCTCAACGACGAGCCCATCGCGGCGCGACCCGTCCAACCGATTGAGCGCCTTTGGCGCTGGTGTCGCCGCAAGCCCACCCTGGCCGGCGCGCTCGCCTTGGCGTTGGCACTCCTGCTGGTGGTGGTCATTGGCTCGCCCATGGCCGCCGTCCACATCAATCGTGAGCGACAGCGGGCGGAACAGGAAGCGCATACCACCCAAAGCAGCCTCTACATCGCGGATATGAACTTAGCTCAACAAGCCTTGAAGGAGGGCAACCTCGGACGCGCGCGCGAGCTGTTATTGCGCCACGTCGCTTCGTCGGGCTCCAGGGATTTGCGTGGATGGGAGTGGTTTCATTTTCAGTGGCTCTGCCGCGGCGACGAGCTCGCCGTGTTGGACCGGCACGACGGCGAAGTGACCGCCGTAGCCGTCTCGCCAGATGGCAACTGGATCGCCTCAGCCGGCGTGGATGGAAAGGTTAAATTGAGGAAATCCACGCCATGGCAGCCCGCCGGAACGATCGATGCAAAAGGCCGCGCCACCGCCCTGGCTTTTTCAGCCGACTCCCAATCGCTCGCCGCTTTAAGCCAGACTGCCGGCTGCCGGGTCTGGACACTGGCAACAGCCCGGGAAATTGCTCACTTCCCCGTGCCACAATCCTATTTCGGAGGCGCGCTCGCCATCTCCCGGACAGGCTCAGAGATCGCCATCTCCCGGGGCGACGGTGCGGTCGAAGTCTGGAATCTGACCTTGAGGAAAAAAATCACGGATCTCGCCGTCAATGCCAGTTCGGTTTTGAGCCTCCAATTTGGCCCAGACGACGGCACCCTGTTGGTGGGCGACGACGCCGGCCTTATTCACGTCTGCAACACCGCCGCAGGTCGGGAAACGGGCCGTCTTTCTCCCGGTGGCGGGTTTCTGGCGTTGGCCCCGGATGGGGATACACTCGCCCATAGTGCCTCCGATGGAACTGTGAAAGTGTGGAGTCTGGCCCGCCAGCAACCGCTCGCGCTGCTGACCAACCACACGGCCTCCGTCCAGGCCGTGGCGTTCTCGCCGGACGGGACGATGCTGGCGACGGCAGGTGCCGACCAGACCATCCGCCTCTGGAGCACCACGAATTGGCAACCCGTCACCGTGCTCCGCGGGCACGAGAGCGTGGTGCGCGCCCTCGCCTTTGCGCGCGACGGGCAGACGCTGGTCTCCGGCAGCCGGGACGAAACCGTCCGGCTGTGGCGCGTGACCCCGGCGACAGCTGTGCGCGACCGTGTGGAGTGGCCCAAGCACATCGCCTTCGCCGGTCTTGTCCCGGAGCGCCGCGAGGCCATCTCCGTGCACACCGACGGGTTGCTCCGCCAATGGAACTTGGATATGCTCGCTGAGATGGGGCAATCCCAGCTATCGCTTGACTGCTCCGACCTCTGGGGCGGTTCCGTTTGCTTCAACGGGTCCCCTTTGGCCATCGCGAACCACCAGGGCAAGGTCGTTCTTTGGGACCCAGCGCGTCAGCGCGAGATCGCCAGCTTTCAGGCTCACCTCGGACGCACACGTTGTGTCACAGTTTCACCGGACGGGCGCCTCGTTGCCACCTCAGGCGACGACAGCCAGTTAAAGCTCTGGACTGTCAGCGCCAACCCAACCCTGCGCGGCGGGACTGAGGCCACGGGCACCTTTTGGATGGCATTTTCCCCCAACGGACGCCGCCTTGCGGCTACCCACGAGGATGGGGCAGTTTCTCTTTGGCCAGTGCCGTCACTCGGCCAACCCATGCGGCTGCAGGGCCACAGGGAGGCATCGGTCGGGACGGCATTCTCACCGGACGGGCGGTTGCTGGCGACGGCTGCCTGGGACGGCACCGCGCGAGTTTGGGAACTCAAGACCGGCCAGCCCCTGGCCACACTCACCGGACAACTGCTGGGCATCAATTGTGTCATGTTTTCACCGGAAGGAGATCGACTCGCCGTCGGCAGCCAGGATGGAACGATCAAACTGTGGGACACGCGCCTGTGGCAGGAGACCGCCACCCTCAAAGGCCACCGCGGTGAGGTCTGGGAGATGGCGTTCCTCTCCGATCGGACTTTCGTCTCAGCCAGCCGTGACGCCCTGCTGCGGTGGCGAACTAGCGAGGACGTTGTTCCCCGAACGAGGGCTCCCGGTCCCCGATGAACGCCGAGTCCGACTTCCCTCAATCCGGCCGCGTCCCAATTCGGGCGGCCCAGTTCACGACGACGCACTGGACCATCGTCTTTTCCGCTCGGCGCAACGACGATCCCGCCGCAGCGGCCGCCCTGGAGATTTTGTGCCGAACCTATTGGTACCCGCTCTACGCCTATGTGCGCCGCCAAGGCCGGGGCGCGGAAGAGTCGAAAGACCTCACGCAGGCCTTCTTTGCAAACCTGCTGAGACTGGATTCACTCCGCAATATCAGCTGTGAACACGGTCGCTTTCGTTCGTTCCTGCTGGCTGCCATGAACCATTTCCTCGCCGATGACTGGGACCACAGACACCGCCAAAAACGCGGCGGCGGAGTCGACGTCATTTACCTGGATGCCGTGGAGGCAGAGGAGCGATACCGCTTCGAGCCGGTTGATCGGCTCGACGCGGCGCGAATCTTTGATCGCCGCTGGGCAATGACAGTCGTGGGCCAGGCGCTTGCCCAGCTCGAGCGCGAGTTTGCGGATCGGCCCGCCATCTTCTTTGAATTGCAGCCGCTTCTGGTAGGAGAAGGCAGGGACGGCACGTGCGCCGACGCTGCCAAGCGCCTCGGTCTTTCCCACGACGGGGTGCGCGCCACGCTTTCCCGCATGCGCAAGCGCTGCCGCCAATTGGTGCGCGAGATCATCGCTGCGACGGTGCCATCGCCTTCAGAAGTGGAGGAAGAATACCACACGCTGCTAGCGGCGTTGCGCAGTTGAGGGCGCATCATTCGCCTCGGTTCGGATTCGGGTGGCGTCCGGACAAGCGACAAAACGCTGAAGACCGCCACCCGCTCTGCGCATAAGCCTTGGTCGCTGTCGCTTCCGCGGACGGCCTGAGAGGAAATCTGGCCGCAGAAGGAGCGCGCCGCCAACTTCCAGCGCTATGGAAGCGCGCTGCGTCTCAGACTGATCCGCCCGTCAGCCCTCGTTGCTCTGATCGAAGATGTGGAAGAGTTGAGTCTCCATGGACGACTTGCGGAGGCGCTGGCCATTTGTCAGCGTCGCTAGCCGATACATTTGATATGGCCGGTCTTGACCTGTTTCGACCGACGGGGGACTAGCCATCCGGCTCCGAACGCATCTCTTCACCGCCACTGTCTTCGTTCGAAGCGGGGTTTTGGGGAACATAGGCTTCCAGCGCTTCTGCTTGCGCGTGACGGCCATCCATCGTCTTTATCTGCCAACTCTTTGGCCCAAATCGCACGATCGCCGCGCCGGCCTCGCTGGTGTAAACGATCGGGGTGTTCCGCCTGTCGAGGCGATCACGCAGTTGGCGACTGGGACGGTTGGCGACCGGGTATTCCGCCGAGGCGATGATGAGCAACCGAGGCTGCACCGCATCCAGCAAGGCGTCGGATACGAAGTCTTTGTTCGAGAGCCCAGCGACAAGGATGTCGGCGCGCAAGTTCGTCTCCCGTTCCAGCAGCGTTCTCTGGCCCAGGCGCCCCAGGTCGGATAAGAACAAAACACGCGTGCCTTGAAATTGCCTTCGCAAAACCAAGTCTCCGTCATCGCCTCGGGCGAACCGGTCTTGAGCTTTGGGATGGAGGATGTTCCAGCCACACAGTTGGCTTCCCCGCTGCACGATGCGGCACTTGCCAGGCGTCCTTTCCAGCCGATCCAGCAACTGACGATATGCGGGAGAGCGGGCCCGGGCCGGGCCCGTCAGGATCTGGCGGATCCCGAAGCGGCTGGTGATGGTTTCCGTCCCCCCGGCGTGAGCCAGGTCGCCGTGGGTCAGGAGGAGTCCCGCCATCCGGTTTACCCCTTGCGAGCGCAGGAACGGTTTGACCATGGAGTCGCCTGCCGCTGCATCTCCGCAGTCGATCAACAAGTCCTCGCTCGATCCGGGAGCGTCAACAAAGATCACCCCGGCGCGAACGGGCAGGACGGTGAGCACAGTTTTGACCCGCTCGACTTCCCAGCGGACCAGCCACACGACCAGAACCAACAAGACGCCCATGCCAGACCAAACCCGGCGACCGGGCGCCAGGAGGTACCCGCTGAGCAACCCGGTCAGCAACGCATAGTAGATGACAAACCCGGTCCATCCCGGCTGACGCACATTGAAGTAAGCCCCGGGCAGCGACGCAAACCACGCACTCAACCGGATCATTAGGTCCATCCAAAGCCAGGAGCTGTGGTTGAACAGCTCCGTCAGGAAGGGGCACCAGCCCCCACACACCAGGCTGCCCAGGCTGCTCATCAGGGCCAGGCTGCTTAAGGGCACGATCACGAGGTTGGCCAGCAAACTGCCGGGCGTGATCATGTAGAAATAATAAGCGATCAGCGGCATTGACCCGAGCCAGGCCGCCACCGAGGTTGCCAGGCTCGTCGTCACGACGCGAATCGGCCAATCCAGCCAGCGTTTCCAGCGAGGGCGCAGTTCCGGCGGCAAGAGTGGATCGGGAGCCAGAAGTTTCTGCCTGACCTTCTCCAGCGGCGGGACAATCAGGGCAATGCTCAAAACCACAAAGAACGACAGCTGAAAGCTCGCCCGGAACAACTGCGTCGGCTGCCAGGTCAAGACCAATGAGTCCGGTCGCTGCCAAGGAGTTGATCAGGTCACTCGGCCTTTCCAAGGCCCAACCCGCGATGACCACGGTCATCATGATGGTCGATCGAATGGCCGAGGCCTGCCAGCCGGTCGCGGCGAGGGTATAAAGCAGATCAGCGGTATGACGATGAACCCGGCTGCAGCACGCGCGGGACACGAAGGACGCGCAACGCGCTCACCAGGATTCCGGCAATCAGCGCAATGTACGGCCAGAGATGGCGAAGATAATGCGGCGTCCGCTCTGGATAAACGGATTCGGTCGACTCTGGGGTTAACGCTGTCTTCCACCCCAGAACCATCGCCCAAGCAACTGCAACGACTGATCTTCGACCGGCAATCCTCGGGCCATGATGTCCTGGGCCAGCACCCGAAACGTTCGAGAGCGGCCGAGGCGGAGCGACTCAACCTGGTTAGCCCCATCACCCGCCAGTCGCTCCTGTCCGCTGAACGCGCCAGTAAAGACTCCTTGCCTGAAGACCAGCTCGGTAATCGAATTGGCCCGGTGCGTTCGGACGCTTTGGCGGCTGCAGGAGAGCCGTCACCTCCACGCATTGACCAGTGTAGAATTCAGGGCCCAAGCGGCCCGGGATGGTGGCCACGAAGAAACTCATCAAAGGCTGCCTCCCATTGCCCGCGACGCCGCATGGCCCGGACCTCGAGCTCATTGACGAGGTGGCCCTTGGTTTGATCTGAGTAAGGCGCAATCCGCCAGACGGGTGCTGCGGCAATCGTAGCCGGGCCGTGACGTCCTCTATCGCGGCTCAATCAACCGGCGCAAGTCACAGGGCGAAAGCGCCGCCATCGACAAAGCAAATTGGTCCAGCCAACCGGGAAGCAACAGGCACAGCGCTGGGCCGCGCGCAGACGCTCGCCTGCTGGCCACGCCCAGCAGAACAGAATCCAAACGCCAGCGGAAACAACCAACCCAACCGGCCTGGGATGCCCGGCCAGCTTCCGTGCCGCTGGCAGCGTGAGCAGGGCCACCACCGCCAATGGACTTCTCAAAGGCGACACCTGTGACGGAGTCCCTTGGCGCGTCGCAGGCGGCTGTTCCCAGGACCATTGTGATCAGACTCGAATTCTTGCGGAAGACAGCCGACGGAGGATTGGCGACGAGAAGCCGCTAGCGGAACACTCGTCGCCGACCATCGGACAAATCAACCTCTCGTCGGTCTACAGATCCCGCGGATTGACGAGAATGGACGGACTGGGGTCGGAAGCGCTCCGCCGTATTCCATGTGCGCAGTCTCGGTGGATGCTTCTGGAACCGGCTCCTGCGCAACAGCACGAAACTCACGAACCAACTTTTGCGTGCTCTCGCTGTCACCTCTCCACAACAGAAGCATGAGGACAGTGGCGCCTAACCCAATATGATAAACCACAACTCAGGCAACTCGCCGCTGGGAAAGGAAGTCGGCCACGATGTATTGCCCTCAAGCTGTAAAAGAAGAAAACAAAGCACAAGGGAGTGTCGGCGGGCAAACAACCTTGGTCATGGTCAGCAACGGCCTTCCGCTGTTGGGCGCCACCCACATGATTTGAGGCAGCACTTTGCTCCGAACCGACAACATGACGATGCAGCCGATCACCAGCCGGACCTCGAAATAGGTGGTGAGGGCGATCGCATCGATCCCGGACCCAAAGCCCGGCGCAGATCAGGGCCAGATGAAGCACTGCAGAAATGCAGCGCAGCGGGCCATATCGTCCCGAAGCGCTTCCACTTGGCCATCGACGATTTCTCGAACGGATAAAGGGGTAGTCAACAGCAGTTCAAGGCACCGCTCCGGCGGTCGTTGGCCAAGCGCGTCGCGGTTCGAAGAGCCAGCAAACCGACGGCTGCATCAATTACCAGCGCCGTCAAAGCAAGATGAAACGTGGCGGCCCCGATCGAGGCAGAGTGTGAAAAACGTCAGCCAGGCCCCAGTCAACAACCCAGTCACGATCCAAGCCAGCCGAAGCGTCGCTGTTTCCCTCAGGGATAACCAGGCATATGGATTACGATCGAGCAAGCCTTGCTGGAAGTTCGATACGCGACGGAATAATCCGGCAAAGCGACCCGGAAGCGGCAGTTTAAGTCCGAGCGCGGACACGTCGATGGAACGTTCGCGCAGGTCTTCTGAAACGCCCAGACTGCCAGAGCCATCAGGACCGCTGAATACAAAGGTCACTTGGCTATTGATCCAGAACTCCCGGACAGAGGCAGTCACAAGGGATGCCACAGAATAAGGATCCGTAAAGAGGAGCTCAGGAGGAGCAGCCAATCGCGGGGAGACGGCCCCGGAAACCAGCTGTCCCCATAATAAATGGCAGGAGTCGTCAGCCCGAGCACCCCTCCCACAATTGAAGCCAGGACTATACTACTTTCCTCCCTCCTGCAGAGCACCGAAGAAGCAAGGCTCAGAGCCAGCGCAAGAAACATCAAATTGGGAATCAAAATGATGACCGCGATAAAAGCACGGAGTGGAACTCCTCCCAGGACAAAGCAAACCGCGAAGCCCGGCAAGAGGGCCAAGACATTCCAAAGTTGCGTCAGCAGCGATCCCGCCAGTTTGCTGGCGAAGACCTCAGGAACGCTCCAGGCCGGCGAGGATCAGCAGTTCCAGGGTATTTGTGCGTCGTTCGGTTGAGAGCAAGTCGACGCTCGATCTCAGCGTTTCCAGCAGGGCGCTGCTGCAGGTAGGCCAGAGCAATAAACCGAAGACTCTTTCCCCAGGGTTACGATTGCCAAGAAATGCCCGGGCCGAGAATACCGAAGCCACTGGCGATCAGCACGGCGATCAAAGCCGCTCGAAACCGAACGCCCCGGGCGCCGTGGCCCTGTCGAGGGCGACCCTCAGTTCCTCTGGAAGAGCGGCGGAAGCTCCGCCGACATCGTAGCGGAAGGGGCTCGTAGGCCAAGGTCGAAGAAACGTTTCCGGCCAGTCCTGGTCGAGAAGGCCGAGACGTTGCCTCATCAGCAACCTTACCAGGACCACCGATCGCTGGCAGAAGGTCGCGGCGGCGTGACCGCAGCAGCCACAGACCAACGGTGCTCAGCCGAGGGCAGCGCCGGCCATGTCAATCAGCACGTCCCAACCGCTTGCATAACGGGTCGACGATGACTGATGAACTTCATCGCTGACCGCGTAGAAGGCAGCCAAAGCCAAAAGCACATTGCGCTGATACCCAACGCCCTTGACAGGGCGAACAGAGGATGACCGGAATGCGCGCCACGCCAGGACAGCCAGATCGCATATTCCGACAGTGGCCGCATTTGCGGTGAAGAGTTGGATGCGTTCGACGGTCACAGGAGATATGGACGGTTTAGCCATCTCAGCCACGGCTCGAGAAACGAGAAGTGCGTCGACTGGACAGGAGATCGGTGGAACCGAGAAAGATGAGAGTCATCCAGCAAAACCTGGTAACCACGGATTAAGGATCAGGCAGCGCCGCGTCTGAGCCAACCCAACCATGTGCGTCTTGGCCCTGACAATGCAAATCCGTTGCTTTCGGAGGGGTTATCTGTGAGGTGATCGCTTTATGACATGCTTTTCCGCCAATTGCTGATGCTCAGCTTGGCCCTGGTAGTGATCAGCCCCCTCGGCAGTTCGGCTGCCGAACGCCGAGCTCCCGAACGCGCCGCGGTCATTGCGAGGTTTCATAGTGTTGGCTTTCGCCAAGCCAGTCCAAGTAATGATGCCACCGTCTTCCGAGAAATTTAGGCGTTGCCGGCCAGCGCCAGCTTCGCCAGGATACGCTCGATAATGGCGATTGCGTTGATCAAAGCGATTGGCGCCAGCAAGGATCGCGAACAGAGAGGCGTTCGTTTGCTGCGCCCTTCTCGACGATCTCGTTGATGCCGAATGGGTCCTCGAGGTGGTCGAACATCCGCAGGAGATCTGCTCGAGTCCGCCGTGGCGCTCCGCCTGGACGAAACGCGATCCGGCACAG
Source organism: Verrucomicrobiota bacterium (assembly GCA_046346765.1). Taxonomy (GTDB): domain Bacteria; phylum Verrucomicrobiota; class Verrucomicrobiia; order Limisphaerales; family SIBE01; genus JAXMHN01. The sequence goes on along the minus strand of JAXMHN010000070.1, from coordinate 15,977 downwards.
CGAACGAACTGGAGCCAGTTGCTAGACGGCGCCGAGCCTCGAAACCGATCCGCCGAACCTTTTCCACAGTCGCAAACCAGGGATGGTTCGCCATACGATCAATCCGTTCGAGCAAAGCAACCGCAGGGCAAGACCTCTGGCGGCTTCTCTCTTCACTTGAAGCTGCGTGATGGCAGCGCACCAACGCCTGCATCCGACCATTTCCTCGATCTGGAGCTGGACCTCGCTCGGTGAGCCCGTATGGCTGGGGCGCGATTCGGGGCGAACCTGCCCTGGTCGATTTTTCGATGCGGGGTAAGAAAGATGCGTTCGGACCGTGGGCCGAATCGTCTTTCAAAGCAAGCTTTGGGGCAGGTTGAAAAATGGGACATTCCGATCGATACCATTCCGGGATCCTCTAATCCAGCTTCACGGCCGTTCAAGGCGCAGCCGGATGGCTGAAACGTCAACCCATCATCCAACAGCTCGGCCTCGACTTTATCCAGACCAACTCTACTTCTGAAAGTCTTTCACCAGACGGCCTTTGAATTCAGGGAGCGGCTCCGTTCCCAGCAGCGCAGCGGCCTTCAAACGAATCGTGGAGAAATGGGTCCCTTCATTCAACCCTACCTTGGAGGCTCATTCAGTGGGTCATCTCATTGTGCTGACAAACCGGGTTGGCCTGGTTGGCGCGGCTTACCCTCCTCGTCCCTTACATCGATACCGTTGGTTCGAATGGACACGAGTATCTGCATGGCGGCATTTTCCCAGTGGCTCCTTCCACGAACGCAGCACCACCGCGGCTCTTTGCCGAGCTGACTGGGCGGACCAGCCTCATCTACTACGACTGGAAATCACCAGCTCATATAGCAAATTCGCTCCGTAGCTCAGCTGGCCTCATCTTCCTGGGCATTCCGCCGACCAGCACGAATTCCAGCTCGTTCCAAATGGCTGGAGGCGATCGAGCCGCGACTAGAGCAGCTCGATCACCGAGGTCTCAATGATCTCATCCGGGAGTTGCGCCGGCGGACCTCACATGCGGGTTTGAATGGACTGGAACTGTTGGGTCTGGCCACGTGGCTTGAAGGACAGGTACAGTCAGTCCGCGCGTCAGCTTCCGGCCCGTGGTTCCATCCACGCCGAAGGCTTCCGGCTCAAAAAGAGTCTTCGCATTCTGGTTTTTGAACGATGGCGCATTCGAGACAACTCTTTGGATTTGGGTGTCCCGCTACACGAATTCAGTTAGCGCCACGGATATCAGAGATCTCCTTCCTTGCAGAGATCAACCAGGAAAACCCGAACAACCACGACAAGGGATCAGAGGCTCCGCCTCCGCGTTGGCTCTATCACTGGAAGTTGGGCGTTAACATCGGCCACGTGGCCACGCTTCGCGAAGCGCCCGTTACCACGGCCGCGCGGCAGGAGAGCCAGACCCGGTTGAAGCAGCACGAATCTGTGAGGCCGCCGGCGCCGCCGGCGCAGGCGCGCACAGTCCATCTCCGCGAGGATCGGCGCCATATTCAAGATCGAGATGTCGTCACCCTGCGCAGGACTGTCAGACGCGGCTAAACCTTGAAATGGCCAGCTCCCCCGAAATCCATTACGGAATCGCCTTGAAACTAAAGCCCGATATCGTCTGTCTGGTCCCCGAACGACGCCAGGAAGTGACCACGGAGGAGGCCTCGATGTCGTAAAAAACTGGCGCGCTCTGCGCAACACCTGCCGCAAGCTGAACAAGCTCGGCATTGAGGTGAGCCTTTTCGTTAATCCAGAGCGGACCAAATAGCCGCGGCAGCCAAAACGGAGGCCCAGTTTATCGAGCTGCGCTGCTGGCGCCTTGCGGATCATTTCGATCGAAAAGCTGGACGCAAGCGCGAGCTAAAACGACTGGCTTTGGCAGCGGTCGAAAACCCATCGCGCCGGCCTGGGCGTGAACGCCGAGTACGGGTTGGGTATTTGAACGTCGGCGAGTTAAGCGTCGTTCCGCGCCCAGTTGAACTCAATATCGGGCATAGCATTGTCAGTCGGGCCATTTCAGTTGGCCTGGCAAATGCCGTCACCGAAATGCTTGACCGAATGAAAAGCTATCGCGGCTGAGGTTCGGTGACCTTCCCAACCTGACTTAACGCACCCCCCCCGCTTCGGTGATCCTGGGCATCGGCATAGACATTGTAGAGGTGGAGCGGATCCGGTCCTCGTGCGAACGATTTGGGCAAAGTTCCTTCAACGAATCCTGCGTCCGGGTGAGATCGAGTATTGCCAGTCCCAGAAAGTGATGGCGCCCCATGTGGCGGTCCGGTTCGCTGCCAAGGAGGCCATCTCGAAAGCGTTTGGAACCGGCATCGGCCGCCAGCAGGTGGCAGGATATGGGGGGAGTATTCGCCGCGCTTCAGGCGAGCCGGTCGTTTTGCTGCACGATCAAGGAGCTGATCTGCTGAAAGCACGCCAGGGGAGCAAAGTCCTGGTCAGCCTGAGCCATACTCGCGAACACGCCACGGCAGTGGCTATCGTTGAACAATAGGCTCGAATTATCCAGACCTGCGCCCCCTTGACCCTTCAGGACAGCAAAGACCCCTTCCGACGCATCGGAAGGGGTTTGTTAGTCAAGTTGACTTAGAACTTGTAGACGATATTCGCCGCAAGAGTGACGGCGTTCTTTTCGTCGCCGTTCCCATAGGGACGGTCGCCATTCAGACTATGATCCCAGCGCAACTCTGCCCGGGTGATGACGTTATCCCGAGAGGAATAGTCGAGGTCAAGGTCGTCGCCAGGAGTTTCTCGTGGGCCGCCGAGTTGTAATTGAAGCCAGCGCCGCTGGTGCTGATCGAGGCCAAATCCTCTCCCGTGCCGCCACCGCCAGGGGTCCCGGCAGTGAACCCGTAGAAGGTGCCAGCATCAGCGTTCAAGTAATCAACACGCGCGTTGGCTTTGAACTTCTCGATGATCGCATAAGAGGCGTAGCCAGCGAGGGCATAGGCGCGGTTATCCACATTGCCGGCAACCGTTAGGCCGTCGCTGCGTAATCAGGCCGCGCGAGTGACAAAACCTTCAAGCGGAGTTTTCACCAGGCCGCCGACATAGAAGATGGTGGCATCTTCCAGGGTGAGCCGAAAGGCGAACCGTCAACCACACCGGCGTAGAGCACACTGAGCCCGCCAGCGGACCGGTCGCTTCTGGCATAGTAGAAGTAACAGCGGGCCATATACGTCTTGGCAGATTCAGCCTCACCGTATTGAGTGTCGCCTTGCCATTGATGGACCGTAGGCCGTATTGAACCACGCCAGCCGAGAAGCTCAGCCAATCAGTCGCATTATAGCTTGCCAGCACACCGGTATGTAATTGCGTCAGTTTCAAGCAGCACCCGAACGAGCGGCTGAAGTTGGGGTTGTCCGGGGCTTTCAAAAACTTCGTAACCCACGATAGTGTAAAAACGCCGACTTGAAATCAATGCCATTACCAACCGGAGCGCGCAGGGCGACGCCGCTGTTTGACGGCAAAGTCGCCGATATTCGGATCGCCACCAACCCCGCCATTCAGCCAGGTTTGATAGTTGGCGTGGGGACCAAACACCAAGTCGAGACTTTGTAACCCGCAGCCCATTGCCCTTCATCCAGCGGTTTTTCCAGGTCAGTTGACCACCTGGAGAGTTGAAGCCGTCGAGTTTGTCCGCGTCCCCATCGAACGAGCGGCCAGGAATGCCCGTGCAAGCCTCGTTGTGCCGGTCACTTCCGAATTTCCAGATCGCTGACACGGCATCGATATATCCGCTGAGTGTCGTCGACGATAGGGCCGTGAGCACCTGATGCTGGGCCTCCTCAGCCTGCACCACTGATCCGGGCTCACGATACCAGCTGCGGCCAGAGCTGCAGTCCATTTGTTGCACTTCATCTTGGTTCCTCCTGCGTCTGGATTAATTTCTGTTACGTTTGGCAATTTCTCAGGACAAATCCGCATTGTCCTCCGCATAAAAACAGTGCATAATGTCTCGAGATTAGGGAATCCCCGAACGTTGACAATAAGCGTGGCCCACTGCGGCCAGCAGGAACCGGCAAACACCCCCATTTCCTCTTACTCCTCGTCTCGCAGCCAGACCTTTACAGGACAGGCGCACGCGCCGCCAATCACCACCATGACCGAGAAAGACATCCTCCCATCAAATATCAGTATGCCTGGGCGCCAGCCCCTCCAAATCGATGGGCAAAAGACCCAACGCGATGCGAAAAAGCGCCAATTCCACCACCGTACCCGAAGCCGAAGCACGAGATAACCAATAGCGGTCGCCTGCCGACGGCAGAGCAGGCGGGCAACACGCCGAGCAAATGGGATCCACCAGCCAATCCATGAAGTGTGCCGATTCCAAAGCCGCATGACTGTGGCGGTGAGGGCGGTGTTCACTTTCTGGAGGCCAACGCGCCGTGAACGTGGATGTGGGTACGATACTCGCCATCATGGGTATGCTGATGAGCGTGGATGTGCGTCCCCAAAGCCTTCTTTAAGCCCCACAACCCGATTGCAATCAAAAGAATCCCTACGCGCGCTCGCTGTAGGTGGATATGAGATCGATTGGAATAATCTCGCGCAAAAGCAACGATCCGAGTGCGATCAGAGCCACACCAGCGGAATGGCCAATCGCCCACTGCACCCCCACCCAGATCGCCCGACGTGGTCAGTCGACAGTGAATGGAGCGAGCAGCCAAATGGTCGAGCCAGATAAGACATGGACCAACCCGGCCACCGCGAAGCCTGCCAATGCAAACATCATAATCACTGAAACCGACTCTGCGCGCACGATCACCGTCCGTAAAGGAAAATGATCCTGGCCAGCTCTTGAAACGACGGCCTAACTGAGGCCGGTCAATTCGCCGCGAGCCAGGAGCACGAGATCGGAGCATACAAACGCCGGCGGCGCGCGGCTCGGCACATCGCCGCCGGGTTATCGGCGCAGGACAGATTCCTGCCGTTTTGCCGGAGGCGCGACGTTATGGCTTAACGCGATAGAAGCGCTGCGCCCCGTGGATTAGTCCGGTAAGGAGGTGGTAGCCCCCGGTCACCTTGATCCGGCCAGCTGGTGCAGTGAGGACTGGAGGACTCAAGGCTTCCTCCAGTCCAAGCAATCTCGACCTGGCCACTGGATCGAGTGGCTGTGATGCTTGAACAGGCCGCCACACCGTGACTGGGGTGGTCAATCCGAACGGACAGGGGACGGTGTTGTGAAGCCGCCTTTATGGGGGTAGAGATCGTCCGGGGGGGAATTGGTTGTGGTGCTAGCGGCGGTCAGGCCACCCACAATCAGCTTATCCGGGTCTTTGGTGGCAAGCCCGATGTCAATGCCCCTGCCCGCGCGCCGAGACGCAATCCGGTAATAACCGAGGTCGCTGGCTATCTCCGTCGCGCGGACGCGACAAATGGAGCCTTCATCACCATCTCTCCCGTCGACGAGTTATCCTCCGTGGGTTATTCGCCAATATCGGCCAGATGTTGTAGACGGTCGCCAACGCCGGAATCGGCTCAGGCGCGTAGTCGACGCCTTCGTACCATTGGCGCCGCCGATTTGGAGGCCAGCGCCCAGTTCATCGCTGATCACCGCCCCAGGACGATATCATTGCCGTTCGTGCCTACCGTCACCGAAACGGACGTTACGGTCGATCAGAGCCACCGTGCCGCGAGTGGGCTCCGTTTCATCGCCTGTCCGGTAAACCCGGAAGAACAGCGTGCGCTGTTGCCCTTCGCTCACTGTCAGGGAGCCGAGCCGCGAGCAACAGTCGCATCCCCCGAATTAGGAGCAGGCTTGTTTCCTTCAAGATCCGCGATCACGAAGTCAACAGCATCGAGATCGCCCCAGCCACCATTGCCGGAGAGAGGGCCCACCGGATCGCCGATCGAAATTATCGATTAGAGTCCAGCCCGTCGCAACTGCTTGTCGATGGCGGAAACGCTGACCGTCCCGGAAAGGGTCTCTGCGCCGCGCTTCAACGTCAGAGTGAACGTGCGGCTCTGAGTGGCTGGAACCGGAGATTGAGCCCAGCCAAGCACCGTTTTGGCGGTGTCCCCAACGCCTTGGTCGATTTCAACTTGGACGTTCTTGGTCACGTCCCATCGCAACCAAACGGAGTCCCCGACGCCCACCGCCGGCAGATCAGCTTTAAACGAGCGGATGGCGAGCGGTTGCGGCTTGGTAAAAGGCACGGGAGTTCCATTGGTAATGACCGAATTCGATTCCGACCTCGCTCAAAGCTCGGTTCCAAAGGGCTACGTCATCCATGAGGCCCGTCAGCCAGTGGAGTCGGATTGGCGCGGAGGATGCCCCCGATCGACGTCGTATTAACCCGCCAGGCGCCCTCTTCCTTCGCTGGAAGCTCAGCACCGTCTTTGATCCCGTCGATATAAACGGCGCGCGCCGTCAGCTTGCTGAATGTAACTGATATGGTGCCGGGTATCATCGAGAGGTTCACTGACATCACCTGCATGATCGACCGTCGCCCAGGGCGTCTGGCGGAAGAAAATATCCGGTTGGCCGATTACACGGTGCTGGCGGTACTGAGATTGAAGAGCGGATTATTATCCGCGTGATGCTCGCTTCCGAAAACAGCCGCAAGTCCGTCAAGCAACACCGGCAACGCCGCCCAAAAAGACACTGTGATGGCGGGATATTGATTCACGGGCAACTGCTCTCCCGCGCTATGTTGGCGTTTCAACAGGAGTCTGGCGGGCGTTACATCGAGCACAAAGAAGGCTTTCCCGACTTTCCCGTCCGCAGGTCAGCAGCAAAATTGGCAGTTGAGCAATTCCATATCGTAGCCATTCACCAATTCCGGCGTTTTGGCACCCACCACTTCGTCGACGGCCAATACGCGACCATGCCTTGGGCGATGGGCGAAAAGACACTGGAAAGACCCGTTGCCACCACCTGCTTGAGTTCAGCTTCGCTCAAGGCCCGATTCCACAGGGCCACATCGTCGATCAGCCCGGTCAACCAGTGAGTCGGGTTGGCGCGGAGGATGCCTCCGATGGAGGTGGTATTAAGCCGCCAGGCGCCCTCCTCTTTGGCTGGAATCTCGAGGTCATCTTTAACCCCATCGATATACAATGCGCGTGAGCCATCCGCCTGCTGGATGTAGGCGATGTGATGCCAGGTATCGTCGAGAGGTTCACTGACTGTTCTGAGGTGATCGACTGTCGCCCACGGCGTCTGCCGGAAGAGAATATCCAGGTTGTTAATGCCGCCGGTGCTGCCGGTCCCGAGGTTGAAAAGCGGATTGTTGTCGGTCGTGCTCGCCTCCGAAAACAGCCGCAAGTCCGTCAAGGTGCTGCCCGCCACTTTCGCCCATAGCGTAACCGTCACCGCGGGATATTGATTAATAGGCAGCTGCTCGCCGACGGTGTGTTGTCGTTTCAACATGGTTTGCCGCGCGTTGTCGAACTTGAACGCCTTGCCCACCTTACCGTCGACCAGGTCGGCGGCAGTCAGATTCATCAACTCCATGTCATACCCGCTCACCAAATCCGGTGTCTTTGTGCCGACAACGGTGTCCAGCGGCCAGTAAGCGACCAGCCCGTCTTTCAAGCCCGCGCGCGCCGGCGTGAGCGACAGGGCAAGAAGGAGGGCAGCGCTAGAAATCGCTCGCCACGAGCGATTGGGACAGCTCTTCCGTGGGAATAGTCTCATAGGTCTGCAGCAGTTTGGATTTGTTGGTTGTCGCCAGCCATCCCTTGCGGCCAGCGGCTGACGAGCATCAAGGAAAAGGCAGAGAGCGCGGCTCGAGACGCTGCTAACGCGCTGGGTGTCTGGGTTGGGGCCACGTTAGCGGCCGTAACGACAAATGCAAGTCAGAGTTCGAAGGCCTCGGTCCCAAGCTGAACTGCCTCAGCCTGGCAAAGAGATTGCCACCGACCGGCATCGATGACATACTTGCCTCTGGTTCACCATTGGTCCCCAGGCAACTCTCGAGCACATTGTATGAGCTCACCGCCAACTCAAACTCGTCGCCCTGCTCCCTCGCCGGGCTTAGCCTTCACGCTGATCGAATTGCTCGTCGTGATCGCGATCATTGCCATTCTCGCTGGCATGCTCCTGCCCGCCCTGGCTCGGGCGAAGGAAAGCAGTCGCCGAGTCAAATGCCTCAATAACCTTCGTCAGATCGGCATCGGCATGACGATTTATGCCGATGAGAATCAGGACAAAGTGATCGTGGCGCGGGTCAATGCGGTCCAGATTTGTCTGGATCCCCCGGAAGAAAAAGCCGCCGCGACCGTCAACCTCAATGTCGGTAACGCCAAAGGCCGCATCTGGACTTGCCCCAACCGGCCGGATTTTCCCCAATTCGAGCGCGATTACAACCAGTGGGTCATCGGCTTTCAATATTTCGGCGGCATCACCAATTGGATTAACCCCGCAGGGACGTTCCCTTCCCGCAGCCCGATCAAAGCGTCTCAAGCCGAGCCGGGATGGGTCTTGGCGGCGGATGCCAACATGAAGATCGATCGCAAATGGGGCAGCGGCCGGGACAGCGCATTTAAGAACATGCCGCCCCACCGAAGCCGAGCCGCTGGCCCGCCGGAAGGCGGCAATGAGTTGTTCATGGATGGCTCCGCCCGGTGGATTAAGTTCGAGCGCATGCTCTTTATCCATAGCTGGTCCGCCGATGGCACCCGCGATGCCTATTTCTATCAGGAAGATCTCGGCGAAAAGCTGGAGGCGAAGAAAGCGATGCTCGTCGCCAAACCTTAAAGCGAGACCGGCTTCCTACCGCCCCTCTTCGATCAGCTCCAAGCCCGCCTCGCGCGGTGTTGGCAAGGACCGGTCCGGTTTCGCCGCGAGCCGAATCTGAGCGAGCCTTTCCAGCTCGACGTCGTATTTGCGGATCAACTCCTGGTATCGCTGCGTCGTCCGATCGAGCGCATATTCGCGGTTTTCACGCCGCCACAGCTCCGCAAAGCGCAGGGCAAGGGTTTGCGTGGTGTCGCGGTTGCCCCGGAGCGTTTTCTCCAGTTGCTCAAGGAGCGGCAAGGCCTGGGCCAATGGGACACGACGGGCCTGGCGGTAGGTCAAAGCCGCATCCAACCGATCCAGCTCGCGCTGGAAGCACAGTTCAATCTTGTGGGCTCCGAAGAGAAAAAAGTCGAGCAACTCGCCGTTGACCTTGGCATCACTCCGGCACGCTTCCAGATTCTCGATGGCCGCGTGCACCGATGTCAGGAGCTTGTTCCACCCGGCGCGCGCCGGCTCAGGCTGCCGCACCTTGACGGCGCCAAAACTGAACTGCCACAAGGTCGCGCTGGGCAAACCGCCAACACCCGGGACGGACAGGTTCTGAATGGCCCGACCGAATTGGTCGCCCTTGTTGCCGAAGAGCACCGCTCCGAGGCGGCGATCGAAATCCGCCGGGCAGGTGGTCGAGCCTGTCCAGGCGCACTCCGCTCCCCAGGCAAAACCGTACCAATTGGGGGCGTTCAAGGACTCGCCGTCATCGTCCCAAGCAGTGTTGAGCATGCCGCTGGTCCCCTGCTTTAAACCGTCGCGGACGAAATGCTGAATATTAGTCGCAGCGGTGGCGAAATCGGGCAGGAGCCGATTCCAACAGCTCACGCCAGGGCAAACAAAGAATTCGTAGCCTGCTTTGGCAAAGGGAGTGATTTGTTCGTCGAAGCTGGCGCGGGCGTCGTAGCCCCAAGTCATCATGACGGTATCCTTGGGCACTTTCGACAATTGGTCGGGATGGCGGAGAATGATGTCACCCCACATCATCATTCGTTTGTCGTATTTCTGGAGCAGATCGTGGACGCGGCGGATGTGCTCCACATAGACTCCGCCGGTCCCGATTTTTGCCGCCAGTTCTTTCGAAGGCCCCTCGCCCAACCCGTCGGTCTCGTCACAACAGACATTGAAATAGGGAAAAGTCAGCAGCGGCACCACTTCGGCATACAGGTCATTGAGCAACTCGTAGGTGCGCGGATTCGTCGGACAGAGCAGGTTGGGCGTCTCTCGCAACGACGCATACTCCGGATGCGCCAGAATCGCTCCGAAATGGCCAAATGATTGCTGGTTGCCCAACACCTGCACGTGACGCGGTCGGCTATATCCGACGAGACTCTTCAATTCTTCCGGCGTGAGCGACCCGCCTTTGGGCCCAATCTCCGGATGCTTCTTGAAAGCAAATTGATGCTCCATGTAGTAGGTGAACAGATTCAGCTTCAGAAACGATCCCAACACAACCTGCCCCTCCAAATTCGCCAGCGTCGAACTTGGCCCTCGGGTCAAATCGTCCTGAAATCCACGCCAACCAAGCGCCGGCCAATCCGTGATCGTCACGACCGGCAAACCATCCTCCTGCCGATTCGCTCGGATCAATTGCCGCAATGTCTGAGCGCCATAATACAAACCAGGCGCCCCCGCCGCGCACACCGTCACGGCATTCGCCTGAACCTGGAGGCTGTACTCTTCGGCCCCGGCAATCTCCCGCAGCGGCAGTTTCTTGATCGCCCGACGAGGCCGCGTTGACAGACGCAGCACATGGTTCGCCGTCTTGAGCGGCCTGATCGTCGGCGCTGGATAGCCCGCCCACTGGAGTTCTTGCGTCAACTGTTCGCCCAGCACCGCGGCCTGCGCCTGACTCACCTCCAGGATGAGACGCCGCTTCAATCCAAAATTGCCGGGCTCAAAACTGACCTTCTTCGGATACGGCACCAGCCGAAGGTCGGGACCATTCGACACCTCCTGCGCGCCGACCGGCGCGCAAAGAACAACGGCTGCGAGAGTAGCCAGCAAAGGCCTGACCGAGGATTTCATTTGATGCTTTGGCTGTGTGTGTCACCAGGGAATACCATTAACCGACCGCCGATGCAATCAAGGTCCCTTAGTGCTTGCAGCCGAATCAGAGCCGACCGGCGCCCGCGCCAATGGCCAACCATCCGCAGTCCATTCCAGCTGGCCAAGCCCGAGGCGCGAGCGGCCTTTGCTGGCGGCGTCGTAGTCGTGATAGCTAAACCAGACTTGTCCTCCCGCTGCCATCACCCCAATGTGCCCCAGCCCAACAAACCGACCGTTGCTTTCAAGAAAAGGTGTCCCCCCACGATTGACCAGATCGACGCCGCTTCGGTCCTGGTACGGGCCCGTCACAACGGCACTGCGGCCAACCCGGACTTCGTAGGTGCTATTGGTGCCGCGGCAGCAACGGCCCCAATTGACAAAGAGATAGTAATAGGGGCCTTGGTGGGTCAGGCAGGCAGCTTCGATCGATTCAGACCACGCGAGCTGGCGGGGCGGCTCGCTCTCGTCCAGACGAAGACCATTCCTGGGATTCAACTGGATCAGGTAGATGCCGCTCCAAAAGGAGCCAAACGCCATCCAGACGCGGCCATCTTCGTCCGCGAGCACACTGGGATCGATCGCATTGTACGGACTCCCATTGGTCGACTGGATGACCGGGCCGTGGTCGGTCCATCCCCCGCCAGACGCACCCGAATCGAGCGTGGCGCTCGACATCATGCCAATCGCCGAGACCTGCTTGCCAAAGGTCGAGACGGAATACTACAGATGGAAGCGGCCGTCGAGTCGCGCGACATCCGGCGCCCAGGTATGACCCCGATAACCTGGCACCGCCTGCAACGCCCAGGCCGGAGCTGTGCTAAATACGGATGGCTCCTCGCTCCAGCGTATCAGATCGGGCGACAACTTGGCGCCAATGCCCCGGCCAGTGTAGAAGAGATAATAGCGGCCCCCTTCCGCCCAGATGGTCGACGGATCATGCGCCAAAGTCTCGCCTTCCAATTGCCATGATTCCACCTTCGTTTCCTGCGCGGACAGTCGCAACAGTCCTCCCAACCAGAGGGCAGCGGCTGCAATCACGATTGCACTTCGGGTCACACCCACAGATTAATACCGCTCACCGCCCTTATCCAGACCGCGCGGTCAGGCTAGGTCGAGTTTGTGCCCGCTTTCATCGTCGACGAGGCGCCCGGTGGCCTCCCCACCGCGGCGTCGGCAACCAAGCCGGGAAAGGGTCCCCGCCCGCTCCCCCGCTCCTTGCGCGGCGCTCGCCCTGCCAAGCTCCCGGTCCGGCCAGTTAGCCTTCTCCTTGTCCGGAAATTGTGCTAGTGTGCTGTCCCTTAAGTCCGTAGGCTTTTGCGGCGAGGACAGCACACTAGACCAGCGGACCCATGAAAAACCAGCACAAGCCCAACGGGCGAGGTGCCGCTCTCTTCTCCCGCCGGAACTTTCTCCAACTGACCGCAACAGCCGCCGCCATCAGCGTTGTGCCTCGTCATGTCCTGGGCGGCGCCGGATATATCTCTCCCAACGATAGAATCAATCTCGCTGGCATCGGCCTGGGCGGACAAGGCCTCCAAAACATGCTCGCTTTCCAGCAACTGCCGGAAGTCCAGATCGTCGCGGTCTGCGACGTGAATCGCGAAGGCAGCGGCTATCTCTCCTGGAACTGGTCGGAGGGGCGGGAGCGCCAAACGTGTGGGCGAGAACCTGCCCGGCGTCAGATTGAAGCGGCATATGCCAAGGGAACGCGGTCAGGTCAATACAGAGTCTGTCGGGCGTATCACGACTACCGCGAGCTGCTCGACAAGCAAGATCTGGATGCGGTCATGATTGCCACGCCGGACCACTCCCACGCCGTCATCACGATGGCAGCGCTCAAGCGCCGGAAGCATGTTTACTGTGAAAAGCCGCTCACCTGGTCCGTTTCGGAAGCACGCCAGGTTAGCGAAGCGGCCCGTCATGCCCAAGTCGCCACCCAATGCGGCAATCAAGGCCAAGCTTCCGAATCCGCGCGCGTCACGCAGGAGATCATGGCCGACGGCGCGATCGGCGATGTGCGCGAGGTGCAATTGTTCTACGGAGTGCGCTTTTGGAGCTGGCCAACCTGCGAAGGCCGGCCGATGGAAACCCCGGCCGTGCCTGATGGTCTGGATTGGGACCTCTGGCTCGGACCTGCCCCAGCTCGTCCTTACCACCCGGCTTATCATCCCTGGACATGGCGCAATTGGCGCGATTTCGGCACTGGGCTGCTCGGCGATCTCGGGCTGCACAAGCTCTCCACCGTTTTCAAAGCCCTCGACCTTGGCCACCCCGTCAGCGTCGAGGCGAGCGCAACCAAACTAAGCTCCGAGACATATCCCCTTGGCGAAATAGTGCGCTTCGAGTTTCCAGCGCGCGGCCACCGTCCTCCCGTCACGATCAACTGGTTCGACGGAGGATTGAAACCGCCGCGGCCCGCTGAACTGGACGACGACGAGCCCTTGCGTGATCCGATCTACATTGGCGATCGCGGCAAACTCCTGGGTGACCGTCTCATTCCGGAATCGCGGATGGAAGCTTATAAGAAGCCCCCTCAAACCTTGCCACGCTCGCCCGGCCACTTGCAGGAATGGATTGCTGCCATCCACGGCGGCCCCCCGGCCGGATCCAGCTTTCCTGACCATGCCGGCTTGGTGACCGAGGTCTGTTTGCTGGGCAACATCGCCGTCCGCGCCCAGAAGAAGCTCCTCTGGGACGGAGCCAGGATGCAGTTCACCAACGATCCGGCCGCCAATCAATGGCTCCATCGGGAATACCGGCAGGGATGGACGCTGTGATCCTCAGGCCGAGCCACTCGGGATGGGAACCGATGCAGCAAATCTTGAGCGGATCACAAGCTCATTGAAACATTAAAAGGGTCCTCGTCACAAAATGGGCCGGTCAAAGCCGGCCTTTTGCGGTGGACCAATCCCCCGGTCCAGTGAGTGCGTCATCACAATGATGACTCGCCCTGAGCAGGTGTTTGGATGGGCAGGGTAAAGTAGAAAGTGGCGCCGGCATCGGGTTTCGCCTCCGCCCAGGTGCGCCCATGGTGCCGGAGGATGATGCGACGGACGTTGGCCAATCCAATACCGGTGCCATCGAATTCGTCGGCATGATGCAGCCGCTCGAAGACGCGAAAGAGTTTGTCCGCATAACGCATATCGAAGCCGGCGCCGTTGTCTCGAACAGCAAACTCAAACTCATTTGCCTCCTGGCGCCCTGAGATGCTGATGACGGCTGGATGGCGTTGCCGGGTGTATTTAATAGCGTTGGACAACAGATTGGCCCAAACCTGCTTCAACATCGCGCGATCGGCGAAGACCTTTGGCAATGGCATGATGCTCCACTCGATGTTTCTGCCTTCAGTATCGCGTTTGAACTCCTGCAGAACTTCGTTGACTAGTTCGTCGAGATTGACCTCGCTCTTAGTCAATTCGGTGCGGCCCATGCGCGAAAAGGCCAGCAGGTCATCGATGAGGCTACCCATTCGCTTGGTCGCCGTCGCAATCAATTTGAGATAGCGGCGGTGTTCGTCCGTTAGGAATGCCCCGGCCTCCTCTTCCAAACGTTGCGCATTGCCATGAATGTGACGCAAAGGAGCGCGCAGATCATGCGAGACCGAATACGAAAAAGCTTCCAGCTCCCGGTTGCTATGCTCGAGTTGGGCCGTTCGCTCCTTGACTCGATCCTCCAGCTCAGCGTGCAGCTGTTCATTCTGCAAACGGTGCTGGCGCAATCTCTCCGTCATCGCGTCAAACGCGCGCGCCAGCTGGTTCAGTTCGCCCGCCCCATGGCCGAGCCCCGTCCGCCCGGTCAAGTCTCCCGCGGTCACCTGGCGGGTGCTCTCCGCCATGGCTCGAACAGGTTTCAGGATGGCACGATCCGCATAAATCCAAGCGGCGAGGACCGCCAGCGCCGCTACCAGGCCCAAGACGCCCATGTTGAGAAGAAGCATCCGATCCGTCTGGGCATACGCCGCCGAGAGCGGGATTCCCACGCTCACCACCAGGTTCGTGGCCGCGGCGGTGCCCAGCGAAGTGAAGCCGCAAAGCCGAACGACGTCTCCTGGAATCCGGGTCTCAGTCGTACCTTCTTTGCGCGAAAGAATGCGCGCGATCTCATTGGAAAGCCCAAACGGTTTGCCCACCCACCCTTCCGGATCCGGATAACGGGTCAGGATGATTCCATCCTCGTCCAGAACATGAATGACCGCATTGGACGGCAGCTCCGTCTTTGCCGCTACCCGGCTGATGGCATTCAGGTCCAGAGCAGCATAAAGCACGCGGGCCACCTGGCCGTTGGCCCTGAAAACCGGATGCCCAAAAAGCAAACTGGGCCTGGCCCCTGCTTCGCCCGCTTCGAACGTCCCAATGGCAAATTCCCGCGTCCGCACGATGCGCTCCAGCATGGCGCGGTCGGCCAGATTGGTGGTTACCGGAGACTTTTGGGAGCTGGCCACCACATCGCCGTTGATTTCCAATAAACCAAAGTCGACATAGTTCGTGAACAGGCCGAGCACGCCAGCAAAGAACGCCTGGTAGACAGGCTTGTTCGTCCCTAACGCCTCCGGCAATTTCGAAAAACCATTGAGCTGCTGCCGGGTGGCGTCGATCAAACCGGCTTGCTTGCTCGCCGCCAGTTGCACAACCCGAATCGCGTCGAGCTCTACCCGAAACCGCCCAGCTTCGCGCTGCTTCAAGTTGGTGTAGACCGCCAAGACCAACCCCGGTATGGCGGGAAGCAGCACCAGCAAAAGCAGACGAACTCGCAGGCCCATGGGCTAATCATGAAGGATCCAATTAACCAAGGATCCAATTAACCAAGGATCCAATTAACCAAGGATCCAATTAACCAAGGATCCAATTAACCAAGAATCCACGCCGGTATCCAAGTATCCCAAGCCCAAAATTGCAAGGAGAACTGCCTAAGATGGTCGGGTCGCGGCGGCGCGGCTGTCGCAAGCGGGCTTTAGCTAGATCCACTTGCCGGAATTCTAGATCCACTTGCCGGAATTCTAGTTCACAAAACGGTCAAGTTTAAGCGGCGATCATTTTTGTCTCCATGAAGTCGTCGAGGGCTTTCTGCAACGACCGCCATGCGATGCTCAGTTGGCTCCGTTCGGTGACATCTTTCGGCAGGCGAGGATCGAGCGCGGTTAGTCCTGGAGCCAAAACTCGGCTATAGGTTTTGGTGAAAAGCACTGCGACGC
>JAXMHN010000007.1:0-158836 GCA_046346765.1 Verrucomicrobiota bacterium | reverse complement strand
GGTCGGTCACTTTTTCCAATAACTCAAACAGGTCTTTGAGAAAGACCACCTGGACCGGGTCGCGCTTTCCCGAGTAGAGGTCGGTCAAAAATTCGACCACGAGCTTGTCCGCTTCGCCCTCGACCGTCTGGAGGCGGTCGTTGTGACCGCGAATGAGGTCGAGATTTACGTTGCGGCGCAGCTCCTTGATCATGGTCAAGACAATGTCGACCGCTTGTTCGACCAGAGCCAATTGTCGGGACAGTTCGATCCCGTGAAGAAACCGCGGCGCGATCAGAATCCGTTCGCCGATCTTCTCGATCGTCTTGGGAATTTTATAGAGAGCGACGGAGAGCGCCTCGATGTCCTCTCGTTCCAAAGCGGTCACGAACGAGGTGCAAAGCTCTTCGCTGATCTGGGACGTGATCCTCTTCTCGTTTCGTCGCGATCGAATGAAGTCGTCGAGCGACTTGACCTGGTCCGGCTGCTTCATGAAACTGGTCAGGGCGCGAACACTGGTCTGAGCTTCGGCGGCGCTGGCCTCCAGCAGATCGAAAAACCTGTCTTCTTTACCGAGGAATCGCTGCAAGGAAAACATATGCGTGCTTCGACGGTCATGGTCAAAGCACGGAGGCGTTTGAAAATGGCCGGCTAACTTCCTGCAGTGTTGATGAAACGCCCGCGCCGGTCAACTGTTCTAATCGCCGTCGGATCTCCCAATACGAGCGGCTGGGTCAGCGCCAGACCCGGGATGGCGGGCGTCGCCCACTTGGCAAGGTCCCTTTGCGCGCTTGATCAATGAGGCGCAAGCCGAGGTGAATCATCGCTTCGGCATCGGTGATCCCTTCGATCTCTTCGAGGCCCTTCTGATACTCGACTTCGTCCTCCAGCCATCTCCACTCTTGCTCAGAGAAACAGCGCCTGAGGAGGGCAATCGATCGCTCGCGTCCCCAGGATCGATCCAGATGAGTGCGGCTGGCCGACTGGACTGACAGGCTCGGGACGCGCCAGCGATCGGCATCTTGTCTATCTGTCGCTGGTGACCCAATCATGACGCCCTCGAAAGCCGGAAGCGTGCCAAGCCCGGCGGCGGGGTGTCCAAATGCCTTGGCCTCAAAGGCAACCCGCATAATCAATTGGTGTGATTGGGACCGCTCTTCCAACCGCGCCTGACTCGTTTCTCGGCGGGGCTTCTTGCGGAACGAGACAGGCAGCTGCTTGGCCCAGTTGCTTCGAACCACTCCGAGCGGCGCGTCGTCTGGAGCTCCGCTGAACTCATTCGCCGGGGCGAATCAGGATCTTGCCTAGAACAGCGCGCTCCCGCAGGGCGCGAAAGGCTGCGGCCGTTTGTTCCAGCGGCAAAACGCGATCGATGACCGGCCGGAGTTTGCCCGTGGCCACCCAATCAAGGGTGGCGAGCATATCGACCCGAGAGCGGCCATAGCTGCCCACGAGCTTTTGCTGCTTCACAAAGAAGGGCCACAGGTTGAACTGGACGTCGCGTCCCGCCGTCGCGCCGCAAGTCACGATCGTTCCGCCGCGGGCGAGGCAATGGAATGCCTGTTCCAGTGTCTTGCCGCCGACATGTTCCACCACCAGGTCGACGCCGCGTTTTTGGGTCAGTTTCCGCACTTCGGCCGGCCAATCCGAGAGGGAGGCGTCGACCGTTGCCTGGGCGCCGAGGGAAGAGGCCAATGCCCGCTTTTCAGGCGTGGAGCCAGTGGCGATGACATAGGCGCCGAGGTGACGGGCAATTTGGATCGCTGCCGAGCCGACTCCGCTAGCGCCGCCGATGACCAGGACCCATTGCCCCATCTGCACCTGCGCCCGGTTAGTGAGCATGTGCATCGCGGTGCTCCCGGCGAGCGTTACAGCCGCTGACGCTTCAAACGTCGCCCCCTCCGGCAACCTCACCAACGCTCGCGCCGGAACCAGGACCTTCTCGGCAAAACCGCCGTCCTGCTGCACGCCCAGCAACCGGCCGTTCAAGCAAAGCGATTCATCTCCCGCCACGCAGAACTCGCACTCGCCGCAAAAGAGGTTCGATTGGACGGCAACCCGATCGCCCACCTTCAAACTGGCCTCCACGTCGTTTCCGACCGCGGCGATTTCACCGGCGATTTCGCCTCCGGGCGTGCGTGGGAGCGGCACGGTGATGGGCAGTCCGGCTTCTTCCAACCAGAGATCCAGGCGGTTCAACCCGCAGGCTCGGACGCGGACCACTGCCTCGTCTGGCCCCGGCTGCGGTTCAGGCACATCGACCAGCTGGAACTGTCCGGGCTTTCCATGAGCGATCAATTGGACGGCTTTCATCAGAATCGTGGACTTTGCGATGGCTTCCTTATGAGTCAAGCCTTTTGGCTGGAAATTGGCGGCGGTCCCCGCGGTCCTATCGGACCGTGAACGCTACCTCATCGGACCGCGGACTTTAGCTTTAGCCACCAAGGCCGCTCAACATGACAATGGGCGGACAAGAGCTTGAGCTTGTCGAGGTTGAGCCGGTCTCAGAAGGTGGGCCCCAGGATCCAGGGAGCGAATTCTTCATCGCCGATGCCAGCCAACTCGCTCTTGGTTTTTTCTCCGCCGGCGACAGCGATTATCTTCTCGAAAATGCGGTGACCGACTTGCTCGACTGTTTCGGTGCCATCCAGGATCGTGCCGGCGTTCAGGTCCATGTCATCCGTCATCCAATCGTAGAGCGCTGTATTGGTCGCCACTTTGATGCAGGGCGCCGGCTTGCATCCGTAGACGCTGCCCCGGCCGGTCGTGAACACGCCGACGGTGCAGCCGCCACAGACCAAGCCAGTCATGCTCACCGGATCGAACCCGGGTGTATCCATAAAGCACAAACCCGGGCCGACGATCGGCTCGGCGTAACGGTAGACGGCGTTCAAGGGGGACTGCCCGCCTTTCGCGACCGCGCCCAGGCTCTTTTCGTAGATGGTCGTCAGACCTCCCTCACGATTGCCGTAAGATGGATTGTTATCGATTGTGGCGTGATGCTCGCGCGCGTGGTTTTCCCACCAACGAATCAGCTCGATCAGTTTTTCCCCCACGGCACGATTGACCGCGCGGCGCACGAGGAGGTGCTCAGCCCCGTAGATCTCGGGCGTTTCCGCCAGGACGGAAGTGCCTCCATAGCGCACCAGTTCGTCGGAAGCGACTCCCAAGGCCGGATTGGCCGTGATGCCGCTGTTGCCGTCTGACCCGCCGCAGTTCTCGGCCAAGATCAGCTTGCTAATGGGTTGCCGAGAGCGGCGCCCCTCATTAACCGCTGGAAGCAGCTTCGCCACCGCGGCCGCGCCGGCTTCGACGCTTTTGCGCACCCCTCCCTGATTCTGGATGGTCATGAAGGTGGGCGCTGTCTCGCCCGGCCGGACCTTGTCCAAGCCGAACTGTTCCACCAGCAGGTGCACTTGGGCGACCTCGCAGCCCAGGCCGATCAAAACATAGCCGCCGATATTTGGGTGGCGGGCCAGGCCGGCCAGCACGCGCTGCAGCACGGCGTGCGGTTCGCCGGGTTGAATGGCACACCCGCTCTTGTGCGTGAACGCAACCACTCCGTCTACGTGTGGAAACTGCCGCCGCCAGTCGTCGTCGTTGAATCGATCCGCGATGTAATGCGACACCGACGCCGAACAGTTCACACTCGAGATGATCGCGACATAATTGCGCGTCCCAACTCGCCCTTGCGGCCGGGCGAACCCTTCGAAATGGCGCATCGCTTCGGCGGGATAATAGTGGACCGGGGCCTGGCTACCACCGATTTCATATCGCCGCTCGAAATCGAGCATCTCGAGATTATGCGTATGCACGTGTTCCCCTGGCTGGATCGGCCGGGAGGCGAAGCCGATGATTTGGCCATACTTGCGCACCGGTGTGCCGCTGGCCACGTCTTTCAGGGCGAGTTTGTGGCCGGCAGGGATGGTGCTGGCCACGGTCAGCGCCTGGCCGCCGTGACGCAGCTGCACGCCGGCCTTTAGCGTCTTTTTTGCCACCGCCACGTCGTCGTTCTCGCGCAGTTGCAGAGCGGCATGTTCCAAAACGAGCTCAGTCATTGTAGAAGGCGGTAAAAGGTGATCAGGGCGGAAGAGGCGTTGCGAAGGTGGGCACGCTCAGGTGCTTTATTGGGAGCGGACAAAGACCGCGATGATACCCCAAAGCAAGCAGACCAGGATGATGAACAGCGCGATAAACCGATTGCGGGCAATGCGCTTCTCATAGCGCAACGGACGCAGGCCGCGAATGCTCCCGGCGGCCAGGTAACTGACCAGTTTTGGATTATTGGCCGGCGGCCCCCGAAATTGGCTGCGAAACCGGCGCCAGGCCGCGGCGATATCATACTTGCGCACGCCCAGGTCATTGAAGTGTTCGGCGGTGGAATCGGTCTCAGCGACGGCGTCCAAATGCCGGTGATCGACGGATTCGAAGACTGGATCGCGCGGGGCGGCCTTGGCCTTCTTGTTGGCCCATTGCGCTTGGCCATAGGGCAAAGCCGTTGAACGGACGCGCGGCTGTGCTGCGGTCCGTTGCACTTTCGTATCGAGTCGGCGGATCTCAGCTTCAAGGGACGCGATCTGGGCACTGAGGGCCTTGCTTCGATTCGAAATGGGATCAGATTTCTTCTTGAACAATCCCATACCCACTCCCGCTGACTATCGCACGCGGAGCAGTGCCAGCAAAATCATTCCGATCAAGCCGACAAGCGCCACCGGCCAGGTAATGGCAACGCCGAGCTGACACAATTGCCAAAACGACTTTCCTTCCCAGAACGCGCCCGTGGGGGAGGAAGGACTAATGGGGGCGGCATCCTGATCCTGGCCGTTGAGGATGGGCCAGGCGAGTTGAGCCCGGTTCCATTCCATGCGGGCGTTTTCGATCGCGGCCAGCGATTTGGTCAGTTCGACGTTCCAATTCTCTTCGGTCCAGCTCTCTTCACGAATCGCCTGGACTCCCTGCAACGCTTCGTGCAGCCGCGCCAGAGTCTTGGATAGTTGGTCGGCGTTGCGCCGTGCCTCACCTTCCGCTTTCTCCGCCAGAGCCACGCCGCGTGTCAAGTGATGCAACATCTCTTCCCGGCCAGCTTGAAACTCGTGCCGCCGCCGGCGCGCCTCTTCCAATCCGGCCCGCTCGCGTTCGAGTTCCTCTTGGGCGCGGCGCAACTCCGCCAGTTTGCGTTGAGCCTCGCCGACGCGTGTATCGAGCTCTTCCCGGGTTGGCGGACGAAAGACGACACTGCCTGCGGAATGACCGGGCGTCGCGGCATAAGGTCCTTGCGAGCTTTGAAACTCACGGTCAATGAAGTCCGACTCATCAAACTGCGACGCCATGAGCGAACTGTAGTCAGCGTGCTGAAGCCTGTAAAGCGTGCAACAGACTTCGAGTGAGCCTGCGAAGTCTTAGATCGGATCGCCATCAGCCGTTTTGCTCCAATGAGGATAGAAGAGGAGCTTGGCGTAGATGAAAGCGATGATTTCGCTCGTAACAATCCGGAAACCGCCGCTCGTTTTCCACCATTCCCGGTCATCGTATCGTTGATCGCGGGCGGCGAAGATTCCGGTTTCGTACCTCTGGCCCAACGCCAGGCGATAGAGCAGCCAGGTGCGCCGGGAATGCACCCCCAAGCTGGTGACGTCCACCTTCGCGTGTCCGGGATGCGCGTCCAACCATTCCCGGACCTTCCGCGCCGTGGCATAAGTTCGATTCCGCGCCACGTCGGGACACGCGATCGGAACCAGCGCGCCCGGCAAGAGCCCCATGTGTTTGAGCGTGTTGGAGGCGAGGAAGGCGTAATTCGTTTCCTGGCTGAGGTGTGTTCCCTGGTCGATCGGTATCCCAGTCACAAGGAGAAGGCGATACCCTCTCGCTTCGAAAATCTGTTTCGTTTCCGCCAGCGCATAATCAGGCAGCCAACCTTCCACGACCAGAACATCGCCGCCCATCGGGCGCGTCGTGGAAAGAAAGGGCACGGCGCCTACCATGGTGCCCAAAACCACCAGTGCCACCACGCCGCCCAACACCAGCCAACCTTGCCGGGTTGGAAACCAGATTTCCTTCCGCTGTATTAAGCCTGCACAGGCCATGTCTTAGTCTGTGGACGGCTCGCCGCCCGGCGCAAGCCTTTCCACCTTTAGGCATCCGCCCGGTCTCAAAAGCAGGTTCGCTCCTCTTTTCCGCGTCGGCGCGATGCTCGAAATTGACCGCCGGGACAAGGCCCGAAGAGCGACCTAGGAGGAGTTATTATGGCCAAGAAAGCACACTCGCCGAAGCCATTGCGGCCGGCTCAAATGCAAGACACCCAACCCGGGAAAGAATCCGCGATGAAGCCTCGCCCTCAATCGCAACGCCAGGATTATAGGCCCGGTGGCAAACTGGAGGACAAGGTCGCCTTTATCACCGGTGGCGATAGCGGAATTGGGCGAGCGGTGGCGATTCTCTTCGCAAAGGAAGGGGCTAATGTTGCCATTGCCTATCTGCGGGAGCATGACGATGCCGAAGAGACCAGGCGCCTGGTCGAGAAGGAAGGGCGCGAATGTTTGCTGCTTCCCGGCGACATTGGCTACGAACGGACTTGTCGCGCCCTGATTCGACGGACGGTCGATCGGTTCGGCCGCTTGGACATCGTGGTCAACAACGCGGCTGAGCAGCATCCACAGAAGGATTTGCGACAGATCACGGCCGAACAGCTCGAACGGACTTTTCGCACCAATATCTTCAGCTATTTCTTTGTGGCCAAGGCAGCGCTTAACTACTTGAAAGAGGGGGCGGCTATCATCAACACAACCTCCGTGACCGCCTATCGCGGCAGCCCACAGCTCCTGGACTATTCCGCCACCAAAGGGGCGATCGTCGCTTTCACGCGCTCATTGTCCATGTCGCTGGCGGACAGGGGAATTCGTGTGAATGGAGTCGCTCCCGGACCGATCTGGACGCCGCTGATCCCTTCGACCTTCCCGCCGGACAAAGTGGCCAAGTTTGGCAGCGACGTCCCGCTGAAACGAGCCGGGGAACCTTCTGAGGTGGCGCCCTGTTTCGTTTTCCTGGCATCTGCAGATGCTTCTTACATCACCGGCCAGATCCTCCATCCCAACGGCGGGGAAATCATCAACGGATGACTAGACCAGGCGGGGCTAGCGGCTACCCGCCGGCGCCGATCTACCCATGGACAGGGTGATCGCCCGGGTGGAAGGCGATTCGAATTTAGCTACCGTTGCGAGCGGCGGGGATGACGATGGCCCGAAGCGGAACGACGCTGGTGCCTGGCTGAGCCGGCGGTGTGTTTTCTACAAAGACATCTGCTATTGATTGATCACGAATATGTTACGAGCGCTCATAATTGGGGGACAATTGTGAGCGGGGCACGCCGCTTTACGTTTCGCGTCGCATAGTCCATTGGGCAGCAAGCATGCCTTTGTAACCATTGATGAGCGAAAATACGTTGCGATAGCCCATCCGTTGCGCGACGTCCGCGGTCAATACCGACCGGTACCCGCCGCCGCAGTACATGATGATTTCCGTGTCGCGGTCAGGCAGCCTTTTCTCCAGGTCGCGTTCGAAAACGCCCTTGCCGAGGTGGATGGCTTCGACAGCGTGGCCGTTTTCCCATTCCCGGTCTTCGCGGACGTCGACGAGAACGGCTTGGGGATTTTGGGTTAGTCTTTGCCGGGCCTGGTCGATGGTCAGTTCCTTCACCTTCGGACGCGCTTCGTTGACCAATTTAAGAAAACCCGGTGAGTGATCCATAAGCCAGACGGTAGTTCGAAAACAGGGCTGGTCAAATGGATTTGGCCGACGCCTTCCAATGCATATCCTGGAGGGCAGGGAACTCCTTGCGCCAGCTTTCGACCACGCCGAGGTCGATGTCCGCGGTGATTAGGCCGGGCTGATGGCCGGCGTCGGTCCGGACACAGCCGTGCGCATCGACGACGACCGTTCGGCCCGGGTAGACGTACTTGGGATCCGTGCCGCACCGGTTTACGCCGATGATATACGCCTGGTTTTCGATGGCGCGGGCCTGGAGCAGGGTCACCCAGTGCATCTCCCGCTTGACCGGCCAATTGGCAATGACGGTGAACATCTGAGCTCCGCGCTCGACTGCCGCCCGGAACAATTCGGGAAACCGCAAATCATAGCAGATGAACGGCGCGACCCGGCACCCCTGCCAATCCCAAAGGACCACTTCCGATCCGGCACGATAATGGTCGGCTTCGCCCCCGAGTGTAAACGGATGGATTTTGTCGTAGCGGCAGAGAGTCTCGCCGTTCGGCGCGACGACCAGGGCGTGGTTGGACGCCTGGCCGCGGTCGTCCACGATGGCCAGGCCCGCGGTCACAAAGATGCCAAACTCCCGCGCCGTTGCCTGGACAAAGGCGGCGGTGGGGCCGTCCTTGGCTTCGGCGATGTCGGCGACATTCATGCTGAAACCCGTCGCGAACATCTCTGGCAGCACCACCAGGCTGCCGGGAGGAAGCTTCGCCTCGGCGAGCAACGAATGGACCTTGGCGTAATTGGCCGCTTTATCTTCCCAGGCGATGTCCAGCTGGCAACAGGCGATCTTCATGAGCGGTGCGGGCAAGGAGTTTGGGAGCTCACGTTAATTGGCGCGAATTCGATAAAAGCGGCGCGGTTCTGTGCTTAAAACGAGTGCCCGGTAGAGTGTGCCCCCGGCAGGTTGGACGGAGGCTGCTGTTGCAGCCACCCAGGGACCGCTCGCGTCAGCCGCCTGTTCGACCTGGAATACGCTCGTGCCGGCATTCAACGCTGTGAAATCGAGCTGCCACCGTCCGTCGGCCGCTTTCTGCACAGTCGTGATCCGGATGCTGATGCCTGAACCCGCCTCGGCCGTGACGACTTTCGCCGGTCCCCAGGGCAAGGTGCGTCCAGGGAGCTTGGCGCGAACGCTCAAGGCGAACGAGGAGGCTGCGTCTGGAGTGAAAAGGAAAGGAGTGCCAGCTGGCAGGTCTTCGACCGTCTCCTCGCTCAATTCATCCGCGCCAGTCAACCCGATATTGTCGACGTGAAAACCGACGGCAGAGGCGGTGTCGGGAAAGAAGCCGCCGCCAAGGTAGTCGTAAACGAAGCGGACCCGAAATTCGCGGCCGGCGACCGTTGGGAGAGGGATGTGCTGCGCGACAAAGTTGTTGCCGCCGGCGTTGCCGAGGCCTGCCTGGCTCCAGACATCGGTCCAGGTGCTGCCACTGTCGAGCGAAATTTGGGCGCGAGCGACCTGTTGGGGCGTAGCCCAATTGAGCTTGCTGGAAAAATCAAGCGTGACAGCGTCACGGCCGCGGAAGGTTCGATTGAGGGTGAGAGATTGATCTTCGGGGGGCGAGTTCGTGTCACCGGTCCGGGGATGCGCCAAATGAAACGAGGCGCTGCCTGAGGCCCGAATGGCGTTGTCGATGACAGCATAGCCCGGCGTGCTTACAACGGTGAGGTTGGCTAAGCCGTTTTCGGCGCCTTCGACGGCAGTCGATGCCACGAGACGACCCGTCTTGAATTGATAGCCAATGGCACCGCCCACAGTGCTGAAGGTGTAAGCATTGTCTTGTCCGATGGCTGGCCGGTCCGAACCCGCGATCGTCGGGGGCGTGTAGGCAAGCACATGATCGAGCTTCACGTTGTCGGTCCCAACGTCGACGGAGGATTGGCTGTCGGGCAGACCGGCAACCTGGAACGTCACGGTATAACTGCTGCTGGCCGTGACCGGGACGGAATAACCTCCGGAAGCGGCGGAAGAGGCATATGCCGTTGAACCGCTCGGCAGGACAACCACCCCGCCGACTCCTTCACCCACATCACAAAAGGCATTGCCATTAAAGTCATAGTAGATCACTCCAGTGATCAAGGGCGTCAGGTTGAGACGATTGCCGAAATCTTGGGTGACCAGAGTCGGCCCAACGTTGGTGTTGCTGCCCGTGACGACGCCAATGCCGATCTCGCGAAAAGACCCATTGTGGATGTTTTGCCGGTGGCCGGCTGGATCCTGCATCCCTCCTGTCTCCGGGCCGCCTCCCCAATCCACTTCGAACCCTGCGTGCCCGTGCTCCACCGATCGGGCATAGGAAAATACGTTCTCGGCAATGTTGATCCAGGAGTAACCGGCGCGGGTGGCGCGGTCGGAGAAGAGAGTGCCATCCGTCCCTTCGTGCGCCTGGAAGTCATGCGCTAACATATCCTGGCTATGGGCCCGCGCCGCGGCGATGAGCTGAGAGCTAAAGGACAAAGGCGCAGTCGGCGCGAAGGCGCTGATTTGCTGCACCATCAGGTCCAGGTCCACCTCAAAGCCTTCCAAATTGGAAACCACTTCCGGATCCGTGCTGGCGCGAAGTCGAGCGCTTCCGCGGCCGGATCGCGCCGGGGGCTCGGTTGATGCATCGAGGTAAAGCTGCTCGTCGTCCGTGGGCTCGCCGATGGCGCACATCGTCCGGCCCGCTGGACTGCTCAATGAATCCCGGGCCGGCCGCGATGGCGCTGCCGGCAGCGCGCGGGACTGGCTCGGCAGGACGGACGGAGGCGCTTGGAGCAGGGCCCCAACCGGCGCAGGCGCGGCTGCGGCAACTCCTTGCCAACATAGCTGCAAGGCGGCTGTGAGGGTTGCGAATCGGCAGAGTCCGCTCGAGCCGTTGAGGAAGTTTCCACCGGCGTTCGTCGGCCTACGGGCGGCAGGGCAAGGAATGATCATGTTGCGAGTTTTCGCACTCTGACAGTCGGGAAATGGGAGTCAACTTTTTCCGAATCGTTAGGTTAGTTCTTCCAGCATCTTTCGCGGCCGGTGCAAGGCGCAATCGATCCCAATCACCAGGACGATGATCGCTCCGGCAATCGCATCCTGCGAATACGGACTCGCTCCCGCGTAGGTCAATACCTGCGAAATGAAATAAAGAAAGAACGCGCCGAGGACTGTCCCAATGAAACTCCCTTCCCCGCCAAAGATATTGGTGCCGCCGAGCACGACCGCGCCGATCACCTGCAGTTCGAAGCCGAGCGCGATCCGCGAAGGCTCGATGGCCTGCACCCTAGTTACGTAGATGAGCGCGCCCACGCCGAGAAACAAGCCGTTGGCCAGAAAAGCGGTCTGGAGAATGCGAGGCGGGTTCAGCCCGATCAGCCGGCAGGCTTCCTCCGAACTGCCCAAGGCCAGCCAATGCCGCGGCGTGCGGGCAAAGAACTCCCATGCCAAGGCCGCGGCACCGACCGCCGTGAGGAGCAGGCCGGCATAGACTTTGCCGGGCACATGATAGGCTTCATCCTGCACCGAGATATTTCCGCCGAAGCGAGGGATGGATAGATCGGCGACGATCAGGGCGACGCCTCGATAGAGCGGCAAGCCCGCCAGGGTCACGATAATGGCTGGCAAGTTCGATGCCCGGATCAACAGTCCGTTCGTCACCGACAGCACCAAGGCTGCGGCCACGCAAGCGGTGTAGCAAATCCAGGGTGGCGTCTGCCGGTAAACCAAGATGCCAAACACCGTCCCCGACACTGCCACGATGGAAGCGATCGAAAGGTCGATGGCGCCAGTCACGATGACCGCTGTCATGCCCAGCCCCGCCAGAATCACCGGGGCCAGGTCGGGTCCGGAACGCTCCAGGACCAAACGGAAGGAGGCGCCTTCTTTGAGCAGGAGCCAGATGAGCAGCAGCAAACCGAGATTCCCCGCCAGGAGAAAGATGAGCCTTTGTTGGACCGATCGCGGCCAGCGTCTGTGCATCATACTGGTGGTGACGTTGGCGGCGAGATGTTCAATCCGGAGGCGGCTCGGATAACGTCTTCCTGAGTCAGATACTCGCCTTCCAGTTGAGCGGCCAGACGCCCGCGGTGCATCACGAGCACACGGTCGCTCATGCCCAGCACCTCCGGCAAATCGCTGGAGATCAGCAGAACGGCTTTGCCCGCTCCGGCGAGACGATCGATCAAGGCGTGAATTTCCGCTTTGGCGCCGACGTCAACGCCGCGCGTTGGTTCGTCCAAAACCAGCACCTGCGGCTCGCGTTCGAGCCATCGACCCAACAAGGCTTTTTGCTGGTTGCCGCCGCTGAGCGTTCCGATGGGCTGATCCGGGCTGCGGGCTCTGATGCCGTAAGCCTGAAGTACCTGGGCGATCCGATTCGTTTCCTGGCCGCGCCTAATCAAGCCGAATCGGCTCAGCATGTCCGAGAGGCCGATGCTGATCGAATCACCGAGGGAGTGCTCGAGGACAAATCCCTGGCGTTTGCGTTCTTCCGGCACATAGGCCAGCCCAGAAGTGCCGCCTGCAGGCCGCGCGGCACCCAGCGGCGGCCGCCCAGGCGCATCTCGCCTGCGTGGATCGGGTAATCGAAGATGGCGCGAGCCAGTTCCGGATCGTCATCAACCAGCCCAGCTAATCCGGTGATTTCACCCCCGAAGGACGAGGCTGATGTCCTCAAACATGCCGGTGCGCGTGACGCCTTTCAGCTCCAGGAGCGGCGGTCCCAAGGCGGCGGAGCAGGGTGCGGATAAACCTGGTCGAGCGGGCGGCCGACCATGTCCCGGACGAGGCGGCCCATATCAACGTCTTTCGTTTGATAGGCCGCGACCAGGTCCCCGTCTCGAAGCACCGCCACCCGATCGGTCAGCTTGAGGATTTCATCGAGGCGGTGAGAGACGTAAATGATCGCCACCCGTGCTTGGCGCAACACCGCCAGCTTGCGAAAAAGCTGTTCGACTTCGCGTTCGCTCAAACTCGCCGTGGGCTCATCCAGGATGAGCAGTTGGGCTCGGCGCCGGAGCGCGCGCACGATCGCGATCTCCTGGCGTTGAGCGGCGCTCAGCTCGCGAAAGAGACGGTCGGGCGGAACGTCGACCTCGAATTCGTTCAACCGGCGGCGTGCTTCGGCAAACAGTTGGGCCCAGCGAATACCGCCCCAGGAGAAGCGCGGCCATACTTCGCCGGGCAGCAGATTCTCCGCGACGGTCAAGTGTCCGAAGTAGGCGAGTTCCTGATGGATGGTGGCGATGCCCGCGCGGAGGGCATCGTGCGGGGTGGCGAAACGAGCAGCGCTTCCCTTCCATCGGAGCGTGCCGGCATCGGGCTGATAAACGCCGCTCAGAAGTTTGATGAGGGTCGACTTGCCAGCGCCGTTCTCGCCAATCAGGCCGAGAACCTCGCCCGCTTCCAGTTGGAGCGTCAACGGCTTCAAAGCCACGACGTCTCCAAAGGATTTGCACAGACCATTCAGTTGCAGCAGCGGCACCGGCACGGCCTGAACTTAGCCGATGCCAGCGCTCAGGGTCGATGCGCAAGTGAGAGGAGAGTGGGAAGGGGGGGAAGGGGGGAAGGGAAGGAACCAAAGAACCAAAGAACCAAAGAACCAAGGAACCAAGGAACCAAAGAACCAAAGAACCAAAGAACCAAAGAACCAAGGAACCAAGGAACCAAGAAACCAAGAAACCAAGAAACCAAGAAACCAAGAAACCAAGAAACCAAGAGCCGCTGGGGTAGGGAGCGCTCGCCGTACGCGCCGCTCGAGGCGTTGAGATTGACCCATCGGTCAACGAGTCAACGGCCGCTCGTGGCGGACGGGGGCTGCCCGAGCAAATAAAGCAACCAGCTACTTGGCTACTTGGCTACTTGGCTGCTTGGCTGCTTGGCTGCTTGGCTGCTTGGACGCTTGGCTGCTTGGCTGCTTGGACGCTTGGACGCTTGGACGCTTGGACGCTTGGACGCTTGGACGCTTGGACGCTTGGATGCTTGGACACTTCCCCTCTCCCTTCCTTCGCCGGACTATTGCCTTTCGTTTTAACCCCGCGTGTCTTAGCGTCCGCGCATCGATCCCGTCATTTCACAACTTAGCCGCTGCAATTTGCTGGCGGTTTGGATACTCCTAAATGGTATCGTGGCGCCTGCGGCCGAGAGCAACGGCAGGCCAGGCGATGCCGTCCTCCAGTTGCGCGTTCCTGCGCCAGGTCGGACCGGGTTTAGCTCGATGGCGCCGACGACGACAGGTGTCTGGTTCACTAATGCGCTGTCAGAAGCGCATGCTGTCGAAAATCGCATCCGCGAGGACGGTTCTGGCATCGCGTTGGGTGACGTCGACGGTGATGGTCGATGCGACATCTACCTCTGCGGCCTCGACCGGGCCAATGCCCTTTACCGTAACTTGGGCGATTGGCGGTTCGAGGATATCTCCGACCGGGCCGGAATCGCCTGCCCCGGCCAATACTCCACGGGCGCCGCCCTCGCTGACATCGACGGCGATGGCGACCTCGATCTCCTCGTCAATGGCCTCGGCGTAGGCACCCGGCTTTTTCGCAACGACGGCCAAGGTCACTTCACCGAATCGACTAACACCGGTTTGATCCGAAAGTATGGCAGCACCTCGCTCGCCTTGGCCGATATCGATGGCGATGGCGACCTCGATCTTTACGTGGCCAACTATCGAACCGACACCATCCGCGACGCCCCGCCCGGCGTGAAGGCGGAGCTTTTTCGAGACGCCCAGGGCAAGGTGATCGTCGAACCGGCCGACCGGTTTCTGATCGTGCCGCAGGGCAGGGAAGGGGTCAATTTGGTCGAACGAGGGGAAGCGGATTTCCTCTACTTAAATGATGGCAAAGGTGAGTTCACTCCCGTTTCGTGGACCAGCGGCAGATTCCGGGATGAAGATGGCCAGCCCCTGCGCCGCGCGCCTCTTTACTGGGGACTGACCGTCGCCTTTCGTGATTTGAATGACGATGGCGCACCCGACATTTACGTCTGCAACGACTTCAACTTTTCGCCGGACCAGATTTGGATCAACGACCAGCGCGGCCACTTCCAGGCCTTGCCCCGGTTGGCCATGCGTGAAATGACCTGGTCAGCCATGTGCGTGGATTTCGCCGATATCAACGCCGATGGGCATCTCGATTTCTTCGTTGTGGAGATGCTCAGCCGCCAGCATCAACTGCGGCAGACCCAACGCCTGAACTTCCGGCCGGCGGCCATGATGCTTCCTTTCGGCGTTTTCGATAACCGGCCCGAATACATGCGGAACACGCTTTTCCTTAATCGCGGCGATGGCACTTACGCCGAGATTGCCCAGTTCAGCGGCCTGGAGGCGTCGGAGTGGACGTGGACCGCCGCCTTCCTCGATGTGGACCTGGATGGCCTGGACGACTTGCTGATCGGCAATGGCAGCGGCCACGACGTCCTCGATGGCGATACCGCCCGTCGCCTCCAGGAACTCGATCGCTCTGGACGTGCGAATCGCCAGACGAAAGTCCTTTCGATGTTCGCTCCCCTGCGCACGGCCAACCTCGCCTTTCACAATCGCGGGGACTTGACGTTTGCCGACGTCAGCCAGACTTGGGGTTTCGACCTCGTTGGCATCTCGAGCGCGATGGCGCTGGCTGACCTGGACAACGATGGCGACTTGGATGTGGTGGTCAATAATTTGAACGGCCTCGTCAGCCTGTATCGCAATGAGACGGCTGCTCCCCGCGTGGCCGTGCGCCTTGTGGGCAAGGCGCCGAATACCCACGCTATTGGCGCCAAAATCCAATTGCTCGGCGGGCCACGGCTGCAGACCAAGGAAGTGACCTGCGGCGGTCGCTATCTTTCGAGCGACGACGCCCTCCGCGTCTTTGCGGCCGGGCCTGGCAACAGTGACCTGACGCTCTCGGTAGCTTGGCCCGATGGACAAACACGCCTGTTTCCGCACGTCAAACCCGACCAGCTCTACGTGATCAATCATGCGGTTGGGCCGACCAATGCCCCGTCGGCGGCTTCCGTCCTTGAGCCCAGCCCGCCGCCTTTGTTCGAGGATGTAAGCCAGTTGCTGAACCACTCCCATCATGAAGAGGCCTTCGACGACTTCGCCCGCCAACCC
The DNA here is from genome assembly GCA_046346765.1 of Verrucomicrobiota bacterium. GTDB lineage: Bacteria > Verrucomicrobiota > Verrucomicrobiia > Limisphaerales > SIBE01 > JAXMHN01. The sequence continues at coordinate 143,027 of JAXMHN010000007.1, read as the reverse complement.
TTGTTGCCCAAAAAGCTGAGCCAACTTGGACCGGGCGTAACCTGGTTCGATTCGGATGGCGACGGACGAGAGGATCTCGTGATTGGCAGCGGAAAGGGCGAGCGTCTGGCTCTCTTCCGAAACCGGGGCGCGGACGGCTTTGCCAGAGTGACGCCTGGACCGGACGAGGTCGCCGCCCGCGACCAAACCACTATCCTTGCCTTTGCCGCAGCGGGCCAATCGCCTCGGCTGCTGGTGGGCTCGGCCAACTACGAGGACGGGGTGGCTGCCGGCCCATGCGTCCGGCAGGTTGATCTCGTCTCGACACGAACCGCCCGCGCGTTTCCGGGACAGGTTGCCAGCACCGGTCCGCTCGCCATGGCGGACCTGGACGGTGATGGCGACTTGGACCTCTTCGTCGGAGGCCGGGTCGTTCCGGGGCGGTATCCGCAACCAGCCTCCTCCCTTTTATTCAGAAACGACCAGGGCCAATTCATTCTTGATCCGGATAATTCCAGCGCGCTCGCTCATGTGGGCCTCGTCAGCGGGGCTGTATTTACGGACTTGGACAGCGACGGCCAGCCTGATTTGGTGCTGGCGTGCGAATGGGGCGCGGTGCGGCTGTTTCATAACGAGCGCGGCCGTTTGGCGGACATAACCGAGCAGGCCGGACTCGGCAGCTTGACTGGTTGGTGGAACGGGGTCACGACTGGCGACTTTGATGAGGATGGCCAACTTGACATTATCGCCTCAAATTGGGGGCGGAACACCAAATACGAACGCCACCGGCCCGCGGGGCTGCGGATCGTCTATGGAGATTATAACGCCAATGGCGTGATTCATCCATTGGAAGCCTACGTTGATCCCCAACATCAGTGGCTTGTTCCCTGGCGGACTCTGGAGGTGATGAGCGCGGCCATGCCCTTCCTGCAATCCCGCTATTCCACGTTTCAAGCTTTTGCAGCTGCTAGCCTAGGCGAAATCCTCGGTTCACCCATCGAGCCCAGTCGTGATCTTCGCGCGACTCACCTCGACACCACCGTCTTTCTCAACCGCGGCGGGCGCTTCGAGGCCATTTCCCTGCCGAATGAAGCCCAATTCGCCCCCGCTTTCGGTGTCGTGGCCATGGATTTCGACGGCGATGGCCATGAAGACGTGTTTCTCAGCCAAAACTTCTTCCCGGTGGAGATGGAGACATCCCGCTACGATGCGGGGCGCGGTCTCCTCTTGCGAGGCGATGGAAAGGGCAGGTTCGAGCCAATGTCCGGCCGGGCCAGCGGCATTTTGCTCTATGGCGATCAGCGGGGTTGTGCGGCGGCCGATTATGACGGCGATGGCCGAGTGGACTTGGCCGTCGCTCAGAATGCCAGCGTCACAAAGCTCTTTCACAATGTCCAAGCTAAGCCTGGCCTGAGAATTCGATTGCGTGGGACGCCGGCCAATCCCCACGGGGTCGGCGCCACGGTCCGTATGATTAGCGGCGAAGAAATCGGCCCCGCGCGGGAAGTCCATGCCGGCAGCGGGTATTGGTCGCAGGACAGCTCGACCCTCGTCCTGAGCGCCCCTCGCTCCGCGACCGGCGTGCTGGTGCGCTGGCCCGGTGGGGCCACGACTCGCTCGGCGCTCGCGCCGGGCGCTCGCGAAATTGAAATTGAGGAAAGCGCTGCGGTGAGGGTAACTCCCTAACGAATAGATCAGGGGCGATCGGGCGTCGTGCCTTCGGCCTGATTACAGTTGCTCGCACGAACCGGTTTTTGGAGAATCGGCGCGCATGGCCAAATTCAAAGTCGTCCTTCTTAAGCATGGTTATCCGAGCATTCAGAACGAGCGGGAGGTGGTCACCGCCGCGGGAGGGGACTTCATTGATGCCGACGGCTTGACTGATGCCGAGGGTATTCGCCAATGCGAGGATGCGGAGGCGGTCCTGGTGCGATGGCTGCCGATTACCCCAGACCTGATCCAACGGTTTCGCCGTTGCCGGATCATCGTTCGCTACGGAGTCGGCTACGATAACGTCGACGTGCAGGCCGCTACTCTGGCCGGAGTCATTGTCGGGCATATCCCTCAATACTGCCTGGACGAAGTCTCGACTCATACCGTCGCGCTTCTCCTGGCCTGTGTCCGCAATGTCGTCGGCAAACACAACAAAATGGAGCGCGGGGCTTGGGATATCAATCCGCTCGAGCGAATCTACCGCACGGCTGGTCGCACCCTGGGACTGGTCGGCTTCGGCAACATCGGCCAGGCCGTCGCGCGCAAGATGGGCGGCTGGGGCTTGCGTCTCCTCGCGACGGATCCTTACGTGGAACCGGCCCGCGCCGCGGCATTGGGAGTCCAGCTGGTTTCCTTGCCGGAGTTGTTGTGCGAATCCGATTACGTCTCGCTCCACGTCCCGCTTCTCCCCGAGACGCGCCGCTTGATTGGCGCAGAGCAACTCGCCCTGATGAAACCCGGCGCGATTCTGGTCAATACCGCCCGGGGGCCGGTGCTTGACAACACCGCCTTGCTCGCGGCCTTACGGAGCGGACGACTGGCGCAGGCTGCCCTGGACGTCTTCGAGCATGAACCGCCTGCGCCCGACTCGCCCCTGCGTCACCAGCCCGGCCTCATTATCAGCGATCACGTTGCCTGGTACTCGGAAGAATCGCAGGCCGAACTTCAGCGGACGGCAGCGGAAGAAGTCGTGCGTGTCTGCCAGGGAGGGCTGCCGAGGGCCATCGCTAATCCTGAGGTGCTCGAACGTCTGGGGCGCGTGCTGGATTGGGTGCCAAATGATAACGCGCGCTGGCAATTGAAACGGCTGGCGGCCTTGAGTGGGCCCAGGCCGGCCTGAACGCGACCAGCGCTATGAGTGATGCGGCGATCCGCTGATCCCCTCCATTTCCGCCTTTCAGCGTTGGCAGAACGGGTCGGATGGATACAATCAGCGGCATGATCCCGCTCAACCTTCGGCCGACGGTCCCATGGCTGCTTGGCCTCGCTTGTCTGACTCCTTTCATTCTGTGCGCCGAGGCTCCGCGCGTCCTCTCGCCGGGCGAACACATCCAGGACCATCGCCTCGCCCCGCCAAAGGATCTGGACGGCTACTTTCCCTTTGTTCCCGCGGCAACGCCCGAGGCCTGGAAGGAACGGGCTGATCAGGTCCGCCTGCAGATGCAGGTCGCGCTCGGTCTTTGGCCGTCGCCGACCAAGACGCCGCTCAACCCGGTCGTGCACGGCCGGATTGAGCGGGGGGATTACACCGTCGAGAAGGTCTATTTCGAAAGCGTGCCCGGCTTCTTTGTGACCGGCAACCTTTACCGCCCAAAGGACACGCCTGGGCGGATGCCTGGCGTGCTGTGCCCTCATGGGCACTGGGAAGACGGACGGTTCATGGATTATGGCCCGGAACGCGTGCGGCGTGAAATTGTGCAGGGCGCGGAACGTTTCGAAGAAGGGGGCCGGAGCGTCCTGCAGTCGCGTTGCGTGCAGTTGGCGCGAATGGGTTGCGTCGTGTTCCACTACGACATGATCGGCTATGCGGACAGCGCGCAAATATCGTTTGAGTTAGCCCATGGCTTCGCCAAGCAGCGCCCCGCAATGAACGACCCGGAAAAATGGGGCTTCTTCAGCCCACAGGCCGAAGCCCATCTCCAAAGCGTCATGGGCCTGCAGACTTGGGATTCCATCCGCGCCTTGGATTTCCTGCTCGGTTTGCCGGACGTCGACCCTGCCCGGATCGCTGTCACCGGCGCGAGCGGCGGCGGCACTCAAACCTTCGTCCTGTGCGCGTTGGATTCGCGCCCAGCGGTCGCGTTTCCCGCGGTGATGGTTTCGACCGCCATGCAAGGTGGATGCACCTGTGAAAACGCCTCCTTGCTTCGAGTCGATACAGGCAACGTCGAGTTCGCCGCCCTGTTTGCGCCCAAACCGCTTGGCATGACCGCGGCGAACGATTGGACTCGCGAAATGCCCGTCAAGGGCTTCCCGGAATTGAAGCGGCATTTCGCCATGATGGGGGCGCCGGAGGTGGTGATGCTCAAACCCCTCCTCCATTTCGACCACAACTATAATTACGTCAGCCGCGCCGCCATGTATGCCTGGCTCAACAGACATCTCCACCTCGGCCTCCCCGAACCGATCGTCGAAGCCGATTACCAGCGGCTCAATCGGGACCAGATGTCTGTCTGGGACCAGGAGCATCCTCGCCCCCCGGCTGGTCCTGACTTCGAGCGGCAGTTGACCCATTGGCTCGCTTCTGACTCCGATCGGCAGATTCAGGAAGCGCGATCATCGCTAGATAGCTACCAGCGTCTCGTTGGCGCCGGGGTCCGCACTGTCCTGGGCCGTGATTTGGCTCACACCGGCGAGGTCGCTTGGGAACTCAAACGCGAAGTAACTCAGGAAGATTATGTTCAATCCGCCGGCCTGCTTCGGAACGTGACCCACGCGGAAGAAATCCCAGCCGTCATTCTCCAGCCGAAAGTAGCGAATGGTCGAGTAGTGATATGGACGGAGTCCGCTGGCAAAGCTGGGCTGTTCACAGACCCGAACGCCTCCGCGGTCACACTGGCCAAACCCGAAATCCGCCGCCTGCTCGACGCCGGGTTGACGGTCGTGGGATTGGACCTTCTCTGGCAAGGAGAACATTCGCCCAACGGCGAACGCCTCGAGCGGACACCTCGGGTCAAGAACCCGCGCGAAGCCGCCGCCTACACCTTCGGCTACAATCGGGCCGTCTTCGCCGAGCGCACCCATGACTTGCTCACGGCCGTCAAATATCTTCAAGGCCGCACCGCACCTGCCAAAAGCATCGATTTAATCGGATTGGACGCCACCGGCCCGATTGTGGTGGCAGCCCGTTCCCAAGCAGGGACAGCTGTCCGCCGCACCATCGTTAACACAGGCGGGTTCCGCTTTGGCAAGGTCGCGGAGATTCATGAGGCGAGCTTCCTGCCCGGCGGCGCGAAATACGGCGATGTGCCCGCGATGCTCGCCTTGGCAGCTCCGGGCGAACTCTGGATTAGCGGCGAATCCCAACTGCCTGACGTAACCAGGGAAATCTACCAGAAAGCGGGCGCGGCTGCCCGTGTGCGCATCGGTTCGACTTCGGGTGGCGATTCGGCCAGGGCCGCCCTTACCTGGCTCCTCGCAGACAACTAGCAAAACGCTCCAGCCGCCCCCACCTTGCCGAGGGTCATGTCCTAATGGTTCCACCTACGAAAAACTAAGGCGCTTTGCGTGGATAAAATTCAGACAGCCGCCCTCATGCGCGAACTAAGGCGACAGTGTAGGGTCGTGGCGTAAAAGGACCCCGCTGAGTCCAAGGAGGGATGGGGTCAGACAACGATCCGAAAAAGAAAGGAACGCTATGCTCAGTTGGGCTGTGACATTTTTGATTATCGCTATTATCGCTGCGATCCTTGGGTTCGGGGGTATTGCTGGCACCGCCGCCGGGATTGCGAAGATCTTGTTTTTCCTCTTCCTCGTCTTGTTCGTCGTATCGCTGTTCTTCGGACGCGGACGTGCGGTTTAGGCTTGCGCCACGCGGCCATTTGTCCCGAGGACGACAGCAAAAACCATGCGGCTTTGTATTGCAGCGGCTTTGGCTAAAGTGCCAGTAGCCGCTGCTCTCATGTTTGTCGCTGGAGCAGAATCCTTCCAAGGACGCGGATCACAGGGGCGATAATCACGTGCCGCTGGTTTCGCGTGGGCCGCTTTCCGTCCGTTACAGCGGCTCTAATTCCTGGGCCGGGCCGAACTTCACTTGCCGCTGCTGGACAGGGAGCTATTCAAGGTGGCCGCGACGGAAGGTAATTTGTCCATCACACCCGCTGGCATTGCCTGCCGCCAACCTCCGTTTGCATCACGATAAAAAGACACCTCATTCTCGCGCACGCGGGAATTTGGATATTGAAACTGGACGGTCAAGGTCGCGGCGTCCGGACCCTCTTCCCGGTGGGAAAGGACCCGATACGCTTCTGGTGCTTCGGCCAGGTTCATTCGCCAATCAACCAGGAGTGCGTCGACGGAACCATATTTTTGGCGAATGCCTTCGGGCAGCTGGCTGAACAATTCGTCGGCGCGGGTTCTGGCCTCTGGCTCCAAGCCGATCGCGTTGAACATTGCATTGGTGTCGTGCGTGGCCGCTGCCCAGTTGATCGTGTGAAAGGCATCGAACGATGTGGCATACCCGGCGTTCCGGAATTCGTTTCGCGTGATCATGGGAATTTCAGGAAACTTCGCCAGGAGTGCGCTCGCGTCTTTTATCTCTCTGGCGCGTCGATCATCGGGCGTCCCTCCTTCTCCACCAGCGCCATTGGTCGATGCAACAGGTTGATGGGCAAGCTGGGCGCGGAGCAGGGCCACCTGGCCGCGTAAGCGCATGAGCTCCTCGTGTTCGCGGCGCAGCCGCTCGAGATCGGAGGCGTCGCCGGTCGCTGCGGGATCGGCCGGTTGGACCAGGGCTGCCTGCAACCTTGTGACTTCAGCGCGCAATCGGCCGTTGGACTGGTGCTGGATGATCAAGGTCGTGGAAAGGCCGGCCGCGAGAACGGCGGCCAGGCAGATTTTAGCTTTGGTCGTGGCCATGAATTGTAACAGCGTGAGAGTTGTGGAACTAAAGGCGGAGGTTCCTGCGATTACTCCGCCCAGAACAGTGGCGGCAAGTCCGACAGGGGCGGCGGTTCCCGCTTGGCCGGCCAAGGCGCCGGCCAAAACGGCTGCCGAGGTGGTCACTCCGCGTCTGATCAGGACGAGCCGCAGCTTTTCGAGAGTGCGCTCGACCCGCTTGCGGGCGGCCTCTTCCGAGACACCGAGGTGGTCGCCAACGGCGCGCAACTCGCAGCGATGATAGAAACGAAGGAGAACGGCCTCGCGTTCCTGCTCGCGGAGATCGTGGAGGGCTTCGTCCAGGACGGCCCGCAATCGTCCCCAATCCGGCGCCGGGTCCGAACCAAGGCGCTGCATAGCTTGGGCCTCCTCTTCGCGATTGCGGCGCCGCTGCTCGGTTCGAATGATCATGGCGGCAGCGTTTCGCGCCGCGAGGTAGAGCCATCCTGCCAGCGACTCTCGCGAAGCCAGGGTGCTGGCTTTCCGCGCCAGATCGACGAAGACGCGTTGGCCCACATCCTGCGCGAGATGGGCATCTCCCCCGCACCGGCGAAGGGCAACGGCGTAGACGACATCGAGGTGGCGCCGCACCAACTCGCTGAAAGCAGCTTCATTCCCGCCTTCGCGCCAGGCTCGCAACAGTTCCCGGTCCGATGCACACATGATCCAACCCCAAGCTGCCGTCAGCGGGCAAACCGGACAAAGAATTTCGGACGCATCTTCGACCGGGCTGTCGGCAGCTCGGGATGACCTGCGGCCTCCTTCAGTCTCAGCGGGAAACATTGCCTCGCAGCTTGTATCTGCGATGAGGGAGCCACGTTCCCGCCGAGCTTTTCAAACGCTGGGCGCAGCGCTGGATGGAAGCTACTGGACGTTAAAAGTTTAAGCGCAACTCCAAGTTTTTGTAGCTTGGAAGCAGGTGAAGGAGGCGTTGTCCACCTGTCGGAACTCGGCGGCGGAGAGTGCGTCTGAACCCCTCCCAAAATTCTCTGTAACATTCTCTGAGATTCCCTTTGGTAAGAAGTGGCGACAATTCGCCTGAGCGATAAACGTAATCACTCCATATCAATTAGAACGGACCTGTTCGGTCCGCCTGCCAAGAAACGTTATGCAAAGCCACCTGCAAACTCTCCTCGATCGTCCCGCGATGAAACGTGCGCGCCTAGCCACCTGGGCCGCGCGGTTGTGTTTCCTTGCCATCGGCACGGCTACCCCGCTGAGTTCAATCGCGTTTGCCCAGGGGGAAGCCACCTCGACCCAGTGTGAAAACGTAAGCGGCGCGTTCAGCACGAACTTCATCAGCCCTGATCAGACAGCTGGCACAGCCACGGGCGACTTGAAAGGCGCGCTTGGCGTGAAGATTCTGTCGATGACAGGCGAGGTTGGAAATGGAAAGCCTGTGACTGGAAAGGCCCAGCATTTCTGGGTGACCGAGACGGGCGATATTGTTTTTACAGCAGAAGTGCTGGCGGAATTTTATCCCAGCGCCAGTCCGAGCCTGCCTACACTTTACGCCTTGGTTGAACAGCAGGTAAAGATCGTCGGTGGCACCGGCAGGTTTGACGGAGCTTCTGGCATCTTGAAGGTTTGGGGCGGAGCTGATTTCGCCGCTGGACAGGCCGTCGGCCGTTACTCCGGCACGATCTGCTTCAAACAGCCAACCTTGCCAAAAGTTGCCTCAGTTTCCGTTCAAGACGGCCAATTCCATTTTCAAGTCCAGGCGGTCGGCGCTCGGGAAGTGACCGCGGAAACATCCTCCAATTTGAGGGACTGGGAGAAATTCACGGCCAAGCCGCCGGTTAACGGTGTGGCTGAGTTCAGCGATCCGGGTGTGGCTACGCAGGCCCAGCGGTTCTATCGGGCGAAGGGAGAATAGTGCCGGCCTTATATCAAACCGAAAGCAATTACCCGGCGTCCTCCGCAGCTGCTGACCCCAATCCCGAACCGAGCTGAACTCGGGCCCGCGTCCTTGAAAGAAGAGAGGGAGATTCCGTATGCTGGGAATCCTGATCTCGAGGAGGATATGACGGTAGGAAGTGTTAGATCGCCGTCTGTGGAAATTCGCTGTGGCTGCGGCGCCCGGTTGTGCCGGCAATACCATCGGCTTGGCCGCTTTGTTCGGCCGTTTCAGAGGCCCTTAAGTCGCGGTGGGGTCTTTGCGTGACAACACCCTAACGAACTCGCTCGAATCGCAGATTGTGGACACGTCGGGCAGAAAGCTTCAGTCCAGTGATTTCCAATTTTTGATTGCGAATAAACTCGATGGACGCCTTTACGGCGAGCTCTGGAAAATCGTTAACCTCGAATGCATCCCTTAGCTTCCGATCCATCCGAGACCGCTCCCGGAGAAGCTGACCCATCAAGAGCTTTCCTTCAATGCACTCGATATGAATGGCAGACTGAAGCTCGTCACTCCAAAAGACTCCTGTGTATTCTTGCAGGGAGACTGGATTCTCTTCCATGGCCGCAGAAGCGGAAGGGGTGGACGATTCTTGAGCGGGGACTGGGGTGTCAAGATAGCCCAGCACACAGTCGGCTACTTCGTGGGCGAGCCCCTCCGCGTTCAATTCAGCATCGTTGGACAAAACTGCAACAGCAAACCGCCTGGCCGGAACACGGAGAACCGCGCTTTTGTAGCCCGCCCAGCCTCCCCCGTGGGATTCGGACTCCAGCCCATGGTATTTCTCAAGAAAAAGGCCAAAGCCGTAACCAAAAGTCACGCCGGAGTTTAGTTCACCCGGGTCCCGCATCATTTGGAGAGCGGCACGGCCGCCGACGCGCGCCGTTTCAAGGTTTTCCAGCCATTTGACCATGTCTTCCGCCGTCGTCATGAGGGAACTGGAACCAGGCGCAGCCAATTGGCTGATGACGCGCCGGTAGCCAGGTTTGCCCGCGCGCTCATAACAGGCAGCCAGGTTCAGGACGATTTCTGTGGGATCATCGCAAAAGTGAGTATGCCCCATGGCAAGCGGCCTAAAGATGTTTTCGTCAGTCCAAGACCTGAATGATTGGCCAGTCACTTTGGCCACGATTTGAGCGAGCAGATTATAACCCGTGTTGGAATACAGACTAGTTGCGCCAGGTTCGAACTCGAGCTCGCGTTGGTGACGGAGCATTCGAAGAATGTCGGCCATCGTAATTGGATCTGACCAGCCCGCTCCGCCGAGCGCGAGTGTTGGCGACCAATCTCGTAACCCGCTGGTGTGGTGCAGCAAGTGCCGTATCGTGATCGGTTTCCCAAAACTTGGAAGGTCCGGCAGGTGGGCTTGGATATCGTCGTCCAGCGAAAGCCTTCCCTGATCAACCAACATCGCCGCTGCTAGTCCGGTAAACTGCTTCGACACTGAAGCAACATCGAAGACCGTTTTGGTCGTAATCGCGATCCCGTGAGTCAGGTCCGCGCATCCAAATCCGTTCTGATAAAGAACAGTGCCATCCTTGATTACGACAACTGCGGCTCCTGGCGTATCGGGATGTCGCCAGGAATTAAACAGCCGGTCGATTTCAAGCTTCCGATCCCCGGAGTCGTGTCGATGAGTGACGCAACCCGAGAGCGTAAGGCAGAGGCCGAGCCAAAACCTCACCGCCCACGGATAACGATTATGCATGCGCACCTCATCTGTAAGACACCATTCCCGCCTCGATTTGTATACTTGCTACGAACCAGCAGCCCGGAACATCCAAGTGCGCCAGAGGCGGGGCAAATAGATCAAAACGGAGCCTCCTGGAGCAGCCCCAGCCGACAGAGTGAAGCTGAGCACGTGCCAGATCAGTTGCCATCACACACTAACATGGAGACTCTTTGACCGAGAAACACGGCCGCAGTCCTTGAGCATGCACTGATCTCTCGATTCAGTTCGCCCATTATCGCGACGAGACGATATGCTGCTGCTCCCAAGGCCCAAAATTGCCATCTCGCGCCAAATGAACTTCGCTATGCCCGTCGGCAAACAAATACGTCCTCCAGGCCTCGCCCGAGGCCTGCACATTGAACGGTTGCTTCTCTCGAACGATGATTGTCCGCGCCGGTTCTTTGATCTCTTCCAACAACCCTCGGTAGACGATTTCAAAGTCGTCAGTAGGGAAAGAAAACGCCACAGCTTGGACCGCCTGTGGAATATAATTGGTCACCTGATCAAATGCTTCCGGCATTTTCCCTCCATTATTCCGTGCAAATGCTTGGAAAGCTTCTGCCCAAGGCACCGTAAAGTTCATTTTCGTTCCTGCCAGGTCCTCCACGGCTTTTCGAATCTTTTCTTCGGCCGTTCGCCCCGCATTCGCTCTGTCACGCTCGGTCTGCTCAGCGCGTAGACGAGCCAACTCGGTCTGAGCCTGACGCAGCAATCCAACTTCACCTTTCAGTCGAAGCAGTTCGCCGTGCTCGGCCCTCAACCTGGCAAGTTCCTCTGTTTCTGAGGCATTCGGAGCCACCACCTGCACGGGTTCAGGCGCGGGTGGAGCTTGATTGCGGAGTGTCATGAGTTCCGTCCGCAGCTTGGAATTTGTGTATCCCATCTTAACGAATGTTCCGACTGCACCCGTAAGGGCGACCGCGGCAACTCCCACAGCGAGTTTCGTTGAATTCATAATGTTGAGAAAACTGAAAGCGGTCAGACCGGCCGTGCTCCCAGTGGAAAAGGCGGAGGCCACCGCAGGCCCGACCAGACTAGCAGCCAATCCAGTCGGAGCCGGGGCAACGGCGTTGGTAAGGATGGAGGCACAGAGTGCTGACGCTGTTGAGTTGATGCCTCGTCGAGCTAATAGTCCACGGAGCTTTCCCAACGCGCGGTCGACCCGCATTCGCGCGGCATTCTCGGTCAAACCGAGGCCGACTCCGACATCAGCCAAACGCTTGTTTTCAAAGAAACGGAGAACGATCGCATGGCGGTCCCTTTCTCCAAGCTCCCCCATGGCTTCGTCCAATACCGGCAGCAGTTCGGCCCAAGCGAGCTCGGGTTTGCCGTCTCCCTGAATTTGCATAGGACCTTGGTGGGCAAGTTCGCGTTGGACCCGTCGGATTTCGGCCCGGCGGGATCGTCTGCCGATATGCCTCGCCGTGGTATAGAGCCAGCCGCTTAACGCGCGATGTGAAATCAGGTGTGGCGCCTTCCTTGCCAACTCACAGAAGACGGCCTGCGTGACATCCTGCGCCCGGTGGGCGTCACCGCCGACGCACCGGAGCGCCACCGAATGCACGAGGCTAACGTGCCGGGAGACCAATTCGGCGAAGGCGCTTTCCGAGCCCTCGGTCACGTATTGCCGGACTAAAGTGGCGTCATCACTCATGATCGTCTTCAGAATAGAATCCCCACTGTGGAAGGAAATCGCACATTTTTTCGTCCCTGGTTCTGGAATGTGGATTTCGGCGAAATCGGACACGTCTTTCGGAAAATATTCGGACAGCCGTTTCGGGCTTAATTCGGACAGTTTCCGGAGCGGAGCGACGCTCGGGCAAAATTCTTAATCTACTGTCCGAATTGGGGTCAAGTGTTTGAGGTGGGAAAGATAATCGGAGCCGAAGGCAGCGCTCCGGGCGACGAGAATCAGAAGAGGAGCGGAGAGGGCCATCCCAAAATGGGGTAGCGCCGCTGCAGACCGAGCTGTTCGAGCCTTTGCTCGCGGTCTGCAGCGTGCGCCTGGGTCCCATTTTGGGGTGGCCCTCTCCGCGGTCATATCGCCAGTGGCGAACGAAGATGTGCTGCTAATCCGCAGGAGCTGCTTCGGGGCGCAGCGACTTGCCGTCCAACTCGAGCCGATAGGCGTTATGGACCAGACGGTCCAAGAGAGCATCGGCGACGGTAGCGTCCCCAATGAGGTCGTGCCATTGCGCGACCGGGTATTGGCTGGTCAGCAACGTGGCGCCGCGGCCGATCCGGTCGTCTATCACTTCAAGGAGGTCGCGGTATTGCTTGCTCTTGGCCGTGGCTAGGCCGAGGTCGTCGACTTATGTGGAGCTCCACATAAATTGACTCATGTGAAGTGGTCAGTAATGTGGAGTAGCGCTGGCGATCGCCACGATTGGCGCGGGTTTTGGCCTTCTTCAACTCCACATTAATGACAGGCACTTTCACGATCAGAGTGATTCCAACCAGCGGATCAAGTCTTGATCGGATCGCCAGCGGGCCGACCGCCGGATAGGCGGCAGGATGGGTTTAGCTTTCGACAGGGCTTCTCGTTTGGCTTCCACATCCAAGGTGGTGTATTTGTTGGTGGTATTCACGCTCGCGTGGCCAAGTAAATGCGCAATCGTGCTGAGGTCGACCCCGGACCGAAGCAGATGGATCGCGGTGCTGTGACGCCAACTGTGCGGATGAAGCCTCTTCCGTTTCAACGACGGTATCCGGGTGGCGGCTTGTCGAACATGCTTCTGCAAGATCCAGCGTATTCCAAACCGGGTAAGCGGATGACCACGACTATTGTGGAACACCCGGCGAGCTTCTTGGAGTCCAATGGACTGATGTTCCAAGTGTTTTCGCAACGCCTTGGCAGTCTCCGTCCAAAGTGGACACACCCTTTCTTTTTTGCCTTTCCCGCGCAAAAGCACGCTACTCGGCGGCGTTAAACGCAGATCACTGGCCTGCAAATTGACGACTTCGCTGACCCGGGCACCCGTGTTAAACAACAGAGTCAGAAGAACGAAGTCTCGGTGCCCCTCGCCCGTTTTTTGATCAATCCCCTGGAGAATGCCTTGGATCTCTTCGCACTCGAGATGCTGGATCTCCCGCGAAGTGGTCCGTTTGAATGGAATGCTCAAGACGCGCTGGGCGTGAGCCAGATGCTCGGGATGGTGAGCCCCCAGATATCGGAAGAAGCTGTGAATGGCGCTCAACCGCACATTGCGCGTGCGCGCCGAGTTCTGGCGTTTGGTCTCCAAATGCTGCAGGAACGCGGCGATCCGCTCGACAGTCACGTCTTCCACGGATGGTTGACTCGGATCGCCTGTCGCACCGGCGATAAATTGCAGCAGCAACTTGAGACCGTCACGGTAGCTTTCCAGCGTATGCGGGCTCATGGCTTTTTGCTGAGGCAAGTAATCAGTGAAGAACCCGCGCAAGGCCGATCCGAGGATATTGGTCTTTTTGGTACTCACCGAACACCTCCGTTCGCGAAAATCCTGAACGCATGTTTATGCAAGCGCCGATTAGCCGCTTCCCGCAGTCCGGGCGTGAGGTGGAGATAATGGTGCGTGGAAACCGGGTTGATGTGGCCAAGGTAGGTAGCCAAATGAGGCAGCTTGGACTGGAGGTCTTTACCGGCCTTGTACCACAGCTCAAGCCGAGAGACTGCGAAGCTGTGCCGCAAGTCATGAAGCCTGGGTGGGCGGCCGCGTTCATCGAGGACTCCGGCCATTAAACAGAGGAACTGCCAGTTGTGGGCGAGTGCCGCAGCGCTGTAAACCGTCTCGGCGGCAATCGGGTTGCAGCTCCAAATCAGGCGATCGCTGGGCTGCACCGCCAAATTCCGCCGCCGCCGGAGCTGCTGATACTGCCTTAATGCTTGGGCCACCGACGAAGACAGAGGCACCAGACGAGACTTGTGGAATTTGGTGGCCTCGATCTGGAGTACGTTCTCCTGCAGGTCACAGTGTTTCCATTGGAGGCGTAACAACTCGCCACGTCTCAAGCCACAGCAGAAGAGCAAGAGCAAGGCTAACCGAACAGTCTGTGGCCGGAGCGCATTTTGATGAGAGACGGGCAATTTACTGGCGGCTGCAATGACTCGTGCCATCTCTGGAACCGAGACTAGCCGTGGGGGGCGGTGCGGGCTTGGCTTCGGAAAGGTCTCCAAATCCGGAATGAATGTGTTCGGATGTTGGCGAGCACGGAAGAGCAGAAAGTTGCGCACGATCCGGAGGCGATTACGGCGGACGGTCGGGTGCAAGTGCGGCAGAGTCTCCGCCCACCGGTGAAACATCTCCGGGCGAACCAGTCGAACCTTTCCGAACTCCTGTCGCAGGAAATCATCCCAACGACGAAGCACCGCCTCTTCTCCGGCATACCGCCGACCCAAGGCCCGGCGTAGCGCCAAATACTCTCCCAGGGCATTCGCCAAACCGCTGTGAAAGCCGATGTGGTCGAGGGGCAAGGCCACCGAGGATCGAACGCGAGGTAGTTTAGACGTCCAACCCGCTGCTTCGAGAGGCGCAGCCCTTCCACGTCTGGGAAGGGGGAGGCTGACCTCACGCAGATCGTCCACAGCCAGGCGCAGATAGACACTGGTACTCTCGGGATACCGATGGCCTAGCACGTCGCCTATATGCTTGGTCGACACGCCGCGCCGAAGCAGATGAGCCGCAAGTGAATGGCGTAAGGCATGGCTACTGATCGCAGGGAGCTCCAAGCCACTCCGGCCGATACGATACTCCAGAATGTCGTGCACCGCCGTATGCTTGGTCGGTCCGTGCGGCGCTCGGCGCCGCAGAAACAGTTCTCGAAAGGACTGCCCGGCCGGCCAGCTTGTAGATAACGCGTGAGTATGTCGCCCGCCTCATCCATAAGAGGCAGTTGCAGGCTTTGCCGGGTCTTGGATTGGGCGACGGGAAGATCCCGGCACGCCAATCGACGTCGTCGAGCGTCAAACGAGCCAACTCCCCACTGCGTAAACCGTACCGGGCTGCCAAATAGAGCAGCGTGAAGTCACGCAATCCTGCGGGCTCAGAGCGGTCGATGGATCGCAGGAGTGCGACGACCTGTCCCCAGGGTAAGGATCTGGGCAACTGCTCCAAGCGGTAGGTGCGAGGTGTGTCGATCTGTCGGTGCAATGGTTGCTTGAGTCTGCCCAGCGCGTGCTGACGGCCAAGAAAGCTCCGCAACGACGCGACAATGTGCTGAAGGCTAGCGTGGTTATTGGTTTTGGCGCTCTTCTGAAGAAAGGCATCGATTTGATTAGGCTCGAGTCTTCGAATAGCGGAACGGTCTTGATCAAATTGCAAGAACTGCAGGAAGAAGCGCAAACGGATCTGATGCCCCTCAATCGTGGACTCGGCCATCCCGCGTACTTCACGCAGGTAAGACGCGTGCGCCTCCAGTTCTGGGTTTGAAGGCGCGGGAGGGGCTCAACCCAACCTTTCCGGAATGAGCCGCCGTTCTCGAAGGAACTCGGCCAACGCCCTGATCGTCCCGGGCATGTGAGGCCGTCGTTTCCGATACCATATGCAGGCGGAGCTCAAATCATTCTGGGTTAGGCCCCTGAGATCTGGTCCACGACGTCGCTGCAGCCAGCGTATCAAGATCCTGATCAAAAAATCTTCCAACGGAGCGTCGACTCAGCGCATTCTCGCCGATCGCGAAACCACGCGGAGACGTCGTCCACAATAGGTCCGACGAGAGGAGTTGGCGATATGACGATCCCGGGGCAAAGGAATCAGCGGATTTGAAGAGGATGATGCATTCATGGCCTTCAGCGACCATGAACTCCCTGAGCCTACGTCAATAATGGAGTTGAAGAAGGCCAAAACCCGCGCCAATCGTGGCGATCGCCAGCGCTACTCCACATTACCGACCACTTTGGCTACGAATCAATGACGAACAGATCCAGGCGAGCCAGACTCTTGAGGAGGTGGGCCGGAGCTGCCGTCGGCATGGGCGCTTTTTTTTTTTTTCCAGCGAACGCGAAACAGCTTGCGTGCATGCAGTGGCCGATGCCGGTGCGGAAGCTGTCCCGACAGGCTTGGTGCCCGAGCGCGCACGCCAAGTAACTTTTCCCAATACCGGTCGGGCCGGTGATAATGCAGTTACGATGCTCCTTGATCCACGCTGAGGCGCGCAACTGCTCGATCTGGGCCCGTTTGAGGCCGCGCGGATGACGATAATTGATATCTTCCAAGCTGGCGTTGGCGATTTTCAACTGGGCGTTCTTGAGCTGAGCAGCCAAAGATCGGTTCTCACGCCAGAGCCACTGTCTGTCGACCAGCAGGGCCAGACGTTCTTCGAAGTCCAGCTCGGTGATGCCGTTTTGACGACGTTGTTCCTCCAGGGCCGTGACCATGCCGTCCAGGCGCATGGTCCGCAGTTTCTCGATGGTTTGATTGGGAAGCATAACGAGGAACCCAGAGGAAGGTTCAGTTGTAATACTCGCGGCCGCGCACATTGATATGGTTCGGGCTGTTGAGCGGCAGTTCCGGCTCCAGCGGTTGTTGGTCCAGGCGGTGCTTGAGGATCGATTCCACGCTGTGATACGAACAGGTGCCGAAGTGTAGAGCGCGCCGACAGGCCGCTTCCAGGCGCTCCTGCCCAGCGCCTTTACCCAAGCGAATAATGCCCAGGCACGCGCGAAAGCCTTGCTCGGGATGAGGGCGGTTTTCCATGATCTGACGCACCACCTGAGCACAGGAAGGCCCGGTTTTTTGCGCCCACTCCACGATGCGCCCGGGCGTCCATTCCAGGTGTTTCTGGTGCGATTTGGGGCGATGCTCGTTCAGGGTCGTGAACTTTCCGGGTTGAAAGCTGCGGAGGTGGGCGGCCACGCGTTTGCCGTGCTGGAAGAACTCGACGGTCGAAGCGCTTAAGCGCACGTCCAGCGTCTGATGGATGAGCTGATAAGGAACGCTGTAGCCGTGCTTGTCGACCACGACGTGGTAATCGATGTTCACCCCCGCCTTTGTCCAGGTCGCCAGCTCGAAGGGGCTCGCCGGCAAGGGCAGCAACTTGGGCTTTTCATAAATCTCAAACCAACTGTCGCGCGAGCCGTCCAGCTTTTGAAAAGGCTGGGCATTGAGCTTGGCCAATCGCGGCTTGAGAGCAGCGTTAATGCCCGCCACGTCAAAGAAGGTGTGATCACGCAGCGCCGCCAGGATTTGCCGTTCGGCAATGAGGACGCCCCCTTCAGCTTTAGCTTTGTCACGAGGACGTCGGGGGCGAGCAGGAATGACCACGGTGCCGTAGTGCTCGGCCATTTCTGGTAAGTAGCATTGAGTAGCGGTTCGTAGCGGACAAGGCTTGATCACGCCGGTCTTGGGGTTGTCGGGAACGGTCACTCGTGCGACCCCTTCGAAATAGGCGTAAGCATGGCAGTGGGCTTCAATCCAGGAGGGCAGCTTTTGATCAGCAAACGCTTCGGCAAACGTTTTGTTGCTCGCGCCTAAACCGCACGAATAGCGAGGCTTCCGTAACGGCTCCGTCTGCTTGCTGCATCGGGATCGTCTGCCCGGCCCAGTCCACGAACATCTTCTCCCCGGGCTCATGATGGTGCCGACCACCGGGTCGAGCGTTTCGGTCCAACGGTGGTGGCCATCGCAAAACTGGGTGTGCCGTTAGCCGTTGCGGAAGCGATCACGGGTATTCCCGGGTTAAAGTAGGCGCAAAGTCACGGAACGACGCCCGGAGTTCCCCAGGATTTCAGCCTAATCAGGCAAGGGGGGGGGGGGGGGTCGCGGCGGCTCGGCTGGCGACGAGGCCCTGACGGCGCCTGGGAAGCACTGAGCAGTTGTTGCTGGATCTCCTGGTCGTCCAGGCCCTCGGGTAAAGGCCAGCTCAGGCCCGCGGCGTGGGCCCGCGCCAGGTAATCGTTGACCGTGCTGGAGGGGAAACCACAGCTGCGGGCGATTTCGCGGATCGATAGCTGGTGGGCGTGTTTGAGTCGGAGGACTTCTTTGATTTGACGCATGGATACAGGTTTTCGAGCCATTGATATGTCGCCTCGTCGTGAGGCGGCACTCTTCTGGCGGTTTATCCAGCGCCGTTCCACTCCTTACCGGCCGTCTCGGACCTTTTCGGACACCGAATTCGGACCAGAGAAAAACTGTCCGAATTCTTTCCGAAACGCCTGTCCGAATTGAGACCGAAATCACTGTCCGAATTGACTCCCGGAATCAGTGTCCGAATAACTCCGAAATCCCCGTCCGATTAACTCCGAAATACGCATGGAATAAATCAAGTCTCGAGGAGCCACCAAGATCGGCGGTCATGGCACCGTCATATCATCCCCAGGATTCTGATCCGGTGCAGACTGAAAACGAGCGCATTTCCGTTCGTTGTAGATCCTACGGTCCTGGAGAAAAAGACGGAGCCTAACGAGGCGGAAGCTCTTCCTGGGCTGGGCGATAACGCGGGGTTGCATTCCACGGTCCCGGCGCAGCATCACTGTTGGCTCAAGCTTTCCTCTCGCGGTCCGCGTTTGAGCCAAAGGTGGTCCGGCGGCACGAACTTGGGTGTGGAAGCAGGCATTGCTCTCGGGGATGCCTGGGGTATCCTCTGGCCAACTTAAGCCCGGGGAATCGGCTGAGTGCTCGCGTATTATGGCGTTGAGTTATAGCCAACTTGAAGAGTTCTACGAGGATCTGGTGGCACGTGCCCAGACCAGCGGAATCTCTTGCGCCATCAGTAGCGGAATGGCGTGCGTCTGTTTTGGAGTCAGTGAAACGACCAAGGATTGCGATCTGCTCTGCCAGCCGAGCTCCGCGGCAGCGTTGTTCGAATTGCTGGCCGAGGTCCGCCTCCGAGGCGCTCCCGTCCAATATAGGGGACGAATCAGCGCTCCGTTGGACGGACGGTGGTTGCGTGGCGGTTGGACAAGCCACTTCGTCTGGAAAGAAGCAGAGAACGAAGCCTATTTGGACGTATTCGGAATACCGCCGCGAGCGACAGCACCTTGGCAGTTCGAGGTCCAGGGCTTTTACGCTAGCCCCCACACGGTGGCCGAGATGAAGCGGACGGACCGTCCCAAGGATTGGCCAATCGCGACTGCCTTAGGACTAAAACTGCTGGAAGCTGGAGACGAACGAGGTTGGCTTCATTTATTCGACTGCGACGTCTTGGTGCAAACGGCTGAACGGGTGCCTTGTCCCGCAAGCATCGTTGCCCAACGGCCGGTTTTGGCGCTGTTGGTGAATAAGGACGACCGGCTTGAGCTTGCCTTAAAGGCGGAGGTGGAGTTTTGGCATCGGCTCGACCGTTTGCGAGTGCGGATATACGAGCAGGCAGTCAGAGCTTACGCGAGCGCCTTGAGAGTAGAGTTGCGAGGAGAAACGCATGATTTCCGAGAGCAACATCAGATCCGAATCGAGAAGGCCCAACAACTTCTGCCGCCAAACCCGTTAATGGACTATGGAATTGCGCGGCTTATCGCGGACGCGCGTGAGCAGGCGTCGCGCTTTTTGCCAGAAGGCGCTTTGGCTTGGTTGCCAGACGCGACGACCAGCTTTACCTTTTACAGGTGATGCACGCAGTGAACCGGAAGCCGACTTGGCTGACGCCTGAGGTAGAGGAGCACCTCAGGCGCGTCGAATACGACTTCCACGTGCGTTCGTTTGGCGAAGAAATGGCCAGAGTAAATTTACTGCCACGATCGCAGCGGAAGGCCTACATTGCGGCCATGGTCGACCATGCTACGGCAAAGGGCGTCGCTTCGGTTCAAGAGAGACCTGATTCAGAAGATCCCCTTCGGTAACTCGCTCGGCAGGGGTTTACCGCTTCCGTGTTCTGATCATTCTAATCTTGGGATGGCTTTAACGGAACGGCAGGATTGACCCAATACGGTAAAGAAATGGTCTGCTGGTAGGTTGGATGGGTCAGACCGTCAAAGCCGTTCTATTGACCTTCCAGACGGCTTAAAACGGTGTTTAGGACTTGGGAACCCACTCCAATTTTCCTTTGGACTCTCTCACGGTCCCACGTTTCTTAAATGCCTCTACGTCAGCCTTTAACTGTTCTTCGGTAAGGCTGGGGCCTTCTTTCTGTAATTCGGCTAGAAGGTCTTTGAATGACATTGGGGACTTCAAGACCTTAGCCATTGTCTTATGGTGAATCGTTGTCTTTTGTGTCCGTTTGGTCTTATCCTTACCAACATAGTCAGAAGCACCTTTGTTCTTAAAATAACCTTCTGAATCTACAAAACACTTAAACAAGTTTTCCTTTGTTGGATAGGCCTCCAGCAATTCATCCAACAACGGGTCCACTTCTTTAGTAAGGCTCTCAATTTCATGTCGGGCTTGTCGGATTTTTAAGCCGTATTCTTTCAACTTTTCAAGTTTGTTTATCAGTTCTTCGTCATTCATTAAGGCCCGTTTAGCAAATAACCAAGTCTTTGTCAAGCCTCTTGAAGCTCTCTCACTTCCACAACCCGAAGGCCGTTCTTCCTTATGTCCGGCTCTTCGTTGTAGAAAATTGTCTTAGCGTCAATGATACAAGCCTTCCTCAAATACTCCACCTTGACTGGCTCAAGTTCCTTGTTCTTGAAATAGATTGTATAAAATCTCTCCTTAGCATTCACGACAATCTTTTCTATAACCGACCTTATTAATTCACGAACCTTGAACCTAAACTCGGAACTGTCTTTATTCTTCTGCCACTCCTCAGAAAATGAATTGCCAAACCGTTGTATAACCATTTCAATTTCCGTTGAACCTAGTTGTATGGCCTTTTCTTCTTCCATTTCCTTTACCAAAGCCTCTTGTTGTGTTTCTAACTTGCTCAACAATCCAGCCAAAGCCTTTGACGGACTCTCTTGATAATCCACGGTATAACTTTCTATATTCCTTTGAAGTTCGGTTAGTTTACCTTGGAGTACCTCATACTTACACGGTTCCTTGTGTTCTTCTTTAGAATCGGAAAACTCCTTACGGAACAAACTAGCCGAAGTGGAATTCTCAACTTGAGTCCAAGCAATAAAACTGTTTTCAACTTGGTTGTAGCTTACTTGTGGAGCATTACAAACTCCAGCAATACAACCGTGACACCATAATCCTTTCCAATTCGTTCCTTTCCTTACATTGCCTGCTCGGTAAGCCATTGAATGTCCACAAACACACTCAGCAACTCCACCAAACAAATTGTGAACTTGTCCTGTCCTACCGTAGAACTTACGGACCTTTCTTTCGTTCATCTTGTTCAATGCCTTGTAATACAACTCTTCACTATAACTGCCGGATAAATCTTTCTTTGCTCACCGTCTACTCCTTTTGAGCAACCAAGAGCCAGATTTTACCAATCAAAAGACGGATTAAAGAAACGTTCCACCGTGGATTCTTTTGACCGGACAGAGCTGGATAACCGTGTTTGAGCATATACTTGACAACACTCCTTCTTCCGTGGCCATCGGCTGTAAGTTCAAACACTTTCTTCAATATCTCCACCTTGTCTTTGAGAATGTCATAGGTCTTTGTGTCCTTATTCCACTTCAACCAACTGGGACACCTTACACGATAGGTTCCACCGTCTTCCTTATATCGCTCTTTCTTTATCGTGTTAGCAGCTTTGACACGGCCACCTAACTTGGCAGAATACTCGTTTGAACCGTGAGTCTCTAAAAGGATAATCAACAGGTCCGTAAGGTTTGTCAGGCTTTTAACCGTGTAAAGTTTGCTGTTTCTATCAACGTATAACTCCAAGCCACTTGAGAGAAGTTGTTCTATTATCCTCAAAGCCTCCAACGGGGGCAATCGTGTGAGACGGTCAAATGCTTCAATGATACAAACACTGTGAGAAGGAAGTTTGTTTTCTTTAACGGCCTGAAGCAGTAATCCCAAATCACCTTCTTTGATGTTACGGCCTTTGAAAGAAGA
The DNA here is from genome assembly GCA_046346765.1 of Verrucomicrobiota bacterium. Lineage (GTDB taxonomy): Bacteria > Verrucomicrobiota > Verrucomicrobiia > Limisphaerales > SIBE01 > JAXMHN01. The sequence continues at coordinate 120,958 of JAXMHN010000007.1, read as the reverse complement.
GATACCTAAATCCTCGTAGCATAGGTCTTCTCTAAAATTCCAGCCAAACTGTTCAGCAATACGGGGAGCAATTTGGAGTTGTCTATCTTCACTTGTTTTGTCTTCTTTACCTTGGGCTTTACTTGAAAACCGTATGTAAGAGAAGCATTCCTTTAATTCGTTATCCTTTAAAATCCTCATACTTTGTTATCCTTTCAGTTCCTCAAATGTATCACCTTATCTGGATTGAGTGACACATTACACGGTTACGTCTTTTCAACCGTGTAATAGGTCATAAACCTATTGAGTTAATACATTTGTCTGGAATAGATAGAGTGCCGACAGAAGATTTAGAAAAAGAATACGATTAACAGAGCTGTGACTTTCAAATCCCAACATTCATCGGTTCACCGGTAGCTTGGTTTATTACCCAAGAAAAGTCGGTTGTGTGAAAACAACAAGATGCAAACTCTTCCTCGGTCAATACATAGCCTTTAATATATGACTGTCCGTTCTTCTTTGCCGCTATCGCTCTGTGATGCCCGTCTAAAAGTTTGTATTTTCCATCATATGTCCAACCAGCCAAGACCGGAAGGTCCGACACAGAAGGTGGCTCTTGTTCCATTCTTTGATAGTCTTCCTGAGAAACCCAAGACAACATTTCATCAATCGGCAGTTTGATAAGCCACGGCCTCTTCTTTAATGCCAGCCTGTAACCAGCCTTGACTACAAAGCAAACCTTGCCCGCTGGAACCGGAATATATTGATTTTTCAGACTGTTTACCTTAGACAAAAGCAAAGCCCGGCGTTGCTTGGAACGATTTCGTAAAAATTCAACTAAGTAACTCAACATACTAAATCATTGTTGTTACTTAAAATAGACACCGGTGAGATTGCTCCCACCGGTGTGTCACTACTTTTAAGAAAGATTAAAATTATGGGTAATCTTAATTTTCATTCCGGCACACTGTCACACGACAGGACTGGATTTCTTCAAGCAAACTATTGTCATTTCAAAACAACCTTAAAGAAAGTAATATCCGTAAACGCTCTGCTTTTGACGTGTTTCATGAAAGCTTCGTGGGAACGCTTCCAAATATCAACGTGTTCAGCAACACAAGACAACGGAACATTCCACTTGTTACACACACTTACAAAATCGTCTTCAACCATCTTGGCAAGATTCATCTTTTCAATATCTTTTTCTAATCTGGCTTGTGGCTCAACTAACACTGACAAGGCTTGTCCACGTAATGCTTCGGCTTGGTAAATCAGTTTGTTCAAGATCTCACCGTATGTCTTGCTGATATTTTCCCAAGTCTTTACCTTGTCGGGATTATCAAGGTCTTGGCTCTCATAAGCCTTACGGGCCTCAGCTTGAGTGTATTTAGCCTGTCGGTTTTCAATGGCTTCAATCTCTTTGTTAATGTCGTCAATCTGTTGTCTTTCCTCTTTAGTGACGTAATCCTTATTCCCCAATAGACTCAACCACACCGGCCTTACATCATACGAGCCCATCAGCCCCACGCCCTTATTGTTGGCAATCATCGTAGGTTGATTGAATGGCCTTGGGAATGTTGCTTTTAATCTGTCAATCTGGCCACTGGCCTTGTGTTTTTCACCCGTTGTCATTGAAGCCCATTCAGCATCACCGTAAACTATCTTGTTGTTGTCTTTTTTCATATTTGTTCTCTAAGTTGGTTCTTATATTCGTCTGTGACTTTGAAATGAACAATCTCGTTAATGTTGTCCACGAAGTATTCGTTTGCTTGACGTGTATCAATTCTAAGCAACCGTTGGTATTCCTCCAAGTGTTGTGTTCTTGTCTTGGATGACTTAACTGCTTTAGGAAGTTCTGTTTGTGTATTAATTGAAGGTTTGTCAACGTTGGCAAAGGCTTCTGGCTTGGATTCTCGTTCAGCAACGAACTCGGATAACGCCTGTCTTCTATCTTTGATAGTCCACCAAGCTTTGTTTACACAGTTATCCTTGAACCATTCGTCGTTGATTGTGACGTTATACTTTGTTTTTATATCCTTGATTTCTGTTTCCAGAATGTCTTGCCATGTTTTCATAGAATTGTGTCGTGTTCTTTCTGGTAGTGTTTCCTTAACATTCTGGCCAAGTGTTGAATGACTGTCGTGTAAACAACCGGCAACACCAAAGAAATTTGTTCAAAGCCGTCTAGCTTCTTTCTTTTCAGATACCTATCTTGTTTAGTTGTTTTCATTACGTGTAAATATTGACTGCATATAAATAGTCGTTAAATGATTAAAACCTTCAACTATTTGTTTATTTGTTGACGGAGCTTTTCCTTTTGATACTCCGTCCATTTGTCTAGGTTAGCCAGTTTCCAAGCCCGTTGATATTCCTTTAACTCCTCTACCATTTCATCCGGTCCGTAAATGGTGTAATACTTCCATCCTTCACGCTTAATTCGTTTAATGTTCATATTCTATAAATAGTGTTGAACGATACAAACGATTGAACATTACTATACTAACCACACCTATTTTCGGAATGGTAAACTCACACGATTCGCTAACCCATGTTTCTGTAACCGAAAGCACCTTATTATATTTAAGAGTACTCTGGTACCTGCCGGGGGCTTAACCACCTTCTAAACAGCCTCGCCTTGACGTTTAAACGGTCATTGTAAAAGTTTTGATTGTTGGAATGAGTAAAATGAACCGTCTTTCTTTATTTGAAATTAGAGAAGAAAGACGTAACGAAAACGGTTCCAGTCTTCTATGTATTAGTAACGACACGACTTGTTACCGTGTTACCAGCCGATCGTGGAACTTCTACCACGTTTTTATTTTGATTATCGCCCATTCAATTCTTTGAATGGGCATTTTCTTGTAAACCAGCACCACAACCTATTGTGGCTACCCATGTCTATATGTTGTGTTGTTTTTGTTTGGGTTTTTGCTCAGGTTGACTTCTACTTATTGAATGTTGAGAGATTACAATCTCAACAAAATCAAAGTAAAAACTATGAAACAGAAAAGAACATTGAAAGAGAAGTTCGCTCAAGTTCCTCACGGAATTGTAACTTCTAACATTAACCAAACCTTAAAACTCATCCTTTGGTATCTTTACGATAACACCGATGAATTCGCTCATTGTGTCTCAAGTGTTGCTTATCGTTTAGACTTAACTAGACAATGTGTCCGAGAACACTTTAGGACGTTAAATAAATTCCAAGTATTGATTCTTAAAGAAAAGAAGAAGGATAAACACGGTCTAATTCCTCTCTATATTTTCCAACACAGTAACGTATTGAAAATGATTACTTCAATATCTGAACCGGGAAACCCAGGATTCCAGGTTGATGATGAACCTGGAAACGAACCGAGAAATGAACCTGGAAACGAACCGGGAAACCCAGTTGCCACTAACGATATTAAGAGTAACGATATGAATAACCAGATTAATAAAAGACAGTCCAGTCCAGAGGACGGGACCGTTTCTAAAGACATTATTGATGGAACTAAAAAAGATAAAAAGTTGGTTAGTCTATCAACACCTGGGCTTGATTCCGCTTGTTTAGTAGGTAGTCAATTGCCTTCGGGGCCTGTTTCGCTTGAAGAACAAATAAGACAGTTTAGTTGTAGTCAACTGCCTGCTGAGGTTAAGGAGCTTGATGAGGATAGTATATGTCAACCGCCTTCCGTTTCGGGGGATATAAATAGGAAGCCTGTTGAGATTGACGTTCCGCTCATTGATTTAAAGAAAATGATGAAACTTGACGTTCCGTTAAAAAAAGGTCAGGGGACGGGAGTTCGGAACATTAAGTTGGTAGAAACATTGAATAAACAATGTAAGATGAACCTTGATTCCAGTATTAAGGAGTTTGCTGGGTTCAAAATTGTTGCTCACGGTTACTCGGATAATGAGGAAGGAGAACGGGTTGGAATTGTTTTACTCACCGCCGACAATCGTCAATGGGTTAAGGAACACCGAACTTACATTAGAAAGATATTAGATACGGCTGACCAAAATCAAACGGCTGTCTTTCTTTGGGAACAAGATAGTAGCCAACTCTCAAAAGTAACCAAGTATAATAAGTTGAAAGCTGAATAACGCTCTATTACCATACAATCGGAGAAACACGACAATGGAAAAAGCAATCACATTAAACAAACGGATTGAAATAGGAGATTTAAAGATAATTGAACGTCACTATGCCGACGGTGAAGTAAGGTTCTTTGACTTTAATTCAAGACATTACGATGGAAAGGCTCGGGGCTTTGGGTTTAAGACACTACAGAACCTTTTGAACGCTGCTCAACCTTGGGAAACTTGGGCCGAAAGAAAACTGCCTGACCTTGAAGTGAACAACTTAACATCGGATCAAAAAGAATGGGTAAAGAAACTTGCTGCTGGAAAGCAACAAATGGAAAGGTGATTCAACCTGGAACGGTTTGCTTTTGCGTTTGCCTTCGTTATATAACCGTTTTGTTTGAAAGGATGGTATAAGACAAGGCAGTTTTATTTGAGTCTTTTAAAACGACTTTAAACGTGTTGCCTGAGATGCTTATCTGATCAACGAACGTCTTCAACATGTCGTTAGTCCACTTCACCTTGGGAACTTGATTGACGTAGAACATACCAGCCGTTGTTTTAAAATAACCTTTCAGCAGATTAGGCAGTTCATTGGCTTGACTTTCTTTAGTCCGTTCAAGTTCCAAGTCAGCCTTCAAGGTCTTCTGCTTCTTTTCCAAGTTCATTATGACCGTGCTTACAGTGTTTGATAGGTCTATCTTACCGTCTTCAATGTCTTGTTGATACTTGGCTAACCGTGTTTCAATCGTGGATAATTCACCTTCAATTGCTTTACTCCTATAATCCTGCTTTGTTTCCTTGAAGGTGGAAAGTATCGTTTTCGGGTCAGACAAGAATAATGACCGAAAGGAACTGTCAAAGGTATCAAACGGTATTGACTCATACGGTTTACAGAGGCCTAACCGTTTACGATTACAGACAAGATACGTGTATTCCTTCTGCTGTTCCTTAAAGGTCCGGTGAGTCAGAACCAAACTTGACCCACAAGAACAACGGACAAGACCTTTGTAAATGTTGTGGAATTTACTTGGCCTGCCTCCACCTTTGCCTTTTTTTCGGTCATGTAACGACTTTTGAACGGAGAAGAACAAGGTTTCGTCAACAATCGGTTTGTAGTGGCCTTCAATCTCCCGTCCATCAGATGAAATGTAAACACCAATACAAGCCTTGTTTCTTAACAGACCGTGAACACCGTTGAATGTCCAATGGTCAGAACCATTGCTTATCGGTTTAGTTTTGTCTTGGTTTAACCGTTGAACAATCTTCATTATTCCCATCTTGTTTGATGCTAGGTTGAATATATCCTTGATGGTATCAACCTTGTCTTGGTCATAGGAATAAAGTTCGGTCTTATCATCGTAAGTAATCCAACAAGGCCCACAGTGTTTGAATGGTTTGTTGTCGGTAAAGACCTTTTCCATCTTACCTACCCAAGCCTGATGAATCTTACGGCCACGTTCAACAATCTCATAGTGACCTAAAGCACCTTTGGTGAAGATGGCAAATTGAATTGCTAAGGTCTTATAGTTGTCTTGGTTGACCTTCAAACCGTCTTCAAAGATGATTTCAACACCTTTGTCAACAATGTCACTTATTAACTTACCCAAGACGAAAGCATCTTGTCTTCCTAACCGTTCTTGTGAGTCACAAAGAAGAACTTGGCCTGGCTTGATAACCTTCAACAGTTCACCGAATTGTCTTTCAAGGTTTAACCCAGCCTTGCCGGACGTGGCTTCGTCAAAGAAGACCTTTAAGACCTTTATGTGATACTTAACCGAAAGTGATTTGATGGATTCGGTCTGTCTTCGGATGGTATCACCGTCTTCCTGACCTTTTGACGAATACCTTCCATACCCGTAACCTTCACGGTCTGACCGACTTGGGTTTGATTTCATACGGAAAATGGTAATTCCGTGGAACTAATTGGTCAATCCTGATCCTCGGGATGATATGACGGTAGGTAGGCGCACGATGATATCGTTCCACTAGCGCTTGGATTGGTGGCGACCTATCAGGCATGGTGGCGCTCGGCACGGGCGGTGCATATCTCGACCGGTGAGCTTACCGAATCCGATGCATTTGGAATCTTACCGAGGCTCAAACCAGAATTCTCCCAAAAAGGAAAACAATTGGTTTAAATAGCTTTGGAGGGACGAACCTATCCGATGTCAGCCTGGGATTCCGCCAACACCATCGAATCCGGAATTCTTGACAGGGCGACCCGATTGGATGCGGCGGAAATTCCATTTGGAAGGCGAACCGCCCAGTTTCGCTCGTTCTGATCCACCTGCAACACCAAGCGGGCGTTGTCTGGCGGGTGGTTAAATGCTGAGTCGAGGAGCAAGAAGTCCGGCCCCAGTTGGGCAACGGGGATGGAACGGCCATCAATCAACAGTTGAATCTTTACTTGGGCTGAATGCCCGCCATTACTTGCCACCGTAATCATGGACGAAATACTGATACAGAATGCCCAAGCATATGCGGCCCGACATCGGCTCCAACTCGCCGAGCGACTGGGCTTTGGTGTTCATGGTATCATCTTCGGAACAGAAGGCAACCTGCAAACCGGTGACATCGCCACCGCCATTAAGGTGCATCGAGCAAAAGAGCCCTTCCTCCGCGAATTGGCGGTCTACCAACGCCTCAAGGCGGCCAAAATCACCAAAGTCCTGGGATTTAATGTCCCGCAGTTGCTCCGCCATGATGACGGGACCTGCATCATCGAGATGAGCATCGTCACGCGGCCCTTTCTCCTGGATTTCGCAGGTGCCTATCTCGAGCTGGTTCCAGAGTTCTCGGATGACGTCTGGGTCGAGTGGGAAGCCGAAAAGCAGGAGCAGTTCGGAGTCCGATGGCCCCTGGTCAAAGCCGTCTTGGCGGTCCTGGAGGAAATGGACATCCACATGGTGGACGTTTCGCCCAGTAATATAGCGTTTGTCGATTGATCCCGGGAAGTGCTTTTGGCGAACCGCCATCAGACCGCACGGTTGCAGCAAGGGAAACGACATGTCTATGAAAGCGGTCTATCGATCTCTGAATCACGCCTCAAGCGATGGGCCGTGTTCGCCTGTCGAATTTTGGGAATCCCTCATCCTGAGTCTCTGAAGTATGGGTTGAAAAGACGGTAGGCAATGTAGTCTTCCCGTTATCCGCGTGGCATAGGTTCCAATTGTCACTTCGATTCCGAATATCCGGCTATTTTCCCCTATAGCGTAGTTCCCTAAGACTGCGCGTCTTCCGATCCACACAAAGCGTCTTCAGCTTGTTGCGATCCTGGTCCAAGGCCGTGAGGGTCGACAGAACAATCACATTCGCGGCTTACTCAATTGCAGACAGCGACGACTGCTCGCTATCCGCTTCATTACTGGAGAAAGTGACCCGTTTCAAGGCACGATAAATTGATGGGAAAAAGGCGCGGTCTGTCGGAATTAAAATCTGAAGTACCGAGGAATGGCGTTAAATGCTGTGCGCTGCCAGTTCATCAGATCGGTCGAAGCTTCGATAACAACCAGTTGCCTCTCGCGGCCGATCAGATTAAAACTAAACTGACCCTGATGGAAATTCGGGTTGACAAGGACAGTTGCGGGAAAGCGCACCGCGGATAGTGTTGAAGTAAAAATCGGCCACATAGAGACTACCCTCACGATCAATTGCCACGCCAGAAGGATTGCTAAACCGTGCGGCGCTCGCTCCATCGACGTTGAAGGAAGCCCAGACATTCCACCCAGCGTTGTCACCAGCCAGTTGGTTCCGGAGAGCGTGAGTTTGCGGATGGTGTTGTTGTAAACGTCGGTCACATAGACATTGCCGCGGCTGTCCACCGCGACGCCTGAAGAGCGAACAGAGCCGCGCCAGCTGCCGATCCCATCCGCACTGCCCGAGCGACCCGCCAGCCAATGGCTGGTCGTTACGACTCGAGCTGGCATCCGCTTTTGCGGATGGTGTGATTCCAGTGTCAGCCATAAATGTTGGTTGTACCCGTCCATGGCCAGGGCCGCTGGGGTTGTTGAAGCGAGCTGCCGTTCCAATGCCGTCAGCGCTCCCAGAGTTTCCGCCAACCCGGCGCGCGTTGTCACTGATCCCCCCGGACTCACTCTGCGGATCGTGTGGTTATTTGAGTCCGCAACATAGAGGTTTGTTGCACTATCAATCACCGCCGGAAGGACCACTGAAACGGGCGTTTTCGCCGTCCCATCCGCGCTGCCGCCTTCAAAGTCGGCGAAGCCGTAGCGTTGTCACCGTTCCTGCCGGAGTTACTTTTCGGATTGTGTTGTTGCCGAAGTCGCCACATAAACGTTGCCAATTCCATCCGCCGCCACGCCCCTGAGGACGGTTGAACCATTGCCGTCGCCGTCATCATGACCGCCAGCATCGCCCGGGAGGCGCGCAGGCGTCGTCACCTCGCCCGCTGAGCTTATCTTGCAAAGCGCATGGTCAACGGTCCGCCAGCAAAATTGGCGACGCTGTCTATCGCCACGCCCGCAGGGCCGCCAAATCTCGCGACGGTGCCAATCCCCGCATCCGCGTTGCCGTAATGGCCGCCGAGACCCGCCAGCGTCGTCACGACCCAGTTGGTTCCGTGTGGAGTCAATTTGCGGATCGCGTCGTTCAGCCAATCAGCCACATAAACGCTGCCGGTGCTGTCTACAACTGTGCGGCGCGTCAAAACGTGCCGCGCGCTGCTCGTGCCATCGATGGCGCCAGGATTGCCGGCCAACCCCGCCAGCGTGGTCACCACCCAATTCGTCCTGCCAGAACAGCTTAGCCCGGATCGTGCTGTTTAACAGATCGGAGACATAGAGGTTGCCTGTGTTGTCCAATGCCAGACCAAGTGGTGCGTTAAACCGCGCCGCGCTATTGGTCCCATCCCCACTGCCAGAATTGAGCGCCAGCCCCGCCAGCGTGGCCACCACCCAATTCGTCCCGACTGGCGCAATTTTGCGGATGGTGAAATTTGTCAATGCGTCGCCCCGACGCTAAAGATTGCCCAAGCCATCGACCGCCAATCCTTGGGGATGATCAAATCGCGCAGCGCTGCCCGTCGTCCGCACTGCCGGCAGTCCCTGCTCGTCCGGCAAGTGTCGTCACGACCCAGTTTGTGCCAGTTGGTGTCAGCTTGCGGATTGTAAAGTTCAAGGTGTCCGCCGCATGCAGGCCACCCGCTTTGTCCAGGGCCATGGCCGAGAGCCCATTGAAGCGCGCGGCGTTGCCGATCCCGTCCGCGCTCCCACTTGTGCCCGCCAGTCCCGCCACGGTTGTGACGATGCCGTCCGCCGTCACTTTGCGAATCGTGTGCCCATTGTCCGACACAAAGAGATTTCCGGCTGCGTCAGGACAAGCCTGTCTGGATAGAGAATCGCGCCGCGCTGCCCTGACCGTCCGCGCTGCCTGGACTCCCCTGGCAGGCCCGCGAGGGTCGTGACGGTTCCACTCGGCGTCACCTTCCGGATCGCGTGGTTCAGCAAATCGGCGACATAGATGCCGCCCTCGCCCATCCGCTGCACGCCGTCGGGCCCAAAATTTTGCTGCGAGTGCCCGGCTGATCCGGGCTGTTGAAGCCACCGCCTCCAGCGAGAGTGATAAAGTACGGTTCATAGGTTGACTGAGCCGCACTTTGGACAGCGGTTAAAGCCCAGCGGCATCATTGTTCTGACGCGAAAGGCGAGGTTCTTCTTGCGGCGCGTATAACGGGTTGTCCAAAAACGACTGGTTCCGGTATACATGCGCCATGCGCGAGCAGAAACGGACATCCTCTGCGACGAAAGTTGCGCATTTCCAGCAACCTCTGAGGATACGGGCAGCATGCGGTCCGGATGGATCTAATACAACAAACGACTACTCAGATTCCACAGGAACGAAACTGGAAGCGCTTTGACTCCGGTAGAGAGTTCTGGAGTCGGACGTTCCCTGCAGCCCAAAACCGGCGCAGGCGGAGAGCGATCCTATTAAACTGCTCTTTCAATCGTAAGGCGGTTTCAGTCCGCTGCCTGCTGCCTGGTCTTCTTCCTGCCACGTCGCGACCTGTTCGGCTGTCGCTGCCTGCCACATCCATCCCGCAGGCTGTGTGGTCATAACTACCGGTGATGACCGACTGCCCGTCCGGAGCAAGCGCGACAGACCAAACCGGGCCGCTGTGCCCTTTAAACGTGAGCAGCTCTTGGCCGGATCGGGTATCCCACAACTTAGCCGTCCGATCCCAACTGCCGGTCAAAAGCCGCTTTCCATCCGGCGAGAAGGTTATGGCAACGATTACACTGTTGTGCCCTTTGAGTTCGAGCAATAGCCGACCGCTTGCGGCATCCCACAGCCTGGCCCGTTTATTGCTCCCACCCGTGGCGATTCTCTGTCCGTCTGGGGAATAGGCGACCGCCGAAACCTCATTGCTGTGTTGAAGCTGAGACAACTTGAGGCCCGCAGTGGAGTCCCAAATTCTGGTGGTCCGATCATCGCTGCCGGTAATAATGTGTCTGCCATCTGGAGAAAACGCCACGGACTGGATAGCGTCTGTATGACCTCCGAGGGTGAACAACGTCTGACCACTATTCACGTCCCACACCTTTGCCGTATGGTCATAACTACCTGTGACAATCCGCCGGCCGTCCGGGGAGAAGGCGATCGAGCGGATCCAATCGGAGTGCCCGTTGAACGTGAGCCGCGCGACACCGTTGCTGGCGTTCCACAGTGTAGCTGTGTGATCCCCGCTGCCGGTGACAATCCATTGGCTGTCCGGAGAGAAGGCCGCCGAACTCACGTCGCCGCTGTGGCCCGTCAGTGCGAACAACTCCCGGCCGCTGGCGATGTCCCACACCTTGGCGGTTCTATCCCTGCTACCAGTCACCATGCGCTGGCCGTCTGGCGATACGGCCACGGCCATTACTTCGTGAGTGTGGCCCCGCAGCACGCGCGCTTCCTGACTCCTGTGGCTGTCCCATACTTTAGCCGTCCCATCCAGGCTGCTAGTGACAATTCGCCCACCGTCCGGGGAAAACGCCACAGAAGCAACCGCGTCGGCATGTCCCTTTAACGTGAGCCGTGCACGGCCGCTGACAGCATCCCACACCTTGGCCAACTGATCGTCACTGGACGCAACGACGCGCTGGCTGTCGGGAGAAAAGACCGCGAAATTAATGGTGAAGCCGTGTTCCAGGTTGAGCAAAGCGCGGCGGGCTGCGACATCCCAGACGATGACCTTTTGATCTCTGCCGCCGGTCACAATCCGTTCGCCATCCGGGGAATAGGCCACCGTGTTCACCCAATCGGTGTGCCCAATGAGAGGAAACAATTCCAATCCGGTCGCCACCTCCCATACTTTGACCAACCCATCGGTGCCGCCGGTGACGATTCGCTGGCTATCCGGGGAAAACGCCACCGTGTTAACCCAACCCTTATGTCCCTGGAGTGTGTGCACTCTCAGGCCCGTTGAAGCATCCCACATGATCGCTGTTTGGTCTTTGCTCGCGGTGGCGATCCACCGCCCATTGCTGGAAAAGGCTATCCATTCGAGGCCAGCAGTGTGTCCCGTCAATGTCAGTTTCTCCTGATGAGTTGACGCATCAAATATGCTGACAGTTCCGTTCGTGCTCCCAAAAGCGATGCGCGCTCCGTCCGGCGTAAATAGCACTGGCCCGTTGAATGGGCCTGAAGGTCGAAATCGGAATAGTTCGCGGCCACTGGCGGTCTCCCACGCGATGGCCATGGGCTTTGCCTTTTCCCAACTGCCGCCAAAAATCCGTTCCCCGTCGCCGGAAAAAGCCGCGAAGATCAAAGAACCGGGAGAGTGGAACGTCTTCAAGTCCGAATGAATCTGGCGCTGCCAATAGAACCACTCGAAACCGCGATCCGCAGAACCTCGTGTTTGCTCCAGCAACTGCCGAAGCCGACCGACGTTGTCTTGCTCCCAGGCTTGCTGGGCGAGGTTCAAGCTGACGGTGTAGAGCAGGTGGCGAGCGGCTGATTCCCCAGCTTGGGCTTTCCTCCGTTCTTCGACAGCGATTCGGCGCTGCGCGGTCTCACTGGCGTGCGCTTCACGCTCGCGCATGAACGACCAGGTCGAGAAGCTGAGACCAGCCATCAACGTCAGCGCCACGGCACTGGCGGCGGCGAAGAACAGTCTGTTTCGGCGCCACGCCTTTTGGAAGCGATATACGGTGCTCGGCGGACGGGCGCTGACCGGTTCGTTGTTCAGATACCGCTTGAGGTCTGCCGCCAGCCCATGGGCCGTCGCGTAGCGGCGCACGCGGTCCTTCTCCAAACACTTCATCACGATCCAATCCACATCGCCGCGTAGCGTGCTGATAAGTTGAGAGGCGTCCAGGCGCCGATCTCGGGCCGTCACGGTCAGCTCTTCTCCGGCCAGGGAGCTTAACCGCGTGGAAGGCCGAAGGGGTTCCCGCTCCCGGATCGTGCGACGCATTTCATCGAACCCGGCCTTCATCAGTTCTTTTTCATCGAACGGCGTCCGGCCGGTCAGCAGTTCATACAACAGCACACCCAGGCCATAGATATCGCTTCGAGTGTCCACGTCCAGGCCACTCAGGCTGGCCTGTTCCGGACTCATGTAGGCTGGAGTGCCGATGAAATGTTGGAACTGAGTGAACAGCGTCTTGTCCGTCAGCCGCCCCTGCGTGGCCTTGGCAATGCCGAAATCAATGACTTTAGGCACCGGCTTGTCGCCGTGCAACGTCACCAGGATGTTGGCGGGCTTGATGTCGCGGTGGATGACTCCTTTCTGGTGCGCGTGTTGGATCGCAGAGCAGACCTCCAGGAAAAGATCGAGCCGCTCGCGCGTCGAGCGCTTGGCTTCGTCGCAGAATTTGGTAATGGGCAATCCCTGAACAAGGTCCATCACAAAGAAGGGACGGCCCGTGTCAGTGGCCCCACCATCGAGGATTCTGGCGATGTTGGGATAATCCATCAATGCCAGCGCCTGGCGCTCGGCCTCGAACCGGCCAAGGACCTGCCGCGTGTCCATGCCCAGCTTGATGATCTTAAGCGCGACCTTGCGGACGACCGGCTCGCGCTGTTCGGCCATGTAAACAACGCCCATGCCGCCTTCGCCGATTTTCTGGAGCAACTTGTAGCGTCCAATCACCGTGCCTGGACCTTCGGTCAATGGCCCAGCCACCATGCCGGGCAAATTCTCGTCATCGGCGAAAAACTCTTCGGCCCCGTCTGCGTCGCGCAACATGGCCTCAACGTGATTACGCAGGCCGGGATCATTGACGCAAGCTTGTGCCAGATAAGCAGCGCGTTCGGCCGGGCCGGCAATCTCCCGCGCATTTAGAAAAATGTCATCTTGCGAGTCCATTCAACATACATGCGCCGACGGGCGGGAGAAACGGACAATTACCTCACCACTCTCAGCGCCGAACCAGGTTTGCCGAATCACACGGATTTCAGGAATGGTTCGTTTCTTTTTCCATCCACGCGCTTTGCTATTCATGAAAGTCTTCGCTGTTGCGCAAACTTGCCGGAGCGCGGCGGTGACGCGTGCTGCGTCCTGCCGTCGGTGGTTAACCTTCCACTTGGCAATTCATTGCGCCGACTTGATGCTCTGGAACAACCGCACCTTGGCAACTTCCCAATGGCGGCGGACGGTTTTTTCATTCACGCCGAGCAGAGCGGCGATCTCCTCGTGATTCAATCCAACGAAGAACCGCAGCTTGACGATCTGCGCCTTCTCTGGGTCTTCGACCGACAGGACCTCCAGCGCTTCGTGGACTTGGAGAATCTTCTCGTCCCTGAGGGGCGCTTCGATGGTCGACTCGTGCAAATCCACTCGTTCGCCGCCGCCGCCGCGCTTGAGCCTGAGCTTGCGCCGTGCGCTCTCGACCAGGATGCGGCGCATCGCCTCTGCGGCTGCGGCCAGAAAATGAGCGCGGTTTTGCCAAGCAGGCTGGTCACCGCCCCCGAGGCGAAGCCAGGCCTCATGCACAAGCGCGGTGGCTTGCAGCGTCTGGCCTGGCGCTTCGTTCGCCATCTTGTGCGCGGCGAGTTGGCGCAATTCAGCATAGACCAACGGCAGAAGCTCCTCGGCCGCCTTCGCATCGCCTTCCTCTAACCGACCCAGAATATGCGTGATTCCAGACACGGCTTGAGTGTGCGAGGAAAGCCCGATAAATGCGAGAATCAGTGTGGCTCCGAGTGGTCGTCCGAGGTGAGGAGTTGGCGCTGAGATGATTCAGTGGGCTGGAATGTCTGCGTTTTGCTTCCCTTCTGGCACAAATCAAGAAGTTCTCTCACAAAACGAACCTTGGTAATAAACACGAGGGAACGACAACAGAGATCCCTTTGCCGGTAATCGATGGCCAGCCTTGCTCGCCAATCAGCCTAGGTAAGTCATCAAATGCTTTTTTTGGGAGTTCCCTCCCCATCAGAGTAGCGCTCCGTCGTTCACAGAATCACCCGGCGTCGGCACACTAAGGATTGCCTGGGATGATAAGGCCTCTAGCGGAACTTCGTGCTCCTGACGTCCGGACGCGTTCGTTACCTCGCTCCAACACGCTGCTGGCGGAATCCTTCGTGTTTAGGGAAGGACATCTTTGATAACGCTAGCGCTAGCCTTGAGATCTATCGTCAAATCATCCCCAGCTTCCTGAAGTATGAGATGAAAAGACGATAACCGATTTAATTAGTATTCGCTTCATCCTTTAACAGCGTAGAATTGGCTTACATCTCATCGCTTCCACCCCGACTCCGGCCTGCGAATCCACTCGTAGAATCGAGTCACTAGGTCAAAACTGCACGCTCACTTCAATGTCGACACGGGCATCGATTTCTCAGGCGGCGAGATGACGATAGTTACCCACTTCACGCTCCCATAGCGACGGAATCATGGCAGGCGAACCCGATAAAAGCGTTTGGAGGAAATGCCGACCTCATCCTCGTGAAAGGACCCTCCATCTGAGACGAAATTGGTCCGAATCGCCAGCCAACTGAGAAGATCGTTTGATGCCTCGACAATCACCGTTTGACCGAGGGCCCCAGTGATGTCGTAGGTAAACCGGCCAGCAAAAATGCGTGGACTCACAATCGTGAGGGAGGGAGATCCTTTGCGGATGGTGTTGAAGTAAAAATCCGCCACATAGACGTCGCCGTCGCCATCCACCGCCAGGCCGGCAGGGTTGCTGAAGCGGGCGGTGCTCCCAGTCCCGTTCGCTGTGCCAATGTTGCCGGGCATTCCGCCCAGTGTCGTCACGACTCTGGCGGGGCTCACTTTGCGAATCGTGTTGTTGTAGCTGTCGGCCACATAGACGTTGTCCGCGTTGTCCACAGCCACGCCGGTGGGAGAGTAAAACCGCGCCGCGGTCCCCGTGCCGTCCACGCTACCCACCAGGCCCGCCCCTCCGGCAAACGTCGTCACCACTCCGGCGGGAGTCACTTTCCGGATCAGGTGGTTCAAGGAGTCGGCCACATAGACATTGCCGGTGCTATCCACCGCCACGCCGGTAGGAAGATTAAAAACCGCGTTGGTTCCGGTTCCGTCTCGGGAGCCGTACCGGTCGAACCGCCCGGCCAGCGTCGTCACCACCCAGTTTGCGCCGACGGGCGTCACTTTGCGGATTGTGTAGCCAACGGTGTCCGCCACGTAGAGGTTGTCGGCCTTGTCCACCGCCACGCCTTGAGGATTGAAGAACCGTGCCTGGCTGTTCGTCCCGTCCTCGAAGCCCGGAACGCCCGGCTGGCCGGCGAGTGTCGTGACCACGCCTGCGGGCGTCACTTTCCGGATCGTGCAGTTCCAGGTGTCCGCCACATAGACGGCACCGGTGCTGTCCACGGCCACGCCGGAAGGATTCAGAAACCGCGCTTCGTTCCCGGTCCCATCGGCACTGCCGCCATCGCCCGCCAGTCCAGCCAGCGTCGTTACTTCCCCTGCCGAGGTCACTTTTCGGATCGTGTGGTTGATCTGGTCCGCCACGTAGACGTTTTTTGCACTATCCACCGCCACGCTGGAAGGACCATTGAACCGCGCATTGATTCCAGTCCCCTCCGCGCTGCCATAAAGTCCGCCCGTTAAGACCAAAGTCGTCACTACCCAATTCGTTCCGGCCTGCGTCATTTTGCGGATCAAGTTGTTCAAGGCGTCCGCCACATAGAGGTTTCCCGCGCTATCCACCGCCACGGCCGCTGGATTATTGAACCTCGCATCGCCATTAACCCCGTTTGCGCCGCCAACGCTGCCCGGCGACCCGGCGATGGTTGTTACCACCCAGTTCGTTCCATCCAGCGTCATTTTGCGGATCAAGCTGTTGACGGTGTCCGCCACATAGAGGTTTCCCGCGCTGTCCACCGCCACACCATAAGGAGTATTAAATCGGGCGTCGCTGTTCATGCCGTCCGCACTGCCGGAACGGCCCGCTTTTCCAGCCAATGTCGTCACCACCCAATTGGTCCCGACCGGCGTTATTTTTCGGATCGTGTGGTTCTCTCCGTCCGCCACATAGATGTTGGTTGCGCTGTCCACCGCCAACCCGCTCGGGAAATTGAACCGAGCGTTCCTGTTCGTGCCGTCTGCGCTGCCCGAACTGCCCGCCAATCCAGCTAGTGTGGTCACCACTCCCGCCGGAGTCACCTTCCGGATCGTGTGGTTCCAGGAGTCCCCGACATAGACGTTGCCCGCATTATCTACCGCGACACCCCACGGTTGATAAAGCCGTGCAGCGGTCCCCGTTCCGTCTGCGCTGCCACGGCTGTCCGCCCGCCCGGCCAGCGTCGTCACCACGCCGTCCGGTGTCACTTTGCGGATCGTGTAGTTGAGTGTGTCGCCGATAAACATGTTGCCGGCACTATCCAGCGCCACGCCCGAAGGTTGATTAAACCGCGCGGCGCTCCCCGTTCCGTCCGCGCTGCCAAAGCCGCCTGGTCGTCCCGCCAGAATCGTCACCGCGCCGGCCGGTGTCACCTTGCTGATGGAATTGTTACCTGAATCCGCCACATAGACGTTGCCCGCGGAGTCTACCGCCACTGCCAAAGGGGACGAAAAGCGCGCGGTGCTGCCAGCCTGGTTCGCGCTGTAGCCGCCTCCCCCGGCGAGGGTGGTGAAGGTGTACGGCTCGTAAGTTGATTGAGCCGGACTTTTGTTAATTATCGCCGCCAGGAGCGCGAGCGCGGAAAGGATCCGTGGGAAGCTCTTCATAATGCAGTTCCAAAGTTGAGTTTTCACTGTTCACCTGGTTACTGCTGAATCGCGGCGCAAAGGTTACAGCAATGATTGCGGCCAGAAGGACAGGGAGCCCCATCATTGTTAGGAAAGGAGCGAGAACGCTTGGCCTCCCAAGGGACAGTTGATAGGTGTACACGAATCAAACTTGGGGCGAAGCACCCGCGCGATGGCCTGAGTGTGTTTATTTAGGGCACGTCGATCCATGCAAGGGATCCCATGCCCCAACCAGCAGGTCCCCCCGGATCAATTTGCAAGACGCCGGGACCGGGCGGCCTTATGCCGCCAAGGGGCTGTCCAGAGAGGTCGTAGATGGGATACCACGTAATGGCGGCATGCCCATCAACAAACAAGGTTGGCCATCTCCCTCTGCCGTGCTGTTGAGGCAGAGTGAAACCGACGCCAGCTTGGCTCTTCTCTCGCGGATCCAATGCCTCGCAGTCCACGATGACCTTTTGCGAGGGATAACGCACTTCACTGACGGACCTCTGATGAAAAGTAAGCCTATCGAGCCAGCTCCCGTCCGCAAAGAACGCTGTCCAATAAAGGTAGGAGTTGGCGAACGGAAGATCGTTGGTCCGAATCGCGAGCCATCCTTGCCACATTTTGACCGTCACAAAATTGTTTGGTCCCCGATCTGCCGGACAAAGGTAAAATGAGCCGTTGGTTGGAATGTAAGGATTCAACAGCGTCCAGGTATGAATGAACTCCATGTGCGGCCAATCGGTCCGTACGAACGGAAACTTCTCGTTGTACTCTGAGGTGTACATGTTAACTGCGATCCCAAGCTGGCGTTGATTGGAAAGGCAGCGTGCGGTATGCGCCTTTGTTTTTGCTCTAGATAACGCTGGCAACAGCAAGCTGGCGAGAATCGCAATAATGGCAATGACGACGAGCAATTCGATCAAGGTAAAGGCAGCCCCGGCTCGTCCCGTCATCAACCGTTCCAATCGGTGAGGGTCGCGCGCTTTCATCTCACCTCGTTCCTGCTCAATCGAGACGCAAAGGTTACACGAAATCGGTTGATCCTGCGTCCGTCATTGGGGAATCGCCGTGCTCTTGCGTTCTTGTTCGGATCCCATGTTGCGCTGGAACGACTCGATTCTCTTTGCGGCCGCACGTTCTTCTTCCTGCCACAGGCGGACCTGCTGAGTAGTCGCAATATCGAAAATCCTAACCAGGCCATCAAAGCCAGCAGTTGCGATCCGTTGACCATCTGGAGAAAAAGCCGCGGCCATGACCCCGCCTTTATGGCCCTTTAAGGTGAGCAACTCCCGCCCGGTCGCTGCCTCCCATATTTTTGCGGTATTGTCATCACTGGGGGTGAGCACGCGCCGGCCATCCGGCGAAAAGTTGAAACCTTGAATCCAACTGCGGTGGCCCTTGAACGTGAGCCTTACGCGACCCGTGTTGGCTTCCCACTGGAGGCCAACACCATCCCCGGACAGAACATCCCGCCCATCACGCGAGAACGCCACCCCGATTACTCCCATGTTGTGGCGCCCGGAAAAACGGAATACTTCCTGGCCAGTGGCGGAATTCCAGATCCTGACTGTGCCGTCAAGGGAGGCGGTAGCGATTCGTTGGCCGTCCGGAGAAAAGGCTACGCGCCTGACACCATCGGTATGGCCCAGCAGCTTAAAAAGTTCCTTCCCACTGCTGACCTCCCACACGACCGCGGTTTTGTCGTCGCTGCCCGTAACGATGCGTTGCCCGTCCGGCGAAAAAGCCACACCTTCAACGGGCTGTTTGTGTCCAGGAAATGTCCGCAATTCCTGGCCTGTCTCCGCGTCCCAAAGCTTGATCCAACGATGAGTCGTGAGAATCTGCCGGCCATCCGGGGAGAACGCGACCAGTGTGCCCGAGATTGTGAAAAGGACCTGCCGGGTCGTTAGGTCCCAGACTTGCGCCTCGCCATAGTAGGATCCCGTCACAATCCGCTTTCCATCGGGATAAAAAGCGACTCCACATAGTCGTCGATTGTGCCCATCAAGAATGATCGTTTCTCCGGTCGCTTCCGCATTCCACACCTTCGCAGTCCCATCCAAACTGCCCGTAATGACCAACCGATCATCCGGAGAGAAAGCCACAGACACAATTTCCGACCTGTGCCCTTTAAACGTGAGCAGATTTGTGCCCGTGACGGCGTCCCAAATTCTGACAGTTTGATCCACACTTCCGGTGACAATCCGCTTTCCATCGGGGGAGAATTTCGAAGGTTCAATTTCCAGGCTATGCCCTCTGAGTGTGAGCAGATTTGCTCCGGTCACCGCGTCCCACACTTTGGCAGTCGCGTCCCTGCTCCCGGTCAGAATGCGTTTACCGTCGGGGGAAAAATCAACCGAGCCAATCACATCGGAATGACCTTTGAGCTGCACCAACTCCTGCCGGCTGGCCACATCCCAAACCGTCACGATATTGGCAGCCTCACTGGCCAGGAGATTTCCACTGACCATGACAAACCCGCCAGTACTGGCAATTTTGCGGCCATCCGGTGACAGGGCGGCGAGATGGCCCGGAACCTGGGCGAGTTCTCGGCCGGTGTTCGCATCCCACAATCGGACGGTCTTATCAGGGCTTCCGGTCAAGATCTGCTGGCCATCAGCGGAAAAAGCAACCGTCTCAACATTGTCGGCATGCCCGACAAGCGTAAGCAATTCGCGACCCGTTGCCGCATCCCACACTCTGGCTGTTTTATCAAAGCTTCCGGAAACAATGCGCTGACCATCGGGGGAGAATGCCACCGCAAAAGTGGGCTCGGTATGTCCTTTAAGCGTGAGCAGTTCCCGGCCGGTTCTTAGCTCCCACACCCTGACAGTCCGATCGAGACTTGCGCTCGCGGCGCGCTGGCCATCGGGAGAAACAGCTACGCCGCCAACACCGGACAGATGTCCCCGGAACGTGGCTTGTTCCAGATGCGCCATGCGTTGCCAGTAGTACCACTCGAAACCGCGCACAGGAGAGTTTTCCGTTTCGTCCAACAGTTGTCGCACTAACCCAACATTATTTTCCTCCCAGGCGGTTTGGATGCTTTTCATGTTGGCGCCGTAAAGGAGTTGTTCGCCCGAAGCCGCCGTCTGCCGCGCGCGATGCCACATGAAACCAGTGCCAATAAGGCCAGCACCGATGGCCAAGACGAGGCCCACTGCCAACGCCGCGATTTCCGGATTGCGCCGGGCCCATTGGCGGGTTCTCTCCCAGGATGTGGTGGGTCTGGCTAGAATCGGTTCGCCCTTGCGCCAGCGCTCCAAATCATCCGCCAGCATTTCAGCCGAACCGTAGCGTGCTTGGTGATCTTTGCTCAGGCATTTCAGGCAAATCGTTTCCAGGTCTCGGTCCACGGCGACGCTAACAGCGCTCGGACGAACCGGTTCTTGTTCGGATACCTGTCGTAGTGTTTCCAACGCGGTTTCTGCCCGAAAAGGTGGATGCCCTGTAAGCAACTCATACAGAATTGCGCCAAGGCTGTAGATATCAGCGGCCGTAGTGAGTCCTTTGCTTTGACCGGCGGCTTGTTCGGGTGACATGTAGGCAGGTGTGCCGAGAACCGCGAGACTCATCGTTAAGCTCGAATCATCCTCCGTGAATTTTGCCAGACCAAAATCGCTCACGTGCGGCCCGCCCTGCGCGTCGAGCAGAATGTTCGTCGGCTTTAGATCCCGGTGGAGGATGCCGCGTTGATGCGCATAGTGAACGGCGCGCGCGACTTTTTCCAAAATGAGCGCCACTTCCTTGTAGGAGTCGACGTGATGAGGCTCTGATCCTCTTCCGCGCGTCGAAGGAGAGCGAGAAGTTTGAGCCTCATCACGTCGACTCCTACAAAGCGACGCCAAGGTCCCACCCTCCATCAGCTTCATGCTGAAGTAATGCTGGCCATCGTGCTCACCAATTTCGTAGATGGGGACAATATTCGGATGATCAAGCCGTGCGGCCGCTTCGGCCTCGGTCTGGAAACGTTGCTTCAGCGCCGGCGTTGCCAATTGTCCGGCCAGAATCATCTTTAGCGCGACCAGACGATTCAGACTCACCTGCCGTGCGCGAAAAACTACTCCCATCCCGCCGCGCGCGAGCTCTTCGAGCAACTCGTAGTCACCGAAATAGCGAACCGTCAAATCTGTGATTTCCGATTTTTGATTCGCAATTTCAAACGAAGCCAGCACACCAGCATCCATCGCGAGACCAAGCAAGCACGCTGGGCAACTCCCTGCCGGTCCATCACCGGAGAGCTTTGCGCCGCATCGCGGACATGTGTCTACTGGTTGCACCAACTCACGTTCAAGCTTTCCCCGCGGTTCTTTCGATTGGTCCACTGAATACTGCTCGATCCCGGAGGAAAGGTTACAAAGAATCCTCAGCCCCGAAGGACAGTTAATAGATAGCGCAGTTCCTCCTTGGACTCGTCCGGGTTTGCCACTGTTTCCGCGATTTCCGCTCGCACCAGTTCGCCGTAACGCTGGCGCAAGCGGTGGACTGCGACCTTGATGGCTCCTTCGCTCATTTGCAGCGACGCGGCAAAAGCGGCGTAAGAGGTGTCGTTCTTCTCACCGGATAAAAGCGTTTCGACGACTGCAAACAGATCGCCTTTGCCATTGGCCATGCATTCATCGCGCAACCGAGACAACGCTTGTTCGAGCAAAGTGGTTGCCCAACGGCGGTCGAACATTTTCTGGGCTGTCAGTTCGTGAGCCGGTTCCCGCAAATAACGGTTTTCGGCATCCAACTCATCTAGGGAGACGAAGGTTCGGCCGCCGCCACGCTTTTGCGCGCGTGCTTTGGTCCATTCGCGGGCCAGGAAATGTTCGAGTGATCCCAGGAGGAATGAGCGAAACCGTCCGCGATTTCGGTCGGCCACGCTCAAGTAATCTTTTGTAATCAATTGTGCAAAAAACTCCTGAGTCAAATCCTGGGCATCCTCACTGGCATAGCCCTTTCTGCGAACATACACGTAAAGTGGATACCAGTACCTGCGGCACAGAGCTTCCAAAGCTTCGGCGGCTCGCGGTGATTTTGCGTCGCCGGCCACTAGGACCAGACTCCAGTGGGTCGTCGCGAATACACCTCCTCCGCTTCCAGTGAGGACAGGTTTGTCGGACGGTGCAGGCATGCTCGGATAATAACTCCGGAAGGTGCTTGACGAAAGGCATTTCCTGTTGGTGTTCCGGACTGGCTGTTCGGTTTGTCCCACCCTCCGGAAGGCTGATCGTAATCGATGCTTCGTAGCCATTAGCTAAGAACAAGTCACAGCCTGGACTTTCGCGGGTATCGTAAAGCACTGCGCGTGTTCACCTCGGCCGAGCTGTGTCTGGATCGTCCACGCCCGGTAATAGGCATGCTCCCTCCCACCGTCATATCGTCCTCAGGATCCTAAGCTCTCGGAAACGGAATTGCCGATCCAGATTCAATGATTCAATACTGGGCAGCTACGCCACAACCCGCCGCCGCTATGCTGACAGAGGACCAGGGCCAGCCGACGACCACCAACGGAGCGTCCGGTCCGACGGACGGCTCCGCAGCCAAATCCCTCGGGTCCGCGGCCAAAGCTCCCGTTCAGTATGGGGCGCAATTTGAAGTTCCGCTCTGACCACCTCGCCACACTTCGGCCAGCATGTTGACGTCGGCTCATGCTTCATCACTTCCAGCGGTTTCTAAGGCAGAATGAAGACCTGGCGAGCTTCATAGTCGATGGCTGACTCCGCGCCTGCCGCGCGGCCGTGGGAATTAGGACGAAGACGCCACCGTGGCGCTCGCTCGATGAGATCGGGCTCTTTGACCTTCTCCAAAAGTTCGTTCGAAATGGCCAGGCTGCCCACCGGTTTGCGCTGGTCCACATGACGCAAACCCGCACGAGGAAAAGCAACGTGTTGACCAGCGGTAACACCGCTGCCACCCGCCTCATGCATTCCTCCTTTTGGCAAATGAACAGATCCGCACTCGATCAAGCCACAAGGCACCGGCCACGTCCGCAGAAATCCATTCAATCCACTTTCCCCCTTACCTCAGACCTGAGTATTTCGCACTGACCGAGCTGCTATTCTCCTATCTGGCTAACGACAACGGAGAGCAATGATGTCACACTCCTGAACCTCGCGACATTATAGCGGTGAACATGGAAGAAGCGTCGACACTCAAACGTCCTGCCACTCAGGATTTCGAAGCTCGGGTGCGAGAGCATCAAGCAGGCTTGCGCGCGTTCATTCGCGCGCTGGGCGCTGATGAAGCGTGGGTGGATGATTTGGCGCAAGAAGTCTTCATAGTGGCCCACCGCCGCCTGAATGACTTTGAACAGGGGACGGACTTTGGCAAGTGGGTGCGCAGCATTGCGCGTTATCTTGTGGCGAACGAACGCCGTAAAGAGGCTCGCCATTCCCGTTTGCTTCCTTTCGTCCTCGTGGACGCCCTCCTGGCTTGCGAGACCGAGAGTGCCGTCGACAGCAGTATCACTGATCTGCTGCCGGCGATGAGAGACTGTGTGGAGCTATTGTCGCCCCGCAGCCGAGATCTGCTGCAACGCCGCTATGTCGAGAATGAAAATGCTACGACACTCGCCCGCAGCTTGCACATGAACGCAGACGCCGTGAGGCAACAGTTGCTCCGGATTCGCCTTGCAGTGAAAGAGTGCGTCGAAAGGAAAGTCGTTGGGCTCTCATCATGAACTCACCCCGTTATGAGCAATTGCTCGAGCGCCTGTTGGAAGGCGAGTTGTCGGGCGCGGAGGCGGAAGAACTGGCCAACGGATTGAGGAAACGGCCTGAATTGCAGCGCGATTTGCGTTCGCATCTCGTGCTCTGGGATCTCTGGTCCCAACAGCACAAGCCAGAACGTTCGTCCGGCGCATTCCTCAATGCCTGGAGAACACGGCTTCGCGTCGAAAGAGAGGATGCCGATGGGTTTGCCAAGGCCATTGAAAGCCGGATTAGCGCACCTCATCAACGGACGGGAGCCATCGAGCTCTTCGCGCGATCGTTCCTTGGGGCAATCCTCCAACCGAAAGGTGTGGCATTGGCGGCGTCCCTGTTAATCGGGATCTCGGCGGCCGTTTGGTGGTTTGTCGTGGCCAGATCTTCCCAAGCCGTCACCGTTCTCGAGGGAGAAGCTGTTTGCACTGCCTGCGTTCTGCACGAAACCCAAGAACACGCTCCAGCTTTACGTGTAGTCGTCGGCCCCAGCACGAACATCCACTATCTGGATCGCAGTCCAGCCGTCGCCGCGCTGCAGGATTACTTCTGCCGCGGACCCACGGCTGCGACTGCGGAGGGCAAAGCGAGAACGAAAGAGGGCAGACGGATGTTTCAGGCAGCAAAGGTCACAATTCCCGAAGCGCATCGGCCCAGGGAGCAATCAACAGGCGCTGCCATAAAGGAACCCCGAGCCGCGTCTGCTCAGACCCCGGCCAAGCGCTACCCGTTAGAAGATCTGGAGGGCCTCCGGTTCCACAACGTAACTGCCGAGCCGTCAGTGCTCCAAGGCAAAAAGGGACTGAGGGCCACGATCTCTGAAGAGGCTCTCCGCCGCATCGAAGGCACAGCGAAATATGCTCAAGGGCTGGTCTGGATCGAGGGCGTTGACTTCTCGAATGGGGTGATCGAGGCGGAGATTGCCGGCGACCTGGCGCCTGGGGCTGGCGGGCAATCGCGTGGGTTCGTCGGAATCGCTTTCCGGGTGCAGCCGAATCTGGAGGCATATGACGCGTTTTACTTACGCCCCACCAACGGTCGCGCCGAGGATCAAGAGCGCCGGAATCATTCCGTTCAGTACATCTCGCTTCCGCAGTGGCCGTGGTCTCGGCTTCGGCAGGAGGCACCGAGCAAGTACGAAGCGTACGTCGACCTTGTGCCTGGAGCTTGGACGAAGATCAAGATCGACGTGCGCGGTGAACAAGCGCGCCTCTACGTCCACGACAACGAACAGCCGACGCTGATTGTTAAAGATCTTAAATCGGGAGCAAACGGACAAGGTGGCGTCGCCCTATGGCTCGAACCAGGCACAGTCGCTCACTTCCGGAACCTCACCGTGGAACCATCGACGGCACCGTCGTCTGATGAGGCGCCTTCGGCTCAAGGCGAAGGCGTCCGCAACAGCGCCGGCATGCAGCTTCGGGTGGTAGAGGAAAATACTGACCCGACGCTGCGCATTGTCTTGCCAGGTCATCCGACCTCGGACCGCGCCATCGAGATCATCTTCCCGGAGCACGTCACCGTGCGAAAGGAGGGGGACGCTGACGGCAAGCAGATCTACCTCTTTCAACCTGGCCAGTCTGGCGAGCGACCACTATGGCGGCGGTCTGAGCGCTCGCTCGAGTATGAAAGAAGCCTTCCAGGCGCGGTTCAAATGTTCGCGCAAGCAACCGTCGAAGACGATGGCGTTCGCTTTCGTATCAGTCTTAAGAACCAGTCCGACATGGCGTACGATCTTGCCTGGGCTATCATCGATCCACGGCTTACCTCGATGTTCCACGACGTCCGATTGGAGCGGACGTATGTCCACCATGCAGACGGTTTCGATCTACTCGCTTCGGAAACGCCGAGTCGCCTGACGATGCCGCTTAGTCAATGGCTTCCTGCCCGCTACCTCGCCTCGTTTACTTGGCCAATACCGTCGCAACGAGTCGAACGTCGTGGCGGTATCCCGCACTACACAAAGTCGCGAGCGGTCGACGCGCCTTTCATAGCCACGCTTTCTCAAGATCGTCGCTGGGTGGTTGCAAGTTTCAGCCGCGGCACAGGCAACGTGTGGAGCAACCCGGAGCTGACTTGTCAGCACGTGGATCCCCCAGGAACATTGTCACCACGTGGGGAGGCGATACTGCAAACCAAGCTCCTCGTTGTCCGCGGTTCGCTCGATGACGCGTTTAAAATAGCCATGCCCCAACGCAAAGCGCTGGAGCAGTGAAAGTGCAGAGCTGGAGGATGGGGTTTTCGTCGGAATTGAACTGGCAATGTCCACGACTGTCTTGCTTTGCGGGGCACCAATAGCCGTAAGAGTGTAAGAGTCATCTGTCGGCCCTCGCTTTCTGGTCGGGAGGTGGCAGTCTTTTCGGAATGTGCCTCGAAAAGCACACCGAAGACCTTGACGAACGATTCGAGGCTATTGGCCTGAAAGCAGAGATCGTCGAGGAGGTCCACACAACATTTCACGGAATGCGTGAGTTTATCATCAGAGACCTGAACGGTTTTTGGACTACATTAGGTTACATTCGGTCAACCCCTCGAAAAGTGAAGACGACGAGCCGCTGCTGTGGATGGCGAAAGAGCGCGTCGACTGGGATCGAAGCCCTTGCCCGGCCGAACGCATGCAAATGAGAAGAGGACTCACTGTATGACCCAGCCTGACGCACTGAAAAGCGACGCTCCATTAAAATGGTCGACGGGAAGGGGCAACGAGGTATGGGCACTGTTTCGCGCTTGCATCGACGGAGACCTGGAAGCGGTCAAGACTCTGCTTCAAAAGGATCCTTCTCTTGTTCGCTCCCATTACCATTACCGGAAGCCTCTTTATTTTGCGGTGAGGGAGAACCGAATCGAAGTGGCCGCGTTCCTTCTGGAGCGGGATCCCGATCCGACGGGACTTGCGGTCAATGACACTCTCATCGAGATCAGTCAAGAGCGGGGTTATGGAGAAATGCAGCGATTGCTGGAAACAAAGCTAGCCGCAAAGCACGGAGCCTCTCCTGCGGGCGAGCCGGTCGCGGCGGCGATTCGTGACCATGACCTGACCAAGGTCTGTTCCCTGCTCGAGGCCTCGCCTGAATTGATCCACGCTGGCGACGGGCGGTCATGCCAGCCCATCCATTGGGCAGTTATGACCCGTCAGATTGACATGGTCGATGAGTTGTTGAAGCGTGGGGCCGACATCAATGCGCAACGCTCGGACGGGGCCAAGCCAATTCATCTCACGAACGGCGACTACACATTTCGAGGCTGGCGCGATGTGCCCAAAGATTGGCCGACCGCTCCCGAGCAAGTTTATCGGCATCTTATTGACCGTGGAGCAAAGGTGGATCTTGGGATGGCTTGCGCGACCGGCGATCTGGCTCGAGCGAAGGAAATCTTAGATCAGGACCCAGCCCTTGTTAATCGCGTCTCGGATTACGCTTCCTATTATATCGGCTGTGGCGCCCCGATCAAAAACGCCGCGGCTGGTGGACACCTGAAGATCGTTCGGTTGCTCCTGGAACGAGGGGCCGATCCGAATTTGCCCGAGGAAGGAATCGCTCCACAGGGACACGCTCTCTATTCCGCGGCCGCGAATGGCTATTACGAGATTGCGAAGCTGCTCTTGGACCATGGCGCTCATCCGAATGTCGAAGTCGAGAGTTCGGCGGATACGCTCAGCCGAGTTGTTTCCAACCGGGATCAGAGAATGCTGGAATTACTCTGCTCGCATGGGGCTGCCCGCCCGGTGCACCTGCTCGCTCACAGCAACGACCTGCAGACCGCCGCTGCCGTTTTTGCGGCTAATCCGGCACTGGCGAACAATCCCGAGGCTCTGGCCAACGCCGCAGGTCAAGGCCACGCCGGGTTCGTTCGCTTGATGCTCCGCTATCATCCCGACCTGCCCAAGTGCATGACCTTTCCGCGTTGGTCCGTCGGAGCGAAAACACGTGAACTCAACGAGCTGCTGTTTCAGCACGGTATGGATCCCAACGCTCCAGACTGGCTGGGGATCACCCCACTTCACGAATTTGCACGCACGGGTGACGTGGAAAAGGGGTTGATCTTCTTGGATCACGGCGCTGATCTTCACGCACGGGATGAGGACATTTGTTCAACCCCACTCGGCTGGGCTGCCAAATTCGGTAAGAAATCAATGGTCGAGCTTCTCCTAGAACGCGGCGCAAAGACAAATCTCTCCGACGATCCTGCGTGGGCGACCCCGCTGGCGTGGGCAGTCCGGCGTGGTTATCCAGAGATCGCAGAATTGCTGCGAAGACATAGCTGAATAGACCCGCCTTCTGACAGTTGTTTCCTTATTCGAATCCCGACTCACAGCTCAATTTTGTGAAACCCATACCGACTTAACTGCGTCGATCATTTGCCGCCACCGGCCTTTACTGAACGCGGGCACGGACACTGTCAGTCGATGGGAGTCCTCCTCTCTCCATCAGTAATTTCGGACGCATCGCACACTGAGTCCAGCTGTCTTGTCGCCGAGATCCCGGCCGATGCTGGGCCTCCTGACGCCCACCGGAAAAAGCGATCGACCAAGCGCAGCGGAGAGGGGCAGGGCAAGTGGGCACATTCGACGGGCAAGCTGCTCGGATCGGCTTTTCTGCCTCTCCTCGCCAGCACCAGCCTCATGCCCGACCTAATTGCCCGAAGGAGGAAGAGGAGAGCATCCAGCGGTATCTCTGTTATTTCTGCGGTCTGACCTTTCAGTCCTGCCAGCCCACCGATTACCCTATCGGCCCATTCAGGTGGAGCGCCTGCAAGCGGATTTCGACAAGAGGGCGGGGATCCAGGCTAACAGCCTGGATCCTCCGCCCCGCGTCGTGGAGGCCGGTTGCCTCCAGCGAGCGTGGAGTGCATTGACCAAGCGCATGGCCACTCTCAAAGACGTCTTCGGACAACGAGTTAGTAGCACAGTTTCCGACGGCGCCTCATTCTGGGTGAGCGTGCGGCAGTCATTCGACTCCGTGGCCAAGATGCTCTGCTTTCTTTGCGAACACCACCGCATTTCGCTCTTGGGTAACTACCGCTGCCTGCGACCGCCTCCCTGAACTTTTCCTTGAACCGCAGCGGGTTAGCCGTCCCACACAACCGTGTTTTTGGAACCGGGACGGCGGCGTGGAAAGCTCCACGCCAGATGAAAAACCCATCGCAATCGGTTCAGGAGGCCATCGCCTTGCGGCGGATGAGCCTGGTTCAAGCCGTGATCGAGCTCCTGCAGCACCACTGGCCTTTGTCGGCGGCGCTGGAACAGGTGAGCTCTACCCATCCCCTGCCCGGGGACAGTGAGGCTCCGCCTCAGTTTATCGCCCCGCGCACACTGGAGGACTGGTATTACCTCTTCAAGAAGGGAGGCTTTGAGGGGCTTAAACCCAAACTGCGTTCGGATCGTGGCAAACCCCGCCGCCTGTCCGAAAAACAACAACAATGGATCCTGGAACAGGTCCGGTGCTTTCCGGGTGTGCCGGTTAAACTCCTTTACCGGCAATGGAAGCAAGCCGATGCCACGCTACCAGCTCTTTCGGCCGTCTATCGCTGGCTGGAGCAAAACGACCTCGACGCGCACGGGCGCCGGTATCTCCTGCGCCAGAACATTCCCGGTCCGACCAAGACCTTCGAAGCTCCCGGGGTTAATGACCTCTGGATCGTCGACTTCTCTCCGGGTCCCTTCCTGGCTCTGCATCCCAAGACGGTGGCCACTCACCTCTGTGTCATCATTGATGATCATTCCAGGCTTATCCCTTTTGCCCAGTATGCGCTGGCCGCCGACACTCAGGCCCTGCTGTTTTGCCTCAAGGAAGCGATTCGGCGCCGCGGATTGCCTCGAAAGTTATATGCTGACAACGGAGGACCTTTCGTCAATCACCACCTCCGGGTCGTTTGCGCCAACCTGGGTATCCGGTTGGTTCATTCAAAGCCAGGGCGGCCTTGGAGCCGCGGGAAGGTGGAACGGCTCTTCCGAACCTTGCAGCAGGACTTTGAAGCCGGCCTGCGTTTGCCCGGTCAGGGCGTCGGCTCACTAGAAGAACTCAACGGTAAGCTGGCCTGTTGGCTCCAGGAAGTCTATCACCCTCGGGTTCACGATGGCATCGGCGAGAGCCCCCAAGAGCGCTTCGCCAGGGCTTTGCCACTGCTGCGGCCTTTGGATCCTCAGTTGGATCTGGACCGGCTCTTCTACACCCGCATCGACCGGGTGGTGCGCAAAGACGGCACGGTCCGCATCGACAACGATCTCTACGAAGTCAACCTCGCCCTGCGCGGACTCAAAGTGCAGCTGGAGCTGGATCCCTGGATCAAGAACCCGATCTGGGTCCGCTACAAAGGGCAGGATTTTGGCACCGCCCGCAAAGTGGATCGCCACCTCAATAGCCAAATCGGCGGCGAGGAGGCGCAGCCATGAACGAGCTGGATCGCTATGCCCGAACTTGGGGCGCCACCGCCGTGCCCTTCGGACCTTTGTCCGATACGCAGTGGATCTGCATCCCCTCCCAGCAACGAGCTACAAGCCTTTTGGATCAGACGGCAGCCTTGCGCGGGGCCATGCTTCTAAGCGGCGGCAACGGTGTGGGTAAGTCCACCTTGGTCGGCCGCTGGGTGCGCCAACTGGAGACCCGGATCTATACTCCAGTCAACCTGACTCAAGCTACTTTGAGCAGCAGCGGGTTGTTGGCCACGCTGGCCCGCAGCCTGGGCAAGCACGCCAGCATGCGGCGCGAACGCAACCTGGACGAGCTGTCCAGCTACCTGTCCGAACACGAGCGACAGACGTTGGTCATTGTCATGGACGACGCCCAACAAGCGACGCACGGCACCTTGGAAGAGCTTCGGCTGCTGCTGGG
The DNA here is from genome assembly GCA_046346765.1 of Verrucomicrobiota bacterium. GTDB lineage: Bacteria > Verrucomicrobiota > Verrucomicrobiia > Limisphaerales > SIBE01 > JAXMHN01. The sequence continues at coordinate 90,248 of JAXMHN010000007.1, read as the reverse complement.
ACTCAATCTGCCCACCCAGCCCACCTTCGCGCTGATCCTGATTGGCGATGAGTACCTCTTGGGCCAACTCCAGCTCCGCAATCACCGGGCCCTTTGCTCCCGCCTCAGCGCTCATCACATGCTCAGCCCCTGGACCTTTGAAGAGATCCAGACCTATCTCAAAACGAGCCTGGAAGCTGTCGGCATTAATCGCTCCAAAGTCTTCGAACCGGCGGCGGTGGATCTGTTGGTCCGGGCCACGGCAGGCGTGCCGCGCAGCGTTTGTCTGTTGGCTCGGGCCGCCTGGCTAGAAGCCGCTCGCGCCGACCTCCGAGAGATCAATGCCCAAACCATGCAACAGGCCATGGAACAGGTGCCTGGGCTGGTGGGCCTGACCCGGCACACCTCATGATCCAACGCATCCAACAGGCTCACGCGCTATATTGCCGGCTGACAGGGCAGCGCGTGAGCCTGCGCTTTGATCGGGAACGGCTCTGGTACGAACTCTTCCAGGCGGGCTTCAATGAGGCCGATCTTCAAAAGGTGATCCAGTATCTTCAGCGGGAGATCCGGGAAGGACGCCGGAATGTCGGCGCGCTCAAATTATCCAACCTCCTGCAGATCGATCGGTTTGAAGAAGACTTGAACATCAGCCGCGTTCACCTCTACGCGCCCAAACCCTCACGCCCCGTTCCAGCGTGTGCCTCACCGCCGCTAACGGTCGAGGAAAAAGAAGCGGGGCGCTTGCGGACCTTACAGCACCTAGCCAAGTTCCGCGCTGAGCAAGGTATGTAAACCACGGACCTTTCCGATTTCCTCTCCACGCATCAATGCCTCACCGTCTCCCGGTCCGATTCCAGGAGACTTGCTCCGATCCTTTTCGCGACTTTCACCCTCCTCCATCGCGCCTATGCCTCCACGGCACTACTCGCTCATCAGTCCCGTTGCTCCACGAGCCATTCCGCTACTGATTCCACAGATTAATTCGCTGCTGTACAGTATTGGCATGGATTCGGCACCTTGGGAAACGAGCGCCATTTGCCTCGCTTCCAAAGAGGCAGTCTGTTCCTCCGTCGCAGCTGGGTTACACCCATGCTGCCCATCCTACGGGGTACACCGGTGGGGGACAGCGCAAATCTTGACCAGATTGAAAGCACTTCTAAGTTGTTGGTATTGTGAAGTTGCCCGCGTGGCGGAATTGGCAGACGCGCTAGATTCAGGTTCTCCTCCCATCAAAATCCCTCATCTGAAACTACTTGGACTGGTGTGGTCTCTCGGTGGGCCCGCCGCGCGAAGAAGTGGGCTCACTGACCCTGAAAAGGACGCACTTATGGGAGCCAAGGGGTACAACGCGGGGGACAACCAATCCGCGCGCGGTAAGGGCCAGCAACACTCACGACCGCACGACCGACCGTCTTTCGCACAAGGGGACGGTTAGATTGCATCGGGAATATTAGGAGACGGCCCGCAACCTGAGGAAATCCAACAGCAGCGCTTACAGTTTCCATGGCTATCGTCCGATAATAGTCTTGCGGAACTCGGTTGAATGGCGCCCTTGTCGTCATCGAATCCTTGCTCCAAAGCAGGCACAGCTGGCGTAGTGCCTTGGATCACAATGGAATATGATAAGTCGCGTTTACCAAACGGGATGGCCTCTCTCGTTTGCGCCTGGCTTTTGCTTTTGAGTTTGTCCCCTGGCGCGGCCCAGGCAGCTTCTGATGTCGAAGTCAGGAGTTTTCATGAATTTCAGGAACTTGGGAAAACCAAGACGCCGCAAAAGCGCTGGCCGGTTCGGTTTGATGGGGTTGTTCTCTGCTACGATCTGGGCTGGGGGCAACTCTACATCCACGACGGTAACGAAACAGCCTACCTGAATCCTCGGCTTTTCCAGAGTCCATTCGAGGTTGGACAACGCATTCAAATCTCCGGCCGGGCCTTCATCTCAGAAGAGGGTCCCACTTTAACGAACCTGGCCGCCACCGTGGTCGGCCGAGGCTCGTTACCCAATGCGAAACCACTTCGCTTATCGCAGTTGGGAACAGACTGGAGTCAATGGATCGAAACTGAGGGACAGGTCCGAGTGGCGGAAGCCAGTCGCGAACGTTTGGCCCTGGTCATTCAGGACCAAGGTCAAAACTGCCTCGTCTATGTGATGGGAGCTGCAAAGACCAACGACCTCGCGCGGTTTCTCGATGCACGGGTAAAAGTGCGGGGAATCAACGCCAGCAAGATCGTAAAAGGAAAACTTGAGGCAGCATCGGTCTTTGTGCCCGGAATGAGCGAGGTGACCATTCTGGCACCGCCCTCGATAAATCCTTGGCAACTGCCGGTGACATCTGTCGACGACCTGCTGCACAAAGAATTCGGCGGTTGGACCAATAGACCGGTCCGTCTCAGGGGTTTGATTACCGCTTATCAACCCGGTGAATACGCTTTGATTAAAGATTCAACAGGTGTTCTCAAGGCGCAGGTGATTCAAGTGAACGAAGCGCAAGTGGGCCAGCGGGTGAATGCGTGGGGTTTTCTCGCCGGTTCTCCTGAACCGATCCTTAAGGACGCTTACTTCGAAATTGTGGCCTCTTCTGGAGCAAGAGGAGAGGTGGCAGCTGAATCGAAGGTGACCTCCTTGATGATCAGCAACACCAATGTGATCACCCATGTGTCGGAGATCATGAAACTCAGGGCGCAAGCATCGTTAAACATCCCCGTGCGGCTTACCGGTGTCATGACCTACGCGGACCCTGAGTGGCGGGTGGGATTCTTTCAGGATGAAACCCGGGGCATTTTTGTGGACCTTAAACAGCCGGACGTGCGCGCCGGACAATGGGTAGAACTTAGTGCGCAAACCGATCCCGGAGGCTTTGCTCCTCAGCTCATTAACGCCACCGCCCGCATTCTAGGCCAAACGAATCTCCCGGTGCCGGTCATGGTGATGTTGGATGACTTGTCCGATGGCCATTTGGATGCGCAGTGGGTGCAGGTTGACGGGGTTGTGCGCCGGGTAACCAAACAGGAGGGCCGAGTGAGGATGGAATTAACGACCCCAAAGGGCCGGTTCAACGTGCTCATGTCGGATTTCACTGACCATCCCGCACCTTCGCACTTGCTTGATGCACTGGTGAGCGTCCGGGGGGCGTGCGGGGCGCTCGTCAATGCGCGGGGCCAACTTAGTGGTATCACCTTGCATGTCCCGAGCCTTGAACAGATCAAGACTCTGGAAGCGCCACCCTCGGATCCGTTTGAGGTGACGACAACTCCAGCGATAGAAGTGACCAGATTCAACCCGGATCGCCTTGCTGGTCGGCGCGTCAAGGTAAGTGGCGTTGTGACACTTTCGCTTCAAGGCCAGGGCCATGGATTTTGGGTGCAGGATCGTTCGGGAGGAATTCGAGTTCATTCCACGCAAACAAATGAACTTAAAACTGGGGATGCGGTCGAGGTGCTAGGATTTCCGGCCATGGGAGATTTTTCTCCCAGGATCGAAGAGGCTACTTACCGTAAGACAGGAAGCGCTCCTCTGCCAACCCCATTGGAAACGACGGCCGAACAACTCTTACTCCAAGGGACTAATGACGCCACCGTTGTCCAGATCCAAGCACGGCTGCTCCAGGGTGTCGCACGAGCAATTCGCCCCAAATTGGTCCTGCAAAACGGCGCGACCATTTTTTCGGCCACCATGGTAAATCAAGCTCCAGACGATGGGCTCTACACGGCCCAAGCCGGAAGTCTTCTCCGCATCACCGGCATTTGTCAGCTGCAAGGCGGGGAAAGCCACGAACCAGAGTCTTTTCGCCTCTTACTGTCGGGCTCGAAGGATATTGTTCTATTGGAGGCACCTTCCTGGTGGACGCCGGGGCGCGCTTTAATGTTGGTCGGAGGAATGACGCTCGCCATAGCCGCATCGGCAGCATGGGTGAGCGTTCTGCGGAGCCAAGTCAAGCAGCGCACGCGCAAACTGAGTGAGGAGATCGAGGAGCGAAAAGCAGCCGAGGAGGCCCTGAAAAAGGCGCAAAGAGAACTAGTCGACGCTTCGCGGTTGGCGGGGATGGCCGAGGTGGCGACCACTGTGCTTCACAACGTAGGCAACGTGCTAAACAGCGTTAACGTCTCAGCCACTCTGGTTGCTGACAAAATTAAGCAATCCAGGGTTAGCATGATCCCGAAAGTCGCCGCCATGATGAAGGAACATGCCGCCGACTTAGGAGAGTTCTTAACGAGCGATGTCAAGGGTCGCCAGGTCCCACTCTTCGTGGAAAACCTCGGCGAGCACCTTACCAAAGAGCAGGGTGTCCTATTGGAAGAAGTGGCCTCGCTCCAAAAGCATGTCGGCCACATCAAGGAAATCGTCTCCATGCAACAGGGCTACGCTAAAGTCTCTGGGGTATTCGAACGGCTTCCAATCGTTGATCTAATTGAAGATGCCTTGCGCTTAAACGCTGGAGCGCTAGGCAGGCATGAAGTCCAAGTCGCGCGTGAATACCAGCCGGAACTTCCCTTGATAACGGTGGACAGGCACAAAACGCTTCAGATTTTGGTCAACCTGATACGCAATGCGCAGCACGCTTGCGACGAAGCCGGCTCCAAAAACAAAAAGATCATTTTGCGGATCGAAAGCGCAGGGCAGTTGGTTCGTATTTCGGTAATCGACAATGGCATTGGAATTCCCCCCGAGAATCTGAACCGCATTTTTAACCACGGATTTACGACCCGGAAGAACGGTCATGGCTTCGGCTTGCACAGCGGTGCTCTGGCGGCCAAAGAAATGGGCGGCGCTTTGCGGGTGAGCAGCGGGGGAACTGGCCAAGGCGCCTGCTTTATTCTCGAATTACCAGTATCTCTCAAAGATTTATGAGTTTCACCGGAATTTCGGCTGCATCCTCGAATCGAGCTCCAGAACCGCTCAAACCATCGCTTGAGCTGTCTGCCGAGCGCATTCTTATCATCGACGACACCCGGGAGATTCACGAGGACTTCCGCAAAATCCTCACGAAGACCGCAACCAAAGAATTGGATGCGGTGCAAGACGCGCTATTCGGGCCTGGTTCTCTCGTCCATAAACAGCCGCACTTCGTGCTGGACTCTGCGTATCAAGGGGAAGAAGGGGTGGACTGTCTTCGAAAATCGCTCTCTGAGGGGTTGCGCTACGCGCTGGCCTTTGTCGACATTCGAATGCCCCCTGGCTGGGATGGCGTTGAAACAGTCTCCCGGTTGTGGGGCATCGATCCGGAGCTGCAAATCGTCCTTTGCACGGCCTATTCGGACTACTCGTGGGATGAGCTGTCGAAGCGCCTTGGAATGACGGACAACCTGGTCATCTTGAAGAAGCCCTTTGATAATATCGAGGTGCTCCAACTGGCCCATGCGCTTACCACGAAATGGCTGTTGACTCAAAAATTGAACCAACGCCTCGCACATTCCCCCTAAGGGCTCACCACACGACCCAAAAGGGCATGCTGGGTCCAAAGCCTCGGCAAATAATCTCCAAAGGTCGATTTCTCTGTCACTTTGCGAATTATTTGGCGTAGAACTTTGCACGTTATTTGGCGCATCGCTGCGGAGTGTCGCCCAGGACGTTCCGCTCGCCTTTGGTGGTTCACCGTTCTGACCCGCCGCGAATAGCGCACTGCAATACGCCCAGGATAAAACGAAGACAGCAGCCAGAGGAATCCACTCATTGGATGTCTTGTCACAGCGGTAAGCCATAATCCTTGTCACGGCCACCAAAACGATAGCGTAACTATTCAGGTGCTCAAACCCCGGAAACTATCATTATTGCGCGCTCACCTATGCTTAGGGGACTGCAATCCTGTAGAACCGACGCCCCGCATTCGTCGAACCGGAGTCCGATACAGTCACAGAATCGCCGGTTCCGAACACGTTTGTAAGCACCGTCCAGCGAGTGCTTGGGGTGCATGGATCAAGGTCTGCGGTAGCTTGGATCTGGTAATTCCAACCAGCTGCAGTAAACGCAGAAATGTTCACTGCGCCTTGGCCACTCACCTGCGGATTCGACAAGAACGGCGGAACCCGCTGATTTGTCGGGAGAAGGCGAATCACGTTTTGATGAGAATGTTCAGGGCCAATAATAAAGTCTCCGCTCAGGACGTATGAGCCGTCGGATGCGGAAATCAAGTGATTGACCGCTTTCACGTAGCCGCCCACGAAAAACGGTCCCCCTCCGAACACCGGATCCACGCTCCAGTTCGGCTGGAGACGTGCCAGGTTTCCTGAGTTCCAGATTATTACCCTGTCGTCCGAATCGAGGGCAAGCGGCACACCCACCTGTTCCACTTGTTTGGGAAGGAGTCTCTCTGCCAGAGTGCCATCTGGATTCAGCCGCACCAGCGCGGGTAAAAAGCCAAAGCATGGCGTCCAATCTCCTCCAATCCCAAACACAATCCGCCCGTCTGATTCGATAAAGAACCGGTCAATTCTTGGCGCACCCAAGGATATCTGCGCGTGCAGGTCGAAGGTTGGGTCAGCAGTGCCATTCGCGTTCAGCCTCAGCAAACCGAAGGAGCCCGCGCCATCCAGGAGTTCCAAGCCACCCGCGATAAGAAACTGGCCATTAGGGAGAATCGCCACTTGGGCGACGGAGGAACGATTGGTTAATGGAGAATCAAAGCTCTTATCGACGCTTCCGTCATCATTGAATCGCGCCAGCACCGTGCCTCTAACTGGCTCACTGTTCGGTGGGAAAAAGCCACCGGTCCCCACGACGATCTTCCGATCGGCTTGGCGTGCGATCGTTGAGACATCGCCGACTAGCACGTACAACGGCGGTTTGAAGCCCGTGTCGCGAGTTCCGTCGTGGTTCAGGCGCACGAGCGTGCTGGACCAATAATTGTTCGTGGCGAACGAGAGACCGACCAGCAAGCGGCCCGATTGGTCTTCGACCACTGTCGTTGGTCTCTCCAGGTCGCCTTGGGGGATATCAAGCTGAGAATTGAAGTTGGTATCCAACAAGCCGTCTTCGTGGAAGCGAGTCAGAGGGACCCAGGGTACGCCAAAGCCTCGACGGAAGTAGCTGATCGTCAGGAACTGGCCGTCCCTTTGCTTCGTTAGCTGCAAGACCGTGCCGCGCTGCAGGAAGCTGACCTTGAAGCTCGGATCCAGACTCCCATCGGAGTTCAAGCGTGCCAATCCAGTCTGGTCTGAATCGATCGGGTGCAAGATTAGGAGCTTTCCAGTCGGTACGGGTGCTATTTGAAAAGCGCCAAGAGACGCAGGCCAGGCAAAGCCCGGATCCACGCTCCCGTCTTGCAGGATCCGCGCATGATTCGGTCGTCCGATTCCTCCAATCCTCGAAAAAACACCGGAGACAATAAAAGACCCGTTCTTTTCTCGTACCAGTTGCTGCACAACCCCGTCTGGATCCAGCGAATTCAGGCTTGAGTCCAAACTTCCATCAGAGTTCAGCCTCACCAAGTGATATGGTCCGCTGGTGCCAATCGAAAACGCACCGGCAACCCAGCTCTTCCCATCGTCGTCCGGCAGGATGGCTGTGACTCTCCTCGCCACCTCACTTTTGAAACTTGGATCGATACGGCCGTCCGGCTTTAGGCGAACCAACGTTGGTCGGAGATCACCGGCGAAGGTCGCGCTAACGAGCAGTCTCTCATCAGGGAGCAGTGCGAATACTGTAGACCCAAAAGCATCGGTGGACGGAGAGCGGAAGCTCGGGTCCAGGGTTCCATTGGGGTTGAGTCGAATTAGCCCGCCGACATCGCTCCAGTTCGTTGCGCCGTCGCCGACGTAGCAAAAGCTGCCCCCTATCAAGATCTTTCCGCCGGCTAACAGTTCAACGTGAGTGATGTCGCTGTAGCCGTTTATACAGCTGATCCACGTCGGGAATCGGATGCCAAGCGTTCCATCCGGATTGACCCACCCAAAATGAGCACCCGTGACTAGGATACTGCCGTCTTCCCGCACGACCCACGGCTGCAGAGTCCCCTTGTCAGATTTTAGGATAAAAGATTCATCGATCGATCCGTCCTGATTCAGCTTCACTAGATCGGCTGACTCACTCATCCCAAAGCGCCCTGAAACGACCGAGGCATAGATTTTGCCGTCGGATGCCACTGCAAATCCACTCACCTCACTCCAATGCTGCGTCAAGATGGGCCTAAAGCCGGGATCGAGAGCTAGCTGCACTCCAACGCTTGTCAACGAAAAGACGGCTAAGACTCCCAAAACTGAACAGATCTGAAACGCAGAGAAGCGAATACGACTCATGTCCTCATGTTATCCGCCTGCTCGATTCCTGAATCAAGCTGCAAGTCCGGGCTCCTAGTGCTTGATCCAGCTTTCGGGCGCCTGCGTGTCTTAATCTCACTTCAAAACGGGGCTCGCTTTACGAATAAGGGCAGCCACCGAGCATCCCGCCTAAGGTCGAAGAAGCGCTCGATAAAATCGGTCAGCAGATCCAGGTTTTTCCAGATACTCAGCCCAACCCACCTCGTTCGTGATGGTGGTACCCCATTGCCAGGCTCCAAGACTGGACCCAGCAAATAGACTGTAACGATCGCCTCGTTCGCCGAGGACTTTCGTGCTGGTCAAACCACCAGCTGCTAACACCGGAAATGACAATGAGACAGGGGCACGGATGTGTAGCTTCACAAATCGGGTCGAGAGAGTCTCCGTGTCAGTGCGGATGCGGAGCTGGTATGGACCGGCGTCAGATGCTTGTACATTAGTCACGATGAGGAACGAGTTGGTCCGGCCAGGAAGCTCTGAGGCACCCTTGAACCATTGAAATACAGGGGGCGTGCTGCTGGTGACTCCCGCATCCAACATAATCGCCTCGTTTGGAAACGGCGTCACATCCTCTGGCTCTACTGTGAGGGCCAAAGGACCGCTTCCAGGTTGGACGTGCAGCGCAAATTGCGTGCTGGTGGCTTGCCGCTCAGAGTCGGTGACCACAAGGGTGACCGTGGCAGAGCCGGTTTTTCCAGAGGACGGAGCGATGAGTAAGCGCCCGCCGGCAGCCGTGCGGAAAACCAGCAGATGCTCATTCGCGATCAGGTTTGTATCAGACGATGACGCTTGGATGTTCCATCTGCCCACATCTCCATGGCAGCTGTTCAACCAGAAAGGGATCGCAGCTGTTGTGATCCCCGCCATGGCATACTGGTCTGGAATGGCGGAAACGGTGGGCCCTCCGTCGCAAACGACCGTGAGCTTGAAAGTCGTGCTGGCCGAAGCACCCGCAGGGTCAGTTACGGTCATTGTGATGTGCGCATCGCCGCTGACAGAACCAGCCCGAATCATCATCCACCGGTTGGTCCCCTGTCCGGCAAAGTCGACGCTATCCCAAATCAGAGTTGGTTGGAATGATGTGGCATTAACGAGCAAGCTGTCAGCGGGTGTTATAGTAGTGGCAAGCGATTTCCGATTGGAGCCTGGCTGCCCACTCGCGGCAGGCAAGTGGCGCGATCTCCGCAAGACTCATGGCCCGAAGATCAGGCCATGTTTCATTCAGTTTCTTGATGCACCACCTCCGGTAATTCTTGCTTTGCGGCTTGATGTTTGTGGCGCTCTCGAGATGGGCTTCAAACAGCTCGAGCGCCTTGCCGAACGTCGGGGCCTGCTGGATCTTCCGCTCGGCTTGGCATTCCTTGATGAAATCGTGCAGTCGGAGGCGAGCCGTGCTCCAGACATCCGTCTTCAAACTGCGTCGAATCGTCTTGCCGGAGATCTTAACTCTGGCATAGTAAGTGCCAGTGTTTACGTATTGGAACAGATTCGGAACTTTCGGAAACGAGCGCCAGGGGCCCCGCTTCCAAGAGGCAGTCTGCTCCTCCGTTGCAGCAAGGTTCTCAGCCATGCTTCCCATCCTACGGGGTACAACGGTAGGGGACAACGAAAATCTGGACCGGACGGAAAACACGTGTAAGTTGTTGGTCCTTAGTTATTGCCCGCGTGGCGGAATTGGCAGACGCGCTAGATTCAGGTTCTAGTCCTTAACCGGGTACAGGTTCAAGTCCTGTCGCGGGCACCACCCTTCGAAACCCACACAATTCGGCCAGATTGGAAGCGCGCCGCCTTGTTGCTGGTTCGCGTCTCGCGCCTGCGGCTTGGGGTGAGCGCAAAGGGTCGCGAGCGAATTTCGGCAGGGGGGGCAGGCCGGCGGCCGGGTCACGAGCTGGACCAGGCGGCCTCGAGCACCTCCATGACGAATGCTCCAACCTCCGGCTTTCCTGACGCACAAAGCCTGGCAGCGTTAAGGATGCCGATCCTGTTGCCGGCAATGAATTGGCGCAGGAGCTGCCCATGACCGTCCGGGCCGCCGTCCCTCCAGACGTGCAGGACCGGCTTGTCGTGCTTCCGGGCCAACTCGACTGTCTTCTTGGAGCCGCCGGTGAGCGTCGGCTTGATCGAGAACACCACGGTGCCCGCCGCTGTCGCGGACATTCCATGCGGTGCGCTGGGTGTATCGGTCGGTTGGAGTTTCCCGAGCCGAAGCAGTTCCTAAAAAGCGCCTCTCAGGTTTGGCGTCTTCTGTGAGTTCTCAGACATAGTTTCCCGAAATTCGGATGCGCGTTAAGAAGCGATTTAAGGTGCCGAACACCTAGGTCACCGACGACGGCGAAGCCGCGTTCGTGGACTGCCTGGTTCGATCAAATTAACTCTCACCGAGGCACGGAGGATCCGGAGCCAGGGTTCCGTGGATAATCCGGGTGATCCCATCGCGCATTAACGCTTCCCCAAAGTTCAGCAGATAGCCCAGCTTGAGACCGGATCAACCGAAGGTATGTTAGCACCTGCTTCTTGTGAGCGGGGCTCACTCGCTCCACCGACTTCAACTCTACGATCACCAGGTTCTCAACAATCAAGTCGGCTCGGAATCCCTCGTGAAAAACCTCACCTCGATACTCAATCGCGACGGCTACCTGGTGCTGGACTCTTAGCCTACGCCGCTCCAATGCCCGGGCCAGGGTCACTTCATAAACTGTCTCCAGCAGGCCAGGTCCCAAATCCCGGTGTAACTCAACCGCACAGTCGACCACGATGGTCCCGATCCCATTCTCGTTCATCTCTGAGTCTCCGTGCCTCCGTGAGCCATCCTCCTTGATCGAACGATGAGCTGAGCCATCACGAGGAACGCGCCTGAAGTGGTCGCTCTGGAGTAGCAGTGTGACCGCGCTCCTCGTGATTGGCTCCAGCGTCTGGTTCGCCGATTTCTTCATGAAACTCCCCGTAGCCAGCCAGCCAAGGTCGCTGCCGTATGGCTGCAAGATCACCGAGCTGGAGCAACCGCCACAACTCTATGATCTGGTCGTGTGTCTGGTCTGTCATGTGCCAAGGTCCTTCGTCCGACTCGGGATTCTCCAAGACTACCTTTCCGGACTGGTGCGCTGCGACGGTCCAACCCGCCTCATCCGAAAGCCAGCAGTCCGGATGCTCTACGTCCGGCGCTGCGAGTTCGGCCAATGCAGCCCGGAGATCGTCCTCTCGTGGATTCGACCGCCACCACCCCAGCGGCGCTCTAGAAAGGTCCTTGGCATACGACTTTCGGCGAACCTGTGATTATACAACGGCGGGTTCGTTTATTGGGTTCACTGGTTCGTATATTGAACCTGTCCAGCTTTGCATGCAAGCTTCACTCACGGAGCTGCTTAGGGCAAAAAATGGTTGGATCAGCGTGCCCGGCGGCCGAGGCCCTCGAGGCCTTGGGCGCGAATGGCGGCGAAGATTTGGTCGGGGTCGCCGGAGAGGAAGGGGGCAGGGGCAGGGCGGTGGGGGCAGACTTGGCCGCCTCTCCGAGCAGCTGCTTGGGGTCAAGCAGAGGCAGTGACAGGAGTGACTTGCCGCCCAGGTTCAGGGGGCGAACGCGTAGTAGAGGATGTGGCGGCCTTTGCGGAGCGGTAGCAGCGTGCTGGAGGGCTTGGAAGGACGGTCGGCCGGCGGCGTCCACTGCCACGATCCCCCGTCAAGGACACCCTCGGGCAGGGCGGACAACTGGGCGCCGGCCGTCACCATCTCCGGATAGTCGCGGGAAAGGTCCTTCTCGTTGCCGGAGATGAGGCGCACCCCTCCGCCAGCCTTGAACGCCAGCGTGCGGTAACCGTCCAGCTTTAGCTCGTAGACCAGCCCGGGCCGACTGGGAGCCGGTCCACGAGCTTGGCTGCATTGGGGGGAGGAAGGCGGATGGCGTGTCTGGCAGGCGGGCACTAGCGGCGGCGCGCTTCATAGTCCGGAGCTGAGGCGAGCGGGATTCGCAGCACCGGTGTAGTCCTGCCGGTAGCGAGCCGAGGCGGAGTGCGCGAGAGCGGCCAGATCATCGCCGCCACTGATTTCCTGGAACGCGACAAAGAGCGGTGCGTCTGCCGGCAGCAGCTCGATCAGGTGACCGGCTGCTGTATTCGACTGAGTGACGGGGGCGGTCGGCGCCCGCGATGCCCGCTTTGCCGTTGAAGAACCAGTAGCAGTTGACGGTGGCGAGGGAGACCGCGTTGGCCTCGGCGCAAATCGCGATGACGTATGCGACAACTACGATCCGGAAAAGGCAGCACATTACGCAATTGTCCTGTTCTACGACCCGTCGTCAGTCAAGCACGTCAGAACGGAAGCGAGTTTACTTTGCATTCGCTGGGATACACGTGAGCCACCCTCATAGAGGGTAGGACTGAGAATTGATGCGCACGGTCGAAGATCAGAGAGGCGGCCCTTGCCAGCTCCCGAGCCACACGCTCGCCTTGAACGCTGCACGACGCCTGTTATGCTCTTCAGGTTCGTAAGGGATTTCGGTGTCCATTGTAACTTGGTTTGGCTTTGAGCGGCATATTCTGTGAACGCCGATCGTGCAAAGGTTCTGGAACTCGTCTCCGCAGCTCTTGAGCTGACGGATCTAGAGGAGCGCGACAGATTCCTTCGGTCGGCCTGCAACGCTCAGCCGGGATTGTACGAAAAGGTTTTAGCCGTTTTGGGAGCTGTTTATCAGCCTGTTGACGACTCTGATTCTGCGACGGTGCAGCTCACTAACAGTGACGAAACCATCCTCGCCACCATTCGCAATGCCGAACGCCCGGGCACGGTGATTGGTCGTTACAAGCTCCTAGAACAGCTCGGTGAAGGAGGCATGGGGACGGTGTGGATGGCTGAACAGTTTGAGCCGGTTCAAAGAAAAGTAGCGCTGAAGGTGATCCGGCACGGCATGGACTCCCAGAACGTTCTTGCGCGGTTCGAAGCCGAGCGACAGGCGCTCGCCCTGATGGACCACGCGAATATCGCTAAAGTCCTCGACGCTGGAGCGACTCCCTCCGGACGCCCGTACTTTGTGATGGAACTGGTCAAGGGTATTCCCATCACGGCTTACTGTGACGAAAAGCGGTTAACGATCCGTGAGAGGCTGGACCTATTCATCGCGGTGTGCCAAGCCATTCAGCACGCCCACCAAAAGGGGATCATACACCGCGACATCAAGCCCAGCAATGTTCTGGTCGCGATTTACGACGACAAACCTGTAGCCAAGGTCATCGATTTTGGCATCGCCAAGGCGACCGGCCAGAAACTCACCGACCGCACCTTTTTCACCGAGATTGGAGCACTGATCGGAACGCCGGAATACATGTCCCCCGAGCAGGCAGAGCTGAACCAGCTCGATATCGACACACGCAGTGACATCTATAGCCTAGGAGTCCTCCTGTATGAACTACTCACCGGAACAACGCCCATCACACGGGAAGCTTTCCGGCGGGCGGCCTTTGATGAGATGCTGAGAAGGATTCGGGAAGAGGAACCGGTCAAACCGAGCCACCGGCTGACCCAACATGAAAACCTGCTCTCCAGCATTGCTCGACAGCGGAAGGTGCAGGCGGCCCAATTGAGAACACTGGTTAAGGGGGACCTTGACTCGATTGTGATGAAGTCTCTGGAAAAAAACCGGGCCCAGCGTTACGAGACAGCGAATGGCCTCGCGATGGATATACAACGTCACTTGCGAAATGAACCCATTGTCGCGCGCGCAGCCACAAGCTGGGAACGGACCGTCAAATGGATAAAGCGACGTCCGGCCATGGCGGCCTTGGTGCTGGTGGTTATCGCCGCCTCGGTCGCTTGTGGCGCCTTGGCGGCGTATGCTTCGAAACAAGCGATTTTGGCTAATCACAAGGCATATGAAGCTGAGGTTAACGCCAGGAAAGAAGCCACAGAAAAGACCCGAGCCGAACGGGCTCTTGACGAGACTCGCCGTGTATCCTACGAAGCCAATATCTACGCTGCCGCCGCGGCCCTGGACCGCCGCGAAACAGCGGTTGCACTTCGGCTCTTGAAGGCCTGCGACCCGAAGCTTCGGAACTGGGAATGGAGTCATCTTGGTCTCGTTGCTGATGGCAGTCTCCTGACCATCGACCATAGCGAGCCCGGTTGGAGCAGGGTGTGCGGCCTAAGTCCCGATGGCAAATGGATGGCTGACATTACAGGAGAATCACTCTCCATGTGGAGCTGCGAAACTGGCCAGCTAAAATGGCAAACCAACGGCATACGCTCGGCGAATTGCATCGCGTTCACCGACGACAGTCGGGTGTTCGCGGTCGGCATCAATGCCTTAAGTCCAGAACGGCAAGACACTCCTTTGCAGGTACAACTTTGGCAGGTGGAGCGGTGTCAGCAGGTCGACACGGTTATATTTTCAGAGTCGGGCGGTATAACCAGCTTGGCTTTTGATCGTTCAGGCGAGAGACTGCTGGTCGCCTCGACGAAATCCATTCTCGGCAACAACGCCCGAATCCATTTGATGGAACGCGGCAGCCATAAAGAGCCCCTTCTGCTGGGACAAGATGACTCTCGCGTCGAATTCCTGGCGGTTTTGCCTGACAACAAGTCGGCGGTAAGCTCGTCGCGATCGGCCAATCGACTCTGGTCTTTTACCGACGGCTCGGCTCGGCCAATAAGCCTCGGTGAGCCTTATGCCATTAACCAGCAATTCGCTGTGGCCTCAGGCTCTGCTCAAGTATTTCAATTGATGGCCGAAGGGAACCGCTTTTCCCTCGTGGACGCGGCTTCGCGTCGTGTGCTTCACCCGTTTGCACCGCAAGTATTCTTCCGCTGGGCAGTCGGCCCGAGTGCGAATCGACTTGTGGCTTCCTGGAACAATACGTTCGATGTCTGGGATCTCAGTGGAACGAATCTCCTTGGGACGTTTCAACATCCCAGCGTGATCTTATATCTCGGATTGACTCCCGATGGGCTCAAAGCCGTGACAACCGACTATTTCAGAATCAAGGTCTGGGACCTCCGGCGCGGGGGAGCGATTCAAAAACTGGAACAAGGTAACCCCTTGGCAGTTCCGAACACGATGCACCAAAAGGAAGCACAGGCTTTCGCGGAAGCCGCCTTGAAAGGACAGCAGTATCAAAAGCACATGATACAACTTCTCTTCCTGGATCGCACCAGACTACTCGGGGTCGATTCGCTCGGAGAAGTATTCGTTTGGGATACCCTCTCAGGCCAGCTCATCCAAAACGTCGTGACCGCCGGCGTCGAGATTGCCGACATGGCGGTGAGCGCCGGCGGAAAACGGCTGGCGCTGGCACGGGAGCAAGTGGTAGAGGTCTGGGACTTAGAACAACGGCGCCTGGTCAAGATGCTTGAGCGCCCAGTTTCTGAACATAGGTTCGAGGAATATCGAGGCTGCATCGCATTCAGTCCGGATGCGACCGAGTTTCTCGCAATCTGTCGAGACGGAATCAGGCTCTGGAACTCGAGTTCATGGACCTCTCGACTGTTCGTAAAGAAAGAGATCCGCTCTGCCACCTTTGCTCCGGACGGAAAAACGGTCGCCATCGGCAGTCGACCGAACAAATTAGAAGTCTTGGATGTTCGATCAATGAGGCTTTTGCGAGCGGGAGAAAAAAACGAGGATCTAACCTATCTGACGTCTTTGATCTTTGATCCGTCGGGACGTCAATTGGCTGGAGTAGTCACAGATCAAATCTTGCTCTGGGATGCGATGACCCTGCAGCGGACGGGCGCCTTGCGAATGGAAACAGCTGGATACAGCCACCTTACTTTCAGCCCGGATGGAACCCGCCTCGCGGTCGCCCCTCCAGACGCTACGGTCCGGATCTGGGATCCGTCGCATCAAAGCATGCTGCTGACCCTAAGAGGACATAAGGATTTGGTGAGCTCCCTTGCCTTTAGTGATGATGGCACAGAACTGGCCTCCGGAGGAGCAGACGGTTCTGTCTACCTATGGAGAACGACTGGTGGTTCCGGTCCAGAGACCACAAGGCTTCGATAGGACAGCCGGGCCGCGATTTGTCTGAGCCAGCCCTGGCCACGCGAGCGAATGATTCTCGATCCCACCTGAGATCCTACGAGAGGCGTGAAAACAGAGTCCTCCTAACTATGGGCGGCGAGCCAAATCCAATAAGGGCAACCTATTCTCGAGGTCTGGCGTCTATCGGCGGTAATCGTGTGCAGTTCGCCGGTCACATTCTGCGATGAACCGTCCGTTCGAGCTGGGGACAGACCCCTTTTGCGCGCCCCAACGGCTCGCCACGGGGTCGCCAGGACGGATCGAGCGAATCTGAAAATCTGCGACGATGGCGTTGATTGCGGAGAAGTGAAAGCGTGGGAAAGATGATTCGGGACTCGATCCTATGTCAGCCCGGGTCAAGGCTCCCCAAGCACTCCGGCGAGTATCGGCTGGAAGTGGTCATGCGGCCGGTCCGCGGACCGCGGCTACAACTTCAAACCGGTCGTCTGGGGCTGTTCGACACGACCACGGACCATATGAGATCTCCTGTAAGATGCAACCTGCTTTGGTCCGTTGCGCTGCTGATGAGCGTGAAGGCTGCTTGCGCGCAAGGCACTTTCATGTTTTATAATCGCGTCCAGGGCTTGGTGGATGCTCGGTTCGTGCTGCCGACCGATCCACCCGGCAGCAGTTCAGTGGGTCCGTCGTTTCAAATTCAGCTATTTGGTGGGACACCCGGCACTCCAATCGCTTCCCTGATCCCTCTTGAGCCACCGACGGTCACAATCAACTCCGCCGCGCCTGCTGTAACTTACGGATACGTTAATGGCACGACCGTGACCGTTCCAAACACAAGCGTCGGCGGGGGGGCTACCATCTTGCTGCGAGTCTTTGACGGCCCTTCCTGGAAAGAAGCTGGCTACCGGCTCGAAAGAGTGTATTCGGTCCCTTGGCTCGCTTCCGATATGACGCCGGAATATTTGCCGATGGGGACGACCCCGCTTGTGCTGGCTCCGGTTCCTGAACCCGGATCAGCGTGGTTGATCGTCATGGGCCTGCCAGTTCTCGGCTTAGGGTTCAGTCTTGCCAAAGTTGGACGGGATTTCGCGCCACTTAGTCGGGCGTCGAACCACCAAATGCCATAAACCCCGCGACGACACAGCAGTTTGAAATCGAAGATCAGTGCCGCGGGGTCACTGATCTGGACCGTTAAACTGGAGTTGCCCGGCGTGACATTGGTAACCCTAGAACAGAGTGCAGAGGTCCGCCGCCGCCGTCGTATTTGGAATCGGACGTGTATGTGGACATTGGCGGTCTTTGGCATTTCCGCAATCGTCCTGAGTCAGTTGCTGGGTGAACCGACGCTCCTTGCATACATAGGCTGTCGACGGTAGATCCTGCTGATATCCAGGAGTCCACTCAGGCCTCAGACCGAAGTTATCCACTCGACCTGTTAGCTGCTGGTTGTGTCGCGCCCCACCGGATTCGATTCAGCAATTCATGAATGGGAGTCATGGTCCTCCCGTAACGCTCGCGATCCGCACGAAGCAGTCGATGAAAAAGTCGCTCCCCTCTTCGGGCCACACGGTTCGGGCCGTGGGTGCGGAAAGCTGATATTTGCCGTAGCTCGGCCAAGCTCGGACCTCAGCGGGCACAATGACCTGTTCCAACTCTGCGTAACGAACCGGAACGAAATCAACCGTCAAAGGACGGGGGCCATCCAGCGGGAGAATCCGGACTTCTTCGCCTTGTGCAATCTGCGACGAACCGAAGGGAGCAAAGTGAGGGAATGAGTCCTGGGGCGGATCGACGACTCTCTTCGTAAACATGGCCGCGAAGAGGACCCTGCAGTCGCGAACGGCTCGCCAGAGTTCTCCGTGACGCGGTAAACCAATGCCAGCAGGAAGCAGAGAACGCTCAAAGTCCTCCGCTTGACGGGCGAACTCCCGTATGTCCAGACCGTCAACTGTTCGGTCCCATTTTGGTGCCGGAGGAATGTCCATAAATGCTGAGCCACGGCGGAGCCAGACGGTTCACGGCTTTCTGGCGGTCATCACGCTACGATCCGCGACCGTCGAAGAATAGTCCACGTCCGAAAATCCTGCTCGTGTGAGGAAATCCGTCATCTCCTGCTGGGAATAGCATTTGCCTTCCGTAATGGTCATCAACAACGCCGAATAGGCCGCGACTGGCAACGGCCCCGTTTTGGAGGCGTTGATGTGCGCGTCGTGGACGACGATCATGCCTCCAGGCACGAGCGCCGCGTAGGACTTGGCCAGGAGTTGTCCGACCTGAGGGCTATCCCAGTCGTGAAGGACATTGGAAAACAGGTGGATGTCGCAGCCCGTTGGGAATGGGTCGCTAAACATGTCGCCAGTGGCGACGCTCACCTGCCCAGCAAAGCCACGCTCGGCAATCGCCTTGCTGGCCAACCGGTCCACCGGCGATTTCTCCAAGACAGTTGCGGTCAAATGTGCGTGCCGGGCAACTATGGCACAGGCATAAATCCCTGAACCTCCAGCCACGTCGAGGAGATGATGGTAAGGGGCGCAATCCAACTGCTGAGCCATGGCCGGTGCCAGGCACGCGCCCCGGCAATCCATTGCAGCGGTAAATTGTCCGCTGGCCAACACCAGCATCACGGCTAAAGTGATTCCATTGGAGACTCGCACGACGAAGGAATTGGGCACCTTGTCGTCATCTGCGCGGTTGGAGTCATACCAAATGTTTTGCACCGCCGAGCGTTGGGTAAACATTTTGACTGGCGAGAACACTGTCCGAATGCCGCCAGCAAGCAACTGAACCCCGGACAGTTTGCGGAGACGACGGCCTGACGTGGAGACTGGGTCCCAGAGCACCACGAACCGGCCTTCCCGCTTTAGCGCGAGCGCAAATGCAATCTCTTCCGCCCAATAAAGGCGCTCGTTGAACCCACCGGTGAGCGGGAACTCGCGGCGGTCCCCATCCTGTCCCATCAAGTTACGACCAACGCGAACGGCTCCCATCCGAAGATAATCATGGCACGGCGCAATAGAAGCAAAAGCAATAGCCGTTCTCCATCTCGTGCAAGAAGAAGGTCCGATACCGCTTGCCACCCCACTCGTCAAATCCAAGCTCACCTGGACTCCCCCCGCTGCCTTCAATTTCGTAACGCATTGCCTCAAGGTCATCGACGGCGAACGCAATCGACCCGGCGCGAGCTGGATCGTGACCTTCCCGCAGCACAATCCCGATTTGAACATGGTCACGCGCCAGGACGGCACTTGATGCGTCGCGCCTTACCGTCGAGAACCCGAGCACGTCATCATAGAAGGCGATCGCGCTTTCAAGACTCCTGACCGGCAGGGCGTTCGTATCTTCATTCGCAATGGGACAGACTGAATTGACGTTCGCCATATTTTTCGCTCGGCGCGATAGGCTCAAAATCCCATTAGCCAACCAGCTTCTGGGCGCGCTCGTCCCATCGGAAGCTGGCTTCCACACCCGATAGGTGAACTCCGCCGAGCCATCGGTCAATCCCGTTCGCGCGAACTCGATCCGCCTCGCCCTCCAGGACAGTTCTCTCAAACGGCGTCAGCCTGAGGGGTGAGATTAGCGGGGGAAGCTCTGAGGGTTACGGATAGTTCATCAGTTCATCAGCAGTCAGGAGGGCAGCTGGCCTCCATCTGCCAATGCCTCCGTCGATGAGCGAATTGACACGATATTTGCTTGAACGCTGCCTGATATTCGCCGGGAAAACGGGTCCAAGAAGCCAGCACGCACGGCTTAACCGCCTGCCAGCAAGTCCTGAGATTGGCTTCGCCAGAAACGCGAAGAGAATTGGCTGGTCCATGAGCTGCTCGGGGATACCCTGATGACCAGTTCAGTTGAAGCTCTCACCTCAATCAAGCCCGATTCGACCGCCCGAATTCACGCCGCTTTCGAAGCTCGGGATTGGGAATGGCTGTCTGGTGTGACCAGCTATGTCTCAATGTTGCAGGCAGCTACAACGGAAGCGCACGTCCAGTCCGCCGTCATCTCCGGTCGCATTCTTCTGATCAAGCGCAGTTACGAACGGGCGCGCGTTAGCGTGTGAGCCAGATTGCGCAGAGTGGCCCGCTTTAGTCAGTCAGCCTTTTTTCAGCCTTAGTTAGTTTCTCCTTCCGACGCAGCCATGCCGAAGCCCACTTTTCCGTCCGATGCCACCGGGGCCCACTGGCGCCGGGCCAGCGCTGAATCACGCCATTCTTTTGTCACAGCAGCCTGTCGCCTGTGTGCTGCTGGGGGTCAGGGAGAGTCGACGGCCTGGGTTGTGGTGGAAGGTATCGATGCCTTCTTCAAATTCCCGCGCCTCCGCCACAAAAAGGTTGCCTTCGCTTTTGGCGAGGTTTACGCGGCCTTGCTCGCATTTGGACATTATTACGAGCACTTGGAGCGCATCGCAGCCGTCCAGTAGAAGGCAGCAACCGATCCGATCTGAGCGTTCCTTGCGGCGAAAGGGGCCCGCGCCAATTCGGCGGCGTCAGGCGCGCGAGCATCAAGCTGCCAGGTTGAATGACTGGCTTGCTGCTTCGAATGGCGTCGGAACAGAAACGGTCTTAAGTTAGCAGGCGGTTGGGTCGTCAGGACAACTGCCGTTCCGGGCGTTCCTTGGGCCGCTTGACCAGCCTCCACCCGTCAGCCAAACGTTTCGGCAAAGACGTGCCCGGATCAGCGCATGGTCCGTTTGACTACAAATCTTGTTCTCGGACGCTGAACGTGTCTCCCTGGGTGATGTCGCCAGTTTCAAAGCCTTTGCGGAACCAGCGGACCCGCTGGGCGGATGTCCCGTGGGTGAACGAGTCTGGGACGACATAGCCCTGCGCTTGCCGCTGGATGTTATCATCCCCAATGGCGCTGGCGGCCCGAAGCGCTTCTTCGAGGTCGCCGCTCTCCAGCACTTGCTTGGCGCGCTGAGTGTGATGAGCCCATACTCCGGCGAGGAAATCTGCCTGCAATTCGAGACGCACGGAGGCGAGGTTAACCTGAGCCTGGCTGGCTCGGCCGCGTTGGGCGTCGACTTGTTTGGTGATGCCGAGCAGGTTTTGGACGTGATGGCCGACTTCATGGGCGATCACATAGGCCTGGGCAAAGTCGCCCGGAGCACCGAAGCGACGCTGCAATTCATCGTAGAAGCGCAAATCGATATAAACCTTGGCGTCATTGGGGCAATAGAAGGGACCGACAGCGGCTGAAGCCCGGCCACAGGCCGATTGGACCATGCCGGAAAACAGCACGAGCTTGGGTTCCTCATAGGGGCGTTGCAGCCTGGTAAACTGCTCATGCCATACGTCCTCAGTGTCGGCGAGCACGACCGATACGAATCGCGCCCGATCATCCGTCGGAGCTGTCTGAGCTGGGGGTGGGGTACGGCCGTCTCTGGCTACCTCGCTTGTGAGCCGCAACAGGGCGCGCGGATCTGCGCCGGTTAAGAGGGAGATGACCAGGATGACGAGCAGTCCCAAGCCGCCGCCCACAATGGGAATGCCCCCGACCCCGCGCCTATCTTCGACGTTGCCGCTTTCTCTTCGTCCTTGCCATTCCATGTCAAACCCTCCTGCCTGACACCGTTCGTCATGGCCGCCCGCAAGTCAACCCCGAGATTGCTGCTACGTCCATTGCAAGGAACGGCCGCCTCGGCGGAAGCCTCGTTTCGAGTCGGCCTCCGGTCTCTGGCCGTTGATGCGTGGTTGACATTTGCGCGGATTGGGTCGATTTCATCCCTTAGTCTTAGGAGCGTCGATCGTGACACACCTTATGGCAAAACGTGCTGCAGGGGGTAAATCCAAGCCGGTTCGACCCCCTTCATCTCCGGCCGCCAAGGCCTCCAGGTTGGAAGTGGACCGGCTTTTGGCACGGGCGCTCAGGGCTCTGGCTAAGGACTCCGATGTTAAAAAGCGCCAGCATGCCAAGGTGCTGCTCAGGAAAGTGCAAGCCCGAGTCAAAGCCCTGAGCTACCAAAGTTAGCCACCGGCGCCGTGACAATCCGCCTCCCATGAACCCTGCCTCTCCCAGACCGGCCGCTGATGAACCGCCTGGTATGCGCCCCAAACTGGATGCGATTCGTTCGGCTCTCTTGGTTCTCCACAAGACCCTGATCGAGTCGGAGAAGGTCGAATACGAGAAGATGATGGGCAAGATCCCGTCGCCCAACCACTTCCTGCAGCTTTTGATCAACGATCCGTGGTTCGTCTGGCTAAGCCCATTGTCCCAGTTGATCGTTTCTTTCGATGAAGCCCTGGATGGGAAGGAACCGCTCACCCAGCCTTTGGCCGATTCCCTTCTGGAACAGACCGGGCGCTTGCTGGTGGCTTCGGAGACCGGGCCCGAATTCTCGAAACACTATCATGAAGCGTTGCAGCGCGATCCCGATGTCGTGATGGCCCAGGGCGAAATCGCGAAGCTTCGGTCAGCCAAGTTGTGATCCATAGGTAGTTTCAATTGGCCGGCCTTCCCTCAGTCGGGCCGGCGGTGTCCCCACCGCCGGATCAGGCAACCTCTGATCGCAGGACAGTTGACTTCCCAGGCTTGGTTTCAGAGACCAACCCGATTGCTCCGGATGCGTGATCAGCTACAGTGGTCTCATGTTCGCTCCTCGGTCGGACAAGGAGGCGAGGAGCAGATGATAGGAGCAAAAGCGGCCAGGGGGAGGCCGCTTTTTTTTTGTCATTAACCGTAGAGTTCAGACCCGCCTTGGACGAATTCGCGTCCTTTCTCGGCCAACCCCTCGGTGACGGCGGTTTCGGCCGCGATGCCTTTTTGCGCGGCGTATTGGCGAACGTCCTCCGTGATCTTCATGGAGCAGAAATGGGGGCCGCACATGGAGCAGAAATGCGCCGTCTTGGCCGCTTCCTGAGGGAGAGTTTGATCGTGGAACTCGCGGGCGGTAATAGGGTCGAGGCTCAGATTAAATTGATCCTCCCAGCGGAACTCGAAGCGGGCTTTGGAGAGCGCGTTGTCACGGTATTGGGCGCCGGGATGCCCTTTGGCGAGATCGGCCGCGTGGGCGGCGATTTTGTAGGCGATGACACCATCTTTAACGTCTTTGCGGTTGGGCAAACCCAAGTGTTCTTTCGGGGTGACGTAACAAAGCATGGCGCAGCCATACCAGCCGATAAGGGCGGCGCCAATCCCGCTGGTGATATGGTCGTATCCCGGCGCGATATCAGTCGTCAGCGGGCCGAGAGTGTAGAAAGGGGCTTCATGGCACCATTCCAACTGCTTGGCCATGTTTTCTTCGATCATGTGCAAGGGGACATGGCCCGGGCCTTCATTCATGACCTGGACGCCCCGCTGCCAAGCGCGTTCCGTCAGTTCGCCCTGGGTTTTCAACTCGGCAAACTGCGCTTCATCATTCGCATCCGCGATGGACCCGGGCCGAAGGCCGTCGCCGATACTGAAGCTGACGTCGTAAGCGGCCATGATCTCGCAGATGTCGTCCCAGTGCGTGTAGAGGAAGTTCTCCCGATGGTGGGCCAGGCACCACTTGGCCAGGATGCTCCCTCCCCGGCTGACGATGCCGGTCATTCGTCGGGCGGTCAGCGGGATAAACCGCAGGAGGACCCCCGCGTGAATCGTGAAGTAATCCACCCCTTGCTCAGCTTGTTCGATGAGAGTATCGCGGAAGATGTCCCAAGTGAGCTCCTCGGCTCGTCCTCCAACCTTCTCCAGCGCTTGGTAAATCGGCACCGTGCCGATCGGCACGGGCGAATTCCGCAAGATCCATTCGCGGGTAGCGTGAATGTTCTTGCCGGTGGAAAGGTCCATGACCGTATCGGCGCCCCATTTGGTGGCCCAGCGCATCTTTTCGACCTCCTCCTCGATGCTCGAAGCGACCGCGCTGTTGCCGATGTTCGCATTGATCTTCACCAGGAAATTGCGCCCGATGATCATCGGTTCTGATTCGGGGTGATTGATGTTCGCCGGGATAATGGCCCGACCCGCGGCGACTTCGGCCCGGACGAACTCGGGCGTGATCAAAGACGGCATGCGCTGGGCAAATCGGCGGTAGATCGAGGGCACGTAGGGATCAGCTAATCCAGCTGCCGCTGAACCTGGATGCTGCCGCTGCAGGTCGGCCGCCGATCGACCTTTCCAGTCGGCGCCGTCGGCCGCCAGGGCCTCCTGGCCCTGGTTCTCCCGGATGGCGATGAACTCCATTTCCGGCGTCACAATCCCTTGCCGGGCAGCATAAAGCTGGCTCACAGGGTGTCCGGCGCTCGCCCGGAGCGGCCGCCGCGTCGCGACGGGGCGCGATTCGAGGTTGGTCCGCCCGCCGACAACGGTCTGCCGATGGGTTTCTGAAAGGAAACCGTCGTCCGTCGCCCGGACTGTCCGGCCGTCGTATTCGGTCACGTCCTGGCGCGCGAGAATCCAGGCTCGGCGCGTGGGCGGCAGACCTTGATGGAGGTCGCCGTGGAAATCGGGATCGCCCCAGGGACCGCTTGTATCATAGACCCGGACCGGCTCGTTGGCTGTCACGTCGCCGCTTACTGACTTGGTCGGGCTGAGGGCGATCTGCCGCATGGGGACGCGAATGGAGGAGTGCAGCTTGCCGGCCAGATAAACCCGGCGCGAATTGGGCATCTCGTCACTGCTATGCGGTTCGAATGAGTCTTGCGTCGCGATCATAGGCTATCAGTTTTTCGTGGCAGTGAGTGTGGTTGGCGGGCGTCGCCCGCCATTGGCCGGGCCAACGCCGTTGTCCGCCAGATCGTTGTTTGGATCGCGAAAGAAGGGTTTGAAGCTCCCTTCGCCAGCATTATCTGGATCAGGTTCAATGGGTCTCCTGCGCTCCGGCACAGGACTCTCAGCCTACGTCACCCCTTGGGCGACTGGTTGGCTCCCCGTTTCGCCCATTAATAGGGCTTGATGGTGAAAAGGTCAACCCGCCCGAACGATTCTCTGAGTGTTTGGAGACGGCTGGACCGCGGCTGGTGCCTGCTTCCTTCGACCTTCGATCGTCCGCCGACGAAGGAAGGTCGAACAAGGGTCGAACGAACGCAGAGGCGCGCGTGGACCTGCAATTGACGAACGTGGGACTTGGGGCTAAATAGGTTAGCATGGTGTACGGCCTTCCTCCAGTGGAACGGCTCTTCGGCAGCGTGATCCTCCTTCTGAGCGGCGTAGCCAGTTTGGCTCTGTTCGCGGTCGAGCCACGATTGCCAGTGATCAACCGGCCGCCTGCAAATGGGTTCGGCTTTGTCGGCGCTTCAATCTCGCTGGTTGTGGAGGCAGGAGGTCCTGGACCCCTGGGATATCAATGGACATTCAATGGCCGTACTCTGGCTGGCGCAACCAACGCTGTATTGACGCTCACCGATCTCCAATCCAACCAGGCCGGCCTTTACGCCGTGCTGGTGACGAATCCTTATGGAGCGATCACCAGCTCGCCGACAACGCTTCAAGTATCCGAACAACTGCGAGAGCAATGGCGCATTCGCCCAGCCGGCCTTGGAGGAGCCGCCCTGAACGCTCGCGGGGAGCTATTTGTGAGCGGAGACAGCGGCACGACCAAGTTTGACGCGGCCGGGAGGCTGCTTTGGCGGTCGGGGCGTCCGGGCGGGGCAGTGGTGGCGGCGGATGGCGCCGGCGGAGCTTGGACGCTCGATTATGCATTCGCCCAACGGTTGGATTCGCGTGGGAACTGGATGTGGGGTTGCGGGGATATCCGTGGGTTCCTGATGGCGCCGGCCCGTGACGGCAGCCTCTACATTTACGGAGCCGCTGAAACCTACAAAGTCGATGCCGAGGGCCATCTTCACTGGCGGAAGCCATACGTTGCAGTGGCCTTGGCCGTCGGAAGCGACGACCACGTTGTCCTTCTCTGCGGAGTCAAGCATTCCAATGGCGAGGAGGCGTTTGCGCTGCGGAAGATCGATCCGGACGGTTCTGAATTGTGGGAGGCCGAACTGGAGAGAACCATTCCTTCGAGCGGCGCGCTCTGTCTGGATCTAGACGGTAATATTTACCTTGCAGCCAGCGGCAGCTCGCGGCCGACTGACACGTTCGTGGCGGCCAAGTTCAGTCCAGCGGGGGTTTGCCAGTGGCGGACGGCGTATCACGAGTTACTCGTCGACCGATGGTTGGCCGACCGAGCTGGGGGTGGTGACCGCGGCGGAGATCGATTCGGACGCAGCTTCCTCGTCGCGGGCTATTTGGAGCCCAGACCCGGACTTCTCGTTGCGTCAGCATATGATGGCCATCAATATTCGCCGGAGGACGCGAGTGCTGGGCTATCCATACGTTTACCAGCATTTTTCCGGCTGGTCTGGCCGTCGATCACTCCGGAAGAACGACTGGCGGGTTGGCGGCTTTCGGCGTTCAAGTATGCTCGGACGGAACCCAATTGTGGCAATTGGCGGACGCGGGTGAGTCCGTGGCTGTGGACGCACGCAACCGGCTCTACATTGTTGGGAGCGGCCTGGCGACGTGCTTTGAGCAGCAGGATCTGCCGGGAACGCCACGGATGCTCGCTTCGCCTGTTGGCCAAACCAATTTTTGCGGGAAGCGATGTGGTCTTCGAAGCGTCGGCGGCCGGCGCCGGTTCCTTGGCGTATCAATGGTTGCACAACGGTTGGGAGATCGCCGGCGCCGTCGGCACGCGCTTGGTGTTGACGAATGTCGACACGTGGGACGGCGGGCAGTATCAGATGCAGGTCAGAAACGCGGGAGCCACCATTGTCGGCAGTTCCCCTGCTCACCTGCATCTAAGTGCAACCACTGGCGCCCCCAATTTACTCGAGGCGACGGAACGGTGCTGCTGCCGTTTCAAGCGGCTCTACCGGGACGGTATTGCAAATCGGAGTTTCGACGAACATGATCGCGGAAGCCAGTCACGACCGTGACGAACATCGCAGAAGCGTCACCATCCGGGCCCCGCTGCAGTGAGCCTGGCACCGCCGGGTTTTATCGCGCGGTGCGGATCTCGAGCTGGTGAGGGGCCCTACCGCAGCTTGCCTCGCGAGGCACACTGGGATGGTGGCCATTTGGCCGACAGGCGAGCTGTGCCGGTTCCCATCCAGAATACGCACTCTTATTACCGACTGTGCGGGTCACTGGGACGGTTGGAGGACGATTCGCCCGCAGTTTGAGGGCCGGGAGCACTAAAAGCGGCCAATTTTGAGGCGGACGGGGTGAGTTCGTCAGTCTGATGGCGTCCCAGGCACACTTCGTTGTTGCGGGGAGCGATTCGGACGGTTCTCGACCTTTTCAGGCTTCTGCGTCCGTTTCTGGAACCATTAAATGTCTCCAAGTCTTAGCGCAATCCCTGCCTTTTTGCCCTTTTTCGGCCTTTTGGACTTCCGCAATTGTGGCACAATTGTGGACTCCGTGGGGTGATTTTGAAATAGTGACGGCCTTCGACACCGGTCATCCGGATGGAGAGAGGGACAACTAACAGGCGTGGGCAGCGTGCTGCCTGACCATCCGTGTCGAGGAGCAGCGGCGGTCGTGAGCATCCATGGAGAGCCTGAATTTCATTGAAGATTTGGCGGCGGTGATGATTGCCGCCGGCGTGTTCGGCAGTCTTTGCAAGCGGATAGGGCTTTCGGTCGTTGTTGGATATCTGGCCGCCGGGGTGTTGCTTGGACCGTATACGCCGCCATTCGCCTTTGTTCACGACCTGGAGCGGATTCATACCCTCTCGCAATTGGGGTTGGTGTTTCTGATGTTTTCTATTGGACTTGAACTGAGCCTGAACAAGTTGCGCCGCCTTGGCCCGAGCATGGCAATTGCGACCGCCTTAGGAGCGTTCTTCGTCTTTAACCTCACGCAAGGATTGGGATCGGTGGCGGGCTGGCCAAAGGTGCAGACGATCTTTACGGCGGCCATGTTGATGGTTTCCAGTTCGGCTGTCATTGCCAAGATGTTGCGCGATTTGCACCTGGAACATGAACGCGCGGGGCAGCGAGCTTTGGGGATTGCGGTTCTGGAAGACATCGTAGCGATCGTGATGTTAACGGTGCTCGGTTCCTACACGAGGATCGGCGGCGCCGAGAAGGCGACGGGAATCAGCATGGTTTTGGCCAGTCTCTCAGGGTTCGTGGTCTTAATCCTGATGGCCGCCCTTCTCTTCGTTCCGCGGTTGCTGCGTCGTCTCCAAGCAGGCGCCGACCCCGAACTGCAGACAATTATTGTTGCCGGGGTGCTGTTCGCTTTGTCGCTGGCAGCGGTTTGGGCGGGCTACTCCTTGGCGCTGGGGGCCTTTCTGCTCGGGGCGGTAGTGGCCGAATTACCCCAACGCCATCGGGTGGAACATGCCTTTGCCGGCGTTCGGGACATCTTCAGCAGCGTTTTCTTCGTCTCCATCGGGATGCTGATTGATGTGCATTTGGTCGGCCAGGTATGGCCATGGGGTTTGGGACTTGGGTTATTTGTGCTGATCGTTCGCCCCCTTGCGGTGGGGCTGGCCTTGGTGATCGCCGGGACGCCTCCGCATGATGCCGCTCGCGCTGGTTTGTGCATGTCGCCGCTGGGCGAGTTTTCCTTTGTGATTGCGCAAATGGGTGTTGAAGCGGGGATTCTTCCCAAAACCCAATATCCGCTCGCGGTCGGCATCTCACTCGTCACGGTGATCCTGGCGCCGCTCATCAACCGGCGAGCGGAAGGGTTGGTAGAATGGGTGGAGAAGAAGCAGCCAGTCAGCCTGCGGCGTTTGCTGGAGACGTATCACCGGTGGCTGGCGCAGATCGTCGCCGCGCCAGGAAGCAGGGAATGGTGGCGCCAGGCCCGTCCGCACCTGATTTACATCCTCATCGAGTTGCTCCTGGTGACCGGTTTGCTGCTCTCGGCCGAAACGGCGTATACCGCCCTGGGGCAGAGTTCGATGGCGGCCACGCTCAATGAAATGCGCTTGCGGGTGATGTTTTGGTGCGCCCTGGGTGTCGTCATTCTCATTCCGCTGATCGGGATTGGATGGTCGGTGAATGTCTTGTCACGAATCGCTGGTGACAGTTTGCGTGGCCAAAGTCGTTTTACCGGGGGTATTCTGGTTGCTGGTCTGCAAGCGGGGGCGGCCATCCTCGTCCTCTTCTGGCTGTGGTTTTTGATACCGGCAGGGCTGTTGTCGGCGCGGGCCTGGTGGATCATCCTCGGTTTTCTCGCTGTCTGCGTGGCGCTTTTCTCGCATCGCTTGCTTTCTCTCCGGAGGTATGTGCTCGGCTCGGTCGGGCAGGTCTTGGAAGGCACGTCGACCGCAAGCATTGCCCAACGGTGGGAACAGCCTTCGGCTGATTGGGACCTGAACTTGCAGGAAGTGGAACTGCCAGGTTCTGCGGCCTGCGCCGGCCGGACGATTGCGGATCTGCAAATTCGGCGCCGGCATGGCTGCACGATTGTGGAAATCAACCGGCAAGGATATCTGCTGGCCGGGCCGGAACCAAGCGTCGCGTTGTTCCCTGGAGACCGTCTTTTGCTCTTGGGCACCGCGGAGCAAATTGCGTCGGGGCGACGGGCGTTGGTGCGGGAAATCGCCAACACTGAGAACGAAGCCCTCTTCGACGACTCATCCCTCGCAACCGTGACGGTGCCGAACAACCCTGAAATGATTGGCAGGCCGCTCCGCGAGCCGCGATTCCCAACGGACCGGAACGGTGGTGGTAGGGATCAACCAGGCAGAACGGCAGGGTGAATCCGACGGGGAATGAAATCGTGCAGTTGGGGGATGAATGGCTGGTAATTGGATCGAGGCAGGAACTGCGGGCGCTGCAGAGCTTACTGAACGAGGGGGCGGGAGGCGGCGCCGGGCTGATGCGGGGGTTTGGGGTGGGGGGGTAAGTGGAGCGGCAATGCGGACAAAAAACGCTTGCTTTTGAACAAAATGGGGATAATGTGCGGTTCGTCTATGGGACGGCTACTTTCAGGCGTGGTGAATCTTCAGTTGAACTCGGTTCAGTGATGATTTGAAACCCGGCAGGAATGGAACGGCTTGCGGAAGCAAGGGATTAGTCTGGGGACAATCAAACATCACATGGATACGAAACTGTTTGTAGGGAACCTTTCCCGCAACACCACGGAGAACGACCTCCACGACGCCTTTGCGGCCCACGGAACGGTCGATGAAACGGTTTCCTGATGCTCGATCACGCTGACGGTCGGCCACGGGGCTTCGCCTTCGTCACAATGTCGACCCCGGAAGAGGCCCAAAAAGCCATTCAAGCCTTGAATGGCGCTTCCCTGGATGGTCGCGCCGTGACCGTGAACATCGCCCGCCCGCGCGAAGAGCGCTCCGGCGGTGGCGGTGGCGGCGGCGGACGAGGGGGTGGCGGCGGTAACCGCGGAGGTTACGGCGGCGGTGGTGGCGGCGGCGGACGGAACCGTTACTAAGCCTCCAAATCACTATCTCACAAGGCCCGGGGTGACCCGGGCCTTGTTTTTTGGCGGGTTGCCTCCGGGCCAGCAGTTGCCTATTCTCAGGCCATGCGAATCCCCACACCTCTTCTTGGTTGTCAGGCACTGGCCGCGGCGGTCGTGCTGCTGATGCAGGCAACGCAGGCTGCTCCTGCTTTGAACGTGGGCGTCGGGGCGAGGCCTGCGCCCGGGGCGGACGTCCTGATCGACGGGACGCGGAAGCTGTTGGACGAAAAGTGGACTTACTGGGAAGGACCAGGCTTCAAATCAGCGCTGCCGATCAAATGGCAGATCGTGCCGGACCCGGTGGACAAAGGCACAGTCGTCATGACGGACGATCGCGCGGCGGACGGCGGGCATTACGGCGCCGCTGATATTGTCACCAAGAAAGCTTACCGCGACTTTCGATTGCACATCGAGTTTCTCATCATGAAACCCGGGGGGAACAGCGGCGTTTATCTGCAGAATCGCTACGAGATCCAAGTGCTCGACGGCGATAAAACAAAACACGGCATGGGCGCGGTCATCAATGAGAGCGACTCCCCGTATCACGCTTACAATGGCGTTGGCCGATGGAACGCTTACGATATCGTCTTCCGCGCAGCCCGGTTCAAGGAAGGGAAGCGGGTGGAGAATGCCATGCTGACCATGTATTTCAATGGGATCAAGGCCCATACCAATCAGGCCATCAGCCAGGTTTGGGGCGGGGCCAACTCCGGAATGGACGGGGGCAACGACGGCGGCAAAGGCATCACCGATACTCCCGGCGGGCTCAAACTGCAGGCCGAAGGCCACGACGTCCGCTATCGAAATGCCTGGATCGCCCCAATCGACCTCGAGAAGCCGAATACCGACTTTTGAGTCCGCTCGGGCCCGCTGGGCCCGGCCGAGGCCGAAGCGTTAGGAAGAGCTTCCGGCGGACGGATCGAGTTTGGAGGAGCGCCCGAGAGTCGTGAGCGCGGACTGAACTCCGTGGCCGACGAGGGTCCGACCGCGCTCTATCAGACCAATCTCAGCGGACGTTCCCGATCAGCTGAATGTGGGTCGGTTGGTCGCGGTCACAGCGCAGCCGGCCGGCTGTTTCAAACAGTTCAACCACTTGAATGGAGCTGCGGCGCTGTTCCGTTCCATCGGTTTTCACCCCTGGCAGCCGGCCGGGATGAGTGAAGTAGAAGAGGAAAGCGCGGTCGCCGTTGACCACCACGTCGGGGTGCCCCCCTTTGACGGCATCGTCCGGGCCGCGGCCGGCTTGCTGGAGCAGGTTGCTGCCTGTCTGGCGTTCCCAATGCAAGGCATCACCAGATCGATAGACGGCTAAACCGTCCCAAACATCTGTCACCATCCAGTATTGCTTGCGCCAAAAGAACGCCTTGGGCCCTTCGCCCGCCTGATCGCCAATGGCTTTGCCCTGGTCACGCCAGGTCCGGAGGTCCGGGCTATCGGCGTAGTAAATGGATTTGCGATCGCGCTCATTATTGTACCACATGCGCCATTTGCCGTTGCCTAGCGAAAGGACACAAGCATCGATGACGCGGTCTGAGGCGAGCGAAAGGACCTGGGCGTTTCCCCACCGCTGAAGGTCCAGACTCGTGAGGTGGACCAGGTGTCGCGGGTGTTCCCAATTCTCGAAAATGCCCGGCACGACGGAAAGGAACATGTGATAGGTGCCATCCGGGCCGGCGACGATTTCGGGAGCCCACAAGGATGGTGCTTTGCTGCCAATCTCCTCCGGGACGGTGATGTCCGCCGTCCCGGCATAGGTCCAGGTCGCCCCTTCGTCCCCGGACTCGGCGATCCCAATCCGGGTCCCGTGGACCCAAGCGACGCCTGATAGGCCCGGTGCGTTTGCCCGGCGGTTGGTATAAAACATCCACCAGCGTTGCGCGGTTTGATTCCAGACCACAACTGGATCAGCCGCGCCGTCATAAACGGGGTCGCGGAAAAGCGGTTTAGGAGCGACATGGCCGCGCGGCGGTTGGGTGGCTTCCGTTGAAGCGGCTTTGAGCGCGCCCGTGGTGAGCAGGCAAACCAAGAGGAGGTATGTGGCCATCTGCATAGCGATGGCTCATCCATGCCTCAATGCCGGCCAAATGCAATGTTCAAGATGCCGACGCAGACCCCGACGGATCGCCGGTCGTGGCGCGCCGGTGCCGGAAGCCAATTCCATCTACTTCGTCATGGCCGGCCGTGGACGCGGCTTGTGAAAAGCGAAAATATCCGTTTGATGCCGGTGCCCCGGCCGAATGGTATGCATGTCGGTATCGACGAAAGCCGGACTGTCAAGCCGGTCCGATGGCTTCCCCGTCTTGATTTCACAGGTCAGGTCCGCGACGCTCTGCAGAATCCTCGTTGGCTGATAGACGTAATCACCGACGCCCTCCAACTGCGTCGACCCGCTGAGCACCAGAAACGACTGCATGCCCGCTTCCACGGCACCGCGAATGTCCGTCTCCATCGTGTCCCCGATCATGACCACCTGCTCCAATTGGCTTAGGGAGAGCTCGTTCAGCTTCTGCCGCGCGCGATGGAACATGTAACCGTTCGGCTTGCCCAGGTAATAGGCGCGCCGCCCGGTGCTGGCCTCGAGAAAGGCCGCAGTGGCGCCCGCTCCCGGTCGCGTCTTCTCACTGGAAACCGGGCACCAGTTGTCCGGATTGGTCGCCAGGAGCCGGGCTCCGCGTTCGAGGCACTCGTGCGCTTTGCTCAAACGTTCCATGGTGGTGGCGCCTTCACCCACGACCACATAACGTGGCCGGATCGCGTCGCTCGCAATCCGGTGCTCGTGGAGTGCAGCCAGCAAACCGCCTTCGCCAATGACGAAGACGGTGCAGTTAGGATCGGTCTCGCCAAGGAAATCCGCCGTATTGAGGGCGGAAGTATAAAAGTGTTGAGCACCCAGTCCGTGCACGCCGAGGTGCTTTAAGCGCACGGTTAGGTCGGCGGGCGTCGGGGCGGAGTTGTTGGTCAAGAAAGAGAAAAGGGGTCCCGGTCGCGAGCAGACTTTGCACGAACTCGGCCGCGCCGTGGATCAATTGATTCTCGCGATAGATCACGCCGTCCATGTCGATCAGGTAGCCGGATTTCATCAATGCCCATTGCCCGGCGTCCTGAGGTGAATCGCCACCTGACATGGGTGGTCTTCGCAGGCTGCCGGGTTTGCAGCGACACGGAACTAGCATAAGTTGTGCCGTGCTCTCTATCAATTACTTACAGACGTGAACTGTATCTCCATGGGGCGTGATGGTGCAGGAAGCGAAAAAGAACCATTGACCGTGCCCCGAGCGGCTGTCGCGTCCTTCAAAGCGCTTGCCTCTGCCGCGATTGGTGCCGCTATCGGGCTGCGATGGACCAGGTTCCCTCCATCCCAAGCGTTGCTTCTCGATCTGAGCTCTGGGCGCAGGCAACGCCAGGCCGTCAATCCGGCACAGCGCGATGGTCGGATCACGCATTAACCGGTGTTTGTCCTTTTTCGGTTTGCTCATCACGGGAGTTGAGTATCATATCCGCCCGCGCTTCTATTGGGGTGAAGGCAACGTCAATACGCCTCCGCTGTTTTCGATCCCGATCCCGTCCTCGCGCGGATCTGTGCCGACTGGTTATGGATACGTGTTGCCGGATCAGGAACGGCTGGAGCCGGTCGCTGCATTCCAATCGGCGTGGCTGGTGATGCTGGCAAGGCTCGTCTACCGTTCAGGTGGATGGCAAAGCGGCCATTTCCGGGAAAAACCTGGTGCCAACGGCAGCCAGATTGTCGCCGTCATCTTTAGGCCGGGTGGTGTTGATCATCTGCGTCTCAATGGCCGGGAAGTGATGAAAGCTTACAACGCTGCAGCGGATTACCTATTTGTTCGTTATCTTCGGCGCGTTCCCGGCGATGATCTGGACAGGGCTGGCGATGTCACCGGCGGTTACTTCCTGCCTGGCCGATGTAGTCACCGCGGTAGGTGGTCACCAATCCGCGCGAACGATTCATTTCCTGGGCACCATTTTCCTGACGGTCTTTGTCGTCGTGCACCTGTTGATGATCTGCCTGTCTGGATTCTGGAAGCGCACGCGGGCGATGATCACGGGTGGCTCCAAGGAGGGTTCATGAATCGTCCACAAACCGTCGTCGCTGGATGACGGCCCCAGCGTTACTGCCGCTGTCGCAGCGAGGATTTCCGGTCTGGCGGTGGCTGCCCGGATTGCGGCCAGAAATGCGGGTTGATTCCGCTGGCCATGGTATCTATGGGCCCGGCACGGCGACCGTCTGGCGCCGCCGCGTCGCTATCTGTTGCCGTTCCGCGCGGCCGATGCCGAAGGCGCTTACGCTAATGGCAAGCCGCCGGCGTCGGACGAGTTTAAGCGCCTCAAGCGGTGGATTCGCGGATTGGCGCCTGTCGATCGATGGGCTGGTCGCGCATCCGGGATCGTTTCAGTCGCGGATTTGCGGAGCATGCCGGTGCGCATCAGATCACCCAGGTTACCTGTGAAGAGGGATGGTGCTACATCGCGGAATGGATTGGCGCCGCTTTCCCAGGTGCTCAAACGCGGGCGTGCCCAGGCGGTTTGTAGTTTATTTTCGATCGGACCGGATGGATGGCAGGACAGCATCGATATGGCGGATGCATTTCATCCCCAGACGCTGCTCACCTACGGGATGAATGGCGGTGATCTGCCCGCCCCGTTCGGCGGTCCGCTCCGAATACGCGTTCCGCGCCAACTCGCTTACAAGAGCGTTAAATACATCAACCGCATTACCGTTACCGACAGCCTCAAGCAGTTCCCTCCGGGCGGCGATTATTCCTGGTACGCCGGCATTTGAGCGGAAGGAGCGTCGTTGGGTGGTGGCGGCGGAGACCGTCCGGCGGCGAGAGCTGGCGCCGTTACACAAACGGTTGATTTTTTAGAGCAAGGTTTTAATGTCGCGGCATGCCCGTCCCCCATGCATGCACAGGGCCCTATTGAAATGTTTTGGCGTCGGCGATGGCTGGCCATCCGCTGATCGGGGGCATTCTGCGTTTTTGTATCGTTTCGCGGAAGCGTCATTCCTGATCGATTGTGGCGAACCGATCAGTCGCAGCTATAAGGCGAGCGCTTTGTCGTATGACCTCGTCGACCACCTTTTTCTCTCTCACTTGCACTTCGACCATGCTGGGGGCTTTTTCATGCTGATGCAGAGCTTCTGGTTGGAACGCCGGCACAAGCCGCTGCCGGTGCATTTGCCCTTGGATGCGGTCAAGCCGCTGCAATCGGTTTTGCAGGTGGCTTGCATCTTTCCGGAGTTGTTGCCGTTTCCGCTCGAGTTTCATCCGCTTCGTGCTGGGGAAGCGGTCAAGAGCGGAAGCGCGCGGGTGACTCCATTTCCGACCACGCATCTGTCGCAGATGCGGGC
Source organism: Verrucomicrobiota bacterium (assembly GCA_046346765.1). Classification (GTDB taxonomy): domain Bacteria; phylum Verrucomicrobiota; class Verrucomicrobiia; order Limisphaerales; family SIBE01; genus JAXMHN01. Next base: position 54,327 of record JAXMHN010000007.1, on the reverse strand, counting down.
TTCCTTCGGCGGCCGTTATCCGGGCGGATACGAGGCCTTTAGCTTTTTGATCGAGGCAGACGGTCGCCGGATTGGGCATAGCGCGGATATTGGGGCCGTGGAGGATTTGAGCCCGTTGCTGGAGAAGCCGCTCGACGTGTTGGTGTGCGAATTGGCGCATGTGGAGGCGGACGCGTTGTTCGCTTTTCTGCGGGGGCGGTCGATTCGGCAGGTGGTGTTTATTCACCTGTCGCGCGACTGTCGGGCGAGTCTGGGAGAACTGCACGCGCAAGCGGAGGCGGCGTTGCGTCCGATGAAGGTGATCTTTGCGGAGGATGGTTCGGAGATTGAGTTGTAGGCGTTCATTTTGGGACTGACAGGTCGTTGGGCTTCCTTGTTTACTGGCGGCTCGTTGTCATGTCTCAGATGTTGAAATCGTCGGGCGCCATGGGCATTGCCACGCTGCTCAGCCGCGTTCTGGGCATGGCGCGGGGGGTTCTTTACGCGGATTTCATGGGAGCGGGATTGGTGGCGAGCGCCTTCAAGCTGGCTTTCATGGTCCCCAATTTGTTTCGGCGTCTTTTGGGGGAGGGGGCGCTGACAGCCGCCTTCATTCCGATCTTCAAGGAAAAGGAGAAGACCGAGGGCGAAGCGGAGATGTGGCAGGCGGCCAACGCGGTAATCTGTGGGTTGGTGCTGGCAGCGACGGGCATTATCGCGGTGGTGATGCTGGCGATCTCGGTTCTCCTGGCGATCGACTCGCCTACCGACGCTCGGCTTTGCGACCCACCTCAACGCCGACTGCTTTGGTCTCACCAGCTGCGTCAGCAGCAGCACCGCCGATGCGCCGTCGGGCGCCCGAACGGACCCTGTCCTCGCCGAAGGGGCCGCCAGCGATCACCGCCGCGGCCCCGGAAAGATTTGAAGGCGACCTTTCCGCGCCCCGGCTTCCTCTCGCCGGACCGGCGGCCTGATGTTTCACCTTCTCCGCCTGATGTTCCCTTACATGTTGGTCTGCCTGGCGGCCATTTTTATGGGCATGCTCAACGCCCGTGGGCACTTCTTTGTCCTGCGATGGGCGCGACGGTTCTGAACACCATCATGATCCTGATCGTTCTGCTGGTCGCGCCTCGCTTTGGCCAGCATTTGGGCACAGTGTTCGCGCTCGCGTGGCGTGCTGCTCGCCGGGACGGCTCAAACGGCACCTCCATGCCGGCGTTACGCCGCGAAGGCTTCCGTTTTCAATGGGTTTCGCCGGTGCGGCATCCGACGGTTTCACAGGTGGTCCGCAAGATGATCCCGGGGATGATGGGCGTGGCCGCTTTTCAGCTCAACATCCTCTTGACTCAGGGCATCGCCTACACGGTCGATCCGCATATCTTCGCGTGGTTTGACTATTCGGTGCGGTTGATGGAGCTGCCCCAGGGGTTGTTTGGGATTTCGCTCGCCACCTATCTGCTGCCGACCCTCGCCGGGCTCGCGGCGGAGAAGAAGTATCCGGAATTTAGAGCGACGCTCGGGCAAGGGCTCGGCTATCTGGCCTTTGCCAACACGGTCGCCTCGGTGCTGCTGATCGTGCTGGCGGAGCCCATCGTCCGACTGCTGTTCGAGCATGGCAAATTCTCGGTGATCGACACCGCGGAGGTGGCCTATGCGCTGGCTTGCCTGGCGCCCGGGTTGATTGCGTTTTCAGTGGTGAACATCCTCGCCCGGGCGTTTTATGCCTTGGGAGATACGCAGACGCCCATGAAGATCAGCACCGTTTGTCTGGTGCTCAACGTGGTGTTCACGCTCTGGCTGATCCGACCGCTGGGGCAAGGTGGCATGGGTGTGGCCAACACCATGAGTGCGATGTTCAATGTCTGGCTGCTCACGTACTTTGCGCCGCAAGCTGAAGTTTCTGCAAATGGGCGCGCTCTGGCGGCCGCTGCTCAACATGCTCGGGGCAGCGGTTTTGGCGGGCGAGATTGCCGAAGTGGATCGTCGCTTTTCTATTGGGATCGTCAACTTGGGCACGAAACCTTCCTGGCGCGTGCCGGAGGAGTGTTCATACCGATGGCGGCAGCCGCGCTTGCGTATGGCCTCGTCCTGGTCTGGTTGAAAACGCCGCGAAAGCCCAGGAGTTTGTTCAGCTGGCGTGGCAGCGGGCTGGAAAGTTCCGCAAACGTCGGTGACGGCAGGCCGACGCGTGACCCCAGCTTGGCGGCCGACTCATCGAGATTGACGGGACGCATGGCGGACGTACTGCCGGCAAGATGAAACCGCATTGGATTTTGCCTCGTCCTGGGCCTTGTCAGCCCGATGCTCGCTTCGGCCCAGCCTATCAGCCCAACTGGGAATCGATCGATAAACGGCCCAATCCCAGCTGGTTCGAGGATGCCAAGTTCGGGATCTTCATTCATTGGGGGTTTATTCCGTGCCGGCATGGGGACGAGGCACCGCGGAGTGGTGCTGGCATGACATGCACGAAACGAACAAGGCCGTGTTCCACGTCCAAACGTGGAGAGCGTTTCCGCTATCAGGACTTCGCCGGCCAGTTTAAAGACCGAAATTTATTCAATCCGGCAGAATGGGCTGATATCTTTGCCCGCTCCGGCGCCCGTTATGTCGTGCTGACGTCCAAACATCACGAGGGCTTTGCCTTTGGCCCCCGGCTCCTTGGCTTCGGAACTGGAACAGCGTCAATGCTCGGGCCCCATCGGGATCTTTGCGGCGATCTGACAAAGCAGTGCGGGCCCGGGGCCTGAAGATGGGGTTCTACTACTCGCTCTACGAATGGTACCACCCGATGTATCAGGCGGATGTCAATCGCTTCGTCGAGGAGCACTTCTTTCCTCAATTCAAAGATCTGGTGACCCGCTACGCCCCGTCGCTCATTTTCGCTGACGGCGAATGGGAGCATCCCAGCTCCACCTGGCGCAGTCCGGAATTGCTCGCTTGGCTTTTCAACGAATCCCCTTGCCGGGAAGAGGTGGTTGTTAACGACCGGTGGGGCAAGGAGACCCGCGGCAAGCATGGCGGTTATTTCACCACTGAGTATGGCGAGGTCCATGTCGGCCAGGGCAAGGACGTGCCCAAGGAACGTCATCCTTGGGAGGAGAACCGCGGGATCGGTCGCTCCTTTGGCTATAACCGGAATGAGAACATCGACGACTATCGGCCCGGCAACGACCTCATCCGGCTCCTGGTGGATATGACCGCCCAGGGGGGCAACCTATTGCTCGACGTCGGTCCGACCAGCGATGGCCGCGTCCCGGTCATCATGCAGCAGCGTTTGCTCGAGATGGGCGACTGGCTGAAAGTCAACGGCGAGGCGATCTACGGCACACGCGCCTGGCGCCAAACCTCCGAAGGCAAGTCCATCCGATATACCGCCAAAGGCCAGGACCTCTACGCGATCAGCTTCGAATGGCCCGGAGCGGAGTTGGTTCTGACCGCTCCCAAAACCAAGGCGCAGACCACCGTCACGCTGCTGGGAAAATCCGAACCGCTCAAATGGACCGCGGACGGTGGCCGTCTGAAAATTGAGGTGCCGGCTTTGTCAGTCGACCAGGTTCCGAGCAAGCACGCTTACGTATTTAAACTGACTGGGGTGGAGTAAGGAAGGAGCGGGCGCAGCACGAAACCTGCTGGAGCTACCCGACCAGAAATTCTGTGCCTTCTCAGAGCGCTGTCCCGAGACGATAGCTCGGATGGTGCGTTGCAGTTGCTGGAACAGGTCGACCGAACGAGTAACCTTCGATTATGAGCATGCCGTTTCGCGGGATGGTGCTTTCTCTTTTCTTCTTCGCCATCAATTCCTTGAGCGTGGTCAAAGCGGCCGATCCGGAGCCGGTTAAAGTGGCGGTCCGCGCCACGGACCCAATCGCCTCAGAAGCCGGACCCACGAGCGGTTCATTCACTTTCCACCGCACGGGATCAACCGCTAGCGCGCTGACGGTTTTCTACCGCGTGAGCGGCAGTGCCACCAGCCCTGGGGACTATGCCCCACTCTCGGGATCGGTGCTGTTCCCAGCCGGCAACGCGGCGGCGACGGTGTTGGTCACGGCTGTCGATGACTCGTTGGCGGAAGAAGACGAAACAGTCGTCGTCACTCCAGTCCTGGCGCCGACGACGGGAGCAGTGGCTCCCTACCAACTCGAGAGTTCGGACAGCGCCACCATCACCATTCGCGATAATGACTTGGGAGTGGTGACGCTTCCCACCGTCTCGATCGCGGTCGAAGATGGCACCGCTGCCGAACCGAGCAACACCGGACGTTTGACGGTCGCCCGACTCGGTGAGACGAAGGCCGATTTGAAGGTCGACTATGAGTTGGTGACCTCGTCGATCGCTGTGCCGGCCGATGCGTCCCAAAGCTCCGGAACCGTCACCATCCCCGCGGCCATCAGCGGCGTTGACTACCAGCCTTTGCCCAGCTCGTTTGTTATTCCTGCGGGTCGCAAGTCCATTACGATTACGATCCAGCCGATCGATGATCAGGCCGTCGAAGGCCGGGAGCATGTCACCGTCAAGCTCAGACCCAGCGCCGCCTATAACATCAATGCCCCCGATCAGGCCACGGTCGTGATTAGCGACAATGACCCGGTCAACGGTCCTCCCACCGTTGAGATCGTGACCCCAAAAGCGGGGGATTCCTTTGTGGCGCCTGCCACCGTGCCGGTGGCCGCGCGGGTGACGGATACCGATGGAACGGTTCGAAAGGTGGAGTTCTTTGCCAACAGCAAAAGCATCGGCGTGACGACTGCGGATAATCCAAGCGCCGGCGCCGTCAATCCGTTTCAGCTGTCTTGGAACAATGTTGCGGCCGGAGAATACACGTTGACGGCCCGGGCGACCGACGATCGAGGGGCAACCGCGGACTCAGCGCGGGTGCGCATTGTGGTGAACGCCCCGCCCCGGCCAAGCGTGAGCGTGGAGGCGACGCAGCCTCGGGTGCTTGAATCGGACCCTACGCATCCTGGGGTATTCAAGGTCACGCGCACGGGTAGCCTTACCGGGAAGCTGAATGTCTCTTACCTCGTCAGTGGCACCGCTGGCAATGGAGTCGATTATCAGAAGCTCTCCGGGACGGTCACGCTGGGCGCGGGCGAAAGCACTGCCTTAATTCAGGTGGTCCCGATTTCGGATAAAGCCGCTGAACGAAGCGAAACGGTCATCGTGCTGCTCGTGCAACCGACGATCGTTCGTCCCATTACCGCTCTGCCAGCGGAAGAGAATTATGCGATCGCATCACCGCACTGCCACCGTCACGATTTATGACGAGCTGCCAAATGAGAAGCCAAAGGTCAGCCTGACTGCAACCCCGCGACGGCGCTTCGTTTGATTCCGGAACGAACATTGGTTTGCAGGCCGAAGCAGCCGACTCCGACGGGCAGGTTCGCGAGGTATCGTTCTATGCCGGGATCGTTTGCTCGATCGGTCCAACAGTCACCCTATTCGTTCCAGCGGAGCAACGTCCGCGGGCCACTACAGTTTGACCGCCCGCGCTTCGATGATCGAGGCGCGGTCACGACTTCAACCGCGGTCGAGATCACAGTGACCGAACGAATTTCCGGGCACGCGGCGTATCGCCAGCGGGTCCACCTGGAAGTATCTCGACAATGGAACGGACCAGGGAACAGCCTGGCGCGCGCTCGGCTTCAATGAGAACGGTTGGCCTGCAGGCGCGGCTCAACTGGGATATGGGGATGGGGACGAGGCGACCTTGCTGAGTTACGGTTCTGCGCCGACGCGCAAGTATATTACCACTTACTTTCGGCGCTCGTTCCAGCTGCCGGATACCGGGATTACCAATGCGTTCATCCGCTTGCTCCGGGACGACGGGGCGGTGGTTTACCTGAACGGGACCGAAGTCGTCCGGAGCAACATGCCGGAAGGACCCATTACCTCCACGACATTGGCGTCGAGTTCCGTGAGCGGAGAGGAAGAGTCGGAGTTCTTGCTGTTTCCCATCGACCACAAGCTGCTGATCAACGGCGACAATGTCGTGGCCGTGGAGATTCATCAACAAAGCATCACCAGCAGCGACATCAGCTTTGACCTGGAACTGCTGACCAACGCGCAGATTCCAGCGCGGGCCAAAGCCCAGCTCGTGATTGATTCACCAAAAGAAGGCGCCACTTTCCGCGCTCCGGCGGACATTACCATCAATGCGACCGCGATTGATCCGGCCGGCTACATCAGTCGGGTCGACTTTTATGCGAACGACGAACGGATCGGCTTTTCGCTCATAAACTTCATCCGGGCTCCCGACCCGGGCACCCCGATTCACCACACTTTGGATTGGAAGAACGTCCGGGCCGGCACTTACACCTTGCGGGCTCAGGCAGTCGACTCCTCCGGTGCGGTCGTGACTTCGCCCTCCGTGAAGATTACGGTCTCGACGGCGGCAACCGCGGCGGGCAAGCAATCGCTTTCCACGGGGGCGCAAGTGATCTTCGAAACGGAAGTGGGCCGTCGCTATTCCATCCAGAGTTCGTCAGACCTGATCCGTTGGGTTGAACTTGGCGTGGTCCAGAGCACCGATTCGACCTTGGCGTTTCCGGATGACGAAGAAAATTCCGCGCAGCGTTTTTACCGGGCGGTGCCGCTGGATGACTGAGGGGGCTTAGCCTTGATGGGATTAGCCTTGTCTGCCGCGTGGGCCGGCTTCCGGGCATATCGGCCTTGCAGGTCGGGGTGATCTGCGACGCGGCAGGCGGGCAGCGGCGGCTGGACCCGGCCCCGGAGGGGCGATGGTCAGCCGACGAACTTGCGTGCGATCAGACTGGCGTTGTGTCCGCCGAAGCCGAAGGAGTTGTTGACGATGGCATTGACCGGCATCTCGCGGGAGGCATTGGGCACATAGTCCAAATCGCAATCCGGGTCCGGATGTTCATAATTGATCGTCGGGGGCACGACGTTATTTTGGAGGGCCTTTGCGCATAGCGCCATTTCCACAGCCCCCGCCGCCCCCAGCATATGCCCGGTGGCACCTTTGGTCGAGCTGACCGCCAGCTGGCGCGCGTGCTCGCCAAAGACAGTCTTAATGGCGCGCGTTTCGCAAACGTCTCCCTGCGGAGTGGAAGTGCCGTGCGCGTTAATATACGAAATCTCGCTGGGATGCATGCGCGCGGATCGCAACGCCATTCGCATACAACGGGCGGCTCCTTCCCCTTCCGGAGCGGGGGCGGTTAGATGATTGGCGTCGGCGGTGTTGCCGTAGCCCACCAGTTCGCAATAAATCCGGGCGCCCCGGGCTTTGGCATGTGCCAATTCTTCCAGAACGACGACGCCAGCTCCTTCGCCCATGACGAAGCCGTCGCGTTCACGGTCGAAAGGGCGGGAAGAGCGGGTTGGCTCGGCGTTGCGCGTGCTCATCGCTTTCATGGCGCAGAAGCCCCCGATGCCAAGCGGAACGATGGTGGCTTCGGTGCCGCCGGCGAACATGACTTGGGCGTCGCCCATTTTGAGGGTGCGCCACGCTTCGCCGATGGCATGATTGGCGGTGGCGCAAGCTGAGCAGGTGGCGACGTTGGGGCCGCGCAGGCGATAGTGCATCGAGAAAACGCCCGACGCCATGTTCAAAATGAGCATCGGAATCATGAAAGGCGAGACGCGGCCGGGGCCTTTCGCCAGCAAAATGCGGTGCTGCTCCTCGACGGTGGAAAGACCTCCGATGCCCGAGCCGAGGAAGACGCCCACTTCGTCGCGATTCACTTTCTCCAGATCCAACCCGGAGTCGAGCAAGGCTTTGTAGCCGGCGTAGATGCCAAACTGAGCGAACCGGTCGGTGCGGCGGACTTCCTTGGGGGAAGGAAAAGCGGGGAGGGGATCAAAGTCCTTAACTTGGGCGGCGATCTGACAATCGTAGGCGGAGACGTCGAAAGCGGTGTTGGGTCCGATGCCGCACTGGCCTGCCAGGATGTTGTTCCAGAAGGTCTCAATCTCATGGCCAAGCGGAGTGACGACCCCCAAGCCTGTGATGACAATCCTGCGCTCGCCGGTGCTCATGGTTATAAACACTACGGGGCAGCTCGTGCTTGGTCCAGCCGTGGCTGCCCCGCAAAATCGGTAGGAAAAGACTACTTCTGCTGACTTTCTTCGATGTACTTGATGACGTCCCCGACGCTTTGGAGCTTTTCAGCTTCTTCGTCCGGTATCTCCTGCCCGAACTCTTCCTCCAAGGCCATGACTAATTCGACCGTGTCGAGGGAGTCAGCCCCGAGATCTTCGATGAACTTCGCGTCTGGGGTGACTTGGTCGGCGTTCACGCCCAGTTGTTCCACGATGATCTCTTTGACCTTTTGCTCAATCGATTTATCAGCAGCCATGAGTTACTCCGTTTCTGTTTTGCTGTGTGTCTATGCGACGTTCAGAAGGGCGTCAAGCCCTGAATCGCGGATTACATGACCATGCCGCCATCCACCGTCAGCACTTGGCCAGTGACGTAACGCGCCCCCGGACTGGCCAGGAACAAAGCGGCCTCGGCGATGTCTTCCGGTTGCCCGAAACGGCCCAGCGGGATCTTTTTCAGCACCTCGTCACGGATGGGGGCCCCCAGCACCGACGTCATATCTGTCTCAATGAATCCTGGCGCAAGCGCATTGACAGTGATGCTGCGCGAGGCCAATTCTCGCGCCAGCGATTTGGTGAAGCCAATCAAGCCGGCGTTGCTCGCCGCGTAGTTGCATTGCCCTGCATTGCCCATCAGCCCGGCGATGGACGCGACATTGATGATCCGACCGGACCGTTGTTTGACAAAGAGGCGCGTCAACGCCTTGGTCAGCAGAAACGCCCCGCGCAAGTTCGTATCCAAGACGGTGTCCCAATCCTCCTCGCCCATCCGCATCAGCAGTCCATCGCGGGTGACGCCGGCATTATTAACCAGAATATCAACGCGCCCCGTCTCGGCGACAATCCGCTCCGCCGCGCTGGTAACGGCCGCTCCATCAGCAATATCAATGGCATGCGCCCAGGCGCGCCGTCCTGCCTGCCGAACTTCCTGCGCCACCTTCTCCGCGTTTTCCGCCGTCCGCGAGATACAGACGACATCGGCGCCGCTGGCGGCGAATCGGAGGGCGATCGCGCGGCCAATGCCGCGGCCTGCGCCGGTGATGATCGCGATTTGATTAGCTAGTTCGCTCATGCCGTCCGGAGTTGTCTGCGGTGGATGGGTTCTTGTCAAATCGAATGCGACGATTGGGCCGCCTGGTCAAGCGGCGAGCGCGTTGACGGCCGTTTCCAGGCCGACCGCGTCGCCGATACTCCAGACCTGCGCGCTCTTATCGATTCGCTTCATGAAACCGGCCAGGGCGGTCCCGGGGCCAAGTTCGATAAACCGCGTGAAACCCTCCGCCAGCAGGTATCGCATGGAATCTTCCCATCGGACCGGCGCCGTCACCTGCTCGACCAAACGTCGGCCTATTTCCGCCGGTGCTTCATGCGGGGCGGCCGTGACGTTGCTCATCACAGGCACGGTCGGGGATCGGATAACTGCTTGCGTTAGCGCGGCTTCCAACTTCGGCTGCGCACTTGCCATCAGCGGCGAGTGGTAAGCCCCCGCCACGGTCAAGGGGAGCGCCCGCTTCGCTCCTCGGGCTTTGGCGTATTCACAGGCGGCCGCGAGTCGATCGGCCTCGCCCGAAATGACGATCTGTCCGGGACAATTCAGGTTAGCGATGGCGACCCCGGCTTGATCGCACGCGGCCCGGGTGGCCGTTTCGTCCAGTCCGACAATGGCGGCCATTCCTCCGCGCGTGACGTCACAAGCTTCCTGCATGAAACGCCCCCGTTGCCGCACGGTCTTCAAACCGTCCTGAAAGGAGATCGATCCAGCCGCTGCCAGGGCGGTGAACTCCCCAAGGGAAAGACCAGCTGCTGCCTCAAAGCGTAGGTTCGGGCAGCGTTCCAGGAGCAATTGCATGGCGATCCAACTGACCAGGTAGATGCCGGGCTGGGCGTGCTCCGTTTTGGTCAGTTCCGCTTCCGGTCCTTGCCAGCAAATGGTCGCCAGATCATAACCCACTACCTGGTTGGCGTCCGTAAAGAGCCGGCGGGCGGTGTCGAAGTTCTCGGCCAGGTCCTTGCCCATTCCGACCACTTGCGCGCCTTGTCCCGCGAATAAAAAGGCTGTTTTCTGCATTTGAGCCGGCCAGTGAACACAAAAGCGGCTTTCAGGGAAAGTCTTTTCACTTCCGGCACTTGAACAGGGTAGGTCGAATGTCGGTGGGGTATCGGCCGCGGGCGGTGCCGTTATTATCGGTCACCAGCCAGATGAAATCCTTGTCCACAGCCAGGCCCTCCATCTGTCCGGTGGGAAAAAGAGCGCGATAAATGACCTGCGGCTCCCGTTCCATCTCTTTGAAGTTGAACTCGCCTACAACCTGTTGATTGCGCGGATCAACGGCCAGGACGCAGCGGCTTTCCCGCAGGAGCACATAGAGAATGCCTTCAAAATAGCTGAGGTCGGTGTAGTGAATGTCGCGCGCATTGCTGTCGTGCGGCCGGACCGCAAAGCTCTCCAGGACCTTGAGTGTAGCCAGATCCACCACAATGATCCGTCCCATCTGCCGCTCATTCGCGAGATAAATACGGCCGCCGCCGACGGCAATCCCTTCGAAGGACGCATTTGGATCGCTTAGGTCGAAGTATTGCTTGACCGGCGTCCAATCGATGGGAAGTCGTTCGACGGTGTCGCGGGTCTGGTCGAACCGCAGAACCCAACGATTGACCTCCTCGCAAAGGTAGAGCCGGCCCTGCTCATCGAGGGCGACGCCTTCGCAATCGTACCGGTCCATCTTCTCGCGAGCGAAGGGACGGAGTTGATCTCGGGTGAAGCAGTTGGTCAGTTGAATGAGGTCGGCGGCATTGGTCTGAGCAAGGAATTGGATGCGATAAACCGAGGGACCTCGGTCATTGATCGTCAAGAGGTCGCCTGTAGGCGTCAGGACCAGCCCGGACGCGTCGAACCGCTCGCCTTTGGGTAGATTCAGTTGCCAGGTTTGCTCCGCGCGCAGGACCCGGCGCGGCCAGTTGGTTGCCGGCAGCAAGCTGGCGCCGCGGACAGCTGCCACGGTAGATGGCCTGGCCTCGGCGGCCTGGTTCGTCGACGTCAGACTCCCTGCCAGCAGGTAGACACTAATCCACACTAAAGCCTCCAGCTTCGGACAGGTCCCGTCTGTTTTCAGCTTGCTTCGGTCAGCGGAGAGACGGTGGGCGGCGTGCGGGAGGAGAGTCGGCATAGAGCATGAATACAAGGGGAGACTCGGTCAGAAAAGACTTCTCTCAGGTGTCCGGTTGGGGCGCGACGAGCGGTTGAAACCCAAATGTCATCCTCCGCGCAGATTCCATTCCTCGACGAGGTCGGGCGGAAATTCGCCGAGGAAACGTGACGGTTGCTGCATTGTTTCGGTCGAGTAGCCCCGCCCGCGCAACAGCGGGTAACTCAGGTAAAGTTCCGAGCGGGCGCGAGTGATCGCAACATAGAACAGCCGGCGCTCTTCTTCCTCATCCTCAATTCGATCCAACGACCGGGCGGCGGGGAAAAGCCCGTCACAGAGCATGATGAGGAACACCACTTCAAATTCGAGGCCTTTGGCCTGGTGGATGGTTGAGAGCCGGATCTTCTCGGCGTCGTCGGGCCCAGGCGCTTCGTCTTCGGCGTCGATATCGGACGCGAGCGACAAGTCGGTCAGGAACGCCTCGGTATCGTTGAATTGCAGGGCGAAGGACGCCAGTTGCTGGACATCTTCAATGCGGCTGGTGGCGTTCTCGTAGGTCTCTTCCAGGTAATCTTCATAACCAGCCTCCAGCACCAGTTGGAGCATCAAGGCCGGTTTGCCCCGCTGCGGATCCATTTCCAATTGGGCCAGGGTCGTGCTCAGTTCGGCCCACTGCACCGTTGCTTTCTTGGGGACGGCGGACGCGCACATCTGGAAGGCGGCGCCGAGGCCGGCGGGCGACTGCCCGGGAAGCACTCCTCCTTGATCCATCGCTCCCAGATAAGCGTGCCACAGGCGGTCCGCGCTTTTTCCGCCAATGCCCGGGAGCAACTGCACGATGCGTTTGAACGAAAGTTCGTCACGCCGATTGGTCGTCAGTTTCAAGTAAGCGAGGGCGTCTTTGATGTGCGCCTGCTCGAAGAAGCGAATCCCGCTCGTGATACTGAAAGGGATGTTCCGCCGCGTCAGCTCCAGCTGCAATTCGAGGGCATGGAAGTGCGATCGGTAAAGAACGGCCATCTGGTTGAGGCTGATGCCTTCATCGCGCAATTGCAGGGCTCGTTGCGCCACGAAGGCGGCCTGTTGGCCCGAGTCGGTGCAAACCAGCCTGACCGGTTTGGTCCCTGATTTGCGGGAGGCGGTGAGCTGCTTGGTGAATTGAGCCCGGTTGAGCGAGATGGCAGCGTTGGCCAGAGCCAGGATTTCAGGGGTGCTGCGGTAGTTGGTCTCAATTTTGTAGGTCTTGGCTTCCGGATAGCGTTTGGGGAACTCCAGGATGTTGAGGAAGTGAGCTCCGCGCCAGGAGTAGATGCTTTGGGCGTCATCGCCGACCACCATGACATTTCGGTGCCGTTGGGCCAGGAGATCAATGATGTCGCTTTGGATTTTGTTCGTGTCCTGGTATTCATCCACCAGGATGAACTGAAATCGCCGCTGGTAAATCTCCGCGATGTCTTTCTGCTCGAGCAAAAGTTGGCGCAGAAAGAGTAACAGGTCGTCAAAGTCCATGACGTTGGCGATGCGTTTGCGGCTGAGGAACCGCCGGTGGATTTCTTCGATTTGCTGAACTAACTCGGCGAAGGTTGGGTAGTAGCGCTCGAGCGCTTCGGCGATGGGCAATTCCTTGTTCGCGGCCAGGGAGAACATATTGCTGAGCACTTCCGCCTTGGGAAACCGCGTCGCAGTCACATCGATTTCGGCTTCATCCAGGCTGGCCTTCAGCAAGTCACTCGCATCTTCCCGATCCAGAATCGTGAAATCAGGTCGATACCCGAGCCGGTCTGCGTGCCGCCGCAGAATACGGCTCGCCACCGAATGAAACGTCCCGCCCCAAAGCGACGTCAGGTCGCCACCCAGCAAATCTGCCACCCGCCGCATCATCTCTTTGGCGGCCTTGTTCGTGAATGTCAGCAGGAGAATCCGCTCCGGCGGGATGCCTTGCTCCAGCAAAAAGGCGACCCGGTAAATGAGGGTGCGCGTCTTGCCCGAGCCGGCGCCGGCGATGACCAGGGCGGGACCTGGGACGGCCGTGACCGCGGCATGTTGTTGTTCGTTGAGTTCGCGCGCGTAGTCGATCTGCAGGGCGATAGAAGCCTGGAATGGCTGCAACACATACTCACGCGACATGGTGCAGAACTTAATCCCTTCCGGGTAAATGAAAACGAAAACTTGGGATTGCACCCGGCTTGCGCCAGGGCACAATGCCCCGAAACCGTCCAACCTATGAACGCAAGCACACTTCTCCGTTCGGCGAGCCTATTTGCGGCTGTCGTGGGTCTCGCGGCCCCATGGCCCTCGCCCATTCAAGCCAGCCCTGCGGGCCGGGCCCAGATCCGCGTCGGGATCGACGAAGGCGACCTGCGCGGCAACGACAACCGCGTCTTGCAGGCCGCGGTGGATTACGTGGCCCGCCTCGGCGGCGGATCCGTCTCGATTGGTCCAGGCCGTTACACGATGCGCAATGCGCTCACCTTGCGCAGCCAGGTGCGCATCTCCGGCGTGGCTGGCAAAACCATCCTGGTGGCTTGTGAAGGAGTGGAATCTCCCCTGGCTGCGGACGGCGACTGCAATGAACGCCAGATCACGCTGCAGAATCCGGCTGGCTTTCGGGTTGGCGACGGCGTTTCCATCCAGGACGGGCGCAAAGGGGGTTTCGAAGTCACCACCGCCACTCTGACGGAGCAAATCGATGCCAATACGTTTCGTCTCTCCGCCCCGCTTTACCTGGATTACATGTGTTCGGACAAAGCCTCGGCTCGCCTTGTCTTTCCAGTCGTCGGCGGCTGGAATGTGACCAATGTGGTCGTGGACGGCCTTTCGATTGAAGGCAACCGCGCCCAGTCCCTCCCGCTCAACGGCTGCCGCGGCGGCGGCATTTATTTATTCGAGTGCGCCGATGTCACGATCCGCAACTGCGTCGTGCGCGAATACAATGGCGACGGCATCAGCTTCCAGGTTTCGCCGCGGATTGTCGTCGAAGACTGCCGGTCGGAGAATAACGCCGGGCTCGGGCTGCATCCCGGAAGCGGCTCGCAGCACCCGATTGTCCGCCGCAACGTCTCGGTGGGCAACGATAGTGACGGCCTTTTTGTTTGCTGGCGGGTCAAACATGGCGTCTTCGAAGGCAACGAACTCCGCGCCAACAAGGGTATGGGCATTTCCATCGGCCATAAAGACAGCGACAACGTCTTTCGGAAGAACAAAGTCACTTCCAATGCCAAGGCCGGCGTCTTCTTCCGCCCTGAAACGGAAGCGATGGGCGCCCACCGAAATCTGTTCGAGGAGAACATCATCCTCGACAATGGCCTCTCGGCGGATGGCGCGATCGACACCGTGCCCATCGTCATTCGCGGCGTCCACCGCGATGTGCAGTTCCGCAACAATACCATCGGGTATTCCAAACCAGTCAAGGGCAGCCGTTCAGCCGTCAGCGCCAGCTCAGCTTCCACCGGCTTGCGCCTCGAAAAGAACGAACTCCCCAACATCGACAAGGAATTCGCCAGCGAGAAGTAGGACCGCTCCGCCCGCGGTCGGTCTGGCGCGCGGGCTTGAGCCAGGCTAGAAAGTAAAGCCCGCGGGCCGGTGAAAATGTTCTGTCCTAGCGGCGGAAGAAGCGGCAGAATGGCGGCGGGTTATGACACCAGGACCCTTGCGTGTTTTGCCTTCCTTCGCTTTACGCGTCACCTCGACTCCGTGCGCCCGTTTCCGGATCCGATTGCGGGCGGAGCGGTTATCTGATTCGCCCGGCGGGCGCGCGTTGCGGCCGTTCTTCCTGAACGCCCTCGGTGCTGGATGGATCGCCTTGCTGTGTCTGGTTGGTCCGTTCTCGATCGAGCCATGCCGGGCGGCGTCCTTCGAGTTGACGATTCTTGCTCAAACCAACGACATCGCCCCGGGCAGTGGGGCTGGCCTTGGGCAACCAGACGGCTTTTTCAGCTTTACACCGCCGAACGTCGTTCCTGACTGGCAATTCGCCGCGCCGGTGGCCGCGGCTGGCGGCCACGTCGCCTTCCAAGGGGCGGTGCAGCAGCGCGACCAAGCCGGAAACCTGAAAGGCATCGACACGGGCATTTGGGCTGGGGTTGGCCAAGCGGGTTTGACGATGTTGTTTCGGCAACGTCTGCCCGCTCCACCGGTTAACAGCAATTTCACTCAATACGGTTTCGTGAATATTAGCGAATTGGGACCGGTCGCCTTTTCCGCGGATACCACCGCTCCGCTGCCGAGCGCGGGGTTGTGGTGGGGTGATTCGGAAGAGAGGCCCCTGGCAGCCCTGACCCTCATTAAGCGGATGGACTCGAGCCAAGCGCGCCACTGGCAGACGGGCCCCTTTGTTGGGTTTGCGGTGCAAACGACCAATTGGGTCTATCACACCCAAACAGGAGAACTACACCCGGTTGGCTACGTAGGCATGCCTGCGGAGATCTTCGGGCTTGGGATTACCTTGAAGACCTTGGGCGCCCCCCTCGCCCTGACCAGCGAGGGAGACTACCTCATGCAAGGACAGACGAGCGATGGCACCAACCGTATCTTCGTGGTGAAGAACAATGGCACCATCGTCCCGGTTCTGGCTCAAGGCCAGGAAGCGCCGGGCATTCCCGGCCGCCAGATCGGCGTTATGTTCGCCAGCGGCAGCCAGGATGGCGCCGTGGCCATCTTGACCCGACTTGCGGATGGAGATGGCAATCTGTTCAACGATCGCTCCGCCCTTTTGGCGGGGCCAGCCTCAGCCCTCCGCCTCCTCGGGCAATCGAATCCCGGCGTTCCCTGGGGTGGTACGCCGCTCATCGCCCGCTCTAACCTTGTCTTCGGTCCGAGCCCCGCTGGCAATGGTTTTTATAGGGTGCCGGAAGAGCCAAGCGAGCCGATCACGTTTAGTCCCCTGCCGCCCAAACCGTATCCGGCACGAGCCGTCGATGCCCTCATTGCCACCGCCTTCAACGCCCTCGGCCAGTCGGTCGAACTCTACGGGAATCCTGCCAGCCTTAATTCGAAAAACCCGGGTCGCGATCTATGGCTCTACCGCCCCGACGAGGGCTGGACTAATATCGCCCGGGCCGGCTCCAACGTCCTCATTTCGGGCCAGACCCTTTTGGTCAACGCGATTGGCTTCGTTGGAAGTCTGGGCGGCGGCGCTCCGATCGGTCTGGCCGATGACGGCACCTTCGCGTTCTGTCTCAATGGCACTCATATCGTCACGACCAAGACTGATCCTTGTCCGGTTCTGACGCGTCACCTGGCGCGGCAACGCTTCGGTTTGAACGCTGCCGGCCAGGACTTCTTCTATACCGCTCTGCTCGATAATAACTGGCATTCGGTCTCGAACGATTGCCCGCCGGTTACCAATTGGGAAGATGCCGGGCGCACCCCTCACCCCATCCCACCGGGAGAAGCTTCGCCGGGGAGAGATCGAGTTACAGCCCGGCACATCGATGACGAGATTCCGACCATCGTGCTGGATCGGAAGTCCGTGGACATCGCCTCGCTCCATGCCGGCGGCTTGCTCCGGCTTAATCAGCAACTCACCCTGAACGAGCCGTCGCGGTTGCATAATCTGCGCCTGGAGCCGTCTCGAGGCGCCCTCACGATCCAAGCGGAGACGGCCATCACAAACACTCTGGATTGGCGAGCTGGCATCATCGACGGGAACGGGCCGTTGCTGGTCACAAACCTCTTTCTGACCAACGGTGGAACCGCCAGGCTCGGCACCACTCTGGTCATGCAAGGTAACGGCCGGTTCGAGGGAGGCACCGCTCTGGCCCTGGCCAATGGCCGCCTCCAATTGCATGGTGGGCTGGTAGTGGGGGAAGGATCGATCAGCAATGTCACGGCTGGATCTCTGATCGAGAGCTCCGGTCTCGTCCGCAAAGAAGGAACGGGTCTGTTCCAGGTGACCGCTCCCTTTCATCGGAACGAGCCCGCGGCGCGGAGCGCGCCGTCTGGCATCGAGGTGCGGCAAGGCCGGTTCGAACTGTTGGGAGGCGCCAAGTTCTTCGGCAACCACACCGTCACCGTGCGGCCAGAGGCCGCGCTCGAACTGGCCGGTGCCGCGGACTTCGGTGCGGCTGGCGCGGTTGAGACGACTACTTTTGAAGGGGAGGGCGCCGTTGAACTGGGGTCCATCCAGAGGCCCTTCCATGGGCATATCGTGCCGGCTGGCGAGATCATTTTCAACGTCGGTCGCGTCCGGTTCAATGCGGGGATGCTGGAGGGAGAGGCGGCTAAGTGCGAAAGTCGGGGAACATTCGTCTGGCAGGGTGGCCGCATCGCGGTGGGACTCCTTCACCCGAACTTCTTCGCCAATCGCGGACGTCTGGAGATCGACGCGGACGCCTCTCAGCTGCGCGACTGGGATGGTTTTGCCACGAATCTCGGGCAGATCGAACAGCGGGGAGACGTCCAAATCAGTGGTGTGGTCTACAACAACGGCACCTGGCTTGTCACTCGCCCAGCCGCCATAGGCGCTGGCCGAGACGCGGCCCTCCTCCTGAATAACGATACGATGCGCGTCGAATTGGACCAGCCCGGAACGGTGCGAATCGATGTTCGATTCGACATGATCCCTTTTGTGTATTCCCAGGCGGCAGTGAGGGTGGGACGCATCGGCGAGGCCAATCCACCGACCCTGGCCCAACTCACGCGCGTCAACGCCGTCCGCAACGCCAATCTGGAAAGCGGCTCCTGGCGAGTCGGGCGCGGTGCGACGCTGGATTTTCCCAATGCCAACGTCGAAAGCATTGGCTGGGGCGCGGCTGTCGAGTTGGTTGAAGGCGACTTCCCGTCGCTGCACTTGAAGCGAAACGGTGGCATCTTCATTTTGAAAGACAAAGTCTATGAGACGGGCGACCTTGAAAACACGGATGCACCCGTTTCCAGCACTCGCTTACTCCGCGCGCACCCTCACCTGCTGGTCGAGGGTCGGTCGGAACTCAAAGTCAATGGCTCGCTCCGGAATAGCGGACGCCTCACCTGCCGCGCGGGCGCGACGATCAGCATTGCAGCCGATCTGATTAATGAGAAGACCGGCTACCTCACTCATGAAGGCGACATCGCGGTCGGCGGGAGCATCACCATGAATGGAGTTCTCATCTCGCGCAATGGACGATTCATCATGTCCAAGAACACGATACTGGCCTTCGCCAACACCCAAACGGTCGTGGATAACTTCGATCCCGATTCATCCGGACCGAATGCGGGCCAAGCCTCGGCGGCGTTGCGCCAGAGCACGACCGCGTCGCGATCGCGCTTGTCCATCGCGGCGTCGCCCCGCTCCGGTTTCAGAGCGAGGCCGATGGCCCCGGGGCCGGTCGCGGGTGGGAGCCTGACGGTGGTCGGGTCGGCCGCTTTCGCGGATTCGGTTACCTTGGTCATGGGCGTATCTGGACCGGGACGCTCCGACTATTCCACGCTTTCCGTCCGTGACAACCTGGCGTTGGGCGGCGTGCTCACGATCAATCTGAACGCCGGTTTCCAGCCGGCCGCTTCGGATAGGTTCAATATCATCGAAGCGGGGGCGGTGACGGGCCGGTTTGCCAACGCCTCCAACGGGCAGCGTATCGCCACGATCGACGGCTACGGCTCATTCGTTGTGAGCTACACCGGCACCAATGTCGTCCTGAGTGCCTTCCAACCCAATGCCAATCCGTTGCCCACTCTGCCGGGGAATCTCGTTTCACCGCTGTTTTTCCTGGACGGAACGGACGTGACGTTGACTGGCAGTCCCGGCCGCGAATACATCTTACAGACCAGCACTAACCTGACGGATTGGTCCTCCTTGATGACCAACAGCGCCAGCAGCGATGGCCGGTTGACCTTTGAGGTTCCCGCAAACCTTGACCCTTATCGCTTCTTCCGCGCTCGAGCTTGGTAGAGCGTCGCTCTCCGAGCGCGCCGCTTCGAGCTTCTTCCGCGCCAGAAACCATGTGCCGCAGGGCGACCCTACTCCTCGATTCCTTCGGCTGGCCTTCGTGCTATGATAACTCATGCCAAGGGCCCAGAGTGTCGGAAGCGCCGCGCCGTTGATTCCATCTCGACCTACCATACCCAAGCTCCGGCAAATCGCGGCAGGTTGCACCGCTTGTCCACTCTGGAAAACCGGCACTCAGACTGTTTTCGGCGAAGGAGCCCGCGCGGCCAAAGTCATGTTGATCGGGGAACAACCGGGCAATGACGAAGATCTTGCGGGCCATCCGTTTGTCGGCCCAGCCGGACGAGTGCTGGACGATGCGTTGCAGGAAGCCGGCATCGATCGCACCGCGACCTACGTCACCAACGTTGTTAAACACTTCAAGTGGGAACCGCAGGGCAAACGACGCCTCCACAAAAAGCCCAACGCCCGCGAAATCGCCGCTTGCCGGCCGTGGCTGGATGCGGAACTGGCTGCGCTCAAGCCGGAGGTGGTCGTTTGTCTGGGAGCGACCGCTGCCCAATCGCTCCTGGGCCGGGATTTTCGAGTCAGCGAACAGCGGGGACAGTTCATTTCGTCACCGTTGGCCCAACATGTTTTGGCCACGGTGCACCCGTCGTCGATTCTCCGCGCGCCAGACGCGGCGGCGCGACATGCCGCCCGGGCACAATTTGTGGCGGACCTGAAGGTCGTGGCGAAGGTAATTAAGTAAGGTTCGTGTGAGCGGGATCCCGGCAGCCTTTCGCCTGGCGCGGACTTTCCTCCGCTCTCTCGCACACACCGGGGACGCTTGTGACTGGCGCTTACATCTCCTCGATCGTGGTGAATTGATCCATCTTGACCTGGGCCGGTTCCACCTTTTGCTTTTCGCCTGTCGGCCAGGTGATCTCGATCTCGTCGATAGGCATCCCCGTTCCCAAGCCGAAGGTTAACGGCAGTTCGGATTGCGAAAGATAACTGCGTGTCGGCATGACTTGCCGGGACAAAACTTGATCTCCGGATTTGACTTTTACCCAGGCGCCAATCGCGTCGTGGTTGCTCCGTTTTCCGACCAACTTCAAGCGGATCCAGTGGTGTTTGAGCGCCTGTTCGTTGCGCAAGAGCAACGGTGCGCCTCCAACCTGGGTAAGGACAACATCGAGATCCCCATCGTTGTCGAAATCCCCAAAGGCTGACCCGCGCCCGACGATCGGCTTAAACAGGTCCGGGCCAGCTTTGGCTGGGCTGACCGAGACGAAACAACCGGGCTGAGTTGGGCCGGCGTTCCAGAACAATTGGGCCGGTTGGGCGTAATGTTGGCTTTGTTGAATTTTGCTGATCTCTTCCTCCAGATGCCCGTTGGCGGTCAGGACATCGAGGCGCCCGTCCAGGTCGTAATCGAAAAAGAAGATGCCGAACTTTAGCAAGAGGCGACTGGCGGGTCCGATGCCTTCGGTGATGGCTTCATCCGTGAAGATCGGCAAGCCGCGTTGAGCCGGAGCTTCTTGGGTGACGTAAAGGGCGGTCATTTCGTTGGCGAAGTTGCCAATGGCGACTCCGAGTGCGCCGTCGTTGCGGAAACAGGCGGAATCGATTCCCATGGCGCCGCGTGTCTGGCCGTTGCTGTCGTAGGCCACACCGCTGAGCGCGCCGATCTCCTTGAAAGTGCCGTCGCGCTGATTGTGAAAGACAAAATTCTGGACGGTATCGTTTGCCACGATCAGGTCGATCCAGCCGTCCCGGTCAATATCGACCGGGGCGACACCCAGGGATTTGGCGGCCGGCACGCCTGTGGCCGGGTTTTTGACTTGCACGCCGCTCTCTTTGGAGACGTCGGTGAAGCGGCCCTGGCCTTCGTTCCGATACAGATAGGGAAAGGCGCCTTCGAAGTTCATCGGCTGGCCATAAGCGCGCCCGACCCCGACCAGCTTGTAACCCACCTCCATATCGATTTCCTTCGACCACCGGATGTAATTGCAGACAAACAGGTCGAGGAGACCGTCGCGGTTATAGTCGACCCAAGCACAACTGGTGCTCCATTGCTCCGGCACGCCGGCCACGCCCGCTTGCGCGGTTACGTCCGTAAACGTCCCATTGCCATTGTTGCGAAACAAGTGGTTCTGGCCCACTCCCGAAATGAACACGTCCGCGTCGCCGTCATTGTCGTAATCGGCTGCGGCCACGCCCATCCCGTAAAAGCTGATATCCAGACCGGAGCCAGCGGTCGCATCGCGGAACTTGCCGTTCCCTTCATTGTGAAAAAGGCCCATGCGGGCGGGCTCTTTGCCAGCGGTTTGATGCCAGGGCCATTCAGTTGAATTGATGAAGAGCAAGTCCTGTTGGCCGTCGTTGTCGTAATCGAAGACGGCCACGCCGCCGCCCATCGTTTCGGGCAGCAGCTTGTCTCCGTAAGCGCCGTTGTTGTGGACGAAAGTGATTCCGGCTGCCTGGGTCACATCGCTGAACTTGACCTCGGGCACGCTGGCCGGCGCGGTCGCGCGGACGACCGGCGCGGTCAGCTGAGTCACTTTCGGCGCCTCCGCTTTCGGTTGGCGCGTCGCCCAGTAAATCACCGCGCCAGCGCCGAGAGCGAGTAAGACAAGCGCTACTGCTGACCAGCGAAAGGCCCGGCCGATGACCTGGTCGTCGTAATGCACCAGCTCTTCTTCCGAGTCGGCATCCAACGGCGCTGGCTGATTGCCTCGGGCTTTGGGATCCGTGGATTCAGGCGGGCTTTTCATGGAACAGCAGCAGTCGAAATGGTCAAGGGCAGCGTCGGCAGTTCGAGGGCGCCTTTGCGGTGCAAGGAGTAGATGGTGATGGCCTGGGCGGCATGGTCCGCCGCCGGGTTTTTGCGGCGATGAATGGCGATGGCCCGGTCGGTCGCGTTGGGATCGGGCCGGTAACGATCGTGCAGAGCACGGTGCTCGCCCGCCTTGGGCTCGTTCCCCAGTTCGGTGTAAAGCAGCATCAGATTGTAGTGCGCCATGACGTTCTCCGAATCGAGCGCCAGGGTTTGCTGGAATTGGGCGACGGCGTCTTCCAGGAGCTGTTTGCGTCGGGCGGCATTGGCCTGGCCACGTTCCTGTTTGGCGCGTTCAAAGAGGGTTTGGCCCAGCTCGTTGATCACGTCGTAGTCCTTGCTGAAATCGAATCCGCGCCGGTCGAGCTCCTCGTAACGGTCTTGTAGAATGCTGCGGAACTCGGAGATGGCCTTGTCCAAGTAGCCGTTCTGCTTGTTGACCAGCCCGTTGAACCAGGCCACCAGCCAACGCGGCGCCGGCGGGTCAAACGCGCTCGCGCGTTGCAGGGCGGCGACGGCGTCATCCAGACGACCTTCTTTGTAATAAACGCGGGCCGCGTTCAGCGGGCCGTCAGGGCGGCCGAGTTTCTCGACCCGTTCAAACGCTTGGGCCGCTTGGATCAGCTCGCCTTTTTCGCTGCCGCGATCGCCTTCCAAGAGCAGCCCGATGCCGTAGTCGTTCCAGCGCTGCCATTCCGGAATGGCCGATGACTGGCCATTGGCTGCACCCAAGCCGGGGGAAGCGCCCGCCGCGTCCGCGACGGCGAATTTAACCTTGTCCTGGCCGATGGTGACGATGGGGAGCTGATTGGTGAGGACAAGCGGGGCGCCGGCAACGTAATTTGTGCCGAAGACGTAATTCATATAGATGGCGTCAAACTTCCGATACTGCAGCTTAACCTCCACCTCCAGTTCGTTGCCGGCGTTCTCCGGAACGGTTAGTTCGTAGTGAACCACCTGGGCGGCACCCGGCGGTATCTGGTGATTGTAAAGAGGGGTGAAAATGTCCTGCGGATTGCGCCGGTCGATGCGGTTGCCCTCGCGGTCCAGCATATAGACGTTCAGGAAATGCGACCAGGCGTCGACTTCCCGGTGCGGTCCCAAGCCGCCGCTGCGCCCGATGACACGATCGCCGCTGCTGACTTTGGTGTCGACCCATACTTCGTTGGAATCGACGGTGCCCTGGGTGAAGGGATGCCCCAGCTTCATCGTGCGCAGAACCACTTCCAGCAAATATTTTTTGCCGCGCTGCAGCACCGGCAGCTGCGGCCGCAAAGGAGCTGTCAAAGGACCATCGATGGTGCCGCCTGCCTTGACTCCGAAGATGTCGACCCGCACAGAACCTTTCAGAAAATCCTCGTGGGCCTTGACGATATCGGGCGCGCCGCGGATATGCGCGACACCGGTATTGGCAGCGGGAAAGAGGTGATTATGAATGCTCAACGTCCGGTTGGTCGGGTTGAGAAACTTGGCGCCAAAGTCGTCTGAGGCCTGGAGGGGCATGTGGCATCCGTTGCAATTCTGCTGGGCCTTTTCCGGGTAATAAAAGCTGCTCGCTTTGTGCCCCGAAACACCGCTCAGCAGGTAAGTGTCGTAGTGATTCTGACCCCGCAGGAACTCCTTATAATGGTTCAAATCGCCGGGAATGCTGACCTTGTGGCAGGTGGAGCAAAACTCGGCCGTCTTGTGCAGGTCCTTCAGGAACGTCTTTTTGTGAAACTCGGGTTTGGCCTTCACCATCTGTTGGTTGAGGAATTGAAGGAAGCTATTGGTGCTGAATGCAAAAGGATAATGGATCGGCTCCTCGATGGTGTAGTCTGCGTTCCCGCGCGTGCTGTTGACATGCGTAATGGCATGGCACGACGTGCACGTGATGCCAGCCTGCGACGTCGGATGCTTCTCCAAATCGAAGTTGGGGTCGTCAAAGGCGCCGCTGAAAAACGGCACCACATCGTGGCACCCGGCGCACCAGCGCGACGCCCGCACATTCCCATCGCGCTTCAGCGAGACCTGTCTCGTCTCGCGAACGCTGAATAAATAGGGCTTGTTATTGAATGAACTGAAATGGTGCGAGCTGTGAAACCAGCCGTTGTAGCTGTCCTTGTGGCACTTCAAACAGTAATCGTCCATCATCAACGTCTTCGCCGGGATGAAGTTGCCCGTCGCCGTCCGGGCGAGCGACGGTAGGAAATACTTCTCTCCTTCCTTCGGCCCGGCCACGTTCCATTTGCGAGGATCCTGGGTATGCAGCGCGACCATCGCCACGACCCCGGCGGCCAAGGCGACTCCCCAGCCCAAACCAATTCGCCATTTGATTCGCGGGCCAGCCAAACGGTGAAGCAGATAAAGCCACACCGCAAAAAACGGTGTACCACGCCCAGAATACGAGCGCTCTTCACCGCACGTTTGATACCTTGATCTCGAAACCAGTGCTCGCGTAACCTTTCTCTTTCGAGAAATTAGCAATACTCCAGCCAAAGACCACGGAATGGGACCACTGCATCGCTCTATGATTAAGCCGGTTGTGCGAATTCTGATGTGGTGTCCTAGCATATCTAGAAAGGCACCACCAGCGCAGCCCCAGAACCAGGTGTGCCAGGAATACGGGCTGATAGAAGTAGTTTTGGTAGGTCTCCTTCCTCAGCCATTCCAAAAACGTGATACCGGCCAGGTAAGCGGAGTTGGCTCCCCAGGAGCTACCAGCCCGAAGATCACAAATAGATTGCCGCAGCCGTGGTCCCACCGCGCGCACATATCTCTTCCTGGGAGGCGGAGTCTCTCCGGCTGCGTTCGGATCGGTGTTCATGGCTTTACCTCTCAGTCCCGGAGCACATCACCGGTCGGTGACGGCGTCGCCCTGGTCCTGGTAGTTAACCTGGGGCCGCCGAGCGCTGCTCGGCAAAGGTGCTCTCCTGTGGCCAGTGGCGGACAAACGGGGCGGACATCCCACTTGGGGGGTGAAACCAATCCGCGGAACTTGCGGGCCACGTCGCCCTTTTCAAGTTCATCCAAACCCGATCGACACCTGATGCAAACCCGATGGCCACCCGATCCCGATCGCCCTCTCATCGCGTCTCATCCGCCCTTCATCGGACCAGCTTCGAAACAACATCGACAGAACCTCCAGGCCGGAGTAGTTTTCATCGCCGAATCCCGAGGCTTGATGAACGAACCGGTCCCTCCCAAAACGACCTCGCCAACAGCCGCCGTCCAGGACGGCCAGCCTGCCATTCCTCCCGCGCCGCCAGTAGTCAAGTCGCCCCCTTCCACCGAGGAACAAATGGAGCTCTACGAAGCATATCCCCAAGGAAAACGACTGGGGACATCAACCCTGCTGAAGAGGGACCACAAAGGGACTGGGGGCGTGTCATCGATGATGTACGTGCTCGCGTCACTGTTTCTGAACTGTTGCGGTAGCTCCAGCGACCTTCTGAGGTGCAGTTCCAGAGCTTTTTTGAACCCGGCTTCCTTCGGGTGACGGTGGGAAGAGTCTTCAGGCTCCTGATCTGACCCGGCAGCGCCAACGATGGTATGGTCACCCCGCCAAGCATTCCAGCCAGCAGGACAATATAGGGCCGCGAAGAGCAAGAAGGAATGACCCCGGCTGCTCCGTCGACAGTATTTCTCGTGAGCAGCGGCCTGGCGCCCATCCGCGCAGAACGGGGGGGCGCCTCGCGGTGAGGCACGGGGCTCGAAGCGGACTACCTATTAGGCCGGCGGGCGTTCGGACAGAGAAGCCCGGAGCGGCCAGGGCAGTCTGTCGGGCTCGCTTTCACTCAAGGCGCCTGGTCGGTGCAATTTCCAGGACTGGCAGTCGGCCCCATCACGCAAAGAGACCAACGATCATGACAAAGATTATCATAGCCGGTTTGGCCATCCTGGCGGCCTCGGCCTTGTCCGCCTCGGCCGGAGATGCCAAAGCGCTTTACGACAAGGACTGTGCCAAGTGCCACGGGGTTGACGGCAAAGGCGACACAAAGATGGGCAAGAAGCTCGGCGCCAAGGATTACACCGATGCAAAGGTGCAGGCCGAAATGAAAGACGACTCCGCCTTCACCGCCATCAAAGCAGGCCTGAAAGACAAGGCCGGAAAGACCCTCATGAAACCCGCCGAAGGCACGTCGGATGAGGATATTAAGGGCATGGTCGCTTACATGCGGACCTTCAAGAAGTAAACGGCGAAGTCGAGATCAGCTTTGGGAGCGTCATCAATCAGGCTCCAGATCGAAGAAATGCAGGCGCAAGCCTGGGCAACCATACAGCTGGGCACCGAACCTCGGGTTCGGTGCCCAAACTTGGAAACGTCGACCGGGACGGAAGCGGCAGCCGATAACTGAAATCATCACGATTGTCCGAGAACGCTATGAACGATGAAGCCCCCAGTCCTCGTCCCGCTGCTCAACACTCCGTCTTTCGCAACTGGCTGACGTTAAGCGGGTTGATGCTGGTCGTGGCGAGCCTGTTCGCGTTCCTGCTGCTATTTACCCTCGATTCTCTCGCGCATGTCTCCAACCCGTATGTTGGGATTCTGACGTACTTTGTCACCCCGGGCTTTACGATGGCCGGCCTGTTCCTGGCGGCGCTGGGGGTGTGGAGACGGCGGCGCCGCATTTCCAAATCAGACCGCACAGCGCCAGTCCTGACCATCGATCTAAGCCGGCGGCATGACCGCCGCATGCTGGTATATTTTCTGGTGGGGAGCACCGTCTTTCTGCTCATCACGTCGGTCGGCACGTATCACAGTTACCATTTTACCGAGTCAGTGACCTTTTGCGGGGAGGCGTGCCACACCGTCATGGAACCGGAGATGGTTTCCTATCAGCACGGTTCGCATGCGCGAGTCGCGTGTGCGGAGTGCCACATCGGGAAGGGCGCCACCTGGTATGTGCGGTCCAAACTCTCCGGCGCGTATCAGGTCTATGCCACCTTTGCCAACAAATACCCGCGGCCCATCCCCACGCCCATTTCAAATTTGCGCCCCGCCCAGGAAACGTGCGAGCAATGCCATTGGCCGCGGAAGTTCGTCGGCAACCTCGACCGGACGTATACGCATTTCCTGAGCGAAGAAACCAACACGATTCATCAGATTCGCATGTCGCTGAAGGTTGGGGGCGCTGATCCGACGCACGGGCCGGTGGGTGGGATTCACTGGCACATGAACGTGGCTAACAAGGTGGAGTACATCCCGGCCGACGAAAGTCGGCAGAAGATCCCGTGGGTGCGGATGACGGATAACCAGGGGAAGGTGACCGAATTTCGGGTTCCGGAATTCACCAACGCGATCGAAGCGGCGTCGATCCGGCGGATGGACTGCATGGATTGCCATAACCGGCCCGCCCACGTCTACCAATCCCCCAATGATGCCGTCGACCTCGCCATGTACGTCGGCCGCATCGATCCCAGCCTCCCCTACATCAGCACCAACGCTGTCTTCGCCCTCGTCCAGACTTACGCCACTCGCGAAGAGGCCTCCCAGAAAATTGCCAGCTTCCTGAACAGCAGCACCCCAGCGATCCCAAAATCAACGGCGCCATCCAAACCCTCCAAGAAATTTACCACAAGAACTTCTTCCCGCAGATGAAAGCCAGTTGGAAGTCCTATCCAAACAACATCGGACACAAAGACTGGCCCGGCTGTTTCCGTTGCCACGACGACAAACACAAAAGCAGCGACGGCGCGCGCACCATCAAAGGCAACGACTGCACGCCTCTTGCCACGTCATCCTCGCCCAAGGCAGCGGCAAAGACTTCGAACAGCTCACCCCTCAAGGCCAGGAATTCAAACACCCCGGCGAAGAATTGGAGAAGGGATTCCTCTGCAGTGATTGCCACAGCGGCGGGCCGTAACCTCGCTCGGCCGGGGCGGTGAAGACGTTTTATGTTTCGTTCCGTGAGAGATTGCTCGGCGGGCCCTCCGGCCACGGCCCTGTTGGATCATTTGTCTGGCCCCAAAAATGGCGGTTGCTCCCGCGAAACCGGCGGCGGCATTCGCTCCGCGCCGCGGCGATGGAGGTGGATTGCTCTGGCCGCTTTCGTCATCTTGACAGTGCTTGCGCCGCCAGCGGCCGCGCAGGCAATTTCCAACAAGGACTGTCTCGATTGTCATAGCGACAAGGACCTGACCAAAACCAACGAACTCGGCAAGACCATCTCCTTTTCTTCGACGTAAAAGCCAAGCTCGCGCGCTTCCGTCCACCGGACCAATAGCTGCGTCAGCTGCCATACGGACCTCAAGTCAACCCACCCGGACGATAATTTGGCCGCGAAGGCGGTCGATTGCGCGCAGTGCCATGATAAACCGTCCGCTATAGCCATCGAGCTGGGTGAGCGTGCATGGGCTCGCCCTGGCGGCGGGAAAGACGGAAGCCGCGTCCCGCAAGGATTGCCATGGCCCTACGAGGTTCTTTCCCCGCTCGCCGAATTCCCGACGCACTATTCCTGATTGGCGACAACCTGCGGGGAATATCCGCAACAGACGGAGGAACTCCAGGCAAGCGTGCATGGCAAGGCATTGGCTCAAGGCATGCGCGAGGCGCCAACTTGCACCGACTGCCATTCGGAGCACGCCATCCAAGGCTTGAAAGGCAACGGCACTAAAGTCGCCAAGGAACTCTGCAGCAATTGCCACGCTTCCGAACGGCTCAATACCAAGTACCGCCTGCCCGCTGACCGCGTCCAAACCTTCTTCGAGAGCTATCATGGCCTGGCCGTCCAATACGGCTCAACGCGGGCCGCCAATTGCGCGAGTTGCCACGGCGTCCATAAGGTGCTCCCATCCTCCGACCCGAACTCGACCATCCACCCGAGCCATCTCGTCCAGACTTGCGGCCAGTGTCATCCCGGAGCCACCGAGAAGTTCGCGCTCGCCAAAATGCACGATAACGGTGCGGGGAAGGAATTCGGAACAGTCGTGAATCGATATGTGCGCCGCGCTTACATCAGCCTGATCGTCCTCGTCATCGGCGGCATGTTGATTCATAACGGCCTCGCCTTCGGCAAGAAGATCGCCGCCGCCCGGCGGGCGAAGGGACGGACGGTTGAGCGGATGACGCGGGCGCAGCGTTGGCAGCATCTGGACTGCTCTCGAGTTTCACGATCCTGGCGGTGACCGGCTTTGCGCGTTGAAGTATCCGGATTCGTGGCTGGCCTGGCTGTTGGGCGGAGACGAACGATCCGACGCTGGAGCCATCGCATCGCGGGCATTGTTCTGCTCGTCCCCGTGATCTGGCTGGTTTTCATCTGCAGCCAGCGGTGCGGGAGGGCAGGCATCTCTGGTGGACCTGCTGCCGGTGAAACGGGACGTGACCGATGTCCTGGCCAACGCCAGGTATCTCACTGGCACGCCGCGCAAGCTGGTTCGGCCTGTCTGGCTACGAAGTCGAGAAGGCGGAGTATTGGGCGGTGGCTGTTCAAATGATCATCATGGAGTGAGCGCTCGATGATCTGCTGAAGATTGACGTCACTCGCCATTGCCGCGCTGGGCCGTCGACGTCGCCACGACCATTCACTATTACGAGCCATCCTGGCTTGCCTCGCCATTGTCGTCTGGCATTTCCCCCCCTACGGCGCCGATCCTGATGCATCCATTAGCTGGCGTGGTGGGACGGCAAAGTGGACGCCGAATGGGTACTTCTGGAAGAAGGCCAGCCTGACAGCCGCCATAGCCGCCACCACTCTCCGGTCCTGGCCGAGCATAACGTCCAGGCGACCTCCGCCCCTCCGGCCAGTGGCAACGGCAACGGCAACGGGAACGGCAACGGCCGCAGCGCGATGATCAGCGACCGTTACCGCCCAAGCTGACCCACGCCTGGCGGCAGGGAATCGATCCGCCGCGATCGCGCGGCCGTTGGCGGCGGGCGGTGGCCCGCAGGCAGCGGCCGGAGTGCGTCCTTCTCACCAGTTGATAGGCACAAATTGTTATGCAGCACCTGCTGAACTGGCGTGCCAGGAATTACGGCTGTTGAAACCAAAATCGGCGAAGGAAAGAGCAAACTATGCAGTTCGAGTTCCTCGGAAGAATACCGTCGGTGGCGAAACCTACATGAAAGGCCATTTGCTGCAGAGGAAGGACTGGCGCCAAGTTGAATTGGCGCCCACACACCTGGCCTGCGGGCAAAGCGGCTTCTCAGCGATCGCATGATAAATCCATGAACAGATTACCTCAGCAGCTTGTTGCAGGTTCCCCCGGCGGGCGCAGCCGCAGGGGACGCATAATGGCGGCTGCTGCAATGCTGGTCGCTGCTTCCGGAGGCCTCCTTGCCTCGGAATCAGCGCCTCCGAAGATTGCGCTTCACGCCGGCGGCCTTAGTCCGCAGCCGATCATCACGTCTACCACCGCCAAGGATAAGGCACTCACGGTAGATTGGCACTCGTTTGGTCAGCAAGGAAACAGCACCAACCCGGTCTACCACCTCCTGAGAGCGACAGCCTTGAACGGGCCTGACACCACCTGGACACCCGTCGGCAGCGTGACCAACGCCAACACCCTCCAAACCACCTTGGATGGGGAAATTGGCTTTTTAAGCCTCCAACAAGACCCGGCTCCGGCCTATGCCGGCGCGGAGAAATGCAGCTTCTGCCATGTCGACACGCACAGTGACTGGATGACGACCAGGCATGCGAACGCCTTCGAAACCTTGCGCGCGATCAAACAAGAGAAGAATGCCGCTTGTGTGGTCTGCCATACGGTCGGCTTTGGAACGCCGAATGGATTCAAGGACGAGACGACCACGCCTCACCTCCTGGGAGTGCAGTGCGAAAGTTGTCACGGACCCGCGGACGGGCACGTGACGCGCCTCCTGGACAAGAACAACCAGGTGGACCGCGCCCGCGTCCCGTTGAAGACGCTCGCTTCGGAAATGTGCGGCGGTTGCCACACCGATGCGCATCATCCCACTTATGATGAATGGGCCACGTCGGCCCACGGCAGCCTCGAAATTCCCGAAGAGGAATTCTCCGACCCGGCCACTGGTCCGGCACGCATGCTCACTTGCGGCGCGTGCCATTCGGGCGCCACCCGCATGGCCTTGTTGAACGCGGCCATCAAGGGCAAAGACCCGGTGATGCCCAGCACCGAAGTGGCCGCCAGTTCTCCGATCACCTGCGGGGTTTGCCATTCCGTCCACGGCAAAACCGGCAATGAAGCCCAGCTTCGTTTCCCGCTGCATTCGGAGATTCCCTACAGCTACTCCACTGCGACCAACTTCGTCTCCAACTACAATCCCCAGGTCCAAACCTGCGCTCAATGCCACAACATGCGCGGCGCCACCTGGAAGGGCACAAGCCGCCCGCCGCATCATTCGCCCCAATATAACATCCTCATCGGCACCGGTGGGTTTGATGCGGGCGTGGAGCAACCTCCGCAATCCGCCCACATGAAGATCGAAAATCAGTGCGCCCAGTGCCATACCCACGCGCACTCGCCGGACGAGATCACGGAACAGACCCCGGCCTTCACAGGACACGACTTCAAACCGACCTTGCAGGGCTGCGCTCCTTGCCACGACGAAGTCGGCGGCGAGCTGCTCAAAGAAGTCGTCCAGAGCAACATTAAACAGCAAATCGCGGAAGTGAAGGGGCTCCTCGACCAGTGGGCTCTGACCAAGGCGCCGGAAGCCCTCCGGCAAAAGTACGGGTCGTTGGCCTGGGAATTCCAAAATATCGGGCAGCTCTCCACCCCGACGGCGGACGTCAAGACCGGTCCGACCGGCACCGAACAAAATAACGTGCCCGACAACATCAAGCAGGCGCGTCACAACATCTACATGATCGAGCACGACGGCAGCTACGGCGTGCACAACGGCAATTACGCCCGCTTCCTCCTCAAGGTCGCGCGGGATAAAGTCAAAGCCGAGTTATAACTCGAACGATTGGGGTTACGATGCGGGTCTTGGCTTCATACGGTTCAGCCAAGACCCGCTCTTTGGTCAAAAAAGGGTAGAGCTAGAGCAACCGAAGTGTAGTGACGAAACCGCCCGAACCGCATCCTTTGCCCGGAAACTGATATGGAACTTTGCATCATCGGCCTGAGCCATCGCACTTCTCCGCTCGAGTTTCGCGAACAATTTTCCATCCCGGCCGACCAGTTGCCCGCCGCCCTGGCGCAGCTGAAGGCCGACGCCGGCCTGGATGAGGCCGTGCTGCTCAGCACGTGCAATCGCCTCGAGCTCTATGCGGTCAGTTCCAACGGGCCGGTCGTTCCGGCGGCCGTTTTTGAGGCGCTCGCCGCGGTCAAGGGCAGGGTGGCGGCCCCGGTCCCATTCACGGAAGTCGAACCGCGCCTCTATGTTCATCGGCATGAGGCCTGTGTGCGTCACCTGTTTCGCGTGGCAAGCAGCCTGGATTCCCTGGTGGTCGGTGAGACCGAAATCGTTGGCCAGGTCAAAAAAGCCTATCAAGTGGCCCAGACTTCCGGCGCCACTGGCAAGACATTGAACCGCCTCTTTCAGAAGGCGCTTTCCATTTCCAAAGAAGTCCGGACCCGCTCCGGAATCGGTCGCTGCTCTACTTCGGTCGGCTCGGTCGCTCTCGACCTGGCCATGAAGATCTTCGGCGAGGACCTGACTCCAACGCACGATTCTCATCATCGGCGCGGGTAAGATGGGTGAAACCACCCTCAAGCACCTCACTAAGCACGGCGCCAAATCCGTCCTGGTATCCAACCGCTCCTTTGACCGCGCCCTGGAGCTTGTGGCTCAATTTCAGGGGCAGGCTGTGCCCTTCACGGAGTTGCCGAGCGCCTTGGCCCAAGCGGACATTGTGATCAGCTCGACCAGCGCGCCGCATTACGTGCTTGAAAAAGAGGCGATTGCCGCGGCCATGCGCAAACGGCCGGACCGTCCGTTGCTCCTGATCGACCTGGCCGTGCCGCGGGATATCGATCCGGCCGCGCTGCAGGTCGCTTCCGTTTATCTTTACAATATCGACCAGCTCGCCGAGTTGGGCCGGCTCAACCTGGAGCGCCGCCAAAGCGAAGCGGCCGCCTGCGAGCAACTCGTCGCCGATGCCTCCCGCGAGGTGGCGGTGGCGGTCCTGGCGCCGAGCGTCCCTGCCGAGACGCGCAAGCCGAAGGCAGCGGCATTGCTGCCTCGGCTCGAGCCAGTCCAACTGGCCTTCGGTTGAGCGGGCCTGGGGCCACTTGCGCCTGCCTCATAGGGCCAGGAGCAGCTTTCTGATTTCGCGCAGGCGGGCGGCCGCTTCTTTCTTCATCAATAGCGGGAACTTGCCATCGATCATCAGGTAGTCGCTGTTCCGCGTCAGCATGAGGCGTTCGCCTTTGGTTTCAATGGCCGTAACCTGTCGCTCGGCAGCGATTGGTTTCAAATCGGCCAGCTGCAAGAGTAGTTCGACCGCCGGCGGTATTTTGCCAAAACGATCTCGCAACTCCGATCGCAGCCGTTCGAGCGAGGGCTTATCGGTGGCCTGGGCAAGCTTGCGGTAAATCTCGATGCGCTGGTGCGATTCCCGAATGTAATTGAAGGGAAGATAAGCAGGCGCGGTCCGCCTGGCGGCCGGGTCGGCGGGCGCCTCGAGCTTCTTCGGGGCAAATTCATCCTCATCCGCATACGACCACACCTCCCGCGGCACGGAGATATGCAGGTCCGCGGCGGCGTCCTTCCGCGGTCGCCGCTCGGTTTTGGCGGGCGCGGCTGGCTCTTCGCCGGGATGCAGCGCGAGAAAGTCCAGGCGGATCTGAACCTCCACCCGGGGCCGGACCTTTTCCCCTTTGAGCGCGCTGACGCTTTGTTTGAGGAGCTGGCAATAAAGGTCGAAACCGACCGCGGTGATATGGCCGCTTTGCTCGGGGCCGAGCAAGTTGCCGGCGCCCCGGATTTCCAGGTCGCGCATGGCGATCTTGAAGCCGCTGCCCAGGCTGGAGTATTGTTTGATGGCGCTGATGCGTTTGCGCACGTCGCGGAGCAAGGTGGCATGGCGCGGGAGGAGGAGGTAAGCGTAGGCCTGGTGTTTGTAGCGCCCGACGCGACCGCGCAGCTGGTAAAGGTCCGATAATCCGAAGCGGTCGGCTCGCTCGATGATGATGGTGTTGGCATTGGGAATGTCGATGCCGCTTTCAATGATGGTCGTGGACACCAGCACATCCGCCTGGCCGTTGATAAACTTGGCCATGACCTCTTCCAGTTCGTCCGTCTCCATCTGCCCGTGCCCGACGACGATGCGCGCTTTCGGCACGAGCGTGCCGAGCCGCACGGCCACGCTTTGGATATCCGTGACGCGATTGTGCAGATAGAAGACCTGCCCTTCCCGATTCAGCTCCCGCTGGATCGCGTCCCGAATGATGCGCTCGTCGTACTGGGCGATGATGGTCTCAACCGGGAGCCGGTCCTGGGGAGGGGTCTCAATCGTGCTCATGTCGCGCGCGCCAGTGAGGGCCAAATAGAGCGTCCGCGGAATCGGGGTGGCGCTCAAAGTGAGGACATCTACGAGCTTGCGGAGCAGTTTGAACTTTTCCTTGTGCAGGACGCCGAAACGCTGTTCCTCGTCAATGATCACGAGGCCAAGGTCTTTGAAGACGACGTCGCTTTGGATCAAGCGATGGGTGCCAATGACGATATCGACGGCGCCTTCAGCAAGCTGTTGCAGGACGCGCTTCTGTTCGCGTCGGGTGCAGAAGCGGGAGAGCTGTTCGACGCGAATCGGGTAATCGGCCATCCGTTCGCGGAAGGTATTGAAATGTTGTTGGGCCAGGATGGTGGTAGGGACGAGCAAGGCCGCTTGCTTGCCTTCCATGACCGCTTTGAAAGCCGCCCGGATGGCAACTTCCGTCTTGCCATAGCCGACATCCCCGCAGATCAACCGGTCCATCGGCCGTTGCGCTTCCATGTCCTTCTTCGCTTCGACGATCGCGCGCATCTGGTCCGGCGTTTCTTCGTAAAGAAAGGCCGCTTCAAATTCGCGCTGCCAGGCGGTGTCCGCGGCAAAGGCATGCCCCGGTTGAGATTCACGCGCCGCCTGAATCGAGAGCAGCTCGCCCGCGAGATCGCGCACGGCTTGTTCTGCCTGGGCCTTCGCGCGCAGCCAGCGCGTTCCTCCAAGCGTGTTGAGCGTGGGGCGCGCCTTGCCTGTGCCGACGTACTTACTGACGAGGTGCGCTTCGGTGACAGGGACGTAAAGCCGCGGGGGCGCCGTTTGCTCCGGGCCGGAAGGGGCATACTCGATCACCAGGCATTCCTGTCCCTGGGCCTCGTCGCTTTCGCTGGATTCCCCATCTCCGCGGGACGCTTGGCCCTTCTTGCCCGCCCCCAGCGGCATCAACTGCAGACCGAGGTATCGCCCAATGCCGTGCTGCAAGTGGACCACGAAATCGCCTTCCTCCAGGTCGGTGAAATCGATGTCCAACGCCGACCGGGCCGCGACCGCGTGCGGCGATTTGAGGCGCCGGGCGCGCTGCACTTTGTAGCGGCCGAAAACTTCCGCGTCCGTGACCACCACCAGACGGGCCGGGTCGCAGAGGAAGCCCCGGGTAAGCGCACCGATGGTCACGCCTGGTAACAGTTCGGCGCTCCCGGACTCGCCTGCGGCCGGCGCTTCCGGCGGCTTGTCCAGGCCGTACTCTCGCCAAATTTCAAGCAACCGGTCGCGTTCTCCTTCGTTGTTACAAAAGACGTGGACGGCGTAATCGCGGCGCAACCAGCGGTGCAACTGATGAAAGAATTCACGGCGCTGCGCCTCGGCGATGGGCGATTCGAGAGGCCGTTCCCCTAAGGTGCGAAATGCGTCCAGACTCGAAAAGCTCAGCTCGGGGACCGGCGCGAATGAGTCAACCGGCTCGGCGGCCCCGGTTTCGATCGGGCCGAGGGAAGCCCCGGCGCTGTCGCCTGGCTCTCGGCTATCCAGCATCGACAAGGTCGTCCCGCCGCGCCCGGACCAGTCTGCCATCAACGCATCCCAGCGAACAAAAAATGGATCCTGGGGAGGGATCTGCTGGGCATAGGCGTCCGCGTGCTCTGCCAAAAGATCCGGATTGCAAAGGAGAAGCATGGCCTGATCACCCAGATGTTCCAATAGGGTAACCAACCGGAAAGCAGGATCAGCCCGCTCCGAGAGCTTCTTCAGGAGGACCAATTCACCACTCGGCGGGAGAACGACGCGTTCAATCGATTCGCGCGAGATCTGCGTGAGCGGATCGAAGTGACGGAGCGATTCCAGTTCGTCCCCGAAGAATTCAAGCCGGACGGGCCAGGGACTGGTCAGCGGAAAGATATCGAGGATGCCGCCGCGCAGGGAGATCTCGCCCTTTTGAGTCACTTTCGCCTCCGGCTCGTAGCCTTGATCTTCGAGCCACTCGACCAGATCGAGCGGTTCCAAGCGATCCCCACGCTGCAGCGCCCGCGTTCGCCGTTCGAGCTCACCCTGAGCAAAGGTCCGCTGCATGAGCGCGGCGACGGTCGTGATGATCAGGGGGGCCGCAGCGTCTCCGGGCGCGGCTTTTCCGAGGGCGATGAGTGTTTCGAGACGCTCGCTGATTACGTCGGCGTGCGGCAGCTTGGCTTCGTGCGGCAAAATCTCCCATGCCGGATAGAACAAGGGGCGCCACTTCTCCCGGCCGGAGGGGGATGGAGCCGCGTCGGGACCCGATCCCACCCGCAGCCATGTGGCCATATCCTGATCAAACTTCTCCTGGGTCTTGAGCCCTTCCGTCACGACAACCAGAGGCCGCTGCGGAAACATTCGGTGCAGCAGGGCTGCCACGAACGGCTGAGCCGCCGGGCTGATTTCTGTCAGAGACAAAGCGCCGCCCGACTCAACCCGGCGCGCCAAGCTCTGCACCGCGGGAGTCTGCCAAACACGACTGAAGAAATCCTGTCGCAACTGATCTTCGATCCTAACCGTCGCGGGCAACCTCGCACGATGGATTGTCCGTCGTCAAGCGGCCCAGTCCTGCTCCCCCGGCGTTCGTCGCGCGCAGCTTCGGGGTGCGGGGACGCGGCGTGCTCACATCCCGCTGGCCGGCCTGTGCAGCGTGGTTGTTCCACGGCGCCTCCGCCCATCGCACGTGGCTCGATCGTTCGGGTGGGAAGGCCCTCCGAAATGCGTCCGGACCTCGCGTCCGCGGTAGATTAGATTGGCGGTCGCGGTCTGGGTTACCGGAGTCAAAAGGAGTTGTCTCTTAAACGCGCTTGGTCAGTTCGACTCCCAGCTTCAGGAGCTTCTGGGCTGCTTCATCGGAGGATGCTTCCGCGTAGATGCGCAGGATCGGCTCCGTTCCCGAGCCGCGGAGCATGAGCCACGACGTGTCCTCGGCGATGAACTTAACGCCATCGTACGACTTCACCTCCTGGGTGGGGGAACGCAGCAGCTTCGGCGGGGGATTCGCTTTCAGGTATTCCATCAGGACCGGACGTTTCTCGAGGGGAAAATGCGTATCAATTCGCGCGCAGCGATGGGCCGTATTCCTGCTCGAGTTTAGCTAAGAGCTTGTCGAGCGATTGGACGCTCGGTCGCAAGCAGTTCGAGTAGCATTAACCCGGCAAGCGATTCCATCGCGTTCCGGCACGTGCCCGGGGAAGCCGATACCACCACTCTCCTCGAAGCCAAGGAGCACGCCGCCTTTGAGGAGTTCGGCACAAATGTATTTGAAGCCGACGCCAGTTTCGACCAGCGGGAGGTCGTATTTCTGGCAGATCTTGTCGACCATCGACGTCGTGGTGAGTGCTTTGACGACTCGCCCTTTGCCTTGGCGGTTGAGGATGAAATGCTGCAAAAGGAGGCAGATGATCTGGTGGGTCGAAAGCGGATGGCCGCGCCCATCCATGCCCCCGACACGGTCGGCGTCGCCATCGGTGACGAGGCATAGATCGTGCGGATGCTTTTGCAGGTAAGCCGCGCTCAGCGCGTAGTTCTTGGCAATCGGCTCTGGGTTAATCCCGCCGAAGAGGACATCGTGAACCCCGTTCAAAGTCGTAACTTTGCAGGTGGTATCAGCAAGGAGAACGTCAAAACACCCGGCGCCGACGCCGAAAAGGGCGTCATGAGCAAAGCGAAGTTTCGATTGCGCGATGAGGCGGAAGTTTACCAGCCTTTTGACGGCGGCGAAGTGGGGCGGGCGCAGGTCCTTGACCGTTATCTGCTTGGCCCTGACGGCGGCTTCGAATGGCGTCGCTTTGACCGGAGACTGGTCCAATTGCGCTTCCACTTGCTGGCAGATGGCTGGATCGGCCGATCCGCCAAAGAACGCCTTGAGCTTAAAGCCGTTGAAGCTTGGGGGATTGTGGCTGGCGGTGATCATGACGCCGCCGACCGCCCTCTGCGCTTTAACGGCCAGCGAGACCGCCGGGGTCGGCGTGGGCTGGTTGGTCAGGATGACCCTCAGGCCGTTGCCGGCCAGGACCTCGGCGGTGCGTCGGGCAAATTGATCCGAAAGGAACCGGCGGTCGTAGCCAACGATGGCCAGCAACTGGGTATCGGGAGCGGGGTTCTTCAACCAATAGTCTGCCGTGGCCTGCGCCACTCGGTCCACGTTGGCGAAAGTGAAATCCTCACTGATGACTGCCCGCCACCCATCCGTCCCGAATTTGACTTGGCTCATAGGGGGATTAGGGAACACCGGAAGCGCGCACAAGTAAATCTCTTCCGGTGGTAGCGGCTGGAGCGGGCGGAAGCGCTCGAGCGTCATCGCATACGGCCGGCGCGCGAGGCGCCGGCTAACTCCTCCCAGGCGATCGCTGCCGGGGTAAAAGCCCCGGACGGCTTACAGTCATTTGCGGCCCAGGAGCACCCCCAGGATCAATCCGGCGGCGAAAGCTATCCCCAGCGAGTGATACGGCTTCTCGCGGATCCATTCGTCGGCCGCTTCCACGCTCTCCGCGGCCGTTTCCTCGGCTTGTCTCAGACTGTCTTTCGCAACCACCAGGGCTCCGGCCAGCCGCGCGCGGGCGGCTCTGGTTTTCTCCTCGATATCACCAGCCGTGGCCTTAATCAGCTCTTCCGCATCCTGGACGACAACGCGGACGTCGCGGACCAGTTTATCTGCACTCCCTTGCATAATATTCTTCCTTTTGTGTCGGGGCTGCTGGACGGGCTCAATGTCTCCATTTTCAACCGAGTGTCAACCCAGCGAGAATGTTTTGCCCGCGGCGCCTTCGGCAGCTAGTCTCCTTGGACTATAGCCTATGCAAACTGCGCAACTCGGCAAGAGTGATTTGGAGGCGAGCCGCATCGCATATGGGTGCTGGCGGACCGGGAGTGCGGACGGCGCCGAGTTGACCCCGGAACGCGCCGCGCAAGGCCGCCGGGCGATTTTGGCGGCGCATGAAGCGGGCTACACGCTCTTTGATCACGCCGACATCTACGGAAACGGCGAGGCGGAGCGCCTCTTCGGCAAGTTGTTGAAGGAAGTGTCCGGAATGCGCGACCGGGTCGTGATTGCCACCAAGTGCGGGGTCCGTCGCCAGGGTGACCCCAAGCCCGAATCGCCCTATCGCTACGACTTTTCGGCCGGGCATATCATTTGGTCTTGCGAGCAATCACTCAAGCGGCTTGGGGTCGAGCGCATCGATCTTTACCAATTGCATCGGCCGGACTATCTGTGC
This sequence comes from Verrucomicrobiota bacterium, assembly GCA_046346765.1. Classification (GTDB taxonomy): domain Bacteria; phylum Verrucomicrobiota; class Verrucomicrobiia; order Limisphaerales; family SIBE01; genus JAXMHN01. Next base: position 14,908 of record JAXMHN010000007.1, on the reverse strand, counting down.
GATCCGGACGAGGTGGCTACGGTGTTTTCCCGGCTCCACCAGGCTGGCAAGGTCCGGGAGTTCGGGGTCAGCAACTTCCGACCGGCACAACTCGCCGCCCTGCAGAAGGCTTGCCCCATGCCGCTGACGGGGCATCAGGTGGAAATCAGCCTCTCCCACCTCGAGGCTCTGCATGATGGCACCCTCGACCAATGCCTGGCCGAGAAAATGACCCCGCTCGCTTGGAGTCCTTTGGCCGCCGGTCGCTTGGCCACCCATGATCCGATCGATCTGCGCGATCCGGATCATGCCCGCCGCATCCATGTCCGCGAAGTGTTAGACCTGGTGGCGCGCGACCGGGAGACGACCCGGCCGGTGGTGGCATTGGCTTGGCTGCTCAAACATCCCAGCGGCATCGTCCCGATCGTCGGCTCGACTGACCCCACCCGAATCAAGGAACTCGCTCAGGCGGCCGAGCTGGAATTGACCCGGGACGAGTGGTATCGCTTGCTCGAGGCGGCCCTGGGTCAACGCCTGCCGTGACCAGGGAGCAGGCTATGGTGGAAGCGCCAATCCCGCGTCCGATCCGCGCCTTCGTCGCCGCCTGTCTGCCGGATGCATTGCTCCAAGCGATCATCACCGTCCAGTCGAACCTCGCGCAGATGCCCGGCGTGAGTCACGTCCGATGGACGCATCGAGAGCAACTGCATTTGACGCTTCGCTTTTACGGCAACGTGGCCCAGCCGGAAGTGCCGGCACTCGAACGGGCCCTTGGTCACGCGGTGCAGGGCTTGCCTGTCCCGACTCTTTCGGTGGAAGGCCTGGGTTGCTTTCCTTCCATTCAACGTCCGCGCGTGATTTGGCTGGGCATCGGAGGAGATCTGTCGCAACTGCATCAAATGGAGGCGCGGATCCGCCAGGCGACCGTGGCCTTTGGCAGCCACTCGGAAACCCGGACCTTCCAGCCGCACTTGACCCTCGGCCGGATTGAAAGAGCCGGTGCCGACGCGAAGCGGTTGGGACAGGTGGTCGAGCAGGCCGCGACTCCAGCGCCAGGTCGGTGGCGCCTGACTGAACTCCAGCTTATCCAGAGCCAGCTTAAGCCGAGCGGCAGCGAATATACGACCCTCGCCACGATGCCGATCGGCCGCGCCGCATCGCCGCTGGAATAAACCCGAGAGCGGCGTTGGGAGCGGTTGGCCCCCTCGCGTCCGGCGGTGGAGAAGCTTCTCCCCGATGCCGGCACCGGCTGTTTTGCCGCCGGCGCTGGTCCGGCGTTGCCGGGCAAAAGCGCGCCGCGGAACCGGCCCGTCGTTGTTGGCGGTTAGCTCGGTCCGGAACCAGACTTTGCAGTTGCAATCCAGCGCGGTCCTTCGTTAAATCCTGCCCACACGCAGTCAAACCCTATTTAAGTTACTTATGCCTCAGACTTGCTTTCACCCTAGTATCGAGGGCGCGCAGCACGGCGCCAAGAGCCTTGATCAGTTTCTGGCGTATGCCAAAAAATCGGGCGCTTCCGGAGCGCAGCCGTCGAACTACATGTTGCAGGCGGACAAAGGTTTCAAAAGCGCAAAGGAGATCAAGGACGCGTTCGCCAAAGCAGGTCTGACGTTGGATGGCATTTCCACCCACTGCCCGTTCTGGGTGCACACAACCGCTTGGACGGGCAGTCCGACCATTCGTCCCTTCATCCCGGCGGACGTCGCCAAGAAATCGGCCGACGACATCGAAAAGTGGGCCGAAGACTACATCCTGCGCCTGATGGACCTGGCCGTGGAGTTGGGAGTGAAAGTGCTGCCGATGTTTTGGGGGGTTGCCTTTGGTTGGGAAGTTGCGACCGGCTATCCATGGGGATTCTGGGCCGGCGGTGACTACGACCTGGTCAAGGCGGGCAAAGAACGGTTCGAGAAGAAAACGGCCAAGTTGCGGCAGCAAGCCAATTCATTAGGCATTTACCTCGCCCACGAGATCCATCCCGGGACGGCAGCAATGTGCGCCGACGACTTCAACCTGCTGGTCCAGGCTTGCGACGGCGACAAATGCCTCGCGGTCAATGCGGATCCGTCCCACTGCTGGGAAGGGGAGAGTTGGGAAACCCGGTTCCTGAAAGTGGCGCCGCGGATCTACGCCTGCCATGTGAAGAACTTCGTTATCCGTCCCAACATCCCGCTCCGCATGATCGAATCAGGCTGGCAGAAACGCGCGATGCAATTTGTCGACATTCCGACCGGGGACCTGAACATGACGCGTTATATTGAATTGTTGATTCACACGGGTTACCCCCAGCGCTACTGCGAGGTGATGAAGGCCAAGACCGCTCCCTTGATCGTGGAAGCGGAAAGCGCCTATCGTGACCTCGACGCCACCAGTGCCAATGGCATCCAGTACGTTCGGGACCATCTGATCTTCCCGCTCGCGGCTGGTTCCTTCGAAGAAGGCATGGGCGCGTAATCGCTTTGACCGCACCGCGATGCAAGGAGCACGGGCAACCGTGCTCTTTTTCATTCCGGGATTGACGGAAAGCGGTCTCTAGCCCAATTCATGGACTCCTGCGATTGGCTGCAACTTGCCGTCGGGCAGGCGTGTTCTCGATTCGAGACGGGAACCGCGCCGCTCTCGGTTCCAACGCGACGCATGAACGTCAACTTATGAAGACCTTCCTGGCATTCGTTTTTTGGTGTATTCTCTTCGTTCTGTGCTGGCCCGTGGCGCTGGCCGCGCTGGTTCTCTTCCCGATCGTGTGGCTGATTCTCCTCCCTTTCCGGCTGATCTGGGTGGGTTTGGAAGGCGTGCTCGCCTTGTTCAAAGCCATTATCTTTCTGCCGGCCCGCCTTTTAGGCAGTCGTCCTCATTCCTGATCCCGCTGTCCCCGGCTTACTTCGTTGTTGGGATGGAGCCCAAACAAAGGAGTAGCCAGGCCTCTATTTCCTGAGGTCGCCGGCCTGGGCGCAACTTGTGCCAACCGCGGTGTTTGATAACATAAACAGGCATGTCCGGTTACCTCGATCCCGATGCCGACCTGATGCTTCGTGTCAGACAGGGCGACATGGAAGCTTTCGAGGGCTTGGTCGAGAAGTACAAACAGCCGATCACCAACCTCATAGCCCGAACTCTGCAGGATCCGACCGAAGCGGAGGACCTGGCGCAGAACGTCTTCGTCCAGGTCTTCAAGTCGGCCCATCGCTACAAGGCCTCAGCCAAATTCTCCACGTGGCTCTATACCATCGCCCGGAACCTGTGCCTCAATGAAATCCGGCGCCGGTCCCGGCATCCGGCCGATTCCCTCGATGCAGAACATCCGGACCAAGAGGACCATCCCTTCCGTCAGTATGAGGATAAGAAAGTTGACTCGGCGCCAGATCGGCTGTTGCAGAGCGAGTTGGTAGGCAAAGTAGAGAAAGCGATCCGAGACTTGCCAGAGACTCAACGGACCGCACTGCTGCTCTGCCGCGAGGAAGAGCTGTCCTATGAGGAAATCGCCGTCGTTCTCGGCTGCTCCCTGTCAGCGACCAAGTCGCTCATCCACCGGGGGCGGGAAACCTTAAAGCAAAAACTCAAACCGTATCTTCGCTCCGGCCTTTGGCAGGAGGCAAAGAAGTGACGCAACTTCCCTTGGGCTGCGGGTATAGAAAGAATATATGAGCGTTTCAGATGAAGGTCGGTGGCTGGAAGCACTCCACCGCGGCAAGCTGACCGAAAGCGACGAGGCCCAGGTGCGGGCTTACCTCTCGGCCCACCCGGAGGAGCAGGCTGCCTGTGAAAGAGAATTAGCTCTAAACCATCTCCTCGATCAACTGCCGGCCGCTCCGGTTTCGTCCAATTTCACTGCTCAGGTCGTCCAGGCCGTTCGCAAGGAACAATCCCGCCCGGAGCGACCGTCCCGCTTCGGTTGGCCGCGGCTCGGCCTGCGCTCATGGTTGCCGAAAGTAACCGTGCTGGCAACGGCAGCGGTGCTGGCCACCCTTGCCTATCGGCAGCACGAGCTGGCGCAACACCGCGAACTGGCGCGGAACCTGGTGGAAATCTCTCGTTTTGCCAGCGATCATTCGCTGGATATTTTGAAGGACTTCGAAGCGATTCAGAGATTGGACCAATTGCCGCGCCATCCAAACGCAGACCGGGAATTGATTGCCGCCCTGCAATAGTCCTATGCGCGTTCCGGTTCCTCTCATCGCCACCGGCCTCTGCTTGTGGGTTGCGACGTCGATGCCGCCGGCTGGTGCCGCTGATCCGCCGAATTCGACCGGCCCCAAGGCCCCTGGGACGGAGCCTGCGGCCGACCAAGCCGCGCGGCGGGTTCCGCCTCCCCCAGGGACTGGGACACCTGTCGATACCTGGCGCGAACTGCTCCAAATGAACCCGGCCGAACGGGCCAAAGCCCTGGCCGACCGCACCGAGCACCAGCGCAAGTATCTGGAGGATCAATTGCGGGAGTATGAAGCACTTCTTCCGCCAACGAGCGAGGCGCGCCTCAACCAACTGGAACAAACCTATTACCTCGGCGAGTTGATTCGCATGCAGCCGGCGCGGCGTCAGGGATGGCCGGACGCCGTCAAGCCTCAGTTGCGACCGGTCATTGACCAGCGCTTGGCGGAATGGGACCGGCTGTCGCCCAAAGTCCAGCAGGACATTCTCGAGTACGAAACCACCGCCACCTATTTCTTTCGAGTCCGTCCGCCTGGCGGGCCGCCGACGGCCGCGTCTCCCGCGCCACCCTTAGTTTCGCGGCCGCCTCCGGAAGAGAAGCCCGGCAAATGGACCAAGGACATCGGCGCGTTCCTGGCGCTTTCGCCGGCCGAACAAGCGGAGACGCTGCGGACATTGAACCCGGCCGAGCGAGAGGAGATGGAGGGCACCTTGAAACTCTTTGCCCGGCTGCCGCCCGACCAGCGGAAAATCTGCATTGACTCCTTCGAACGCTTCCACCGCCTGAGTAAGGAACAAAGGGAACAATTCCTTCAAAACGCCGCCCGTTGGAAAGCCATGTCGCCGCGAGAGCGGGCCACCTGGCGCACTCTGGTTGAGATCCTGCCGCCCCCTTCGTCCGCTCCGGCGTCGGATGCCAGGCCGGTGACGGCCTCCAATTCAGGCGGGCGCTGACTTCGCCCTGAGGAGATGAGGCGCACTTGCCTGAAGGCGGGCATGTATCCTATGGTGCGGCGTGCCGACTCTCGTAGAGAAGATTGAAGCCGACGCGGCCAAGCGCTTGCCGCTGCCTCCGGACCGTCCGGCATCCAAAGAGCTGGCCAGGTACAAGGCCTTCTTAAAACTCGAGCGCAGTCGCCTCAAGATGCTGCACCGCGCCGGCGGCAGCGGCGGCGAAGTCTCTCGCGCCCAGGCGGCCGTCTTCGATGTCCTGCTTCGCTACCTGTTGGAAGCGGCCAAAAAGCAAGCTCCGTTGCAGAAGTCGGCTCCGCCTGCTTTGGCCCTGGTGGCGATCGGCGGCTACGGCCGCGGCGAGCTGAACCCGTGCAGCGACATCGACATCATGTTCCTGCATGGGGGCGATCTGGTTTCGAACGGCAAACCGACGCCCTACTTGGCCGCCATCATCGATGGCATCCTTTATCCCCTTTGGGACCTCGGCCTGAAGCTCGGACCGACCGTTCGCAGTGTCGACGACTGTGTCCGCGTCGCCAACAGCGACATGCAGTCCAAGACCTCCCTGATCGAGGCTCGCCTGGTCGCCGGCGACACCGCCCTCTTCGAACGCATGCAAGCCGTCGTCCTGGCCAAATGCGTCCGCGGCTATGAAAAGGAATACATCCCCGCCCGCATCCGTGATCAGGAAGCCCGCCGCGCCAAGTTCGGCAACTCGCCTTTCATGCAGGAACCGAACATCAAGAACGGATGTGGCGGGCTGCGCGATTACCAGAACCTGCTCTGGATGGCATTTTTCAAATACCGGGTCCGATCATTGAGCGAATTGCGCGGGCGCGGCCAGATCAGCGAAACGGAGCAGAAGCAACTGGAAGCCGCCTATGATTTTCTCCTTTGGGTGCGCAACCAGCTTCATTATCAGGTGAACCGGGCTGGGGATGTCCTGCAAAAGAGCTTGCAGCCGTCGATTGCCTCGAACTTGGGCTACACCGATCGATCGCCGCGCAAGCGGCTGGAGCGGTTCATGCGGGACGTCTACAAGCACATGCGGAACATCTATCTGATCACCCGCACCGTCGAACAACGCCTCGCGCTCCTGCCGAAAACCAATCGACTTCCATCGCTCCGCGCGTTGCTTCGACCCGGACGGCGTCGCGCTGAGCAGCAGCAAACAGACGGCTTCGTTTTCATTGACGGCGAGGTTCATGCCTCTAATCCCAACGTGTTTCGGGATCAACCCCGCCGTTTGATGCGCGTCTTTCTGCACGCGCAACAGCGGGGCCTGACGTTGCATCCCGACCTCGCCCAGCTCATTCGTCATCATTTGACCCTGGTCAATCGCTATTTCCTGCGGGACGCGCACGTGCACGAGACCTTCCTGGAGATTCTCAATCAGCGGGGAAGCGTCGCTCCCATTCTGCGGAGCATGCACGAAGTTGATTTTTGGGCCGGCATACGCCTGAGTTCCGCCGGCTGACCTGCCTGGTTCAACACGAGTTTTATCATCGTGCACACCACGGATGAACACACCCTCGTTTGTCTCGAGAAACTGGATCAAATCTGGTCTGCGAAAGGGCCTCCTTTCAGCAATTACACCGAGATGTTCCAGCGGTTGGAACGGCCGTTTGTCCTCTACCTCGCGCTGCTCCTGCACGACGCGGGCAAAGCGTATCCGACCGGGGACCATGCCGAGGTGAGCGGCCAGCTCGCGACCACGGTCGCCAAGCGGCTCGGTTTGGACGGCGCGACCGCGCATACGCTCCGCCTCATCATTGAAAGCCATTTGACCATGATCCAGATCTCGCAACGCCGCGATATGGATGACCCCTCCGTCATTCGGAATTTCGCCGCTCACGTGCAAACACCCGAGAACCTGGTGATGCTCACGCTTCACACCTTCGCCGATTCGCAAGGCACCAGCCCGGAATTATGGAACGGCTTCAAAGATTCCCTCCTGCAGACGCTCTATCGTCGCACCGTCAAAGTGTTCGAAGGCGGGTCCGACGTGAGCCGCGCGGAGGAGAAACAAAAGCAACTGCTCTTGGCCGAAGTCCGGCGTCTGGTGCCGCCAACGTTCGCCGATGACGAGCTGAAAGCCCACTTCGACCATCTGCCCTCGCGCTATTTCCTGATCCATTCCGCCCGCCAGATCGCCGAGCATATTGCCCTGGCTCATCGCTTCATGCACCTGCAACTGCAGGAAGAGGACAAAGCGCTCGAGCCGGTCATCCATTGGCACAACGAAACCGACCGTGGCTACACCGCCGTGCAAGTCTGTACCTGGGACCGGTCCGGCCTCTTCAGCAAGATCACCGGCTGCCTGACTGCCTCGGGCTTGAATATTCTCAGCGCCCAGATTTTCACCCGCACCGACGGGATGATCCTGGACACCTTCTTCGTGACCGACGCCAAAACCGGCGCGCTCGCGAAAAAAGAAGAGCGCGAGAAGTTCGAAAGCCTGCTGCAGCGCGCCCTGACCGGGACAGTGAATCTTTCCAGCCTGATCGCTCACCAGCCGGCGCCGGCGCTGGCCTATCGCTCCCTCGAAGGCGAACAAATCCCGACCGAAATCAAGTTCGACAACGAAACGTCTGACTTCTACACCGTGCTCGAGATTGAAACGGAAGATCGCGTCGGTTTGCTCTACATGATTTCCCAGACGCTTTCCGAACTGCACCTCGATATCGCCATCGCCAAGATCGCCACCGAAAAAGGGGCAGCGCTGGACACTTTTTATCTCACCCAGGACGACAATCGCAAGGTCCAGTCGGAAGAACACCAGGAGTTTGTCGCGGATCAACTGCGGATGGCGATCCGGAGCCTCTAGGATGGGAAGGCGGCCGCCAGCCAGGGGCGGAGAGTTCGTCGTCCTCTGGCTTCCGTCGGGCGCGGCCTCTGCGCGCGGCGTCCTACCAGAGAAACGACTTCTGCTCGGCGAGCAGTTCGTCCTGCCGCCAAAGCGTTGCGCGCCACGCGATCAATTGCCCAAAGCCGCGATAAGTCTCTCCCTCCAAATGAAGCGATGACCACGTGCCAAAGAAGCGTCCCGCTTTGACAGGCCGTTCGATCACGAGGGGCTCGGTCGCTTCGCGTCCGCTGCTGCGCAGTTCCAGCCGCAAGGTCAACCGTTCAGAGCCGGCGCCTCTCGCTTTCCAGTTGATATCAAAACGGAGGGCGGAGCGTTTATCTGGGTTGGCGCGGAGGAAGGCCTGGTAAGCATCCCGTTCATAAAGGCTGGGCGAGAGCGAGTGGCGTCCTTCATCGTCCAGGTAATGCGGCAGGACTTTCAGGATGCGAGCGGACGCCGCCTGGCTCGCGATGGTCAAGCTCAACCAGACCATCAGCCACAGAAATCGCGAAGATCTAACCATGGCTTTCAGCATACCCTCCTTCGGCCCAAATAGCGATAGAATCATGGACGGTTCTTCCGCCGCGCGCGGCGCCTCCACCGCTCTGGATTTGGGCCGCGGTCAGCGGCAATAACGGGTGGCGGTCACGCGATGGTCATAAGCCGGTCGGGTGGTCCAGGAAAATCCAGGGGACTTTGAATTGACGGGAGAGGCTGGCGGCGAGCGCTTTGACCCCGAACGTCTCGGTTGCATAGTGGCCGCCGTAGATCACATTCAGGCCGAGTTCCTCGGCCCGCGCATAGGTCCAGTGGCGGCCTTCGCCGGTGACGAAGGTGTCCACGCCCTCCTGGGCGGCTTGTTCGAGGTCGTCGCCCGCGCCGCCGGTGACGACTCCGATCCGCCGACAAACGGCCGGGCCTCCCGGGATGACGATGGGGCTGGTCCCGAGCGCCCGGTGGACGCGGGCGCTCAGTTCTTCGCGCGGAAGTCTGGTCTCAGAACGCAAGCCAATGAAGCGGCCTTTCGTGAAGAAGAAGGGTTGGAGCTGCTTCAAGCGCAGAGCCGCGCACAGCTGGACATTGTTGCCGAGTTTCGGATGGGCATCCAGAGGCAAGTGCGAGCTGTAAACAGCCAGATCATTTTCGATCAGCAGGCGGATCAGGGCGTAGCGCGGCCCGGTCCAGGGATGAGTCGCTGCCCAAAAGAGGCCATGATGGAGCAGGAGGAGGTCGGCCTGCGCCGCGATGGCCAACTTGACCGTGGCCAAGCTGCCATCGACGGCCGCGGCGATACGACGGACCGTGCCTCTGTTTTCGACTTGCAGCCCGTTGACGGCGCCTTCCCAATCTTGGAACTGGCTGGTTTGGAGCTGGCGGTCGCAGAAGCGGACGATCTGAGCCAGAGGCGCGGTCGGCATGGGTGCCATGGAAGCAAACTTTTTTCAGGACGCATATTGAAATCTACGCGTGCCTCCTTATAGTGCGCACGATCTGAAACGCAAAAATGAGTGATCCTTCCGAGGCTCGCAAACCCTGGGACATCCAGGCCGCGCGGAGCTTATATAATATCGATCGCTGGGGTGCCCGCTACTTCGATATCAATGAAGCTGGACATGTCATCGCCCGGCCCCTCCAGGAATGCGGCGCCTCCGTCGACCTCACCGATGTCATCGAAGAAGCCAAGGGGCGCGGCCTGAAATTCCCGCTCCTCGTCCGCTTTCAGGATATTCTGCGGCACCGGGTTGAGTCGATTAACCAGTCCTTCCGAAACTCCATCGCCGAGTTCAACTACCAAGGCAAATATCGCGGCGTCTTCCCGATCAAAGTCAACCAACTGCGCGAGGTGGTCGAGGAAATCCTCGACGCGGGCAAACCCTACCAGTTCGGTTTGGAAGTCGGCAGCAAACCCGAGCTCTTTGCCGGCCTCGCTCTCCAGGACCAGACCGAGAGCCTGATCATCTGCAACGGCTACAAAGACACCACCTTCATCCGCATGGCCCTGATGGGAATCAAGCTGGGCAAGAAGGTCATTATGGTCGTTGAGAAGCTGGAGGAACTGCGCCAGATCCTCGGAGTCTCCAAACAAGTCGGCGTGGAACCGCTCATCGGCATTCGAACTCGCCTCCTCAGTAAAGGCATGGGCAAATGGGCCGAAAGCGGCGGTGAAAATGCCAAGTTCGGCCTGAGCACCGCCGAGTTGCTTGCCGCGACCGAAATGTTGCGCGGCGAGAACCTGACCCACTGCTTCAAGTTGTTGCATTTCCACATCGGCTCACAAATACCCGACATTCTGACCGTCAAGAAAGCGGTGCAGGAAGCGGCGCGTTTCTACGCGAAATTGTTCAAGATGGGTTTTCCGATCGAGTTCATGGATGTGGGTGGGGGACTGGGAGTGGATTACGACGGCAGCCGTTCCGCTTTCGACAGCTCGACCAATTACACGCTCCAGGAATACACCAACGATGTCGTCTATTACATCGGCGACGTCTGCAACGCCGAGAAAGTGCCGCACCCGAACATCATCAGCGAAAGCGGCCGTGCCATCGTCGCGCATCACAGCGTTTTGATTGTCGAGGTCTTCGGCGCCATCGGCAAGACACGCCCCGACCAGCAGTTCCAATTTGGCGAAAATGAGCATCCGCTCGTGCGGGAGCTCCTCGATATCCGGAAGAACCTTGCCAAGCTCAACAAACTCGAGGCGTATCACGACGCTCTCGAGCGGCGGGAGGACGCGCACAATATGTTCACGCTTGGCATGATGGAATTGCCTGACAAAGCCAAGATCGAGAATCTTTACTGGGACATCGGGCTCGAAGTGGTCCAGAGTTTCCAGGGCCAGGCCTACATCCCCGAAGAAATTCGCAAGCTCGAGGACAGCTTGGGGGATCAGTATCTCTGCAATTTCTCCGTCTTCCAATCGTTGCTGGACCATTGGGCTTTGGGCCAACTCTTTCCCATCATGCCGCTGAGCAAGCTCAACGAACGGCCCACGCGCGAGACGACCCTGGTGGACATCACGTGCGATTCCGACGGGCAGATCAACAAGTTCATCGATCTGCGTGACGTGCGCGATACCCTGCCGCTCCACCCGCTCCAGTCGAACGGCGCCGGATCGGAGCCGTACTATCTCGGGTTCTTCTTGATGGGTGCTTACCAGGACATCAGGGGGGACTTGCACAACCTCTTCGGGCGGGTCAACGAGGTGCATGTCTTCCTCGATCCGGATGAGCCGGCCGGCTATTACGTCGAGGAAATCATCGAAGGCAATACCATCGTTCAGGCCCTTGGCGCCGTTCAATATGATGAGAACGAGCTGAAACGCCAGATGAAGGGCCAAATCGATGCCGCAATCAAATCCGACCGCCTGAAGCCTTCCGAAGCGATGCGCTTGTTGGACGAATATGAACGCGGCTTGAAAGAATACACTTATCTGACCATCTAAGGCGTCGCCGTTCTTTCACGATGTCCGAAACTGCTCCCAAAGCCGAACTCATGCGCTCTTTGAGGCGGCTGGTGCGAGGGCTTTCGATCTTGTTCTGGGGATTGCCCCTCACCCTGCTGGTCTGCGTCCGAACAACGCTGAGCGATTGGCTGCGGCCGATTGGCATTTTGCCTCCGATCCTGACAACGGTGCTCTTGCTCTATGCCCTCTTTCAACTCGGTTATTTCCAGCGGCAGGAACGGGTCTGGGTTCATGCGCTGGATCGCGCCAAGTTGCTGGCCGTGATTAATATCGGCCTCTCGCCCTTTGTCTTCTGGTGGAACCAGCTGCCGCACGTCCCTTTTTTCTTCCTGGCCGTGGCCATCCTGATGCTCTCCGGCCTGCTGTTTCTGTTCAATTTGAACTTCGTCCTGCAACGGCTCGCGGCCATGTTGCCGGATGAAACGCTGCGGATGGAAACCAAGTTCTTCACCTCGTTTAACCTCTATCTTCTTGTCGCCGTCCTGGCATTTGTCGCCCTTTACATCGGCCTGCAGCAAATCAACTCACTCCCCGTCCTGGTCGTGCAGGTCATTCATGCCATCGAAAGCAGCCGGCAATGGCTTCTCGTCTTCCTTATTCTTCTGCCGCTGGCCATGACCATGACCCTGATCTGGAAAATCAAAGAGGTCGTCCTCGCGAGTGTGTTCGAAGGCGCGGCTTGACCTCCTCTTTGGAGGACGCACTCAGCGAGAGTTGGACAGGTTCTCGACCAGCCGCTGCAACATGTCGACGAGGGCATCGAACGTCGACGGCTTCGCCAAATACCAGTTGGCCCCGTCGTGGTAGGCAGAACCCACATCCGTCGGTTGATCCGACGCCGAGAACATAATAAACGGCAACGTGCGCAGTTCGGCGTCCTGTTTTAGCCATTGCACCAACTCCAATCCCGTGCATCGCGGCATTTTCAGGTCGGACAGGACCACGGAGGGGAACGGAAACCTCGTCCGGTCCTGCACGGTTCGCCCCCCAGAGATACTGTTTCCGCCTCGGCGCCGTCGCGCACCCATTGCAGCCTGGCGCCCGGGTCTGACCGAGCAGCGCGCCGTAAGAGGATGAAGTCGTTCTCATCATCTTCAACCAGCAGCCAGATTCGGGAAACAGAAGGGTTCACGCTGTCAATCCAGAGCATACCTGCTTCGAGAGCCGCGGTAAGTCCGGCCGGGGCACAATGGATGTGCGCGGAACGGCGAGCGAGATGAACGAAGCGGCTGTCGCGGCGAGGTTGTGCGCCCCAACGCCGGCGCTTGGACAATTGGGTCAACGGCAAGTGAAACGTCCCCTGGTAGGCAGCGCCGGAAACCCGTTTCCCGACCTTTCGGAAACGAGCCCCTTGGCGCGCCGTCTTCGCCCTGCCTCCGGCGGCCCAGGCTGTATTCCCACTTGTCACCTCTGGACCTCGCCCTCATTTTTGGCTATCACGTGCATAGTGTTGCTTTTCAATTGGGTGGCTTCACGATCTTACTGGGCATGGAATCCTCGCTGCCCTCGGATTTCCCTGGTCGCGTTTTGGACCAGCACGCGTGCTGCGCTCCGCGCGAAGGCCTTTCGCCCGAGACCGTGATGGATCTAGCTCCGTGGCTGATTGGCGGCGCCATTGTCGGCGCACGGCTGTTCTATATCATTACTACCTGGCGCGAGGAATTCGCGAACCAACCCTGGTGGGAGATTTTCGCCCTGCGCCGCAGTGGCTTGGTTTGGTATGGAGGACTGATCGGAGCTTCGTTGGCCACGATCTTCTATGCGCGGCTCAAAAGGGTTTCGCTTTGGAAGCTGGCCGATGTCATTGCCCCAAGCATCGCCTTGGGACATGTATTCGGCCGATTCGGGTGTCTGATGACTGGCTGTTGTTATGGGCGTCCAACGGATTTGCCTTGGGCGATCACCTTTCCCAATGACCATTGGACCGGTGGCATTCCCGTGCATCCAACCCAGATTTATGAAGCCTCTGAATGCCGCCTTGTTCGGGGGCTTGATGTGGCTCTATCGGCGCAAGAGATTCGATGGTCAGATTTTCGCCACTTATCTGATCTGCTACGCTTTGCTGCGCGCGTTTGTGGAACTTTTTCGGGGTGACTATCCCAAATACTACCTGGCGGCCGCGTGACCCCGCGCATTTGGTGAGTGTGGTTATCCGGTCGTCGGTTCTTTCTTGCTCTGGCGTCTCTCCAGCCTCCGACCTTCCCCGCTGGCTGAGCGAACGAATGCAAGGTGACGTCTATACCATTCACGTCCCCCAATCTCTACCCCACGAGCGGCTGATGTGTTCCTTCGCTCGTGCCTCCCAACTCTCTCGCGCGGCACCATCCAGCGCCTGATCGCTGATGGGGATATTCGCATTAACGGCCTGACCGTCAGGCCTACCCATCGTCCCAAGGCTGGCGAAACCATCGAAATCCGCTGGCCGGAGGTCAAGCCGAGCACAGCACAACCGGAAGACATTCCGTTGCCCGTGCTTTTTGAAGACGCAGACCTTCTCGTCCTGAATAAGCCCGCGGGCATGGTCGTGCATCCTGGCGCCGGCCACGAGGAGCATACGCTCGTCAATGCCCTCCTGCACCATTGCCATGGCACTCTCAGCGGCATCGGCGGAGTTGCCCGTCCTGGGATTGTCCATCGGCTTGACAAGGATACGAGTGGCTGCCTGGTGGTGGCTAAAAACGACCACACTCATCTCGCTCTGGCCACCCAATTCGCCAGCCGGGCCGTCCGCAAGCTCTACCACGCCGTCGTCTGTGGAGAGATGGAACAGGATGCCGGCGAAATCCGGGCGGGCATCGCTCGTCATCCCAGCCATCGCAAGCGCATGGCGGTCACCAATGGGGGTGGACGGGACGCTTGGACAACTTATCGCGTCCTGCAAAAGCTGTCTGCCGCCACTTTTTTGGAAGCGGAACTCCACACCGGGCGCACTCATCAAATCCGCGTGCACCTTCAGCATCTAGGCCACCCCCTGGTGGGCGACACGATCTACGGGAAACGGCAAAACGCTGTCTTGCAAGCCGCTACCGGCTACACGGCCCCGCGGCAACTGCTGCACTCATCCCAACTTGCCTTTGTGCATCCCACGACGAAGGCGCGAATGTCGTTTGAGGCCTCCTTGCCGCCCGACTTTTGCCAGGCGATGGAGGCGCTGCAAGGAAACTCCGCCCACTGTAGCGCCCGTCCAAATCTGCGATAAAGTGATGAGGATGAGTGCAGACCAATGGATCGGACTGACCCTCGCCCTCCTGGTGATGGGGGTGGGGCTGGTCGGCTGCGTCATGCCCGGATTGCCAGGCGCGCCGCTGGTTTTGATCGCTGCCATCGGGCACCGGTTCTGGTTTGGGTCCGCAAGTGTCAGCACGTTGGTTTTGGCGTTACTGGTTGGCCTGACGTTGCTTTCGCTTTTGGTCGACTATTTGGCGAGCGTTTTGGGCGCGAGGAAGATGGGCGCAACCTGGCGGGGCATCTTGGGAGCCATTATCGGCGCCATGGTCGGCTTATTCTTCGGGCCATTT
>JAXMHN010000069.1:0-34863 GCA_046346765.1 Verrucomicrobiota bacterium | reverse complement strand
TGGAAGCAACTTTGGGGCGCCGTCGGCGCCGTCTTCGGCTCCTGGATGAACGATCGGGCCATTGTTTACCGCCGCAAATACAACATTCCTTCGGAATGGGGAACGGCCGTCAACGTGCAGGCGATGGTTTACGGCAACACCGGCGATCAGTCCGGCTCGGGCGTCGCGTTTACGCGCGATCCGGCCACTGGTGAAAAGGTCTTTTACGGCGAGTTCCTTATCAATGCGCAAGGCGAAGACGTCGTGGCGGGTATTCGGACGCCGGAGCCTGTGGCGCAGTTGAAGAACCATTTGCCCGCTGCCTTCGCGGAGCTGGAGAACATTCGCAAGACCTTGGAGCGTCACTTCAAGGACGTCCAGGACTTCGAGTTTACCATCGAAGAAGGCACCGTGTTCATGCTCCAGACCCGCAACGGCAAACGGACCGGCCTGGCGGCGGTCCGCTTCGCCATCGAGATGGAGAAGGAAGGACTGATTGATTGGAAGACCGCCGTTCGCCGCGTTCCGGCAGATCAGCTTGATCAGGTGCTGGCGCCGGTCTTTGACCGGCAGGCCATCAAGAACGCCAAGTGCATCGCACGCGGCCTTCCTGCCGGCCCAGGGGCGGCCTCCGGCAAGATGTATCTCAACGCCGAACGCGCCGTTGAGGCCGCTGGCAAAGGCGAAAGGGTCTTGCTGGTCCGCAACGAAACCTCTCCGGAAGATCTGCGCGGTATGATCGCGGCGGAGGGCATTCTGACCGCGAAAGGCGGAGTCAGTTCGCACGCGGCCCTGGTCGCCCGCCAGATGGGCAAGGTCTGCGTCTGCGGCGCGAGCGCACTGCAGATCGATTATAACGCCCGCACGGTGTCGGTGGGCGGAACCACCTATAAAGAGGGTGACTACATCTCGATCAATGGCACTGCCGGCGAAGTTTATCCTGGCGAACTGAAGACGGCGGCGTCCGAGGTAGTCCAGGTGCTGGTGGAACGCTCTTTGGAGGCCAAAGAGAGCATGACTTATCAGATGTTCAACAAGCTGATGAGCTGGTGCGCCAAAGCGACCCGCCTCCAGGTCCGCACGAATGCTGATACCCCGGAGCAGACCGCGAATGCCGTCGCCTTCGGAGCCAGTGGCATCGGCCTCTGCCGGACCGAACACATGTTCTTCGAGGGTGATCGCATTGATGCCATGCGCGAAATGATTCTCGCGGAAAACAAGGAAGACCGAAAGAAGGCGCTGGCCAAGTTGTTGCCTTACCAAAAGGAAGACTTCGTTGGCATCTTTAAGGAACTCAAAGGGCTGCCCGCGACTATCCGCTTCCTCGACCCGCCGCTGCACGAGTTCCTGCCGCATGACGCCGCCGCGCAAAACCTGCTCGCCGAAAAGATGAGCATCAAGGTCGACCGCATCGCCCAACGCGTCAAAGAGCTGCATGAGTTCAATCCCATGCTCGGGTTCCGTGGCTGCCGTCTCGGCCTGGTCTATCCCGAAATCTCTGAGATGCAAGCCCGGGCGGTCTTCGAAGCTGCTGCCGAGGTGCAGAAGCAAGGGGTGAAGGTGAAACCCGAGATCATGATCCCGCTCGTCGGATTCAAGAAGGAGTTGGATCTCCAGGTTGAACTGGTCCACCGCGTTGCCAAGGAAGTCATGGCCGAGAAGAAGGTCAAGCTCAGCTACATGGTTGGAACCATGATCGAAGTGCCTCGCGGCGCCCTGACCGCCGACGAAATCGCCCAAACCGCCGAGTTCTTCAGCTTCGGCACGAACGACCTTACTCAAACGGCCTTGGGTATGAGCCGCGACGATTCTGGTTCTTTCCTGCCTCCTTATCAAGAGCTGGAAATTGTCAAAAAGAACCCGTTCGCTTCCATCGACCAGACAGGGGTTGGCCAACTGATGAAGATCGCCGTCGAGAAAGGCCAGACCAGCCGTCCAGGCATCAAGCTGGGTATCTGCGGCGAACACGGTGGCGACCCTGATTCGGTGAAGTTCTGCGACCGGATCGGATTGACTTACGTGAGCTGCTCTCCTTTCCGCGTGCCGGTGGCGCGATTGGCCGCGGCTCAAGCTGCCCTCGAGGCGGAAGCAGCCAAGGGTTCCAAAGCCAAGAAGTGACTCGAACGGCTATAGGCCGACGCGCGGCACACGAAGCGCGTCCTTATTGATTCAAGCCGCTCCCGACCGGAGCGGCTTTTTTCTTTCGTGTGGGCAAAGTTTTCTTCTCCTCAGAAGGCGGTCGGGCCCGCGCCCCTTTGGACCAAGCCGCTGGATTGACTTCGGCAACTGACGATTCCTATGCTGCAGATGGCACCGAAATGAACGCATCCTCCCCAAGCCCGTTTTGAGGCGCATGCCCGGCGAAGCAAACCACCATCTGATTCTGACGGAGCGCGGCAATGAGTCGTTCCTGGTCCAGGAGGTTGCCCGGAGCCATCCCCACGCGACGCCTCGCGTCATGGCGCCGGGGCTGATTTCGATTCGAGCCGAGTTGCAGGCGGAAGCGCCGCCCTGCTGGGTCTTTTCGCGGCAGCTCGTTCCACACGCGGAGCCATGTCAGGCCGCGTCGGTGAGTCAATGGACCGAATTGGTAGTGGATGCGGTGCTGACGCGAATCGCCGAGCCATCGCGGTGGCAGATGCATGTGATCCCGCATTACGGGACGGGCGCCGCCGGACAGAACCGTTGTTCTCCTGATAGGCCAAGGGGTCCGTCAGGCCCTAGCGCGCAAGCAACGCCTGCGCTTGAGAACATTCGACCTCGAACCAGCCGGTTTCACCGCGGAACACTCACTGCTCCAACTCCTCTTGACTTGCCCGGACAGCGGCTTTCTTTCGGTCGCACCCGCCCCGCTCCCGTTGGCCTGGCGCCGCGTGCTTTGGCCTTTCCCAAAGGGAGAGGTTCCCGTGGCGGTCGATAAGAAAGCTCCTCGCGGGCCTTTGCCAAATTGCTGGAAGCGGAACAGCGGCTGGGCCTGAGGATTCAGGAAGGTCAACGCTGCGTGGATCTGGGCGCGGCCCCGGGCAGCTGGAGCTACCTGGCTCTCGGGCGAGGCGCTGAGGTCGTAGCCGTCGACCGTGCCCCGCTTCGGACGGATCTCATGGAGCACCCGCGCCTCTCCTTCCGCCCGGGCGACGCCTTCGCCTTCACTCCGGACAAGCCGGTAGATTGGTTGCTGTGCGATGTCATCGCGGCACCGGAACGCACCATCGAGCTCATCCTGCGGTGGCTCCGGGGACGTTGGGCCCGGCGGTTCATCGTCACCGTCAAATTCAGAGGGACAGAGGAATATGCGCTGCTCGAACGATTGAAGCATGCCCTGCCCGGTTATTGCGACGATTTCCACCTCGGGCATCTCTGCGCCAATAAGAACGAAGTCTGCGTGTTTGGCCGCGCTCGTCCGGGCGGGTGACGGCGTGCTTGACCCAGACAGCGGAGCTCAGCAGCATCCGGGCGGACCATCGGCGGGCTGGAACGGCGCCTGGTTGGCGTTCCGCGGCTGTGGCCAGAACTGCTCGTGAACCGAAAATTGATTGACCAGTCCACCTCGCCAAGGTTCTGACGCGATCAACCTCATCCCCACTCTTGGGAGCTTCAGTGCGACCATGCTGGTGGCGGGTGGCGTCATCGGCTCAGGAATCTTCCGCAAACCAGGCGTCATGGCAGCGGAGGTAGGATCACCCGAAGTGCTGCTGGCAATCTGGCTGGTGGCTGGGTTCGTGTCACTGCTCGGCACCCTGAGCAATGCGGAACTGGCATCGATGATGCCCAGGACAGGGGGGCAGTACTTGTACTTACAGCGAGCTTACGGACCGTTTGTCGGATTCCTCTACGGTTGGTCCCTGTTTGCCGTGATTCAGTCGGGATCGATTGCCGCCCTCGCCTATGTTTTCGCCGAGTACACCACGCGGTTGGTCCCTCTGCCGCAAGCGCCGCCTCATCTGGCTGGAATGGCCATCCACTTGCCCTTCATCGGCAACATCACGCCCTGGCACGACTTGGGTGTGAAAGGGCTGGCCGCGATGATCATTCTCGCTTTGACAGCGGTAAACTATTTCGGAGTGCGCTTCGGCGGGTGGGTGCAGAACATCTTCTCTGCCGCGAAGATAGCGGCGATGTTGGGCTTGGCGCTGGTGGTGGCCGCGACTCCCGGGGTGGGCCAGATGGCCAATCTCCACCAGAACAGCGCGACCATCCATCCATCCGGCCTGATGTGGTGGGCGTCGATTGCGGCCGCCTTGCAAGGCGCTTTCTGGGCTTACGACGGCTGGCAGAAGATCACCTACATTGGCGGCGAATTGAAATCGCCGGAACGCGACCTGCCCCGCAGTCTGATCTTCGGGATCCTCGTGGTCACCGGTCTGTATCTATTGATGAGCGCCGTTTACTCGTATGTCCTGCCCATCGATCAAATCGCCCAATCCAAGCTGGTTGCGGCGGATGTCGCCGAGCAATGCTTCTCCGGAGGCGGACGTTGGATCGCCGTGGCGGTGATGCTGTCCACCTTCGGGGCGGCAAATGCCGTCATTCTCACGAGTGCGCGTGTCTATTACTCGATGGGCCAGGATGGGGTCGCGCCGGCATTTCTAAGCGGGGCCCATCCGCGCTTTCGCACGCCGGCCGCGTCCCTCGTCGTGCAGGCGCTGTGGAGTATTCTGCTGGTGTTCAGCGGCACGTTCGATACCCTCACGGACACGCTCATCTTTGTGAGCTGGTTCTTTTACGTGGCGAACGCCTGGGCCGTCGTCCTCCTTCGACGGCGCGAACCGCTGGCGCCAAGGCCATTTCGAGTCCCTGGTTATCCGTGGGTGCCGATCGTGTTTATCTGTTTCGGCCTCGTCTACTTGGGGCTGACCTTGTACACGGATGTGGCCGCTTATCAGAAGGCGGCCGCGTCGGGTGAACCAGGATTGCTCCGTTCGGCGTTCGGACTAGGCCTGGTAGTGCTGGGGACTCCGATTTACCTCTATTATCGAGCCCTCGGACGCCGTCCAAGATCCCTCCCCACTTGATCCGAGCGCAGGCCTTCTCGAGGAATCTCTCTGGCGTGAATGCTCTCGTGGTGCGGCGACGTCATCCGCATTCGGGCCGATGTGCGCTACGGCCGATTGATTACCAGGGGCGGATGTGTTTTCTTGCAGGGTTGGGCGAGGCGGCCAACCGAGTGCCCCAGGACGGCAGTCGCCTCGACCAGCGCATCTCTTCCAAGGAGGATTTATGCATAAAATTAACAGCTTAAACGTGCCTTTGGCCGGGAAACGGGTAGCCATCCTCGTCGCTGATGGCTTTGAACAAGTCGAAATGACCGAACCCAGAAACGCCCTGGAAGCCGCCGGGGCAGACACCACTCTCGTCTCGCCCGTCAGCGGCAAAGTGAAAGGATGGAATCACACCAAATGGGGCAACAAGTTCGCCGTCGACCTGCCGCTGGCTCAAGCGCGAGCGGAGGATTTCGATGCCTTGGTCTTGCCGGGCGGAGTCATGAATCCGGACCACTTGCGCCTGGCCCCGAAAGCCGTCGCCTTGGTCAAAGCCTTTGTTGACGCGGGCAAACCGGTCGCGGCCATCTGCCATGGTCCGTGGACCTTGATCGAGGCCGGAGTCGTGCGCGGGCGACGGATGACCTCCTATCCGTCCATCAAAACGGATCTGGTCAACGCCGGGGCCGCATGGGTCGACGAAGAGGTCGTCGTCGATAACGGCCTGGTAACAAGTCGCAAGCCGGATGACTTGCCCGCCTTCAACCGCAAAATGATTGAAGAAATCGGTGAAGGGATTCATTCACGCCGAGGCGACACTCGAACCGGTCAGCGCGGACGCTGGTGGCTTGACCATTTTCGGATTGGCGCAGGGTCCCGGGCCGATTGGCTGCGGGAGGCCCAGATCCAGGGTCGCTTATTCGTAGCGAAGAGCCTGAATTGGGTCCAGTTTGGCGGCCTTCAACGCCGGAAACAAGCCGGCCACCACTCCGACCGCAGCACTAAAGATAACCGCCAGGAGCATCGACTCGGGCACAATCACCGGGGAATTCTGCGCAGGTGACATGATGGTCAACAAGCTCACCAGGGCATAAGAGGCGGCCAGGCCAGCGACTGCCCCAATACAGGAGATGACCACGCTCTCGACTAGAATCTGCACAAAGATGGCAATGCCAGTTGCGCCAATGGCCTTGCAAATGCCGATCTCGCGGATGCGTTCGTTGATGCTCGCGAGCATGATGTTCATGATCCCAATGCCGCCGACAATCAAGCTGATGGCGGCGATAATGCCGCCGCTCAAACGGGCATTGCGGATCTGGGTATTGATGCTCTCGATTTGATTCTCCTGGGTGCGGAAGCTGAAGTCCTCGATGCCTTTGTGCGTCATCATCAGAACATTTCTCGCTTGCTGGAGCGCCGGTTCGAGCAGATCCAAGTCGGCCACCTTCAAATCAATGTCGGTCAAGCGCGGGTCGGGAATGTTGCCGGTGCCGGTCGATGATCGAAATCGTATCCACATCGTGTTGAGGGGAATGTAAACCGTGTAGTTTTTGCGCCAGAACGCCCAGCCCCCCGGTCGGCCGAAGCCGCGTCGGCGCAGCTGCGCTTTTTCGGCCGACTGTTGTGGATTCTTGTCGGCCAGTTCCCGCTCTTTGCGCGCCTGCTCGCTTTCGTAGCGGGTGAACATGCCGATGATGGTAAAGGGCTGGCCGTTGATGTTGACCGATTCACCAATCGGAATGATTTCTTTGCCGATCTTTTCGGGCGCGCCGAAGAGATCATCGCGGATGCCCGTGCCGATGACACACACCGGCCGAGCATTCTCCTCGTCAATCTCATTGAAAAACCGGCCGTGTTCGAGCGTGTGCAGGTTCATATCGAGAACCGCTGGCCAGGCGCCGACGCATTCGGAAGGACGCACCACCTTGTCGGCGTGGGTGATGGTGACTTCGTCGGAATCCAAGGCCATTTCAGGCGAAGCGAGACGGATCAGGGGAGCGCTTTTGCGCAAGGCCATGACATCGACCATCGTGCGGCCGGGAGCTTCATCCGCGAGGTGCTCTTGATAAGCCGGGACGGGTTGCTGCTCCAAAAGGACTTTGTCTGCGCCTCCCATAGCGATCATACTTTCTTTCAGCCCGTTCTCCATCCCTTTGACCATGGCGGCCATGGCTACCAGACTGGCCACGCCGAGGATGATGCCCAGCATCGTCAGCACAGACCGGAACTTGTGCGACCAGATCTCCTTCAGCCCAACGATGATGGCATTGACCAGGTTCACTCGTAACGCAACGCCTGAATCGGATTGAGCCTGGCCGCCTTGAACGCAGGAAACAGGCCTGCCATCATCCCGATGCACACGCTCGCGGTAAAGGCGAAGAGCATGGCCGGGACCGTGATGATGGGGACATTGTCGGTGGGGGAAAACGAGGTAAGCATGCGGACCAGGCCATAGGAGCTGAGCAAGCCCAGCACCCCGCCCAGCATGGCGATCACGACGCTTTCGATCACAATTTGGGTGAAGATGGCGCTGGTGGAAGCCCCGACCGCCTTGCGAATGCCGATCTCGCGGATACGCCCGGAGATGCTGGCGAGCATGATGTTCATAATGCCAATGCCGCCGACCAACAGACTGATCCCGGCGATCACGCCGCGGCTGACGCGGGCGTTGCGGATATAGGTGTTGATGCGATCGATCGTCTCTTCCGAAGTGCGGAAGGCAAAATCCTCGATGCCTTTATGGGTGGCCATCAGCACATTATGGACTTGCTGGAGCGCGGCGTTCATGCGGTCCAAATCCGTAATCTTCACCTCGAGATTCGAGAGCCGCGGATCGGGAATCACCACCTGGGGCGCGGTCGTGCTGTAGTTGCGCCATGACCCGGGAGCGCCTGAGGCTCGAAAGCGCAGCCACATCGTGTTGAGCGGAATATAAACCGTCGAATTCTTCAACTTGAACGCCCAGTTCCCTCCCCCGCTCCAGCCTCGACTCCGCGTCGGGCCCGTCTTGGCGCGCGTCCCGGGGTTCTGACGATCGATCTCATGCTTTTTTCGGTCCTGTTCGCTTTCGTAATGCTGAAACATGCCGATGATGGTGAATGGCTGGTTGTTGATGGCGACGGTCTCGCCGATCGGAATGATTTCGTGACCAACATCCTCGGGCGAGCCGAACAGTTCATCCCGGACGTCGGTCCCAATAACACAAACACTGCGCGCCATCTCGTCGTCCACTTCATTGAACATGCGGCCGTGCTCAACGACGTGTTCGCTCAGTTTCGCCGCGATTGGCCAAACCCCCACCAGATTCCAGGGGCGGAATTTCTTGCCCTTGGCCGAGAGGAGGGCGCCGTAGGAGCGCATTTCAGGGGAAACCGCCTCGACCAGGGGCGCACTCTTTTGGAGCGCGTAGACATCGTTGATCGTCATGCCGACGGCTTGATCGCGCAGATGGCGCTGCTCAATGGGCAGTTCCTGCGATTCAACCCGAATCTTTTGCAGGCCGCCGATGGCGATGAGGGATTCCTTAGCGCCTTTCTCCATGCCTTGAACCAAGGCGGACATGGCGACGAGGCTGGAGACGCCCAGGATAATGCCGAGCATCGTGAGCAGGGACCGAAACTTGTAGGCCCAAATCTCCTTGAAGCCCACGCTCATGGCGATCCAGAGATTCATGAGCAGCCTGGCCTACTTGACGGCCCCTCGCTCGAGCCGATCCAGCCCAGCCAGCTTCGGATCGACCTTCTCCGCGATCCGGCCATCGCGAATCTCAATCCGCCGGGGAGTGACCGCCGCAATCTCGGGATCATGCGTTACCAGAATAATGGTGCGCCCCTCGCTGCTGAGCCTGCGAAACAATTCCAGGATCACTTCGCCGGTGTGTGAATCCAGATTCCCGGTCGGCTCGTCCGCAAAGATGATTCGCGGATTATTCACCAGGGCGCGCGCAATCGCGACGCGCTGCTGTTGGCCTCCAGAAAGCTGGGACGGGCGATGCTTGCTGCGGTTTTCCAACTCAACCAGCTTCAGAGCGTCCATGGCCCGGTCGCGCCGCTCGCGCCCGGAAGCGCCCGAATAGATCATCGGGAGTTCCACGTTCTGGAGGACGTTCAATTTGGGCAACAGGTTGAAGAATTGAAAGACGAAGCCAATCTTCCGGTTCCGAATTCCGGCCAATTCATAAGCGGAAGCGCCCTGGATCATCGTCCCATCCAGCTGAATGGTCCCGCTCGTGGGAGAATCCAAACAGCCGAGAATATGCATCAAGGTTGACTTGCCGCTGCCGGAAGGACCGATAATGGAAATGAATTCGCCCGTCTCGATGTCGAGCGACACACGGTCCAAGGCGCGAATCTCTTCGCCCCCCAGATGATATACCTTGCTGACTTCGCGAAGCTCGACGAGCGCCATACCGGAAAAACGCGCGGGACTAGGAGCCTCCGCGCGAGCGGGAGGAAGACGAGGTGCTCGTTTTGGGCGTAGCTGCGCCAGCCCGTTGGGTCTCTGTCCCGGCGCCGGCCGTGCGAACCACCGGAGCCGCATTGACGATGATCATCTTTTCGTCTTTGGGCAACTCGAGCATGACCGTCTCGCCCGGGTTGAGGCCTTTTTGGATCTCAGCAAAGAAGAAATCTGAGATCCCAATCTGCACCGGGCGGCGTTCGAGGCCGTCCGGCCGTTTCACATAAGCAAAGCGCTCGGTCGTCTGCGTCTCGGGATTCTGTTCCGTAAACACCGCCGCGAGCGGCACCGCCACGACGTTGTCCGCGGACGAAACGGGAATCTCGATGTTGGCGGTCATGCCCGGTCGGATGCGGCGATCGGCGTCCTTCAACAAAATGCGGACGGCGAAGCCTTTAATATTGTTCTTGAACGTGGCCTGTGGAGCGATGCGCTCGACCTTTCCCACGACTTTCAACCCGGGCACGGCTTCGACTTGGGCGGACACTTCCTGTCCTACTTTGAGGCGCGAAACGTCCGCCTGGTTGATGTGCGCATTAATGATCATCTCTTTCAGATTGGCAATCGTGAGCACCTCTGTGCCACTGCTGAATCCACCTGACCCCGCCACGGCCTGGCCTACCGAGACCGGACGAGTCAAGACCGTGCAGTCAAACGGGGCGATGATTCGCGTCTTGCGGAGCTTATCCTTGACGATATCCAGAGCCTTTTCCGATCGGCCCAAGGCGTTGCGGGCGAGGTCGAACTGGGTTTGGTATCTTCGAAGAGCTCCTGGGAGATGAGTTTCTCCCGGAAAAGCTGTTGGGCTCGATCGTAATTGCGCCTGGCCTGCTCCAGCTGCAAGTGGCCCGTTCGATTTCGCGTTCCTGGGACTGGCGTTCCGTCTGTAAATCGTAGTCTTCCAAAGAGAAAAGGAGATCACCCTGCTTGACGATGTCCCCAATATCAACCGGGAGCTTGTCGATCTTCCCGTTCACTTCCGGCCGGACGGAAACCTGCTCTGCCGGGCCGATATCGCCCGCGGCATTGACGGCGAACCGGATGTCGCGTGTCTCGACCAGAGCGGTGGTGGGACGGCTGGCCAACCGGGCCGCAGAAGGGTCGGGCGAACGGCTTCGCCACGCTTTATACCCCCAAGCGCCCGCTGCTAAGGCGAGTAACAGGACGATCCACTTTTTCATGACTTAAGTCAGTACGGTGCCAAATAATACGTGTACGCGCAATCAGGAAACATGCCAGCGCCATTCGTTCATCATCGCTTCCCCTCCGGCGATGATTCAAAGAAGGGCCGACCTGATTCGTCGGTTGCGGCGTTGCAGCTCGTCGTGGCCACCGAGGCCAGCCTCATGGCGGGCAAAATGGGCAGGCAGCGTCCCTCGCACCCATTGGCAGCTACAATTCCAGACTCGTCAGCCCCCCACAAAATTCATTATATTAAAGCTCTTGTGGAAGTATGGCCTCAGAGCTTTCAAGAAGTGATCGCTGCCGGACGCGGCTTCGTCCGAAAGCACTGGCAACGCCTTCTGCGCATTCGCGGGCGGCTTCGCATTAGTGAAGAGACATTCCACCTCATTCTGGCCGGGGCCGTCGGAATTGTGGGCGGCTTGACCAACCTCCTCTTTTACTTCGGCACAACCGCGCTGGTCGCGATCACCTTCCGGCAAGCGGGCGACCTGGTCGACGTCGCTTACGGTCTCCAAGCGTGGCAGCGCCTGGTCATACCATTGATCGGCGGATTGGCCGCCGGCCTGGTGCTGCATTGCGGCCTGCGCCTGGCGCGCGCGCAAGGTTCGCAGAACCTGATGGAAGTGGTCGTCGCCGGGGACGGGCGGTTGCGCATGCGCAGCACTCTCATCAAAACGCTCTCTTCGTTGCTGAGCATTTCCACGGGCGCATCCATAGGCCGCGAAGGGTCGATCGTCCAGTTGGCCGCCGCCCTCGCTTCCAAAGGCGGCCAACTGGCGGGCTGGCAGCCCTACCGGTTGCGCCTTTTGGTCGCGTGCGGGGCCGCTTCCGGCATGGCCGCGGCCTATCATGCGCCGGTCACTGGAGCGGTTTTCGCCGCCCAAATCGTTCTCGGGAATTTTTCCATGAATTTGTTCGGCCCGCTCGTCTTCGCGTCGGTTGTCGCCACGATGATTTCGCGCAGTTTTTTTGGGCTTCATCCCTGGTATGAGGTGCCAACGGTCGAGTTCAACACGATCAGCCAGTTGAATTGGTTCGTCGTCCTGGGTGTCCTCGCGGGCGGACTGGGCGCCAGCTTCATGAAAATGATCCGCTACAGTGAGGACCTCTTTGACCGCCTCTCCTGGCCCATCTTCGCGCGCCTGGCGCTGAGCGGGCTCATGGTTGGCGCTTTGGCCATACATTTCCCCGAAGTCCTCGGCAATGGATACAGCGTCGCCAACGGAATCTTACAGGGAGACTTTCGTCTGGTCATGCTCTTGGGGGTATTCTGTGCCAAATTGCTCGCCACGCTTGTGACCGTCGGTTCGGGCACGGTCGGTGGCGTGATGACGCCAACCCTCTTTCTGGGAGCGGCTTTAGGCAGTGCCTTTGGCGATCTTCTTCACCTTTTCGGCTTCGCGAGCGGATTGCCCACAGCGGCCTTTGCGCTCGTCGGCATGGGCAGCGTCCTGTCCGCAACGGTCCACTCTCCCTTGCTGGCGCTGATCATGATGTTCGAGATATCGCTCAACTACTCGATCATGCCCCCGCTGATGCTCGCGTGCGCGCTCGGGACAGTCGTGGCCCGTCGCTTGCATCCTGACTCTGTCTACACCGAACCGTTGCGCCGCAAAGGCGTGAAACTGGATCGGGAGAGCCAGCGCGTCGGCGACGCCACGTCACAAAACGTTGGCGATTTGATGCGCGAACCTGTCCCGCCACTGCGTGAAACGGCCAGCTTCCAGCAGATTGTGGATCGCTTCCTGACTGGCTCGAATAACTTCCTGCCCATCGTCGACCGGGACCAGAAACTCCTCGGAGTCGTCGCCTTGCAGGACATGAAAGAGTACCTCAACGCCGGCCTGGAGCTGACCAGTGTGATTGCCTACGACGTGATGCGGCCGTCGCCACCGGCCCTGACGCCCGGCCAACGGCTGCTCGATGCCTTGCCTGTCCTTCTCTCCAGCGAGCAACGGAATGTGCCGGTCGTCAACAATCTAGCCGAATTCCGCCTGGTCGGGTCCGTGGCCCGCGCGGAGGCCCTCGGCTTGCTGTCCGAAGCTTTGTCGCCAGGCTCCAAGCCAACCGTTTGACGCCCTGAGTGCGGCCGTCGCCTGGGGCGAGTCCCAACGGGAACGAAGCTGGCCAGTCCAAACCATTCGCCGTTCGCAAGCGCTGTGCGGACGCACGCGCGGCTGGCAGTGGGGGCGTCCCGGCCGGTTTTGTCTCAAACCGCTCAGCCCTTGGGCGCAATCGTCTCCGCCCCGGTCCGGTCGTCTGCCACGGCTTCCTCCCCTTCGACGGCCTCGATCCTCACCAGCGCCTTACGGACCAATTCCCCCCGGAAGCTGAAGCCCATGGCGCGCACTTCCGCGATCGCCCAACCCGCGTCGCCATCCGGCGAAGCACCTTCCGGCTGGTGCAACTGCGGATCAAAACGGTCCCGCAAAGCCGGGGCAAAGCCCACCAGACCCAAGCGCCGGACCGCGTCCCGACATGCCAATTGAAATTGATTGAGCTGGCCCGCCAAGGCTGGTTGACCGGAGCGAGCGCCGGCGCTGTGCAAAGCGAACACATGGTCCAGCATCAAGACGGCGGCTTGCAGCCAGTCCCGTTCGCCACGGCGCAACTTCTCTACCTCGAGCCGAAGATGGTTCTTCTCGGTGTCCTGGCTCTTTTGGAGGAAGGCGCAAAACTCGGTCATTTCAGCCTTCATTCGATCGGTCAATTCCTTGGCGGCAGCAACCGTCTGGGTGGAACGTTCCTGGATCGAATGCCATTGGCCGGTAGCGTTGGCGATCTGGTTTTTGACCTGCTCCAGATGGGCAATCTGCGCGACGGTGGTGGCGAGGGCGTCGGCTTCGGTCAGCTTGACGGCGGCGTCATACTCACGAATGAACGGCAAAGCGCACAAAGCGGCGCCGACGGCTGCCGCAATGACGCAAGCCAAGCTGGCCCAGAGACTCATCGGCCCGGTGTTGCGCAGGATGAGCAACACCGCCAGCCCGATCAGAAGCAGGTCCCCCAACACGAACGGCCATTTGGGCATCTTCGGCACGACAGGATTGCTCATCTGACGATCAGGTGTAGGCGAAGTCCGGTGGAGTGGCGAATCAAAAAGTGGCGCCCACCGGCCCTCCCAGCACTTCCACAATCCGGCCGATCAAGTCCGACAGGTATTCCGGCACGTTCGGCCCAAAGAACGACATCAGGCGAGGCTCATATCCGTCCAGATGGTAGTAGCGGCTGGAAATGACGTAGCCGATATAATCGCCATTGAAACTCGTCACTTCAACTCGAAGGCCCCGCCGATCAAACTCGTTCTTGAGCGTAAGAACCAGTTCGCCGCTAAAATCGCATGGCGTCGACACCCAAACGGTATCTTGCAGCCGCAATCCCTGCATAAATGTCCGGCGATTGACCGGCAAAACCTGTCTCGCCAGCCAAGGCCGCAGTCGCAGTCCGTCGGTCAACCGCACATTTTCCGGGGGCAACGCGACGTCGAGCCCGACCAACCCGAGGGCAACGCGGTTCGTCAGCGCCGCGGCCTCGGTCCGAGCGAGCACGGCTTCGGCCAGGCGGGCGCCCATTAGTTCCGTTCCCTTGAATCCATCCGCTCCGGCAACCGGGGCGTGGCTGCCAACGCCGCCGGCCATAAAGATGGCAATGCCCCCGGTAGCCTTCTCCACGTGGCGTTGCCACGCGCCCGGATAATCGGCGCTGAACTCCATATTCCGGCTCGAGAGCACCGTCGCGTGGGCGCCGTAGCTGCCAATGATCCCCATCCGGCCGCCGGCCTGCCGCACAACGACCCAGGCGAACTCGCTATCGACTCGACCATGCTGGCCAACCGTTCGATTCCGAATGGACTCGGGCGCCGCAAAGCCGCCCTGCCCCATCGCCGCCGGCCGCAAATCGCTCAGGGCTTCGCGGGCCGCGGCCACCATTCGGTCCGCCAGCCAAACGCGGACGCCCGGTTGATATCCGCCGGCAAACGCCTCCCCGACCCATCCTTCCCCCCAGCCGCCGAGACTCGCATGGGTGTGCGTGGCGCTGAGATAAATCTGCTCACGACGCAGCTGCAGTTCCTGCCCCAGACGCGCCACGGCCAGCGCAGCGACCTCACGCGGAATGATCAGAGCATCGGCGCTGATCAACACAACCGTTTGCTGCTGCACGCGCAAAGCTGCCGCTTTTACATACACGTCGTCGTGCACGCCCGTAGCGGGTCGGCCTTTGCGCGCTCCATAACCAGCCAGCGGCAATGAACGAAACCGGCCTTGCTCCGGCGCATCGGCCGTGACGTTGAGCGTCGGCGTCAGCAGCGCCCGTCCGAACCCGGCCTGCAATTCCCCGGTTACGATGGGGGTGCCTTTGGCGACCGCGCGGAACTGTGCGACGGTGTTCGTGTAGTAATCGGTTTTGAAGTAAGGCTGGTAATCAACCTGATCGAGGCACACTACCAAGGTCAGCGCCACAAATCCCGCCAACCCGGCCAGAAGGCGGACCGCCATACGCCGCGCCTGGCTCATAGGCGGGCGCCAGGTTCGTCAAACGCCGACAGATCCCACTGCTCGCGCCAGGCGACCACCGGCCGATCTGACTCGAATCGCAGCGGCAGCCAGACATAGCGCGATTCAGGCAAATCGAGTTTGTTCCAGCGATCCGCCATGAAGATAAAGGCATTCGGTTTCCCGGCCACGGGAAAGACGCAGGTGCTCTGCGCGCCGAACGTGACTTCGGCGCGGTCGCCCCGGCAGGGATTGCCCAATTCGGTCCATGGTCCCCAAATCGAAGTGGCCACGGCGGAACGGGCCGCGTTTGGGTCCCAGGCTGTGCAACCGGAAGCAATCAGCCAATACTTGCCGCCGTGCTTGCACATGGTTTGAGCTTCCATCTTCCGACCAGGAAAAACACGGACGAACTTGCCGGAGTGGCGCAGATAATCGTCGGTCAGCAACGAGATGTATGTGGTGGCATTGTTCTCTGACGAGTAAATTCGATAGGCTTGGCCGTCGTCGTCCAAGAACAGCGTTTGGTCACGGCTATCCTGTCCTTCCGGCCGCACGCTCCCGCGATAACTGTACGGACCGGCCGGCTCGTCGGCAACGGCCACGCCCGCTCGGGCAGCTTTGTAATCCTCACTGTCGATGTGCATCCACATGACGAACTGGCGCGTGCGGACATTAAAGACGACCTTGGGCCGTTCACAGACCTTGGATGGATGCAGGTCGTGCGTCGGGTCTTCCGGAACCGCTTTCAAGGCCAGACCTTCGTCTTGCCAGCGGACCAGGTCGCGCGACGAGTAACAGCGGATGCCAGTGAGGTCGACGCGGTAGCCTTCCCAGGCTTTGGTCGATTCGGGGAGCCAGGTGCGGCCTTCCTTATTTTCACCGTACCAATAATAGACCCCATTGTGATACATCATGCCCCCGCCATGGGCGTTGATTGGATGTCCGGCCGTGTCTTTCCAGATCGCTCCCTGGTTGAAAGACAGTGCCGCGCCGCCGAGAGTCGTGAAGGTGAGGCAGCCGGTGATAATGATAGCGACAGCAGCTCGTTGCAGAGAAGATACGACAGACATAGACCCCATTCTAAAACAACAGCCGCCTGAGAGAAGACGAATTTGCGCGAGGCGGGGCGGGCGTTCAATCACCTTCGCCTTAAAGGTAGGGTTTGCGCTCCGCGCGAGCTGTTCCGCTGTGCGCTAATCTTCAAGCGGCGCGCGCGGAGAGCGCGGCCTTACCATACGATCTGACCCTAATCTGAGCCTGTGGCTACCATAGATTGCGCTTGTCGCGCCCGTGCCCTCCATGATTAATGTTGCTCGAAGTCAGTGCGTTGCAGCCTGCCGTGAAACAGCTCCGGACCCGGGTGTTTTCCTCGTCAGCTGAACTCCAAATGAATGGCGTCAATATCGCAGTAGTGCCCGTGGCCGGCCTCGGAACCCGGCTGTTGCCCGCGACCAAGTCGCAGCCGAAGGAAATGCTGCCGGTCGGCCGCAAACCTGGAGTGCAATACGTCGTCGAGGAATTGACGCGCGCGCAGATGAGCCAGCTGCTTTTCATCACTGGTCCCGGCAAAACATCGATCGAGAACCACTTCGACCTGAACAACGAGTTGGTCCAGACTCTGCGCGAAACCGGCAAAGAAGAATTGCTGGAGGAACTCGAGTTCGAACGAGCGCCGCTGCAGTTTTTCTACACACGCCAGCGGCAATTGTTGGGATTGGGGCATGCCGTTCTTTGCGCCAAGCCATTTGTTGGCAAGTTGCCCTTCGTGGTGGCGTTGGGGGATTCGATCATCGGGTTGCACGCCCAAAGCGATATTGTCGCCCGGATGACCCACTGCTTCGCCTCCAACCAGGCTGATGCGGTCATTGCGTTCGAGCCAGTGCCCCGGAACGAACTGCACCAATACGGGGTAGCCAGGCCCAGGACCAATGGCGACGTTTTCGCCCTCGAAGACGTGATTGAGAAGCCGGCGCCGCACGAGGCGCCGAGCGATCTAGCCGTCGCCGCCCGTTACGTGCTTTCCCCCAAAATCTTCGATGCCCTGGAACGAACCTCGCCGGGCAAGGGCGGCGAGATCCAGCTGACCGATGCCATTCGCCTGCTCATTCAGGAAGGCGGAAAAGTGTTTGGCGTGCGCTTGAAGAAGGGCGAGCGCCGGTTTGACATTGGGAATTACGACGCCTATTTCCGGGCTTTTGTCGAATTCGCTCTGGCTGACGAGAAGTATGGGCAGTCGCTGCGCGATTTTTTGCGACGAATGCTGAATGAACCTCATTCGTAAACGGGCCTTTTCGCGGGCGGGGCTGGTTGGCAACCCTTCGGACGGATACCACGGCAAGACCATTTCCGCCATCGTCCGCAACTTCTGTGCGGAGGTTGTTCTCTACGAATGGGATTCGTTGGATATTGTGCTCTCGAGCGACGATCGCGCCCGCTTCACGTCGGTGCACGACCTCGTCAAGGACGTCAAACTGCACGGTTACTACGGCGGCATCCGCCTGATCAAAGCGGCCATCAAAGGTTTCGTCGACTACTGCCGGCGCCGCAACTTGCCGCTCCATGACCGCAACTTCTCCATTCGTTACCAAACGACCATCCCGCGCCAGGTGGGTATGGCCGGTTCCAGCGCGATCATCACGGCGACCCTCCGCTGCCTGATGGAATTTTACGGCATCGAAATCCCCCGCCAGGTCCAGCCAAGCTTCATTCTGTCGGTGGAACGCGAAGAGCTCGGTATTACCGCCGGTTTGCAGGACCGCGTCGTCCAGGTCTATGAAGGTCTGGTCTACATGGATTTTGCCAAAACCCGTGAAAGCCAGATGGAAAGCTTTGCCACGTACCATTACGAATCGCTCGACGCCGCTCTTCTGCCTCCCCTGTACCTCGCTTACCATGGCAATCTGAGCGAACCGACCGAGATCTTTCATAACGATATCCGTGGCCGGTTTGAAAGGGGCGACGAAGAAGTCGTGAGTGCCTTGAACCATTGTGCCGAACTGGCTGCCGAAGGCCGGACGGCGTTGCTTGGCGGCGATCACGCCCTTTTTGGACGTTTGATGAACGAGAACTTCGACACGCGCCGGAGCATCTACCAGCTGCCTTCCTGGCAGGTTCAGATGGTGGAGACCGCCCGCCATTGCGGCGCGAGCGCCCAGTTCTCCGGCTCCGGAGGGGCCATCGTCGGTATTTATCAAGGCGAGGACATGTTCCAAAGGCTCAAGGACGAACTAGCAAGACGGGATTGCGTCACCATCAAACCGGAGGTCAGTCCAGCCAGCTCCGGGGCGGAAGGCAGCTGTTTGCCCCAAAGTGCCAGCGGCGTCTGAGCCACCTCCCCTGCAGGCCTGGATTTTTGGTTCCTTGGTTTCTTGGTTCCTTGGTTCTTTGGTTCTTTGGTTCTTTGGTTCTTTGGTTCTTTGGTTCTTTGGTTCTTTGGTTCTTTGGTTCTTTGGTTCTTTGGTTCTTTGGTTCTTTGGTTCTTTGGTTCCTTGGTTTCTTGGTTCTTTGGTTCCTTCTCCCAAGTCCACCCCACCTACACAGCTTAGTCCCGGCAAGAGCCGATGAAAACCCGATCCAAACCCGATCCAAACCCGATGCAGAGCCGATCGCGACCGGATGTTGATCGGGTATCGATGAGGGTTTGATCGGCTTAGCTCTGAATGAAGCTCGGGCACAGCCCCGCGAAGCGGGTTTCGTTGACAGTCAGAGCCCCATTTTCTAGGGTAAAACTCACATGAATGCTCTCCGCCCGTCGTTAGTGGAGTTAATCCGACGCACATCCGCCGAAATCCCGGATGATGTGCAGACGGCCATCCTCCAGTCTCTGGAAAACGAAAAAAAAGGCACGATTGCCGAATCTGCCCTGCAGATCATCGAACAGAACATCAAGCTGGCGAAGCAGAAATCGCAGCCTATCTGCCAGGACACCGGCAGCATCTTATTTTATGTGGATTGCCCGGTGGGTTTTGACCAGATCAC
Source organism: Verrucomicrobiota bacterium (assembly GCA_046346765.1). Lineage (GTDB taxonomy): Bacteria > Verrucomicrobiota > Verrucomicrobiia > Limisphaerales > SIBE01 > JAXMHN01. Next base: position 15,788 of record JAXMHN010000069.1, on the reverse strand, counting down.
CTTCGAAGAAACCGCTCGGGAAGCGGTGCGCGAAGCGACCAAAAAGGGATATCTCCGGCAGAATTCGGTCAACTCTCTGACCGGGATGAATGATGGGACCAACGTGGGCCCGGGATCGCCGACTGTTCATTTCCATCAGCATCGCTCCCCCGAGGTTAGCGTCCGCCTGATGCTCAAAGGGGGCGGTTGTGAGAATGTCGGGGCGCAATACTCGCTGCCGATCGAAAAGCTCAAAGCTGACCGGGACCTGAAAGGCTGCCGCCGGGTGATCCTGGACGCGGTCCTGCAAGCGCAAGGCAAAGGCTGCGGCCCTGGGATTCTCGGAGTATGCATCGGTGGCGACCGAGCGACCGGTTATGAATTCTCGAAGCAACAGTTACTGCGCAAGCTGCCGGATCGCAACGCGGTCCAGGAATTGGACGAATTAGAGCAGGACGTGATGAAAACGGCCAATGACCTTGGCATAGGCCCGATGGGCTTTGGCGGCAAAACCACCCTGCTCGGCGTCAAAATCTGCGCGGTCAACCGGCTGCCGGCTTCGTTCTTTGTCAGCATCAGCTACATGTGTTGGGCTTATCGCCGCCAGGGCGTGGTCCTGGATGGAAACGCCAACATCGCGAAATGGCTGTATTAACCTGATCTTCCCATGATTGAATTAACTGTTCCTTTTACCGAAGAAAAGATCCGATCCCTCAAAGTAGGCGACGCGGTCCAGATCAGCGGCATTGTGTTCACCGGCCGTGACGCGGTGCATAAGTATCTCCATGACGGCGGCAAACTGCCTGGGAACGTCAACCTGCGGGACGGGATCATTTATCATTGCGGCCCAGTAGTAGTAAAAGACGAAGCCGGGGCCTGGAAAGTCACCGCAGCCGGCCCGACCACATCCATCCGCGAGGAACCATACCAGTGGGAGATCATTCGCGATTTCGGGGTGCGCGGGGTCATTGGCAAGGGTGGCATGGGCGAGCGCACGTTGGCGGCCTGCAAGGAACACGGTTGCGTTTACTTTCACGCCATTGGCGGGGCGGCTCAGGTCCTGGCGGAATGCGTCAAAAGCGTGCGCAACGTCTCATTTTTGAAGGAGTTCGGCTCGCCCGAAGCCATCTGGGAATTCGAAGTCGTGCATTTTCCGGCGGTGGTGACAATGGATTCGCACGGGCGATCGCTGCACAAAGAGGTCTTTGCCGACAGCGAAGCGCGCCTGGCGGCGCATTTATAACGAGGAAGTTGGAAGGAGCAAGAGACCTGGGCGCGAGCGGCTCCAAGAGCTGAAAGCCCTGACGGTCGGACTTAGCCAGCGACTTCCTGCGGGCCTTGGCCGCCGTTGACGAGGAAAAGGACCGCCATTCGAACTGCCAAGCCGTTAGTGACTTGCTCGAGGATGACGGAGCGGTCGCCATCGGCAACGTCGCTATCGATCTCGACGCCGCGGTTGATAGGGCCGGGGTGCATGATGAGCACATCGGGTTTGGTTTTGGCGAGTCGCGCCTGACTGAGGCCGAAGAGGCTGGCGTATTCGCCGATGCTGGGGAACATGGTCTTGCGCTGGCGTTCGTGCTGGATGCGCAGGAGGTTGATGATATCCGCGTCGGCGATGGCATCGTTGACATCGTGAGTGACGCGGTAGCCCATTTCCCCTTCTCAAAAACTCGTGGAACCGCTGTGGAAGGACCGCAAAGAGTGACGTGCGCCTCTCCCGAGCTTCAACAATGCCCAGATGTTCGATCGCGCCACCCGGCTGTAAAGGATGTCGCCTAGAATCGTCACATTCAGGCCGGCGATACGTCCCTTCTTCTCACGAATCGTAAAGGTATCGAGCAGAGCTTGGGTGGGGTGTTCATGGGCGCCATCGCTCCTCGCATTGATGACGCTCGCTTTGAGAAATCGCGCCAGGAAATGCGGAGCGCCAGTGGCGCTGTGCCGGATGATGATGCGCGATATCCGCGTTAAGAGCTTCTCTCGAGGTTGTGGTGGGTGGTGTCACGAAGGGTTTCCCCTTTCTTTCAGGGACGAAGCCTCGGCGGTGAAGTTGATGATATCGGCGGTCAGCCGTTGGGCCGCCAATTCGAAACCGATGCGGGTGCGAGTGGAAGGCTCGATGAAGAGCGCTAAATGATTTGGTTTTGCCACGCAAAGCGGGCACTTTCTTTTGATGGCGCGTTCGCCGACGGCTTTGAAAGCCTGGGGCGGTGTCGAGAACGGTGGGATTTTCGGGAAAGCGGGGATTCGATATCGAGAAGATGCTTGCGGTTCCAGCTCATGCTTTTGCCAGGTAAACCAACTCGTCACCGCCGTCCTCCTTCGCTTTCTGCCGCTGACGCGCGTCGACGGTCTCCTTACGGACAGCGTCGTAGGGGAAAGCGGACATTTTGCCGCCGACATAGTCCGCCTTGATGGGACTTGCGGTGGCCGCGGTCGACCAGGATTTGCCAATTGACCTTGCCGCTTGGGGCCGGCCGAAATCGGTCAAGGCATCCATAGCGGCACGAACGGTGCGCCCGGGCTGAAAGGACGTCGTCGACCAGGACGACCGTTTTGCCACTGATATCGAACGGGATATTGGTGGGCCGAATTTCGCGGCGACGCGCTGGCTGGATATCATCTCGATGCATGCTGACGTCGAGGGCACCCAATGGGCACGGATGCTGCCAGAGATCGCCCAGGATCCTGGACAAGCGCCGGGCCAGGCGGACGCCGCCACGGAATGCCGACGAGGACGATGACATTGTTGTTGCTCGGATTACGTTCTTTGATTTCGTGAGCGATCCGCGTCAAGGCGCGGTCAATGCCGATGGTGTCGAGAGCAAGAGAATGATCGGAGAAGACATACGCACAACTCCTGGAACCCTAAGAATCTGTTCGAGGTGTCGCAATTGAATGATGCCCAAAAGCGGGCTTCCGCCCTTACTGATATCAGCCTTAAGCCGAAAAGAAATGCGCGCCGACCCAAGCGGTGGTGTTCGTTTACGCGTGAAGCCGTCGAGCAGCTCGAGGTGGAAGATGGTCTCCCCTTTGCAATCTCACAGGATTGCTTTAAAGGAAAAGGCGGAGTTTCAGTTGTGGCCCGTTTGAGCTTGTCGTCTCCTTCTGCCATTTGAGCTTTTGTGCTTGACGATCCAGTCTGTCAACGCTTGCTCAAACCCGATGTCGTAGCCGGCCTTTTCCGATTCGATCCACTTGTGTTTCAAGATCTCCCTCGCGTTCAGCCTGAAATTCGCGGTAAAGGGACGAGTTCTTGACCAAATCATTGCCGCTCGTGGAGGAACTATTGCTGTCGTTCGGCATAAGGTCACTTATAGTTGACGCTTTTGATTATCGCGAATGTAAAGCACCACATACTTTGCTGACAACCGTTTTTTAGCAGTTTCCAAACCAAGTGCTCACCGTTCGCCCGCCGGCACCGCCTGTCAGCCCTGTGGCACAACACTCCCACCGTTGGGTGTCTGTCCTCTCTCCTGAGCTGGGTCAGCAAAAAGAGGACGTAAACCCGTCCTCAAGTCCAGAAATACTTTAGCCTCCCGCTTCTCTGCCGAAGGCTCCGGGCTGCGTCGATGAAGCTGCGCGTTGGTTCCCCGACGGATGAGCCACCACTACAGCGTGAATGCCCCGATCTCCACTCTCCCGATCTCGGTAAAAATCGGGATTTCACCCAGGAAAGGGATTCCCTGGCGTTGCGCCTCTGCCCGTCCCCCGCCGTGGCCGAAGATTTCCACGCGCTGTCCGCCGGGAGCGGCAAAGAAGCTCATATTTTCAATGATGCTTAGGAGGGATGCGGTGGGCACGTTCACTTTTTCGAACATCGCAATCCCCTTGCGAACCACGCCCAGGGATGCTTCCTGGGGAGTGGTGACGATGACGCCGCCGTCCAAAGGCACCGTTTGGCACAGGGAAAGCGTCGCCCGTGCCGGGCGGGAGGTCAACGAGCAAATAGTCGAGTTGCCCCCCGTAGTCCACCGCGCTTACAAATTGTTGGATCGTCTTCATAATCATCGGACCTCGCCAGATGACGGGGCGTCGCCTTCCAAGAGAAACCCCATGCTCATGAGGAGCTTCTTACCGCCGTGGTTCATCGGCGGTATCAACTTCTCGTCCGCGCTCAAATGCGGGCGCTGGTTGATCCCCATCATCAGCGGAATGCTCTCGGCCCATAAATGTCGCAATCCAATAAACCCACTTCCGCCCCAAGATGCTTCAACGCGCAGGCCAGGTTCACAGAGGTCGTCGACTTTCCGACGCCGCCCTTCCCGCTCGCCGACACGGCCACCACCCGCTTGGAGGCCGGGCACTTTGTTTTGTTCGCCCACGGGCGTTCGCCGCGCCTGGGCGCCGCCTCCCCGGCCCAGTTCCAACAGGCAAGCGCAATATCGACGTAGACCGACCGAACCTCCGGCAGGGGAGCGAATGGCGCGCTCGGCAAGTAATCTGGCCTGATTTGGCCGGGCGAGTTCCGGCGTGCGTGCCGGACGTGAGTTGACCTGGGCGCGCGCGCGTCCTGTACCGCTGACCGCTCCTCCTCGGCGGCGATCTCCTTGACCAATCCAAATGAGAGGATGTCGCGGCTATAACCAGGATACTTGACGGTCTACGGCAACGCTTTTTTGACGGCTTCTTCAGTGAGCATATGAGTGGTGGCCATGGCCGAACGGCCCGAGCTACAGGTTCGAGAGTGCCGCGGAAGGAGCAGCGGCGGCGCCCGCCGGTCCCGGGGAGGTGACCGAGCGAGCAGTCCTGCCTGAATTCCTCCCAAAGGGGCGACATGCCACGCAGTTTGGCGATGACTTTGGCATAGGTGGCCGCGGCGTAATCCATCTCAGCTTCGGTATTGTTCTGTGCTCAAAGAGAAGATGATGCCGGGGCCAAAGCCAAAGTCCTCGGTCAAGTCCCACGTGCCTGTAGCACCGGCGATACTTTGACCGCCCTGCTGACACAGTTGTGCTGGCCACCGCAATTCCAGCTATATCCAAACTCAGCATCCGCCCTTCGCCTCGGTGCAGAATTCGGCACCTCACGTTGAGATTTGTTGAATGCGGCGAGGGCCCGGGTTCGGACCATTCAAAGCCAGGTAAGGCACAGTCGCCGATTCGCTGGTCCCAGAGCCGGTGCTGCAGGGCCGCAACTCGGATTGGTCCGCGGCAGGCATCTCTCTGAGCGATTTCGGCGGCGAGGCCTGCTCCGACGATGGCCGACATTTTCAGTCCCAGCGCGGCGGCCCTGTTCCTGATCACCACCGTGGATCAGGCTGACCAATCTGGCGCCCCGGTGGCGATAAAGCGCCCCCACCCCTTTGGGGCCGTAGAAGCGGTGGGGGCTGAGCGCCAGGAGGCTGACGCCGAGTTGCTGCACATCCAGGGGCAGCCAACCGGCGGCGGCAACAGCATCAACGAACAGGGGGACGCCCCGCCCCGCAGCCACCTCCGCAATCTTCCCGACCGGTTGAATGGTACCGACATCGTGGTTGGCATAATGAGCGCAAATCAAAATGGTTTCATCGGTCAGGGCCGCCTGGACATCATCGACGGAGATGAATCCCTCCCGATCAACGGGGACGCGGGTGGCGGTAAAACCAATCGTTTCGAGAAAGGCAACCGAGTTGGCGACAGCCGGATGCTCGGCGCCGCTTAGGACGATGTGTCGACCGCGCGCGACATTGGCCCACGCAACGCCTTTGACGGCAAGATTGACAGCTTCGGTGCCGCCGGAAGTAAAAATGACCTGTTCAGCTGATTCGGCGTGCAAAAAGGAAGCAAGTTGTTCCCGGGCGCGATTCAAGGCAGCGCGCGCCTTTTGTCCATAGCGATGGAAGGAGGCGGCATTTCCGAAAGACTCGGCCAAGAAGGGACGCATCGCCTCGACCACTTCGGGCAACGGCGGAGTTGAGGACTGATGATCCAGGAATACGGCCGGCATAAGCGAAGAAAGCCCGAGCGATGGGCTGCTCTTCTCAATCGGGGCAACATAACTTCAAGCCTTTTGCTGTCAAAAGCATTCGCGCTCCTTGCTTTGGTGAAGGGACGGGACTAGGCTCGCCCATTCATGCGGCTTCTCGACCGTTACCTATTGCGCGAGCTGCTTGTCCCACTGGGTTACTGCCTGAGCGGGTTTTTTGTGTTTTGGATTTCCTTTGATCTTCTTTCAGAGCTGGCTGGCTTTCAGGAGGATGGCGTAAGCGCGCCGCAAATTGCGTGGTACTATTTGTTCAAAGCGCCGGAATTGCTGGTTGTGGTCCTGCCGGTCGCCCTTCTCCTCGCCCTGCTCTACGCTTTGACCAACCACGCGCGGCACCATGAACTGACCGCCATGCGCGCGGCCGGACTGAGTTTGAGCCGGCTGAGTTTGCCCTATTTGGGAGTGGGTCTGGCCTGCAGCATCATGGTCTTTGGGCTGAACGAATTCTGGGTGCCAACCGGCAATGAAGCGGCCCGGGGGGCGATCGTGCAGAATTCCGGCCAGGTTCATCACGGGGAACAATGGGCTCGCAGTTTGCACTTTCGCAACGCGCGAGACGGCAGGATCTGGAACATAGGAGCCTTCAACACCGTCACGTTCGACATGGAGCATCCTCAAGTCGAATGGTCCCAGCCAGATCGCCGCACCCGCTTCATCGCGCGATCCGCCGTTTGGACCAACGACTGCTGGGTCTTTCAAAACGTCCAGGAGATCATCACCTTCTCAGGCAAAGAAGGCGAATTCCCCGGAACCCATACCAATGTCCTCGTCATGCGCGACTTCTCCGAAACGCCCCAACAAATCAAGAGTGAAATCAAGATCAGCCGCCTGACCAATTTCCGCACCGCCAAAGACGTGCAGCTCTCCATCCGCGAAATCCTCGAGTATCTGCGGATCCATCCGGACTTGAACGCGCGCGATCGCGCCCTCCTTGACACCAAGTTGCAGGAGCGGTTCGCCGCCCCGTGGACATGCATTGTCGTGGTCCTGATCGCGCTGCCCTTCGGGGCCATCTCCTCGCGACGGAGCGCCTTTGGCAGCGTGGCCAGCAGCGTCTTCATCTGCTTCGGCTTCTTTATCCTGATGCGGTTCGGCTTGGCCCTGGCTACCGGAGGCTATATTCCTTCCTGGGTCGGCGCCTGGTTGCCGAATGGGCTTTTCGCCGCGGCCGGCTTGTGGATGACCCGACGCGCACCATGAGCGCAGGACAGGCTGGCGGCGAGATCCGATTTCCGGTTGCACGCACGCATTGACATGAAACTCTGTCGCTTTAAAGACGCTCAGGACCAACTCCACCCCGGACTGGTCATCGACGGGACATCGATCATCAACTTGAGGAAGCTGGCTTTTCGGATCCTCGCTGCCATCCTCGAACTCAACCCAACCGGCGCAACACCTCGCTTCTCTGAACCTCGATCGATTGCCGAAAGTGGCGCTGGCCAGCGTCGCTCTGACCGCTCCGCTTCATCGCCAGGAAGTATGGGCGGCAGGCGTGGTCCCTATTTGCGCAGCAAGGCGGCGGATGGAAGAATCGATTCGCGCCAGCGCTTGACCGCGTCTACGTCGCTCCCCGGCCCGAACTATTCTTCAAGTCGCTGCCAGAGAAGGTGGTTGGGCCCAATGAACCCGTCGGCATTCGGAAAGACGCTCGATGGAACGTCCCGGAACCGGAGCTGGCCTTGGTCCTGAACTCAGCCGGAACGATTGTCGGTTACACCATTGGCAACGACGCGGGCTCCGCGATATCGAAAGGCGAGAACGTCCTCTATCTCCCGCAAGCCAAGATTTACAGCCGCTCCTGCGCGCTCGGACCGTTTATTACCCTCGGCATCAGCGGGCAGAAGTCAGGACCTGGAAAATCACCCTCAGCATCCACCGCCAGCAGCAAACCGTCTTTAGCGGCGAGACTAGCGTCGGACAAATCAAACGCTCGCTTCCCGAGCTGGCTGGATACCTCTTCCGCAGCCAAATCTTCCCCCAAGGCGTCGTCCTGCTGACCGGCATATGATTGTGCCACCGAACGGTTTCACTCTGGCAGAGGGCGATGTCGTCCGGATTGAAATCAGTGGCATCGGCATCCTGACGAACAGCGTGGTGGAAGTGTAAACGCGCCCGATGTCCAATTTCAGCTGTCAGGTTTCAGGTTTCAGCTGTCAGGTTTCAGGTTTCAGCTGTCAGGTTTCAGGTTTCAGCTGTCGGGTTTTCGAGTTTTTCAGCTGTCAGGTTTTCGGATTTCAGCTGTCAGGTTCAGGTTTCAGCTGTCCGCTATCAGGTCTCCGCTATCAGCCAGGGCAACGCGGCCGTGAGGGCGATCGACACGCCTCTCTACTCGTTGACTTGTTTTTGCTGACCGCGTTTTCAATCCAATGCCGATCCGAGTGTCTGCAATTGTGAACTGGCGAACCTCGACGGCGTAGATGAAACCCGATCGACTATTCTGGATATGGTGCGTCTGGCGCTGGGATGAAACACAGTCTCCTCGCAGGCGGAAGCAATATCGCTCAGCGGGACGCTCTCAGGAACAAAGGTGCTGGCCTGCGACGGCACTGGCTGCTGCAATCTCGAAAGCCACGGTCAGGTCTGCAGGCCTTGTGGACTTCCGCTGATCCGCTGGTTGGTCGATCCCAGCCGCATCCGCTCTGGCGTGTCGCCAGACCGCTTGAGCAGACGGACTGATCGCCACCAGGACAGCCTGGCTGCTGCGCGACGATCTGTGAAGCCGTGAAGCGGTATGAAAACAACTGAATGATTCGGCTTTGACAGGAGATCCGCTTTATCGTTGGTCGGTGCTGAAAGAGCCGATGAAGTCGGCGACAATTGTCATTGACGTTATGGCTATTGGTTGTGCTGCTCGTGGCTGATCTGGCGTTTCCGGCTTCCGGTGATGCTGTTGGCAGGGTGATTCAAGAGGCGGGGAAGCATCCTGAAGTGATCGAGGAGATTTACGGCGGCTGCAATGGGATCCTGGGAATTTTGAACGAGCAACTGATTGATATTCTGGAGGAAAAGAGCAGCGCCATCGATGGATTGAAGCACACTCCCGCGGCCGCTTTGGGCACTTGCCGTTATAAGATCGATTTTAAGAAGAAGCCGGAAAGGGCTGCCCGCGACATGGACCGCCTCTTCCAGGTCTTTCAGGCCCACAATATCCGCTATTTCTTTTACGCCGGCGGCAATGATTCCCAGGATACGTCCCACAAGATCCACGAAGAAGCGGTCAAGCGCGGTTATGAAATGCGCGTTATCGGCGTGCCCAAGACGATCGACAACGACCTGCCGCATACCGATCATTGCCCGGGCTACGGCTCCGTCATCAAGTACAACTCCACCACCGTCATGGAAGTTGGCTTTGACGTTGCCAGCATGGCCACGGACGACGGTTCCTGCTGCATCATCGAAGTGATGGGACGGGCCGCGGGTTGGATCGCCGCCGGGACGGTCCTGGCCAAGCGGGGCGAAGCTTCCAACCCGCCTCACCTCATCCTGTTGCCGGAAATCCGTTACAGCATGGATGCCTTGCTGGCCAAGGTCAAAGAGACCGTGGCCGCTTACAAGTATTGCATCATAGTGGTGGGCGAAGGGGTCCGCGACGAGCACGGGGAAGAACTGGGTGCCGACAAGACTCGTTTGGATTCGTTTGGGCATCCCGTGCTAGCGGGCGCCGCCGAGAAGCTCAAGGAGCTTATCCAAGGCAAACTCAACACCAAGACGCGCACGGTGCTTTTGGGCTACGCGCAACGCGCTGCGGCCCATATCGCCAGTCTGACCGACATGAATAATGCGGTTGCCTCAGGGGAAACGGCCGTGCGGGCGGCGGTCGAGGGAAAGAGCGGTTACATGGTCAAGATCGTGCGGACGGTCCAGGCGGATGGATCGGTCAGTTGGGGGACGGACCTGCAACCGCTGGGGGACATCGCCAACGTGGAACACATGATCCCGCGGGATTGGGTCAGCGAAGATGGCTTTCTTCCCAACCAAAAGTTCGTCGATTACGCCGCCCCTCTGATCCGCGGCGAGTCCATTCCGCCCACGGAAAACGGCCTGCCAAAATTCGCCGTCCTCCAAAAGACGATGGTGGACAAGAAACTCGCTCCCTACGCGTAACGCGCTCCGCCAGGGGAAGTCCCGATTGCGGTTTCCGAGGCGGGCTTTATGCTGTCCGCATGCAACCGCTGGATATCCAGCCAATCGGGGATGAACTCGCCGTCAGGTGGGATGATGGCACCGAGAGCTTCGTCAAACTCGAGACCTTGAGGCGTTACTGCCCTTGCGCAGGCTGCAAAGGCGAAGTCGACATCATGGGCAATGTCTACAAGGGACCAGAGACTCCCCTTCGCCCAACCGCTTTCGAATTGCGCCGTCTCAATCGGGTCGGCGGCTACGCCATTCAGCCGGTCTGGGCGGACGGCCACACCAGCGGCATCTTTTCTTACGACTACTTGAGGAAAGTCGCCGATCTCAAGCCCGAGTAACCCCGCCCGGTTGCTACTCGATCCACACCAGCGTGCCGACCGGAATCCGATCGAATAGAGGGACCAAATCGGCTGCCGCGAGGTGAATGCAGCCGCGCGAACTGGGTCGACCCAGCGAGGGTTCATTGGCCAGACCGTGGATATAGATGAAGCGGGCGCGCGAGTCGACCTCTCCTCCCTGATTAAAGCCGGGCTCCAATCCCTCCAGCCAGAGGATGCGATGGGCAATCGGAGCATCAGGATGCCCTTGCCAGGTCAAGCCAACAGGCCGGCGGGTCTCAAACACCGTCCCGGGGATTTGGCCGGCGCCCACTTTCTCGGCGACGCGGTGAAGGCCAAGGGGCGTGCGGTTGGAGCCGGACTGCTGACCAACTCCGAAACGGGAGGTCGACGCCAGATACCAGCGACAGCAGCTGTAGCTCACTGGGTGGGACCATCCCGCACCAGGGCGCAGGTGGGAGGTCGAAGCTGGCGGTGTGCGAACGAAAAGCGAGACGGCCTGTCGCTGGACGTTGGCGACCAAAGCGAAGCGGGTCGGCCGCACGTGGAGAAAACGGCACTTCCAAAGGAAGCGCGCTGGCACGCGCTCCAAGAGGAACGGCCGGCTTGCCATAGTGGCACTCGTCATGGGAAGAAACGGCGCTTGGGCGGGCTCGGCCATGGAGCTTACGGGCGCTTGTCCGGCGCCGTTGACGACAGCTTCTTCACCAGGATTTTGGATTTGCGGCCGCTTTGTTCGTACTTCTCCCGGCGAGCAGGGGGCAAATCCTCGGGACTGCCTTCGACAAAGCCGCCTTTGGACTGGAAATAAGTGAAGGCCTGGGTGGAGAGCGCGAGCAATTCCTCGAAACCCAGTTCACGGGCGCGTGTTTCGGCAAAGTTGATCAGTTTGCGGCCGATGCCCTGATTTTCGTGGGAAGATTTGACGTAGAGGCAAGCCAACTCGGCTTTCTTTTGATCGGGATAGGTGTGAACCGCGACACAACCGACCGGGTTCTTGTCGATTTCAAAGATGAAATAATCGCCCAACTGCTTTTCGATGGTGGTGCGGGTCCGTTTGACCAGCTCATCGCTTGCGACCGAGTCCTGGATGAGCATAAGCAAGCTGCGAATGTCCTTTTTCAGAGCGCGCCGGATCTGCTGATATTCGCTGACATAGATGAGGGTGCCGATGCCTTCATTGGAGAACACTTCCGCCAACAGTCCTTCATCGACGCGGCCATTAATGACGTGGACGCGGGGGACGCCCGCCCGGCAGGCTGCGACGGCATGGAGGGCCTTGGAAAGGATTTCGGGGGGCCAATCGGCTTTGGGCTGGACCAGCATGCTCTCCAAGTCTCCGGCCAGCATCTGCCGGTAGAGCTGCCCTTGGCGGTGCAAGCCGTCGTGCGTCGTGATGAATATCACCTTGACCGCTTTGAGAGCTTCGGCGGCCGCCACCGCCACGCTGTCCGAATTAACGCGATAAGTTTTACCATCGCCATCGAAGCCAAGCGGCGGCACGACCGGCACAATCCCTTGCGCGAGCAGCGTCTGGAGCAGTTCCACGTCCACTCGCTCGACTTTGCCAGTGAAGAGATGATCCTCCCCTTGGATGATGCCGAGAGGGTGGGCGATGATTGCGTTGGTGCAAGCGGCGCGCAGATCATTCGCCGACAGGCCTTCCAGGATTTCGTGGGTCAGCCGGTTGGCCGCGGTCAATGCCAGCTTTAACGTGTCGGCATCGGTTATGCCGCTGCCGTCCAAGTCCGACGGCTTGATGCCCGTCTCCTCGGCCAATTTCTGAATCTGGGCCGCGGCGCCGTGCACCAGGACGACGCGGATGTTGAGCGATCGCAGGACGGCGATATCGAGAAGAATGTTGGCGAAATTCTCGTCCGTGACGATCGCGCCATCCACGCTAATGACGAAGACTTTCTCGCGAAAGCGCGGGATGTACTGGAGAATGCCCCGAAGATCGGTGAACTTCACCTGGAACCTTTGTTTGGCCCGGGAATGACCTCCTGCAGCGCCGTCCAACAGCGCTGGTTCTCGGACGGTGTCCCGATGGAAATCCGGATCCATTCGGGCAGGCGATAACCGCCCATTGGGCGCACGATCACCCCGCGCTGCTGCAGTTGCTCGAAGACGCGCTGCCCATCACCGACCCGAACGAGAATGAAGTTGGCGGAGGAAGGGACGTATTCCAGCGGCCAGGAATCAAACGCCTTGGTAAAAAAGGCGAGACCGGCGGCATTGTTGACTTGGGTGCGCGTCACATGTTCACTGTCGTCGAGCGCTGCGAGCGCTCCTGCTTGCGCGACGCCGTTGATATTGAATGGCTGCCGGATCTTCTCCAAAGCGGCGATCAGCTCCGGCGATCCGATCCCATAGCCCAGCCGCAAGCCGGCCAGCCCGTAGATCTTCGAGAAAGTGCGCATCAACAATAGATTCGGATTGCTGCCGGATCGAACCAGCGGCAGCAAGTCGAGCGGCTTATCGAGGAACTCAAAATAAGCTTCGTCCATCGCCAGCAACACGTGGGCCGGCACTTGTTGGACGAACTTGGCCAGATTTTCCGGGGAGGCCAAGGTGCCGGTCGGGTTGTTCGGGTTGGCAACGAAAACCACCTTCGTGTTGGCCGTAATCGCCGCCAGCATCGCCGTCAGGTCGTGCCCGTAACTTTTGGCCGGCACAGTAATGAGCTTGCCGCCGAACAAATGGGTGACGATCGGATAAACCGCGAAGCAATACTGAGACACTACCACCTCGCTCCCCGGCGTGATCAAGGCGTGCCCGACCATCTCGATCACTTCGTTTGAACCGTTGCCCAGGATGAGATTGGCGGGACTCAAGTTCAGTTTTTGGGCCAGCCTGGCTTTGAGGTAGAAGGCATTGCCGTCCGGGTAGAGATGCAATTGCGCAATCACCTGCCTCATGGCCGCCTGGGCGCGCGGCGACGGCCCGAGCGGATTTTCGTTGGACGCGAGCTTGATGATGCTCTCGGGAGGCAGGTTGAGTTCTCGGGCCACTTCCTCGATAGGACGGCCCGGTTGATAAACGGGCAGGTGGTTTAAGACCGGATTCAAGGGCAGGTGCATAAAGCAGCTCAAAGCGAATCCAAGATCTGCTGCACATTGACATGCTCCGCGATCAGATCACGGATCAGCGAAATCTTGAGGGTGTCGTTAGGACGGGTCTTGACCGTAAGGTCGTGGACGCAAGAAGCGACTTCATAGCTGTCTTCGGCGGCCAGAAGCACGGGAAAGGGCATCGCTCGAATCACCTTCAGCACGTTCTCGCTTGGGCGCAAATTGCCGGTCAGGACAATGCCCGCGAGGCCATCGGACTGGTCGAACGCAGTTGTGCCGGCGGCGAGGATGATGTCTTCGCGATCGCCCGGCGTGATAATGAGCACACCCGGCTTGAAAAAGTTCATGGCGTTCTGGACCCCCATGGCCCCAACGACGACTTCTTTCACCAGGTTGAAGATTTGGTCAGAGCGATTCAACTGTTCCGCGCCGAGTTCATCGCGGATCAATTCCATGGTCGGCTTGGACAGGATGGCCTGATGGGGAATGACGCCGAGCAGCTGCAACCCCTGGCGCTTGAGGCCGCGGCGGGCGAATTCAGCGATATACTCCATCCGCTCCGGCAGCAGCTTGTTCAAGATGACGCCAATGACCTCGACCCCCTCCCGCTCAAAGAGCGCCTGGTTCAGACAGACCTCATCGATCGGCTTGCCAATCCCGCCCTGGCTGACGATCACGACCTTCGCCCCGAGAATCTTCGCGACGCGCGCGTTCGAAAGATCAAAAACTGAGCCGACTCCCGCGTGCCCCGAACCTTCACACAGGACGAAATCCTTTTCCCAGGCAACCCGGTCAAACGCCTTTTGAATCTTGCGCACCAAAGCATCGTAGTTCGAGGACTCGAGATATTTGCGGGTGAAGTCGGGTTCAACCGCGATCGGGCTCATATCGAGCAACGGGCAATTGAGCTGGTAAACGCGATCCATCAGGACGGTATCCTCGTCGATCTTCTGTTCGTCAATTTCAACGAATCTCTGTCCGACCGGTTTGATGTAGCCAACGCGGGGGTGACATTTTTGAATGGCGGCGAGCAGCCCCAAGGACGTGGTCGTCTTGCCTTCATTCTGCCGAGTTGCAGCGATGAAAAGGCGCGGTGTGGTGGTATTCATATCCGAAGCAAAATCCGCGCGAGCGGCAATAGGTAGAGCTTGGCGCAAGTTTATTCGCCGGGCAACCGTTGCCCAGCATCCGGGTAGAGGAGGTTGTAGGCAATCGACTGCACGCCGACAATGGCCGCCACGCCGAGGATGTCGTGGGCATTGGAACCACGCGACACGTCAGCGGCCGGCCGGTCCAGACCGAGCAGGATCTGGCCGTACGCATTCGCCTTGGTGATATGTTGCACCAGTTTGCTGCCGATGTTCCCCGAATTCAGGTCCGGAAAGATGAGCACGTTGGCGCGACCAGCGACTTTGCTGTCCGGCAGTTTTCTCGCGGCAATCTCCGGCACGAGCGCGGCGTCCAATTGAAGTTCGCCGTCAAAGTCGGCTTCGAGCAGCTTCTGTTCGGCCTTTTGCTCGGCCAAGGCAGTCGCCGCTTGCACCTTGCCGATGGACGGATGGGTGGCGCTCCCCTTGGTGGAATAGGACAACATCGCGACCCGCGGCGGCACGCCGAGCAATTGCCGCGCGAGTTGGGCGGTGGAGACGGCGATATCCGCCAGTTGATCGACGGTTGGATCTGGAATCACGCCGCAGTCGGCCATGAACATGACGCCGTTTTCGCCAAACCGGGTATCCTCCACTTCCATGATCATGCAACTCGAAGCGGTCGTGGCCTGAGGTGCCACTTTGATGATCTGAAAGAGCGGGCGGAGAACGCTGCCGGTGATTTCGTTGGTGCCGGAAACGAGACCGTCGCATTGGTGCATCGCCACCATCATAGCACCGAAATAGTTGGGTTTGAGCATGATCTCGCGGGCTTCTTGCTCGCGAATGCCTTTAAACCGTCGCAACAGCTCAAACCGCTTGGCAAAGTTTTCCAGCTCTTCGCTTTCCGCCGGATTTATGATCCGAACGCCCTCGAGCGATACATTGAGGCGTTCGGCCGCTTCCTTCACTTTAGGCCGGTCTCCAAGCAGGATCGGCACGCCCAGACGCAGGGAATGGAACTGGCGCGCGGCCTGCAGGACGCGCGGCTCTGTGCCTTCCGGAAAGACGATCCGTTTGGGATGCCTTTGCAGCTTGTCGATCACCGACCCAATAAAGCGCATATGCATCTAGTACCGGACTCACCCCCAAACTGCAAAAAAAAATGCGCCAGTCCTGATGAACTGGCGCACCCTCGTGGATGAGCG
>JAXMHN010000068.1:0-37366 GCA_046346765.1 Verrucomicrobiota bacterium | reverse complement strand
GCCCTGCGGGTGTAAAGTTTGGATTTGGCCAAGTGTTTTCCGTTGACCATGCTTGCGCAAGATGGTTACGTTGCCGCCCTGAATCATTAGTAATTTGATATGTTTGGAACCATCCGGCGGCACCAAAAGTGGCTTTGGATCGTGATCAGCGGCGTCACGATCATTAGCTTCCTCGCTTTCTTCAGCCCCCGCCAGGCGCGCGGCCAACGTCGCTGGCTCGGCCATTCCGATCAGGTCGGCACGATCAACGGCCGCGCCTTGCACCGCGAGGAATATGCCGAGGCTTATCGCGAGGCCGAATTGCGCTACGTCTTCAGCTACGGCGATTGGCCTGGCAATGACAGCGGCCGCCTCGGGAGCATGATCGATCGCGAAACCCGCCAGCGCCTGTTGCTTATCGAGAAACTGAAGGATTTGAACATCGAAGTCACCGAAACCGCGGTGGCCGGCTGGATCCGGGAACAATTCCAGGGCGAAAACAAAGCCTTTCGCAAAGACGCTTACGACCAGTTCATCCGGAACTTGCCCAATCGCGGGTTGAGCCAGCAGGACTTCGAACGCTTTGCCCGCCACGAAGTTGGGATTCAACACCTCGTCGCCCTGGCCGGCGCGGCCGGAAAACTGGTCACCCCGCAGGAAGCCGAAGTCATGATCCGCCAGCAACAGGAAGAAATCGAAGCATCGGCCGTGTTCATTGCCAGTTCGAATTACCTCGCCCAAGTGACGGTCGACCCGGCGGCAGTGACCGGTTTTTATAACACCAACCTCGCTAATTACCGCATCCCCGAGAAGTTCCAGGTTCGATTCGTCAAATTTGCCAACTCGAATTATCTCGCGGACGCAGATCAGGAGCTAGCCAAGAACACCAACCTCAACCAGTACGTCGAAGGCACCTACAAGCAGCGCGGCACGAATGCTTTCACCGGGCCTGATGGGCTCCCTCTCTCGGCCGATGCCGCCAAGGCCAAGATTCGCGAGGAAGTGCGTGAAGCCGGCGCCCAGGAAGAGGCCCGGCGCCGGGCGGTGGATTTCGTGAATGAACTGGGCCGCCAGGAAAAGGCTGTCTCATTGGAGAACTTCGCGGCTGCCAAAGGCCTGGTCGCGGAAGTGAGCGAGCCGTTTACCCAGTACCAGACTCCCCCGAATATGAAGGTCCCGGCCTCTTTCGGGCAGACGGTCGCTAAACTGACGCCCGAGGACCCTTTTGTGGAACAACCCGTGCAAGGTGAGGACGGGATCTACGTCGTCTCGTTGGAACGCCGCATTCCCAGTGAAGTGCCCCAGCTCGAGGCCATTCAGGAGCGGGTCAACAAGGATTACCTCAACAGCCGGGCGCTGGACCTCGCGCGCGCCGCCGGCCGTCAACTGCACACCGCCATCACCAACGGCATGACCCAAGGCAAAACCTTCGAAGCGCTCGTGGCGGAGAACAACGCCAGCCCCGTGCTCCTCGCGCCTTTCTCACGCAAGGCCACCACCCTTCCTGGCATCGCGAATAGCACGGATGTGCCCACCTTGGTCCGAACCGCCTTCACGACCGGCCCTGGAAAGGTGACTGACTTCGTGCCGACGCGGAGCGGCGGTTTCCTCGTTTACGTCAGGAGCATCGTCCCGGTGACCGACGCCAAAGTGCAAGCGGAGCTGCCTGACTTTCTGAAGAACCTGCGGCAGTCGCGGCAGTACGAGGCCTTCTCCGAGTGGTTCCAAAAGGAGATGGAATCGGCCCGCCTCACCCTGGCTGGGGACAAGCAACGCGCCAGCGCCAAGTAAGCGGCCGTTCGCGGACCGGCCAGCGTCGCGACCGGGGTCAACTCATGGCCGGCATCATCAAGCTATCCGCGCCGGCGACCCGTCAGTTCTGGGAAATTCCCGTCCTGTTCGAGGACGAGCATCTGCTGGCTTTGGACAAGCCGAGCCACTTGCTCACTTCCCCCGACCGCTACGACCCGGATCGACCCAATCTGATGAAGCTTTTGCACCGCGACATCGCGCGGGGCGCCGGTTGGGCCCGGGAGCGGGGCATTGCTTACCTGGCAAACGCACATCGGCTCGATTTCGAAACGAGCGGCATCATCCTCTTGGCGAAAAACAAGCCTGCCCTGGTCGCTTTGGCAAATCTGTTCGGCTCGGAAAAGCCACTCAAGAAATACATTGCCCTGGTCCATGGCGAACCGGCCACGGATGCATTTGTCATCTCGAAAAAGCTGGGGCCGCATCCAGTCAAAATTGGGTTGGTCCGTATTGATGAGAAGCGCGGGAAGAAGGCGGCCACCGAGTTGAAAGTGCTGGAGCGTTACGGCCGGTATACGCTGCTGGAATGTCAGCCTCTGACCGGCCGCACGCATCAGATTCGCGTGCACCTTCAGTCCGTGCGGCTGCCGATTGCGGGGGACGCCCTCTATGGCGGCAAACCGCTGCTCCTTTCCCGGCTTAAACCGGATTACCGCCCCAAACGCGATGTGCCGGAAAAGCCGCTGCTCGCCCGGGTCGGGTTGCACGCAGCCGGCTTGATCCTCCCCCACCCGGTCACGGCTGCGCCTGTCGAGATCGTCTCGCCCTGGCCGAATGACTTGGCCGTGGCAGTCAAATACCTGCGGCGCTATCTGGGGCCAGGCCGCTCAGCGGTGGGCCAGCAGCTTGACCAGGCGGATTCCCACCACGACCGCGGCTAACAGGAGGCAGGCCCCCGAGACGTGCGACATCCGGAGGAGCGTCTTGGCCGAGAAACGGCCGTGGCCGAGGGAGACAAGGAAGCTCAGGAGGACAAACCAGGCGAAAGCGCCGGTCGCCATTCCGACGACGCAAGCGGCCTTGGTGGTCCAGGTGTCATCGATCCATTCGTGGGACATGAAAGATGCCGAAAGGGTGATCCAGAACAGAAGCACCGCCGGATTGCCCAGCACCCGGACGAAGCCGATCATAAATGCCGTGTGCGGATGGAGCTTGTGCTCGACCATCTCCACGCTCTTGGTTGTGGCTGGCAGGTTCGTGGCCTGGAGGTATTTGACCCCAAGATAGATCAGGGCAAGAAAGCTGAGCAACTCGATGGTGGCGCGCAGCAGACGAGTGCTAAACAACCCGGAGAAGCCGGCGAAGGCTACCCCGCAATAGATGATGTCCATCGCGATCGCGCCGAACCCAATGAGCACGCCCCACTTGAACCCTCGTTTGGCCCCTTCATTGATGATGGCGAGATTGATCGGCCCTACCGGAATGGAAATCAAAAAGCCGCTGACAACCCCGATCACAGCCGCATAAATGCTGGCTTGAACGTCCATCATGCCCGGTCAGTGCACCGGCTCGTTCGGTTCTTCATCATCTTCATCTTCTATCTCCCGGCGCATTTGCCGCGAGATGCGTGGCCGGATAAAGCCATAAATCAGGTAACTCGTAAAGAGCGCCGGTAACACAAACGGCAGAATAATTCCGCGCAAGATCACCAATAGCCCGATAAACAGGATCGCCACCACCGTCTTGGTGAACGGCCGGGTCGCCCGCAAATCGAGCTTCTTGAACGAAGGATACTTCACTTCGCTGATCATCATCGCCGGAAGGAAAAGCATGATCACCGTAAGGCTGTAACGCCAGTTCCCCTTGGCAAACCCGCGATGCTCCACCACAGCAGCAACGGCATCGGACGCAACCAGCCAACCGCCGCCGAATCAAACAGGAACTCCTTGCCTCCCCCCGAACCAGCCATCGTCGCCAGACAATTGAAACGCGCCAGCCGCAATGCCCCGCAAATGACGTAAACCAAAGCAATGAACCAACCCACTTCCGAATGCTGAATGAAGACATCTGGCGATCGATGCACCAGAAACGCCGGCGCCACCTAAACGAAATCGTCCGCAGCGAATCGTCGCGCCGGAATGCTCCAGTCCCCATACGCATAAGCGCCCATCAAGCAGGTCAAAAATGCAGGCTAGAAAGATAGAAAACAGCGCATACCCGGATGGCCGAAGGAAACTCGGGCGACGCCAAGTCCGCCTCCACGATCTTCGTCAGCGCCACAAAGCCGCAAAACAGATTTCCAGCGGTCATCAAGTTCGGCAGGAAGTAAATCTTCAGCCGACTCGAATCCCACGGCCTCGCTCTGCGCGGCGTCCTTTGTCTGCATACCTTATTTTCGAAGCGCCATGACCGTCGCCACCCCTTCACTTTGTCTCCGAGTTTCACCTGCACCTGCGCGTCCGGGCCATGAAAGGTCGACGCTTGAGCCGAATTGGATAAGGCTGATCCGCTCTCCCTTTACACGACCGTCTCTCCTTCCGTCACCCGCGGGAGCACAATACGTGAGGCTAAAAGCGGCGATCGTCCCCTCCAACCCGCTCGACAACTGCTCATCCGTCTCAAAGCCAAGAAGGACATTCTCGTTATAAGTCACTTCCGCAATCGCTCCCTCATCGCGTTCACAAACTTGCCGACCGTGTTAAGTAGGCCATTCGGCCCACCCCGTTAACGCGTTTTGCACGTGCACATCGAACGGAAAGAAAAATGGAAATCCGCTTGCACGCGTCGTCCACCCATGAAGCTCTTCTCCACCAGCTCATCGATCACATCCACGGTCCCGTGGGCCGGTGAGACAAGCGTCTTCTGGTCCGAGGGCACGCTCGCGTCCAGATCGCGAAAGAAACTCAGACTGAAAATGGCAAACAAACCAAAGCGCCGCCAGATGTGCCAGCTCCGGCCACAAGCCTCCCCGCAAAGAAAGACCATAACGCGACGATGGCGATTGCCACCATCAACGAGGAGAGGAGGATTTTAATTCCAGCCTGCACCTTGCCTTCCCGGCGTGTTCAGCACCTTTATTCTAATTCAGCTCGCGCGACAAGGACATATCGCCGCCGATGGTGAGGACAGATCGATAATCCGCTCGCTTCGAATGCCTTCCAGGAACAAGGCGTCAGTTGATTGAAGGCCACCTTTGCTCACCACGTCAAGTCAAGGCCCAGGATGAATTGCAGTTCAGGCTGAAAACTGCGCTTCGTCAGCCGCCATGGCGTAAGCAGCACAAAACGTCTGATCATACGATGCGATCAGCCGAACCTTCGCCCATCATCCTGGCTGGCCATTAACGCGCCAGTCCGGTTCCTGGATACCGTCCGGACCCTCCCGGCGACGCGCTCGGGCTGAGCGACGTCAGACATTACCTCCTCGCAGCCGCGGGACGCTGTGGAGAGGGCTTCGCTTTCGCTTGTTTCCTGGAGGATGTGTGACGCTGAACGTGCCACCACAGGATCCCAATGCCGCAGTGTCCCGCCAACGGCGGTGCCGACAAAGAGCTCACCGAGCATTGCGGCTTGTCGCTCAGTGAGCCGCCCGACGCCGTCGCGACCTGGGGATGCATCGGAGCGGCCGCAACGGCTCATCATCGCTCCTGGTGCTTTTCAATCGCTGGGTTACTGTCGTCGTCGCCCACCCTTTTCGTCAAAAATTCGTCTTTTCAGCCGCGCAGCTGGGGCGTGCAGGCCAGCAGGTCAAACTCCGCTGGAGTTGCCGGCCGATCTGCCTCCACGAAATCGCTGCCCTCTACAGGAGCTGAAGTCGATCGAACCTTGAAAGCGGCGAGGCGCCCAACCTCCGTCCCACGAGAGGAAGGCAAAGAACGCGTAAACTGACCCTGAAACAGGCCCGGCGGCACGCACTTGTCCCAGCAGCGGAAGCTTCTGAGGACGAGCGCTATCCAGCAGTCTGGATTGGCTCTCCGCAATAGCTTCTGCCAGTCCGCCGGGCGCACCAGCCACATCTGTTTCATCCGCGAAAGCAACGTGGTTGGGCGCAAATGACAGCTCCGCCGCCCCCATTTGGCCCTTTGATCTTCCACCCGGTCTTGTCGAGCACCACCAGAAGATTCTCCCGCTCGCGACGTTTCATTTCCACCTCTGTTAAAAAGCCTGACCCCGGGCTGATTGGACGAAGGTCGATCGGTAAAGGTTGAGCGGGAACCTCTGATTAAAGGGCGAAGATCGAATCGGAGGGTGCCACCGCGGGCCAGGATCACCGCCGTTCGATCACATTCCGCAATTCGCGAATATTGCCAGGCCATCCATACGACTGCAGTTCGGCAATGGCCGCCCTGGTCAGGCGCGGCTTCGGGCACCTCAGCTCCCTCACTGACAGAGCCACAAAATGATTGGCTAAGAGGGGAATATCGTCGGTCCGCTCGCGCAATGGCGCGACCTCGATCGGAAAGACATTCAACCGATAGTAGAGGTCTTCACGAAACCGGCCGCCAGCCACTGCCTTCTTCAAGATCCCGGTTCGTCGCCCCTATAATCCGAACGTCGGCGTGCCGCGTTCGATCATCCCCGGCCCGTTCGTAACGCTTCTCCTGGAGCACTCGCAGCAGCACGCGCATTTCCAGCGGATTTCCGCGATCTCATCGAGGAGGAGCGTGCCGCCTTCCGCGGTTTCGAACCGACCTGACCGGTCCTTGACTGCCCCGGTAAATGCGCCTTTGACATGACCGAAGAACTCACTTTCAAAAAGGTCCCGAGGAATGGAAGCGCAATTAACCCGCACCAGCGGCTTGCCATGCCGCCCACTCCGGCAGTGAATCTCGCGCGCCACCAATTCCTTGCCTGTCCCGGTCACCCAGGATGAGAACGAAGCTTCCGTTGGGAGCAGCAGGTCAATCTGGCTGATCAGATGTTGCAGAACGGCACTCTGCTGACAAATCGCCAAAAGCCCTGGCCTCGACCACTTCCTCTTGGAGATAATTGTTCTGCAACTCCAGCTGCCCTTTGAGGCGTTGGATCTCACAAAGCCCGGGCATTGGCGATGGCAGCCCCAACGTGGTCTGCGAAAATACGGCCCCAAGGCCGCGCTTCTTCTGGCAAGTCTTCCCGGGTGAAGCCAATCATCAACCCAAGCACCTCACTCTGGAACATGATTGGCGTAACCCCCGCAACCCGAATGCGTTCACGATTCAACCACTCCAACCCAACGGCTTCGGCTCCATCCTCCAGGTCCCGCAGGTAAGTTTGTTCACCTCGCAACGCTACTTCCCCCAGGAAACCACGCTGGAGCGGCAACCGGGCGGTCAAATCGTCAAATCCCGACACGCCGTGCTCCCTCCTTGGAGCGAAACTCCCTTTCCCGCGACCAGGTGCAGGCAACGGGTGCGATCGACACACCTCGCTTGGCTCGGGCAAACCGAACAGAGATCTCCTTTATCGATCAGCCAGATTTGAGCGCAGGCGATATCCGGCCGTTCCACGGCTCGATGGACGAGTTTGCGCAGGAGCTGTTCGAGCGATTGCTCATGGGCGATGTCCGAGAGCAGCTGAGCTGCGACATTAGGATCAAATCGATGGTCGCTAGGTTTTCCAAGACTAGCTAATGTTACCAGATCCGCGGCGTGGAGCTCGTCGAGCAAAAGCGGACGAGATTTCAGACGTTCGACTTTTCCTCCTTGTCGAAAGCCGCCCGAGGTTCTGAAAATCAGCTGTCCTTCAACTAGTTAACCGGCAGCCGAACGGCTGGTAGCAACTGCCTTTCGGTCGGTAACATCGAGAATCGTCCAATCATGAATGCCGACCCGCACCACCCCCTCACTGTCGATGTCGGGGCAGGCCACCTTCAGGTCCGAGGTGCTCGGTCCACCCAACCAGCCTTGGTCGCCTTTTGCCCCTGGAGTCGCCCCTGTCAAATCTTGATCCGCCTTGGATAGGTAGCCACGAAACTGCGCCGGGAATGTGAAGGTTTGCCAGGTAAACGCCGACGACAACCCGGACCTCAGCATCTGGTACGAAGTCCAATCCGTCCCGACCCTGCTCTATTTTATTCACGGCCGGCTGTGCGCCAAAGTCGTTGGGACGCTCACCCGCGACGCCATCCTGGCCAGACTCAAGTTGGTTTTGCAGCACAACCAAGCCACATTGAGCGGCGCCAACCCAGGAGCGGCCAAATAACGCTCGCAACTCCCTCCTTTAAGCCGTGCGCGCCCAGGATGTTCTTCCTTTCCTCCCAGGCCGTCTATGCCGGGTGAAGAATCCATCATTCCATCAACTAAACCACCTGCGCTGTGATCGTCGCTCCAATCAGACCAGCCAGTCCGCGGCCAAAGCCATGATCTACTTTTCCTGCCGGTCGTTTGCTTCGGCGATGACAACACGAGCCATAACCAAGCGGGGGCTTCGTCCCAACATCGCCCTGCTGGGCCTCATCTCCGCTCTGCCATGGCTGGGCTGCGGCACGAGGAAGGCAACGCCTCCGGCCGTACCCGTTCCGGAAGTAGCTACGGTCTCGGTCGCACAACGGGCTATTCTGCTGACGACCGAACTGCCGGGACGGACCTGTCCCTACCGAATGGCGGAAATTCGCCCGCAGGTCAATGGTCTGATCCAGAAACGGCTCTTTACAGAAGGTTCCGATGTCCAGGCGGGCCAGGAACTCTACCAGATTGACCCGGCGCCCTTTCAAGCGGCCCTGGATAACGCCAAAGCCGCTTTCGGGCGAGCCGAAGCCAATCTCCCGGCCTTGCAGTTGCGCACCCGGCGCTACACCGAGGCCTTGGCCGAAAAGGCCGTTAGCCAGCAGGATCTGGACGATGCCGCAGCCGCGTTGAAGCAAGCGGAAGCGGATGTCCAGTATTGGAAAGCCATGGTCGAAGCGGCGCGGATCAACCTCAATTACGCCCGGGTGGTTTCGCCAATCAGCGGACGCATTGGCAAATCGAGCATCACCGATGGCGCCATCGTGACGGCCTATCAGCCGCTGGCGCTGGCGACGATTCAGCAACTGGATCCCATCTACGTGGACGTGCCGCAGTCAGCTTCCGAGTTGTTGCGCCTGCAACGCCGCCTGGAAGAAAAGCGCTTGAATCGGGCGGTCACCAACGTCGACAGCGTCCAACTGATCCTCGCCGATGGCACCAAATACCCGATCGAAGGAATGCTCCAATTTCAGGATGTGACCGTCGATCCTTCGACGGGCTCGGTCATCTTGCGGATGATCTTCCCCAATCCCAATGGCGTGCTTCTGCCGGGGATGTTTGTCCGCGCCGTGGTTCGAGAAGGAATCAACGAACAAGCCATCGTCGTCCCGCAGCAAGCAGTCGCGCGCGATCCCAAAGGCAACCCGATCGCTCTGGTGGTGGACCCTGCCGGCAAAGTCGCCCTTCGCCTGCTCACGCTTGATCGCGCTATTGGCGATCAGTGGCTCGTTTCCGCCGGTCTTGCCCCGGGCGATCGCGTCATCATTGAAGGCCAGCAAAAGGCGCGGCCCGGTTCATACGCAAAGCCGATCAGTCTCGACCGGGGCGCGCCTGGACCGGCGCCTAATCCGCTCCGGACCGCCCAGTTGGCGCCTTCATCCAAATAGCCCTCGGCCGCGGCCATGTTGTCTCGATTCTTTCTCCAACGCCCTGTCTTCGCTTGGGTGATCGCTATCATCCTGATGGTGGCAGGCGGTCTCGCGATTCACATCCTGCCCATCGCTCAATACCCGCCGATTGCCCCACCCTCAATCGCCATCGCCGCGTTCTATCCGGGCGCTTCCGCCGAGACGGTCGAGAACAGCGTCACCCAGATCATCGAGCAGAAGATGACCGGATTCGACAAGATGCTCTACCTGTCCGCAACGAGCGATTCGGCGGGGCTCTCCCGTGTCGAATTGACTTTTGCCCCGGGCACCGATCCGGATTTGGCTTGGGCGCAAGTGCAGAACAAGCTGCAGCTCGCCATGGCCAGCCTGCCGCAGGTTGTGCAACGCCAGGGGGTACGCGTGAGTAAGTCGACACGCAACTACCTGATGGTGGTTGGGCTGATCTCCGAAGATGCGAGCATGGATGGGCATGATCTCCGCGACTACGCCCAATCCAACCTCGAAAAGGTCCTGTCCCGCGTCCCGGGAGTTGGGGAAGTCGAGATCTTCGGCAGCCAATACGCGATGCGGATCTGGCTGAACCCGGATCGCTTGACCGACTATCAAATGACGGTCCAGGACGTCATCAACGGTCTGCAGGCCTATAACGTGGAAGTTTCCGCGGGCCAGTTTGGCGGCGCCCCAGCGGTCAAAGGCCAGCGGCTCAATGCATCCATCATTGTGCAGAGCCTTCTCAAAACCCCGGAGGAGTTCGCCGCCATCCCGCTTCGAACGAATCCCGACGGATCGATTGTGCGCATTCGGGATGTGGGTCGAACTGAACTGGGGACGGAGGCCTACGATGTGGAGGTGTTCCGCAATGGGACTCCTTCGGCGGCATTGGCTATTCGGCAAGCGGCTGGGGCGAATGCGTTGGCGACGGCGGATGCGGTCAAGTCGAAGCTGGAAGAGATGAGCCATTTTTTTCCGCCGGGGATGCGGGTGGTTTATCCGTATGACACGACTCCGTTTGTGAAGGTAGCGATTGGGGAGGTGGTGAAGACGTTGATTGAAGCGGTGGTGTTGGTGTTTTTGGTGATGTATTTGTTCATGGGCAACATGCGGGCCACGCTCATCCCGACGATTGCCGTCCCGGTCGTCATCCTCGGCACCTTCGCTATCCTGGGCCTGTTTGGCTTCTCCATCAACATGCTGACCATGTTCGCCATGGTCCTGGCGATCGGCCTGCTCGTCGATGACGCGATCGTGGTGGTGGAGAATGTGGAACGGATCATGAGCGAAGAAGGTCTACCTCCGCTCGAAGCGACCCGCAAGTCCATGGATCAGATCACCAGCGCCCTCATCGGAATCGGTCTGGTCCTCTCAGCCGTCTTTGGACCAATGGCGTTCTTTGCCGGTTCCACCGGCGTCATCTACCGCCAGTTCTCCGTCACCATCGTCGCGGCCATGCTGCTGTCCGTCCTGGTCGCGCTGGTGCTCACTCCGGTGCTCTGCGCTTCCCTTCTCATCCCCGTCAGCAAGGGTCATCAGCCGGCCGAAGGCGGTGTTTGGCTCCTTCGCCCGTTCTTTCGCTGGTTCGATCACTTGTTCTTCCAAGGCCGCGAGCGCTACATCAGCGTGATCGCTCATTCGCTCGCTCGAAAGTTTCGCTACGTCGGGCTCTTCGTCTTAATCGTAGCTGCGATGGGCTTCCTCTTCCGCCGCATGCCAACCGCATATTTGCCGGACGAAGACCAAGGCATCCTGATGATTCAGGCCATGCTTCCCGCCAATTCCACCCTCGAGCAGACCAGACAGATCATGGAAGAAGTCAAAGACTATTTCCTCATCGACGAGAAGGAGGCGGTCGAGTCGATCATGACCGTCTCGGGCCGGAGTTTCTCCGGGCAGGGCCAAAATTCAGGGCTCGCCTTCGTCAAGCTGAAGGATTGGGATCTGCGCAATCGGCCGAATCTGCGTGTTGGGGCCGTCGCTGGCCGGGCCATGGGCCGGTTTGCCCGGATTCGCAACGCAATGGTCTTTGCTTTTGCGCCCCCGGCAGTCATTGAGTTAGGCCAGGCCAAGGGGTTTGACTTCCAACTGCTCGATCGCGGCGGCTTGGGTCACGCCTACCTCATGGGAGCGCGCAATCAACTGCTTGGCCTGGCGGCCCAAGACCCGACGCTCTCCAAAGTCCGTCCGAATGGGCTGGAAGACGTGCCTGAATACCGAATTGATGTCGATTGGGAAAAAGCGGGGGCGTTCGGCACTCCGATTGCCTCCATTCACAACACGATTTCGGCCGCTTTTGGGAGCGCCTATGCCAACGACTTCATCCAGGGCGGGCGAGTGAAACGTGTTTACGCGCAGGCCGACGCGCCGTTTCGCATGCTGCCGCAAGACCTCGAGCGCCTGTATGTGCGCAATATCACCGGCAAAATGGTGCCGTTCTCCTCCTTCGCTTCCGGTCATTGGACCACGGGGTCGCCCAAGCTGGGGCGATTTAATGGCTTTCCTTCGTTGAATATTTTGGGGGAGTCGGCCCCAGGCAGAAGCTCCGGTGAAGCCATGCAAGCATTGGAGGGATTTGTCCGTCGGTGCCGCAAGGGATTGGTTTCGACTGGGCGGGCTTGTCGTATCAGGAACGGCAGGCAGGAGCACAGGTCGCCCCGCTCTATGCCTTCTCCGTCCTCGTCATCTTTCTTTGCCTGGCAGCCCTCTACGAAAGCTGGCCCATCCCGGTTTCCATCCTGCTGGCGCTGCCGCTCGGCGCGATCGGCGGAGTCATCGGATCAACCTGCCGCGGCTTGCCCAATGACGTCTATTTCCAGATCGGACTCCTCACCACCCTGGGCCTCACGACGAAGAACGCCAT
Source organism: Verrucomicrobiota bacterium (assembly GCA_046346765.1). Lineage (GTDB taxonomy): Bacteria > Verrucomicrobiota > Verrucomicrobiia > Limisphaerales > SIBE01 > JAXMHN01. The sequence continues at coordinate 25,185 of JAXMHN010000068.1, read as the reverse complement.
TCTGATCGTTCAATTCGCCAAAGCACGCGTGGCCGAAGGCATGGGCTTGCTCGACGCCACCCTCCAAGCCGCCAAACTCCGGCTCCGCCCCATCGTCATGACTTCGCTGGCGTTTGGCTTCGGCGTCTTGCCGTTGGCCTTTGCCCACGGCGCCGGGGCCGGGGCTCAGAAGGCCATCGGCACGGCTGTGCTGGGTGGCGTGATCACCTCAACCTTCCTCGTGACCGTATTCGCCCCCCTCTTTTATGTCATGATTCAGCAAACATTTGGCAGCCGCCAACCTGCGCGAATCAAGGCGGCGGATGAAGCCAACGCTCCGGCCCCATAAGATGCACCAGCACCCCGTTGTTCTCGCGGCCATTTTGGTCCTGACCGGCTGCACCCTGGCTCCCAGATACACGCGCCCACCCGCCCCCGTCGCGCAGGAATGGCCCGCCCAACCAGCTCATGAAGCAGGCCGCGGCAACGCAATCGGTTCCTCAACTCGGCTCCTGCCCTGGAAAGAATACTTTGGTGACCCGAAGTTGCGTCAGCTCCTCACGATCGCTCTGACCAATAACCGCGACCTGCGTCTGGCTACTCTCAATGTCGCCCGCGCCCGGTCGCTGTATGGCATTCAGCGCGCCGAGTTGCTGCCGACCATCGACGCCGTCGCGCTCGCGACCCGACAGCGAATTCCCCGGAAGTTCGGCAAAGACGGCAAAAGCCAAACCTCCTCCCGCTATGACGTCAGCCTGGGGGTTGCGGCCTGGGAAATAGACTTCTTCGGACGGATCCGCAGCTTGAAGGACCGTGCCCTGGAAACATACCTGGCGTCCGAGCAAGGCCGACGCGGCGCCGAGGTTCTGCTCATCTCGTCGGTGGCGGATGCCTACCTCGCTCTCGCCGCAGATCGAGACAGCCTCAGGCTGGCCGAAACTACATTGGCCACGCAACAAGGCGCCTTCAACCTCATCCAGCACCGACACCAATTGGGCCTGACCCCCGAACTGGATGTGTATCGAGCGCAAACGCAGGTTGACACGGCCCGGGTTGATGTCGCGCGGTTCACCCAAATTGTCGCGTTGGACGAGAATGCGCTCAGCCTCCTCCTGGGAATGCCGATCGCCGAAGAAGCCGAGCCCACAGGGTTGGCCAAGGTGGATCCTCCGGCCGACATCACCGCCGGCCTTCCGTCTGAGGTCCTGCTCCAGCGGCCGGATGTCCTCGCCGCCGAGCACCTGCTCAAAGCCGCCTATGCGGATATCGGGGCGGCGCGCGCTACCTTCTTTCCACGCATCGCGCTGACCGCTGCTCTCGGATCAGCCAGCGGCGAACTCTCGGGCTTGTTCAAGGCCGGATCGGGTGCCTGGAGCTATGCCCCTCAGATCGTCATGCCCATTTTCGACTCGCGCACATGGTCAGCTTATAAAGCGGCCAAAGTGCAGCAGGCCATTGCCCTGACCGAGTATGAAAGAGCGATTCAGGCCGCGTTCCGCGAAGTGGCTGATGCGTTGGCCGTGCGCGACACGGTTGACCAGCAAGTTGCAGCCCAGCAATCGCTCGTCCACGCCGTGGCCGAGACCTACCGGCTCTCCAGCTCCCGCTATGAGCGAGGCATCGATAGTTATCTGAGCGTGCTCGACGCGCAACGCTCCTTGTATGCCGCCCAGCAAACCCTCGTTTCCCTTCAATTGGCGAAGCTGGCCGGCCAGGTGCGCCTCTACGCCACCCTCGGCGGCGGTGGGAACGAAGAGGAGGCTGCGCCGTCGCCCGCTCCGGCCACGCGCGCGGATCGACATTGATAGCGCGATGCGCCTCCATCTGAGCGGCCCTGCCCACCTGAAAGCTCGGCTCCTCTGATCGAATTCGGGCTTTTCTTTTGCTTGCTCCCGTTGAATTGTGTCGTGCGATCGACGTCCTTATACGCATGAAGACGCTAACCATTCTTCTTGGTCTTGTTTTGTCGGCGCTAGGTTCCATCCGGGCGGCGGAGATCACCTTAAAGAGCGTCGATAGGCAACCACCGACGGCCGTAAGCGACGCGATCAAAGCTGTGCTCCAAACAAGGGCCATCCAGTTGATCGAGGGCGACCAAGCCGCTTTTGAGTTCTGGTTCGGACGGGAAATACCGTTGAAAGGGAAGATTGAAGGTGTTGGCAATGGTCTCCAGGCTCTCAGCGAAATGACGCTGCTGGGTGTGGCCACCATTGGGGAAGGCAAGCGCGATTACAAGGACTCGGAGATTCCAGCCGGAACTTACACCATGCGATTTGGGCTCCAACCGCAGGACGGGGACCATCTCGGCACAGCGGACTTCCCTTATTTCGTCGTGCTCATTCCCGCCAAAAGCGACCAGGAACTGCAGAGCTTTAAGACTTACAAGGCGATGCTCAAGGCAAGCGGAAAGGCCACCGCGACGGGCCATCCCATTGTCATCAGCTTGCGGCCCGTGAACGACTCCAAGGATGTCCCAGCCCTCACCAGGCCGGTCGCTGACCACAAAGCAGTCAAACTCAACCTCCGCGCCAAAGCGGCCGACTCTGAGTCAGCTGCGGATCTGGCCTTTGAGTTGGTCTACGAGGGGCGCTACAAAGGCTGAGCGCTCACTTGCTCAGACCGCGTTCGCTGCCGCGAATGAAGCCAATCAGGTGACGGATTTCGGGCAAGGGCTTCAAATCCGTCTCGAGCCGAGTCAAGGCGTTGGAAATCGTCAATCCCTCGCGAAAGAGAAGGCGAAAAGCTTGTTTTAAAGCCGCTTGCGTCTCTTCCGAAACGTGATTGCGTTCCAAACCAACCTTGTTGATGGTCCGAGTCTTGGCTGGATTGCCATCCGCCAGCATGAACGGAGGAACATCCTGCACTACCTTCGAACAACCGCCGACGATAGCCATTTTGCCAATGCGGCAGAATTGGTGCACGGCCGCCAGCCCGCCAATGACCGCGTGATCCTCCACCACGACGTGCCCCGCCAAGGTCGCGACATTCGACATGATGACGTTATCGCCGATCTGGACATTGTGAGCGATATGACAGTTCGCCAGAATATGGTTGTGGGAACCGACCAGCGTCGTCTCTCCGTCACCCGTGGCACTGTGAACGGTGACATATTCGCGAAAGGTATTGCCGTCGCCAATCTCCGTCCGGGTCAGGCCACCTTTCCATTTCAAATCCTGCGTCTTCAAGCCAATGCAAGCGAAAGGAAACAGCTCGTTGCCGCGTCCCAACCGCGTGTGGCCGTCAATGATGACATGAGAATGCAAGCGGCAGCGCGGCCCGACGGCAACGTGCCCGCCGATGACGCAATACGGGCCAATCTCACACTCCTCACCAATCTCCGCGTGGGGATGAACAATGGCGCTCGGATGAATGCTGGCCCGTCGAGTCGTCATCCCTCCATCAACATAAAGGTGACTTCGGCTTCGCTGACCGTCTCTCCGTTGACCGAGCAGACTCCGCGCGCCTTGCCGATCTTGCCCCGGGATTTGACGAGTTCGACTCGGATGATGAGGCTATCGCCCGGCCGCACTGGCTTCCGCCACTTGACTGATTCGGCCGACATAAAGTAAGCGATTTTGCCGGCGTTCTCGGCTTGTTTGAGCATCAGGATGCCCGCCACCTGCGCCATGGCTTCGAGCTGGAGGACGCCTGGCATGATGGGATGATTCGGGAAATGACCCTGGAAGTAGGGCTCGTTTATGGAGACGTTCTTGAGGGCAGTGATCGTGTTGCCTTCAATCTGCAAGACTCGATCGACCATCAGGAACGGATAGCGGTGGGGCAGAATCCGCATCAAATCATGGATATCCATGGCCACGGGCAGCATCGTTCCTCCGCCCGCTCCGGTCGCTTCGGTTCCCTCGGTTACCCGACGAGGGGGTGGGGCAAAGGCTTGCGCGCTCATCAGCGGTTTCCGTTCCTGTTCGACCAGACGTCGAGCCAGCTCGCAATTGACCGTGTGGCTAGGCTTGATCGCGACGATATGGGCACACAGCGGCCGTCCGAGCAGCGCCATGTCCCCGATAATATCCAGGACCTTATGGCGAACGAATTCCTCCGGGTAACGCAGCGGTTCATTGGTCAGCACGGCATCGTCCCGAATGACCACCGCGTTTTCCAAACTGCCGCCTTTGATCAGGCCATTTTTGATCAGGAACTCAATCTCGTCAAAAAAACAGAAGGTGCGCGCGGCCGAGATTTCGCGTTCCCAGTTCTCCGGGGTCAGTTCGAATGTGAAGTATTGAGTAAAGCGGCCCTGCCGATCGGAGCTCGTGCAGCTTATTTTTAAACGGTCATGCGGGAAGACCGCCATGCTCGTCTCGCCGATCTCCACTTCCACGGGGCGGTCGAGCCGAAAGAGGCTGCGCGGCTCGCCCTGCAGGACCGTGCCGGCGGTCTGGACCATGTGACAATAAGCCTTGGCACTGCCGTCGCCAATGGGCGGTTCGTTCGCGTCCAGTTCGATAATGGCATTGTCGATGCCGAAACCGGCCAAAGTGGCCAGCACGTGTTCGACCGTGTGGACTTTGACGTTCCCCTTGCAGAGGGTGGTGGAACGAGTTGTCTCACTGACATTCTCGATCCGCGCCTCGATCTCGGGCTTGCCCTCCAGATCAACTCTCCGAAAGCGCAGGCCGCTGTTTGGCGCGGCGGGCAAAAACGTCATGTTTACCCGGTTCCCACTGTGCAGGCCGATGCCCGCATAGCTGATGGGCTCGCGCAGAGTCTGTTGCTGAAGCACGTCTCGCTTAGAGTAAGCCGGATGTCTTACGGGTGGGCTGGTGGATGGGCCGCCATTTCGCGGTCGCGCTCTTCCATAGCCGCGCGGCGCGACAGCTTCACCCTCCCCTTGTCATCGATGCCGATGCATTTGACCAGGATTTCGTCACCGACCTTGACGATATCCTCGACTTGTTTCACCCGGAAATTGGCCAACTCGCTGATATGGCAAAGGCCGTCTTTGCCCGGGAAAACCTCCACAAAAGCACCAAAATCCTTGATCGTGACAACCTTCCCGCGATAGGTCTTGCCTACCTCGATTTCGGCTGTCAAACCCTCGATCGAACGCCGCGCAATCTTCATCCCTTCCTCCGAGACGGAGTAAATCTTCACGGACCCATCATCCTCGATGTTAATTTCGCAACCCGATTCCTCCACGATCCGCTTGATATTCTTGCCACCCGGACCGATCAACGCGCCGATCTTCTCCGGGTTGATCTTCAAAGTCAGAATACGCGGAGCGTAGCGGCTCATTTCCTTGCGAGAATCACTCAGCGTCTTGGCCATTTCCGCCAGGATTTGCTGCCGGGCGACCCGGGCGCGCTCCACAGCCTCCGTCATGACCTGATGGGGCAAGCCGCGCAGCTTCAAGTCCAATTGGAAGCCGGTGATCCCGTTGGACGTGCCGGCCAGTTTGCAATCCATATCACCAAAGGCATCCTCCCAGCCAATAATGTCCGTCAGCAACTTGTAGCGCGTCAGTTGGTGGTCGGCATTGTACTCCGTGCAGACGCCAATGCTGATTCCCGCCACCGGCCGCGTCACCGGCACGCCCGCATCCATCAGGGCAAGGCTGCCGCCGCAGACCGAAGCCATGGAAGTCGAGCCGTTCGATTCCATGATCTCGCACGTAACCCGAATCGCATAGGGGAACTCATGCAGCGGAATCATCGGCTCCAACGAACGCTCCGCCAGCGCTCCATGTCCAATTTCGCGCCGGCCCGGCCCGGAAATACGTCCCGTCTCCCCAACGGAGAAGTTCGGGAAATTGTAATGCAGAATAAACTGCTTTTCGGTTTCGCCACCTGTGTAAGAGTCAAACTCCTGCGATTCCTCGGTCGTGCCGAGCGTGGCCAGAGCCACGACTTGGGTCTCGCCGCGGGCGAACAGCGCCGAACCGTGCGCCCGAGGCAATAGCGCCGTTTCGCTGCTGATGCCGCGAACGTCGTCGAAACCGCGGCCGTCCAGTCTCTTGCCGTCGTCGAGGATGAGTTTCCGCACCGACTCGCGCTGGATATAGTAGAAGGCATCCTTCAAGACCGCTTCGCTCACCTTTTCCGCTCCAAACTTATCGACCAGCTTGCGGCTGACTTCATCCGTGACGGCTTTAACGGCCGCTTCGCGAGCGAGTTTGCTCGGCGTTAAAAGCGCGGGGATAATTTGGTCGACCGCCAAAGACTTCGCTTCCTGCAGGATTTCCTCCGGCACCGTGTTGACGGTGATGGCGCGCTTCGCTTTACCGGCCCGGCCGGTCAATTCCTTTTGGGCCGCAATGATCGGCTGGCAAGCTTCATGCCCGAACTGGAGCGCGGCCAGGAAGTCCGCCTCTGGAATCTCTTTCGCGGAACCTTCGAACATGACGTGGTCAGCGCTGTTGCCGACATAGACGAGATCGAGGTCGCTGTCCTGCATCTGGGCGTGAGTCGGATTGGCGACAAATTGGCCATTGATGCGCCCGACACGGACCGCGCCCAAGGGACCCTCCCACGGGATGTCGCTGACCATCAGAGCGGCCGAGGCGCCAATAATGCTGAGGATATCAGGATCATTTTCGCCGTCCGCGCTGAGCAGGACGCTCTGAATTTGGACCTCGTTGAACCAGCCTTTGGGAAAGAGAGGGCGGATAGGGCGATCAATGACGCGACTGGTTAGAATCTCCTTTTCGGTCGGCCGGCCTTCGCGTTTGAAGTAGCCTCCGGGGAACTTGCCGGCGGCGGCCGCTTTCTCGCGGTAATCGACGGTCAAAGGAAAGAACTCCTGGCCTGGTTTGGCGCTGGTTGCGGCCACAGCCGCGACGAGCACTATGGTTTCACCGAGCTGAACGGTGACGGCTCCGTCGGCTTGTTTGGCCAACTTGCCGGTTTCAATGGTGATGGAACTTCCTCCGACTTGGAACGTAATCTTATCTGACATAGAGTGGTTGAAAACCGCCCATTGGCCCAGAGGAACTTCAGTGAGCACCTGTCGCGCAGGTACTGAATGAAATTTCCCAGTGCCAATGGGACTACATAACGCGACGTTGAGCAGTTCGTTTGAGCCCGGTCGCGTTTTCCAGGCCCGTCCACTTCCCGAAGCAGATGACTGCTCCCAATTACCGCATACGGACGACGAAACCGAACAAAGCCGCTCGCGTTACTTGCGCAGCTTGAGCTTTTTGGTGAGCGCCTGATACCGGCCGGTATCAGTTTCATTGAGGTAGTCAAGCAACCGCCGTCGCTGACCCACCATTTTGAGCAGACCCCTCCGCGAGCTATGATCCTTGACGTTCTTCTGCAGATGCTCGGTCAACTGATTTATCCGTTGAGTGAGCAAGGCGATCTGAACGTCCGCCGAACCAGTATCACGCTCGTGGATCCGAAATTCTTCAATGACTTTCGTCTTAACTTCCATAACTTCCGTCAATGCTTCCAGTAAATCTGGCAGACGTTAGGGGGTAATCAAGACAGTGTAAAGCCCTTTTCTTTGCCATCATTCCGTTTGACAGAAATGCTGATCTTCGCGACATAATTCCGGCGCTGCCAGAGTAGCTCAGGGGTAGAGCAGAGGACTCATAAGCCTTTGGTCGGGGGTTCAAATCCCTCCTCTGGCACCAAAAGCCTTTCTTCGTTCCCGCGCATACCGGGTCAGAGGTTTGTTGCTGCCGCCAGAGCGGCCGCATGTTCCCTGTTTCTCACTTGACCCTTCGGCGTCGGGCTCCTTAATGTGTGTCTGTGTTTAGGCACGTTTCATGTTAGCACAACTTAAAGGCCTGTTTTCCAACGACATTGGCATCGATTTGGGGACGGCAAACTCTCTCGTCTATGTGCGAGATCAAGGCATTGTGCTGCGTGAACCTTCCGTGGTTGCTATTGAGGCGGGAACAACCAACGTCCTGGCTGTCGGCGAAGAAGCCAAACGCATGCTTGGACGCACGCCCGGCAACATTGTCGCTATTCGACCTATGAAAGACGGCGTCATCGCCGATTTCGAAATTACCGAGTCGATGCTGCGACACTTCATCCAAAAAGTCCATCACCGCAAACTCATTGCTCCCCGGGTCGTTGTCGCGGTCCCGTCCGGAATCACCGAGGTGGAAAAGCGAGCTGTCAAAGACTCCGCCACTCACGCGGGCGCACGCGAAGTTTATCTAATCGAGCAGCCGATGGCTTCCGCCATCGGGGTTGGTCTCCCGGTGCATGAGCCAGCGGGCAATATGATCGTGGACATTGGTGGCGGCACGTGTGAAATCGCTATCATCTCCCTGGCCGGGATCGTCTTCAGCCGGAGCCTGCGGGTAGGCGGAGACGAATTCGACGAGACGATTGTGGCTTACATGAAGCGGGCCTATAACTTAATGATTGGCGAACGAACCGCAGAAGAAATCAAGATCCGCGTCGGCTCTGCTTATCCTTTGGAACAGGAATTGACCATGGAAGTCAAAGGTCGCGACCTCAGCGCGGGGTTGCCCAAGACCTTGACCGTCCGCTCCGAAGAGATCCGCGAAGCCTTAAAGGAGCCCTTAACGAGCATTTTGGAGTCCGTCCGCATTACCCTGGAGCGTTGCCCTCCCGAGCTTTCCGCCGATCTGGTGGATCGCGGGATTGTGATGGCCGGAGGCGGCGCCTTGTTGCGGGGCATCGATCGATTGCTGGCCGAAGAAACTGGCCTGCCCGTGCATATCGCGGATGATCCCTTGACCGCCGTCGCCGAAGGCACTGGCCGCGTCCTGCAGGAACTCCAATTCCTGAAGCGCGTCGCCTACTCCGGCAGACCTTGAATTGCCGTGCTCATTTCTGCGCCTCGTTCGCCCGAGCTCTGAAGTGATCGGGTGACCGAATGCTAAAAAGGCCGCATTACATAGCCCTGAGTCTGGTTCTGTTCCTGGTGCTGGTCATCGTTAACTTGCCAACTCAGACGGCCACGCATCTGAAACTGGCTTTGGGAGGCCTCTTCCTGCCTCTATTTGGCTTGGCCACTTCTGCTCATGCCCTCACCGAACAGGCCGCCAATGCCCTTATCCCCCGCCCGGCCTTACTCGCTCGCCTCGAACAGCTCCAACGCGAGAACAGCCAATTCCGCGTCCGCGAAATGCAGGTCGCCCAGATTTTCCGGGAAAACGAACGCCTGCGCCAGTCACTCAACTGGCAAAAGCAAGCGCAGTGGAAGTTGCGCGCCGCCCGGGTCATCGTGCGCGACCCCGCCAACTGGTGGCGTTCGATCCAAATCGACGCCGGCCAACGCGACGGGATTGTGCTGGATCTTCCGGTGTTGACCCCGGATGGGCTCGTCGGCCGCATTCAACAGGTCGGGGCCACACGATCCCGGGTCGCGCTCGTCGGCGATCCCGAATGCCCCGTCTCCGCCGTCGTCGCGGAAGGGCCTGTCCGCGATTATGGAGTTATTGCGTCGGGTTCGCCAGGCGTCCTCGACGGGTCGCTCGTCAATCTTACTTATGTGAGCCGCCCGGCCGCCATGAAGCCGGGACAAAGGGTTTTGACCAGCGGGATCGGCGGCATATTTCCGCCGGACATCCTGATCGGTCACATCGTCGATACGAACAACGTCGGGTTTGGCCTCTACACCGAAGCACGCATCAAGCTGGGCGCCAATCTCGATAGCTTGGAGGAAGTATGGGTAGTGCTCCCGTAAACTACGTCAATACTGCCGCCATCCTCCTCGTCGCTTATCTGGCGGTATTTATCGAGTCCTGGCCCGGGGGGTTACGCACCTGGCTTCGCACCCAAGTCGACCTTTTGCCCGCTCTCATGGTCTACTGTGGGTTGAGCACCGGCTTGGTCACCCTGAGCCTGACCGCAGTCCTTGGAGGGCTCTGGTTCGACACGTTCTCCGCAAACCCGCTCGGCATCAGCATTCTGCCCCAATTCCTGGTCGGCTTCTGTGTTTACCTGGCGCGGGACCTTATCCTCCGAGACCAACCTTACGCGCTTGATCCTAGGCCTCGCTGGCAGCGCGGCGGCACCACTCCTCACCGTGCTTTTACTCTGGGGCGGCGGTTATCGGCCTCTGGTCGGGTGGGGCTCACTGTGGCAGTGGATCGTCATGACCCTGGGCGGTGGCCTGCTCACCCCAGTGTGCTGCTGGTTCTTCGATCGCCTCGATCGCGCCCTCGCCTACAGCCGCCCGACAGAAACGACCTTTCGCCCCGACCGCGAGATCAAGCGCGGCCGCGACTGAACATGCTCATCTTTGATCAGATCAAGAAAGGCGACCCCACCCTGCGGATCGTGGCGGTCAGCGTCGCTCTTGGCTTGGGCGTGCTCCTCACCGGCTTGTGGTACATCCAGGTGGTTTCTGCCAGCCAATACCGCGCCGACGTCCAGGAGCAGTCACTCCGCATCATTCGTGTCCCCGCCATTCGCGGCAAAATTCTCGATCGGAACGGCTTCGCCCTCGCCGAAAACCGCGCCAGCTATAACGTCAACCTCTACCTCGAGGAACTCCGCCGTTACTTCCGCTACGAGTACACTAACCGCCTCGTGCCGGAGTATCGATCCGCCCATCGCGGCACGCGGCCTGTCGGCAAAGATGATGAAGCCCTCCAGCATGCCGCCCGCTACCGCGTCGTCAGCAATCTCATGCTCCAAGTCAGTTCTCTCGTCCGCAACCCGCAACTGCTTGACGAGCATCAATTCACCAACCACTACGACAACTCCCGCTCCCTGCCCTTCCCGCTCATCCGCGACTTGTCTGCCCAACAGATGGCTCTTTTCGTCGAGAAATCGGCACGCTTGCCCAGCCTCGCGCTCGAAGTCCAGCCCCATCGGATTTATCCATGGACCAATACCGCCGCCCACCTGCTGGGTCATCTGAAACGGGATAGCAATCCAGCCGACGACGAGGATATCTCCTTCCAGTTCCGCCTGCCGGATTACGTCGGGGTGATGGGCGTGGAACTCACCTTTGACGAGCAGCTGCGCGGCCATCCAGGGGTTAAATCCGTCCTCGTCAATAATCTCCAGTACCGTCAGGCCGAGGAGATCCTGACCGCGCCGGAGCCTGGTCAGAACGTCGTTCTTACCCTCGATTTGACTATCCAGCGCGCCACCGAGAAGGCCCTGCGCGCGGTCGGGCCGGACACTCGCGGCGCGGCCGTGGTGATGGATTGCCTGAGTGGCGACGTCCTCGCCATGGCATCCTCCCCCAGCTTTGATCCGAATATGTTCACCTCCCGGATCTCGGAGGAGGAGTATGCCAAGCTGTCCGATGATGAGCTGCGCCCGCAGTTGAACCGGGCCGCTCTCGGAACTTATCCCCCTGGCTCCATCTTCAAAATAATCGTAGCGCTGGCTGGCTTCGAATCCGGCCTTATCACCACCAACGAGGAATTTCTGTCCAAAGGCTATTATCAAATTAACGGGCGCGGCATCCCGTGGCACTGCACCGCCCCGGCCGGGACATATGATTTTGACAGGGCTTTTTATCTTTCCTGCAATTGCTACTTCATTGACCACGGCCTTCAGATTGGGTTTGAGCGCATCGCCGAGATGGGACGGCGTTTTGGTTTTGGCGGCCGCACTGGTCTGACAACGCGACAGGAAGCCGCGGGTTACTTCCCCTCCCCGACCGACAAGATCAAAAAGGATGGGAGCCGTTGGATGCCTGGCGACACGGCCAACCTGTGCATCGGCCAGGGTGAACTGCTGGTTACTCCCTTGCAGGTTGCGGTCATGACAGCGGCGATCGCCAACGGCGGCGAAGTGCTCGAACCGCGGCTGGTCGACCGCCTGGAGCCGATGGACCCGAGCCTGGGCGGGAATGTCACACCGTTTGCCAAGGCACAGGTGCGCCATCGTTTGCGCATCGCGCCCGCTCAGCTGCAAATCATCCGGAACGCGATGCTGCTGGATGTGGAACATCGCGATCCGAAAGGCCGTCTGGACGGCACGGGCAAACTGGCCGCCGTCGATGGCATGCGCATTTGCGGCAAGACCGGCACAGCCCAACTCAAAGAAGGCCGCAAGCTGAAAGAACACATTACCTGGTTCGCTTCCTTTGCGCCCTTTGAGACCCCGCGCTACGCCCTGGTGGTGCTGATCGAAGGCGGCGTCTCCGGCGCGTCGACCTGCGCCCCGGTCGCCCATGACATTTACGAGGCCATTCTGAAACGAGAACAGCAACAAACCAAGCCCCCTGCGGGCACGCTGGCCGCCCGGTAACGCCATGTTCCAGACCAGCCTCAACGAACGCGAATCGCAGATCCAATGGCCAATGATCCTGGCTTTGCTGGGGTTGATGGCCATCGGTGGAGCCTTTGTTTACAGCGCCACCGCCAATAACGAGGCGATTCGCCAGGCCGCCTGGTACCGACAGCCCGCGTTCAAACAGCTGGTCTTCTACGTCCTGGGCGTAGCGGCCGGCGCCGCCATTTGTCTGGTCAATTACCGCCGCCTGGCACGCTGGTCTTTAGTCATTTACTGGATCTCGATCCTCTTCCTCATCGTGGTCTTGATCGAGCACATCGGCATCAAAGTGGGCGGTGCCCGCCGCTGGATTAATTTCGGCTTTTTCAACTTCCAACCGTCCGAGTTTGCCAAGATTGCCTGCATCCTCGCTCAAGCTCACTTCCTCAGCCGGCCAGCGGAAGAATTGCGCTTCGGCAGCACCTTTGCCAAAGCCTTAGGCCTCACCTTGCTGCCCTTCGTTCTCATTTTGAAGGAACCGGATCTTGGCTCTGCTTTGGTTCTGCTCCCGATCTCGCTCGTGATGATGTTCGCTGCCGGCGTGCCCGTGACCCATTTGCGCCGTCTCGTCGCCGGCAGCGGCCTCCTGGTCGCCGTTATTCTGGTGGACGTGCTCTTCGCGCCGGTCGGCCTCCGCCTCCCGCTGGAGCCTTATCAGCGCGATCGGTTGTTGGTCTATTTCGGTCGTGACTTTGCTTCGCGAAATGCCCCCCTCGCGGAGCGTCAGCGCAGTTTCGCCATGCAGCAGAAGAAATCCTACAACGTGGAACAGGCGCTGATTTCAGTCGGTTCGGGTGGTTTGACAGGTAAAGGCTGGCGGCAAGGCACCCAGAACGCTCTGGGTTACTTGCCTCGAACCGTGGCTCACAACGACTTTATTTTCTCCGTCATTGCCGAGGAGAAAGGTTTTTTGGGCAGCGTGACCGTGATCACGCTCTATACGGTCGTCCTCTTTACGGGGATCTATGTCGCTGGCCAGGCGCGAGACCGCCTGGGAAAACTCCTTGCGATCGGAGTCGTCACCATGCTCTTCAGCCATGTCTTCATCAATATCGGCATGAACATTCGCCTGATGCCCGTGACGGGCATTCCACTGCCGCTGCTAAGTTACGGCGGGACCTCAGTGCTCTGCTCGTTGATCGCCGCAGGCCTTTTGCAGAACATCTATCTCCATCGAGATTCCTATTGATATGAGTGAACGAAGTTTTTCGAGCCGGCGCCGCGGCGGAATGCGGTTCCGGCCTACCGGCGGGATGGGCGCTCACACCCATCGTCCCGATCGCAACGCAACCGAAGCCCGCCAGGATGCCCTCACCGAAAAAGCACCGCCCGACGAAATCTTTGACCGCGCCAGGCATCAACGCGAAATCGATCGGGCCGAAAACATTGCCGCGGGTCTCCCTGCCGAAGCCGCCGCCGCTGAACCTGCCGAAACCGCTGAACCGCAGAAGAAGCACGATTTCCGCGAACCCCACCTGGATACGCCAGCCCAAGTCCAGGAGGAAGCATCCTTCCAGCCCGTCACCATCAAGGAACCGACTCAGGGAATCGTCGGCACCATTCGCGCCGCCGCTTCCAAAGTCATCCGCAAAGTCCAGCGGCTCATCAAGCCGGTCAAAAAGATCCACAAAGAAGTCATCATCAACGCGGAGTCACTCGAAACCCGCGTGGCCGTGCTCGAAGACGGTAAGCTGGAAGAATTCACCATCGAACGCAGCTCGGATGAACGACTCGTCGGCAGCATTTTCAAAGGCAAAGTCCGCAACCTCGAAGACGGACTCAAGGCCGCTTTCGTCGACATCGGCTTCGAAAAGAACGCTTTCCTCCATTACTGGGATATCGTCCCGGCCAGTTTCGACAGCGGCGTTGAATTAGTCGAACGCGAGACCAGGCGCCGCGACAAACCCCGCATCACCCAAAAGGACATTCCCAGGCTCTACCCTCCAGGGACCGACATCGTCGTCCAGGTCACGAAAGGACCCATCGGCACCAAAGGTCCTCGCGTCACTACCAACCTGGCCCTCCCTGGCCGATACCTCGTTCTCCTGCCCAACTCCGATCAGAGCGGCATCTCCCGCAAAATCGAAAATGTCGAGGAGCGGCAACGGCTCAAGAAAATCCTGCGCAGCCTCAAAATCCCCGACGGCATGGGCGTGATCATTCGGACCGTCGGCGAAGGCCAGCAAGCCCGGTACTTCGTTCGCGACCTCGCCTTGCTCCTGGACGAGTGGAAGCAAATCCAGGATCGCATCAACACCCAGGCCCCGGCTTCCTGCGTCTTTCAGGAGCCCGATTTGATCGAACGCACCGTCCGCGATTTCCTCACCGAGGATGTTGAGCGAATCGTCATCGACACCCCGCAGCAATACGACCGCATTCGCGAGATGATCGGCCGCATCTCCCGCCGCTCCATGTCCAAGGTCAAGCTCTATAGCGACTCCCAGCCGGTCTTTGATCGCTTCAATATCAGCCGCCAACTGGAGAGCGCGTTCTCCCGCCAGGTGCACCTCAAAAGTGGCGGCTATATCGTCATCGACGAAACCGAAGCGCTCGTCGCCATCGACGTCAATACCGGCCGGCATAAGAGCAGCGGCAAAGACCAGGAATCCACCATCCTCAAAGTCAACCTCGAGGCCGCCGACGAAATCTGTCGGCAATTGCGTCTCCGCAACATGGGCGGACTCATTGTCCTGGACTTCATTGACATGAAGTCACGACGCGACCAACAGAACGTCTACCAGCGGATCAAAGAGGGCCTGCGCCGCGACAAAGCCAAGACCCACATCCTTCCCATCTCCCAGCTCGGTCTGATGGAAATGACCCGTCAGCGCCATTCCGAAAGCGTTCGCGCCGCTGTTTATGACGACTGCCCGTATTGCAAAGGCCGCGGCAAGGTCAAAAGCTCGCTCACTATGAGCGTCGAGATCCAGCGCAAGCTCAGTGAAATCCTCAAGAAGCGCCCGCGCGACGATTCCGACTTCCAGCTTCGCATCGTGGTCAACCCGACCGTCCTTGAGCGTCTTCGGACAGAAGACGAGCAACTGCTCATCGCGCTGGAAAAACGATACTTCGGCAAACTTTCGTTCCGCGCCGATCCGACGTTCCATTCCGAGCAGTGTAAGATTTACAACGCCACCACCAATGAGGAGTTGGTGAGCATCGGCGGTTAAGCGCGGGCCACGAAGGCGAAGTGGCGGCCGGCGTTCGACCTTGGCCTGACCATCCCTCTCCCCTTCCGGAGGGGGGCAGGACGAAGGGCGCTTGCGCGCGGCCTTGCGCCACTGAATTTGGTTAATTCAATCCGTTGCCCAGGGCCATCCCTCCAGGGCCGCTCGTCACCGCTGTCGGAAACCAAAACCGCTTGGTTTTCGCCAGCACGTCGTACTTTTTCTTGTCCAGCTTCTCGATATGGTTGTCCGCCAAAATGACGTGTCCCCGGTGTCCGTGCCGCAACGCGATCGATCGCACGTCAAACTGCGGCCCGACCGTGCCGGTGTAATCGTTCGTCGCCAAACTGGCCTCCATAAAAACCATCGTCCGCGTCGGTTCGAGAAACTTGGCCAGGTCCGTCGCATGGCAAATCCCGCAGTTCATTGGATAACTGAAATCGCGCATCCGCCGCACCGAACCAAAACCGCCCACGGGCGGTTGTGGCAGAGGCCGTCTCGAACTCATCTGCAGCCGGTCTGTCGGACAAAGATACACGTCCTTGGACTTCACGTAGGCGAAGAGCGTCCCTGACGTCAACGCCACCGGCCTGGTGTAAAGCCAATTGCGAAAAGACGGCAGATTGCCGTTGAAGTCCATCGAGTAACACACCGCGGCCAGCCCAATCTGGCGAAGATTGTTCGAGCAGACCGCGGTTCGGCCGCCTTCCTTGGCCCGAGCCAAAGCTGGCAACAAAAGGCCGGCGAGAATTGCCATCACGGCCACCACCACCAGCAACTCGAGCAAGGTGAACGCCCAGCACGCCCGATCCGCCACAACGCGACCGTTGTCACAATTCACCTGCGCTGCCCTATGGCGCCGGATCATAGGAATTTGGGGAACTGAGGCCGACTCTACCGTCGTCAGGCCCACATATCCAGCCAATTCCGAACGCGGAAACAACACAATCCCTCCGTTACATTTCCAGATCACGGAATTGCACCCGTGTTCACAATTGTGACGCGATTGTGAACAGGCCGCGCGCCATGCTCCTTGATGGGCTTTGCAGCGGGGCCGATTCGTGCCCGTCGCGCGCCTTGCCGGAGCGAGCCTAATCCACGTCGATTCGGACTAAACACGGAGATCCCACGGAGATAACTCGGAGATCACTCGGCTCGCAACCCAGTATAACCCGTGTCGTCGCCGAGTGATCCCCGCGTTTAGTCTGGATGAAAAGTCGGATGACACCCCATCAGCCTTGGGAAGCCGGCAACTTCGTTCCAGTCGAATTGATCCCGCGCCGTGCGGTAAAGTGATTCGTCTTGCGCCGCCCCGCGAAAGACGCGAAGGGCTTCAGTGCCCTACAGCAGTGACGTCGTGCGCAGCCAGGGATTCGCCGCCGACGCCATCCGCAAGGGTGTGGTCGATGGAGGGCAGATGGGTGCTGCGTGGGGGGGGGACGGCAGCCAGCGCGGGCCGGGTCGAGGCCCGATAGGCCTTCCCTTCCTGCAGGACCACCGAAGCATCGTCTGCGGTCCTGTAGCGGATCGGTATGGTTTGCCGATGCTTGCCATCGCGCGCCTTGAAGACGGAAAAATGGAGATGTGGTCCAGTCGAATGTCCCGTGTTCCCGGAAAGGCCAAGGAGATCGCCCGCTTCGACATGCTGGCCGAGCTTCACTTTGCTCCCTCCTTTGAGCAAATGGACATACTGACCCAGCGTTCCATCCGGGTGTTGCACCAGAATGTAATTGGCGTCCCAGTCATATTTGCTGTCATCACCGCCAATGCCCGAATCGTCCTTTACCCCAACGACCAAGCCGTCCCGGGCCGCATGCACCGGTGACCCAGCCCCCATCCGCCAGTCAATCGCGAATTGGTCCGACCCAAAATGGCTATACTCGCCGTTGAAGCCTTGGCTCACGCGGTAGGCTTTGCCAGGCGTATACGGCAGGGTGTAGACGTAAGTGTCGTCGTGCTCCGCGGTCGTACTCCCAAAGGTCGAATAGTAAGTGTAGGTCCAGCTCCAGCCCCGGTTGTCGTCGATCGGCGCTAATCGGAACAACTCGACCTTCTGTTTGCCTGCGACGGTCGTCGTATATGGAAATTTCACGTCGGCGCGCAAATTCACCAGGTCCATCTCAAACGTCACGGTCACCTCGGCGGCCTGGATATTCTCGACAAAGAGGCGCGTTCCAGTCTTCCCCTTCTCAGTCGAGATCTTGATCAGCGTTTCGCGGCAGGAAGAGGCCTTGCCGACCGAAGCGTCACCGAACGTCCTGCCGGTCAGCAGAAATGGCAAAAGGAGCGTCCACAATAGTCTCTGGACACTGTCTCGCTTCAGGACAAGATTGGTCTGTTCTAGACACAGAGGGCGGAATGGAACAGGGCCCATGGCAGCAGAACGGTCGCGGATCAAAAAGGACATGAACCACCTTCCCGGCCAAGCAGAAGCGGAAATCCAGGCGGTGACCGCCGAGGACTCCCGTGAAAGCTGAGACCAAAATCAGGCCGATAAAGCAGAAAGCGCCGGAGAAAGCCCGATAGGGAGGACAAGGAAAACCTGACCTGCGGCTGCGCGTTTACGGAGCACGATCTTAAGTCGGACATCTTCTTACGGAATAAGTTCGATAATAGCTGACCTAGTGTCTCCAGCTCAAGGCATGAATCATGCCGAATCAAGAAAATTCCGGCATCGGAGAGCAGGAGGAAAATCCATCCTGGGGTAAACAAAACAGGCCCACCCCGCTAGGGGATGGGCCTGAAACGGAAAAGGAAAAGGCTGAGATCTACTTTTGCTCGGAGGATGGCTTCGATTCCTCCGCTGGTGGGTTGCTCTGCCCGGCAGCTTTGCTCTCGCCCGATACCGGCGCAGTCGCGCCGACCGAAAAGTCTACCCATTCGAGAATCGCCAGATCGGCGGCATCTCCCTGGCGCTGGTTCAGCTTGACGATGCGGGTATAGCCGCCACGGCGGTCTTTAAAGGAGGGAGCAATCTCGTCGAACAGAATGCGGATGATGTCGTTCTTGCGCGCCTTCTTCGCTGCTTCCTTGGACTTCTGCGTGTGGCGAGGATTGTACTTGAGATGCGCCGTGGCCAGTCGGCGATCGTGGATTGTTCCACTTTTGCCCAGAGTCACCATCTTCTCGGCAACCGAACGGGCTGCTTTGGCTTTCGCCAGGGTGGTGGTGACGCGCTTATGTTGAATCAGGCTGCACACGAGGTTCGCAAGCATCGCATTGCGATGGGAACCCGTGCGGCCGAGTTTGGCGGTTCGCTTAAGGTGTCGCATGGGGAGTCCTAAACTTTAGGCTCTTCTTTAGGGGCTTCGAGCAAGGCTGGATCGATATTCATCCCCAGGGAAAGCCCCAAGCTGGTGAGCTTCTCTTTGATTTCGTTGAGGGATTTTTTGCCGAAATTGCGGTACTTGAGCATTTCAGCTTCAGTCTTCATCGCCAGCTGGCCGACCGTAGTGATATTGGCGTTATTGAGACAATTGGCCGCACGGACGCTCAGCTCGATCTCGTTCACACTCATGTTGAGCAGCTTCTTCAACTTGGCCTTCTCGTCATCCTGCTTGTCCGCCACTTCCTCAAACTCGACCGCGTTCTTGTCGTAACCGACAAACACGTCGAGGTGGTGCTGCAAAATCGCCGAAGCCTGTGTCAAGGCATCATCGGGCGAAATCCGGCCATCCGTCCAAATCTCCAGAAGCAACCGGTCGTAATCGGTGCGTTGCCCGACACGGGCGCTCTCGACGCCGTAACGAACTCGGGTTACCGGCGAAAAGAGCGAATCGATCGCAATCACGCCGATCGCCTGGTCCGGTTTCTTGTTCTCGTCGCCGGGACAAAACCCTCTGCCCACTTTGACCTCCAGCTCCATCTCGAACTTCTTCTTCTTGTCAAGCGTGCAGATGAGCTGCTTTGGGTTAACGATCTCGACGTTCTGGTTCAGTTTGATATCGGCCGCGGTCACAGGGCCATCCTTGTGCACCGAAAGCAATACCGTCTGCGGTTCGCGGTTGTGCGACCGGAACAGGACCTTCTTGAGGTTCAGAATGATCTCGGTGACGTCCTCAACCACGCCGTCCACAGTGGTGAACTCGTGCATGGCTCCATCGATTTTGATCGAAGAGATGGCAGCGCCTTCCAGCGAAGACAGAAGGACCCGGCGCACGGAATTGCCAATGGTGTGGCCATAGCCTGTTTCAAACGGCTCGGCAATGAACTTGGCGTAGGTTTCGGTGGCGGTTGTATCCTCTTTAACCAACCGCTTCGGCATTTCGAAACGACCTAGACGTACTGGCATAGCTTTCTTTCTACAATTGTAATCTGACTCGACCTGTCGATTCCCGACGACAGCTCGAGCCCGTATAATTGTGTTGCTCGATTGAGCGGGTTGAACTAGCGGGAATAAAATTCGACGACGGCCTGCTCGTTGGCGATCGGCTGGATCTCATCACGGGACGGCACCCGCAGGACTGTGCCCTTGAATGCATCGCGATTGAGTGAAAGCCAATCCGGCACAGCACGGCTGGTGGACGCCTCCAGACTGCGAGTCCCCATTTGCCGCGAAACACTGGAATCCTTGATCTCGACGAGGTCGTTGACCTTCAGACCATAAGAAGGCACATCAACCTTGCGGCCGTTCACCTTGATATGCCCATGAGCTACCATCTGGCGCGCTGCCGCTCGCGTATTGCCAAACCCAAGGTGGAAGACCACGTTGTCCAGCCGCATCTCCAAGATCTGCAGCATCGTTTCGCCCGTCACACCGCGGCGTTTGAGAGCCCGCTCGTAGACACCACGAAACTGGCGCTCGAGCAGACCATAATAATAGCGGAACTTCTGCTTCTCGATCAAACCGAGGGCATAGTCGGTGTTCTTGCGTCGTGATTTAGGACCGTGCATCCCCGGGCCATAATTCTTGCGCTCGAGGTATTTGGAAGGACCAAAGATAGGGGTGCCAAAGCGGCGGCTGATCCGAACGCGAGGGCCAGTGTAACGAGCCATAATGAAGAATAAATTGACGTTGCCAGTTAGACGCGTCGCTTCTTGCGCGGGCGACATCCGTTGTGGGGAACGGGGGTGACATCCTTGATCGCGGTGATTTCCAGACCGATCGCCTGCAAAGCGCGAATGGCCGATTCGCGGCCGGAGCCGGGGCCTTTCACCTTGATCTCGACCTCGCGCATCCCGTGCGACATGGCCTGGCGGGCGGCGTCCTGAGCCACTTGCTGGGCGGCAAATGCCGTGCTCTTGCGGGAGCCCTTAAAGCCAACCTTGCCCGCGCTGGACCACCCCAAAATGTTGCCGTGCATATCCGTGATCGATACGAGCGTGTTATTAAACGTCGCCAGGATATTGGCCACGCCGGTGGTGATGTTCTTCGCTCCCTTTGCCTTGACGATCTTCTTGGCCGCCGCGTCTTCGCCCAACAGCTCGGCCGCGGTTGGAGCGGTTGCCGCCGCGGGCTCCGCTGGTTTACCGGCCGCGGCTGCTCCCTCGGCTTCTGCCGCCGCTGGCTTATCCCCGGCAGCAGGCGCACCCGGCTTCTCCCCGGGTGCCGGCTTCTTGGCGGCTGCTTTGGGTGCCTTGGCTTCTGCAGCAGGCTTGCCGCCGGCTGGAGCCTCAACTCCGCCCGCCGCCGGCGCTCCCTCCGCTTTGGTTTCTTTCTTAGCGGCTGGTTTTTTGGGTTTCGTTTCGTCGGCCATGCTAATCCAGTGGTTGGTGCGTTTGGAAGGTAGAGAAGTTTAGTGAATACCAGTCTTGGCGTTCGGGTTGCGCTGCACGCCGACGGTCTTGCGCGGGCCTTTGCGCGTGCGCGCGTTAGTTTGAGTGCGCTGACCGCGGACAGGCAGGCCACGCAGATGTCGGACGCCGCGATAGCATTTGATGCCCTGCAACCGCTTCAGGTTCATCCCTAACTCGCGGCGCAGATCGCCTTCGATGACGTACTTGCCATCCTGAATGGCGTGGACGATTTGGGAGATTTGCTGTTCGTCGAGATTCTTCGCCCGAATGCTCGGGTCGATTTTGGCATGTTTGAGGATGGTGAGCGAGTTGACCGGCCCGATGCCGTAAATGTAGCGCAGAGCTATGTCGACTCGCTTTTCGCCGGGGATATCAACACCTAGGATACGTGGCATATGTAAAATAATTCGCGGCGGATTTCTGTTAACCTTGCCGCTGTTTGTGGCGGGCGTTCGTGCAAATGATTCGAATTACGCCTTTGCGCCGAACAACTTTGCAGTGCTCACAGAGCTTCTTGACGGATGCACGGACTTTCATTGGATTCCCTATTCTTTAGCAACGATGCTCCCTTTCGACAAATCAAAGGGCGACATCTCAACTCTTACCTTATCTCCCGGATCAATGCGAATGAAATTCAGCCGAGCTTACCGACAAATATGCCAAAATCCGATGGCCATTAGGCAGTTCCACACGAAAAACGGATTTCGGCAGCACTTCCATCACCCGACCTTCTGCTTCAATGGCCGTTTCTCTGGACACGTTAAAATCTCAGGTTCAGACTCTGTTATCAACACAGTATGCTCAAAATGAGCCGACGGTTGACCGTCCTTCGTCACTACCGTCCAACCGTCCTTCAACACCTGCACCGCCGGACTGCCCGCGTTTACCATCGGCTCGATCGCCAACGTCATTCCCGCCCTCAATCGCGGCGACGCTTTGCCATCCACAAAATTTGGCACTTGCGGCTCTTCATGCATGGTCCGGCCGACGCCATGACCGACAAATTCACGCACAACGCTAAAGCCGTTCGCTTCCACAATCGTCTGCACCGCCCGCGAGATATCTGCAACCCGATTGCCCGCGACCGCCTGCTCAATCCCCAAGTAAAGCGCACGCTCGGTCCGCATCCATTAGCTTCTGCGCAAAAGGGCTGCATCCGCCCACCGCTACCGTCCGGCGGTATCCCCGATATAGCCTTCGTAAACCACTCCCACGTCTATGCTGACGATGTCGCCAAACTGAACGCGACGGTCACTGGCCAATCCATGCACGACCTGGTCGTTGACCGAGAGGCACACGTGACACGGATACTTCCGATAGCCCAAAACGCACTGCGGCCGGCATGTTCCGATGCGAGACGCCGCATACAGATCGATTTCCCGAGTAGTCAGGCCGGGCGTAATCCACGAGCAGACCTCCTGCAGGACCAGCTGGCAACAGCACCAGCCGCCCGCATCGCTTCGATGTCTCGCTCGTTCTTTAAAATGATCATGGCCAGGCGCCAACTGCGCCACGCCCTTCCAATGTCCGATTGTTCACCCTGCTTTCAACGAACGACTTCTATCAGCCTGCGATGAACTTCACGATTGCAACCGAAACGGTCGCCCGGAACAGTCGCCTGCGGAAGCCCAGGCGACGACTCAGAATCGCCTCTTTCAGGCGTCCCTTCTTCAGAAACCTGTCGTAATGGCGCATCAGTAGATGCGATTCCATCTGGCGCATCGTATCCAGCAATACGCCGACGGTGATGAGCATACTCGTCCCGCCAAAGAACTGCGAGACCTTGAAATTGATCCCGAACAACTGCCCCATCAACATTGGTATGACGGCGATCACCGTCAAAAAGATCGCTCCCGCCAATGTGATGCGACTCATCGCCCGATGGAGGAAATCGCTCGTCGCCTGCCCAGGACGGACTCCAGGAATATATCCGCCATACTTTTTCAAGTCGTCAGCGATCTGTAATTCGTTGAACTGCGTGGCAACCCAGAAGTAGGAGAAGAACATGATCATCGCGCCGTAGAGGAGATAATACAGCAGGTTCCCTTGACTCAGGTCGCGTCCGATATCGAGGAAGAATTTGATGTTGGCCAACTGCCCGAGCTTTAGAAAGAGCATCGAAGGAAACATGAGGATTGCCTGCGCGAAGATGATCGGCATCACACCTGCGTAGTTGACCCGCAACGGCATGAACGAACTGCCGCCGGCGTAAACTTTGCGTCCGACGGCGCGCTGCGCATATTGCACCGGGATCTTGCGTTGCGCCTGGGTGACCGCAATAACTCCCGCGACGACAGCCAACAACAGCAAAAGGAGGGCGACTCCGTGGAAGACGTTATAGCGCTTTTCAATCCCCTCGGGCGGAAAGAACATGACATAGAGAGCCTGCGCGGCTCGTGGCAAGTCCGCCACAATTCCCACCGTGATGATGAGCGAGATACCGTTGCCAATCCCCCGTTCCGTGATCTGCTCACCGAGCCACATCAACAACAGTGTGCCGGTCGTCAATAGCAGGACGGTTTGAATCCGATACCACCATCCCGGTGAGAGCACCAAAGTCCCGGCAAATCCGCTGAAAATATCAGCCGGCCGTTCCCAGCCAAGAGTCATGAGCGTGCCATGCCCGAGACAGAGGACCACAGTCAAATAGCGTCCATACTGAATGAGCTTGGCTCTGCCGCCTTCTTCCCGGGCCAATTTGCTCAGGCCCGGCAGGACGGCGGTCAAAAGCTGGACAATGATCGTCGCGGTGATGTAAGGCATGATCCCGAGAGCCCCGATCGCACAATTCTGCAGAGCCCCGCCGGTAAACAAGCTGTACATGCCGACCAGCGGGTTGTCCGGCTGGCTCGCCGCTCGCGCCGCATGCTCCCGCAACGCTTGCGCATCCAAGCCGGGGACTGGGACCCATGCCAGCAGCCGGCAAATGGCCAACACCATCAAGGTGAACAGAATCCGCGACTTCAACTCCGGAATCTTGAAGCAGTTGGCGAACGTGTTGATGAGGTTTGCGAACATGGAAATCTAGACAAGATTCAAGCCGCCGGCTTCGACGGTGTTTCCGCCGACACCAGTTGGCACACGCCACCCAAGCCCTCGATTTTCGCCTTTGCCGACGCGCTGAACGCATGCGCCCGGACGTGGAGCTTCTTGGTCAACTCGCCTGACCCGAGAATCTTGATGCCAGCTGCCTTACCGTTCGCCAGACCTTTGCTCCGCAGGAAAGCTTCGTCGATCTGGCTGCCGTCGTCGAAGCGATTCAAATCCCGGAGATTAACCGCCAGGTAACGGACCGTGTGGCGCGCATTGTTGAAACCGCGCTTCGGAATGCGACGAATCAACGGCATCTGACCGCCTTCAAAGCCGATGCGGATGGAGCTCCCTGACCGGGCGGTCTGTCCCTTGCCACCACGGCCGCTGGTTTTGCCGTGACCGCTTGATTCGCCTTGCCCGAGACGCTTGCGCCGATGTTTCGCTCCCGGACGCGGCTTCAGATCATGTAAACGCATAAGCAGTTAGTTGGATGCAGGAGCTTCGGTCGCGCCACTAACCGCCGGCGCCGCCTGAGGGCTGGCCGGCGTCTGGGCTGGACTGGGGCTGCGCGGGCGAATGGCCAAGCCGCGCGCCCGGTAAATCTCATCTCGCAGACGCAACGTTTGGAGCGCTGCCAGAGTCGCCTTGGCGACATTGGCGGCATTCTTCGAACCGAGCGATTTACTCAAAATATCTTTGACGCCAGCGGATTCAACTACCGCCCGGACCGTCTTGCCGGCGATGATGCCAGTGCCGGGCGACGCGGGTCGCAATAGAATGCGGGCGCCACCGTAAGTCGAGACCACTTCGTGCGGGATGGTATTATCGCGCAAGGAGACATTGACCATCCGCTGTTTCGCGTCCTCTCCTCCCTTGTGGATAGCGTCGGCGACTTCGCCTGCTTTGCCCAAGCCGATACCGACTTTCCCGCGCTTATCGCCTACGACCACCAGAGCGCTGAAGCTGAAACGGCGACCACCTTTCACTACTTTGGACGACCGATTGATGAAGACAACCTTCTCGCTCAGTTCATTCCCGTCTTTGCCGTCGCCTCCGCCGTCGGATCCTTCACCGCCTCCGCGCGTTCGTCG
>JAXMHN010000067.1:0-37657 GCA_046346765.1 Verrucomicrobiota bacterium | reverse complement strand
GAGAGGCAATCTCCACGAGGACGGCGCGCGCGTTTTCGGCGCTCTGCCGCCAGAACAGCGTCACTTCGTATGGACCAGCGGCCGGCACATCCAGCCGGACGGTGACGCTGCTGCTTCCTTTGTTGTTATTCTCGTCTTCAAAACTCGTCAGGCCCTTGCGCTCTTCGATCTTCCAGGCGCCCTCGGCTTGCGCAGCGCGATTCGTGGCCGCAAGCACAATGATGGCGTTGGTGTCTGCCGAATTCACGGGCCGCAACCGAACACCGGCGAAAGAGACATTGCCGACAGTCTTCGCATTGAACAGGCGCAACACCTGAGTGGGGTCGTCCGGTCTCAATTGAAAGGTGCCCGCCAGCGTCTTCTCGGCCGTCAATCCCGAGACGCGACGATCCCGTCGCCGGGTATTCGCCTCCGGCTTGGACGGTTCATTTTCTTCCTTTTGGACATCTGATTGGTCAACAAACTCCTGGAACAGTTGGTTCGGTCCGGCACGCACTGGAATCGAAAGGCTC
The DNA here is from genome assembly GCA_046346765.1 of Verrucomicrobiota bacterium. Lineage (GTDB taxonomy): Bacteria > Verrucomicrobiota > Verrucomicrobiia > Limisphaerales > SIBE01 > JAXMHN01. Next base: position 37,145 of record JAXMHN010000067.1, on the reverse strand, counting down.
TCGCTTGAGTCCAAACCGGTCGCCGGGTCTGAAACTACCAGCGTGAAGCCCAACTCGAAATCGTTCTTCTGCATCTCGGTCTCGGCGGCGTAAACCCGCTTGATCAGCTCAAACGCAGCCTGCCTCTCATCTGCCGAGGCCGGGCGGAAGAGCAGGTGACGGTAGAGACGGTCAATCGCCGCTGCATAGGGCGGGTCCGGCTGGTCCATCGACACGGGCGATGTGAGGTCGTCGGGCCGTGCCGCGAAAGGCCCTTTCCTTCGGGCATAGGCGCGCCCCACGACGTCGCGAGCCAGCATTTCCAGGCCGGTCAGGAACGTCGGAGACGCTTTCGTCGACTCGTTGAAGCGTTCCGTAAAGTCGGCGCCGCCGAAAAGGGCGATATTCTCCTGGAAAAGGTCGCGACCCTCGCGAATCCAATCGTCCTCCAGCAACGTTCTGATCTTTCCCTTCAGCTGCCAGTAGCTGATGAACTGGTTGTCCGAGCCGCTGGCCGCCAGTTTGCCTTCATATGGGCGGAGGAGTCCTCGCGGGAAACGCTCGTCGGCAGCTTGGCTGGACCTCAGCTGCGCGGTCACCTCCGAAGCAAAGGACCGGAGCAACTCTACCTCCGATCCCGTCCAGGCTTTAGCGAGACGCCCCTTTGGCATTCGCTTCTTCGGGTCCGTCGAACTGACGCGGCCCAGCAAGCCGTCCGGGTCCGCGGGGGAGAAATAGCCATGGTCGAGGAGCATCCGGAAGTTGCCTTCGGCGTCGGTGCCTAGATAAAGTTCTGACTTTGTCTCGGCGTCGTGGCAATTGAGACATCCCTTGCCTTCGCCCCGGGTGAAAAGCGGCCACACCTCTCGCTCAAACCGCGTGGCAAACACGGCTTCACGAGCGGTTGCCTCGTCGTTCATGGCCGCACTGGCCGTCGTGAAGGAAGGTTGCTCTTTCGCCAGGCAGCTTATACCCAACACTAACCCGAGCAGCGGCCTAAGCTTCGACTTCCATCCATGATGACGCCTGGCGCGCAAAGGAAGGGTCATTACGGGCCTGGAACTCATGCAACCATGCCAGCATAAACACCGGCGGGCAAACGGTCAACGCTTGCCATCGGTCCAATCGGTCGACCAGCTCCCGCTCTCTTGGTCGCCCCATTTCCACTGGGAGGATGACTGTTCCCAGGCCATGGATCGCTCATCCCTCTGACCAACCCGCGCTAAGGGTTGGTCAAAATTGGTGGATACGGGCCGCCGATGAAACTCTATTCTCTTTCAGTTCTGGACCCTGTCTGAGTTCAGCCGTTGTCAAGAAGTACACCTTACGCGACTCAACTTAACGAGGCGAACATGACCAACCAGCCAAGCGAGGGGCAGTGGCATAACGGGCAGCTAGGTGCGTCCGTCTGCAAGGGGGAACCATCCAAAGTGCCGAACCTGGCCGAATTGATTGACGTCCCAGCCTTACAATCCTTGCTGGACGACTTTTATCGTCTGGCGCGGATTCCCGTGACGATCGTAGATTTGGACGGCACTCTTTTGGTCGCGGCTGGTTGGCAGGAAATCTGTGGCAAATTTCACCGAGCGCACGCCGAGAGCCGCCAACTCTGTTTGCAAAGCGATACCGAGCTGACCGGGGGTATTCCCTCGGGGGAATGTCGTTTATATAAGTGCAAAAACAACCTCTGGGACATGGCCACGCCCATCACCGTCGACGGTCATCACGTCGGCAACGTGGTTTCGGGTCAGTTTTTCTTCGAGGGAGAGCGGGTTGATGAGCGCGTCTTTGAAGCACAAGCTAAGCGCTTCGGGTTCAACCGCTCGGAATACCTGGCCGCCTTCGCGGCTGTGCCGCGTCTCAGCCGCGAAGTCGTTAACACCGGCATCTCTTTCCTGGTTAAACTGGCCGAGACGATTTCGCGTGTAGGTTATAGCAATTTCCGGTTGAAGCACTCGCTGGCGGAACGGGATTCTCTGACGCGCTCCCTGCAGCAGAATGAACTCCTCCTTAATCAGCAAGCAGTTGACCTGGAAAAATTGGTCCAGGAACGCACCGCCAAGCTGCAGGAGACGGTTGAAGAGCTCGAACACTACTCTTATACATTGACCCACGATTTACGGGCTCCTCTCCGCGCTGGCGCAAGGCTTCGCCTGATGCTGCTGGATGAGTCTCAACTCCTATCGGGCGAGCGGCTGAGCCGTCTGACGGATCGCCCGATCGGCCGAACGCATGGATCAATTGATCCGCGACGCACTGGACTACAGCCGCTGCGCAGTGATCATCCGCTGACTTTGGTGGACCTCGACGAGTTGGTGAGAGACCTCGTCAATTCCCACCCCACTTCCGCCAGCCTACGGCCCAGATTCAGATTCAGAGCCCTCTACCCTGCGTCACGGGCAACGCTGCCGCGCTAACCCAATGCTTTTCAAACCTGCTCGGAAACGCGGTCAAGTTTGTCGCCCCTGGCGTTGTGCCCCAAGTGGTCGTCCGGGCGGAGGAGAAGTCCGATGGCTTGGCTCGCATCTGGGTGGAAGACAACGGCATCGGCATCGCTAAAGCCGCACACAGCCGGATTTTTGCGATGTTCGAACGTTTGCATACGGCTTACGAAGGCACGGGCATTGGTTTGGCCCTGGTGCGCAAAGTGGTCAAGCGTATGAACGGAGATGTGGGCGTCGAATCGGAACTGGGCAAGGGAAGCCGATTTTGGGTGGAGTTCCAACGCGCTCGCTGATAACCGGCGCGAAGGGGGCGGCCGTGCCGATTCGAGCGATGGCCGGGAGGCTGTGAAAGCGCCTCGCGACCAACGAGGGACGAGGCCAGAGCGGCGAACAATGGCAATTTTCCCGAGCTATATCGATTGAAAACTGTCTTTTAACGCCTTGCAGCTGTGCCAACCATGGAGAGCCCGGCCAATTGGCCGATGCGACCTTCCATACCTCACTGCTCTGTCTGCTGTTTACCCTGTGCGCTGCGAAGCACGTTGCGACGGGGGCGATTCGCAGGCAATAGTTGAGTATGTCACCGGCTCGTATCGTGTTGGCGTGCAGTTGTGGCGCAGTGCTCTCGATGATGGCTGCGGATCATTGCCCCAATACCGGGGACCCAACGGAGATGGAAGTTCCCCCGAAGCCGTGCGGACCAACTGGCTGGAACAACCTCCGGTGGAAGTCTGGCGCCGGCCTATTGGTGCGGGCTTCAGCTCGATCGCCGTCAGCGCCGGACGGCTTTACACCCAAGCCCGCAAAGCCACCAACACCGGCGACAGGGAAGTCTGCCTCGCGCTCGATTCGGCCACCGGCAATTCGTTGTGGGAGACCGACGTCGACGCGGCTGATTACACTGACTTATCCGGCTATCCGAACGAGATGGATGGACCACGGTCCACGCCCACGATCGATGGGAACCGCGTCTATGTCTTTACCTCCCATTTAAAACTGATCTCGCTCGACGCTGCCACCGGCATGATCCTTTGGCGGAGGGATTTCCGAGCGGAATTGGGTAGCGACGTCATCCCCTGGGAGAATGCGGCCTCCCCGTTGATTGTGGGAGAACTCATTTTTGTGAACTCAAACGCCCGTGGGCGATCCCTGATGGCGGTGCGCAAATCCGACGGCGTGACTGTTTGGGGTGAGCAGGACGACACTATGACCCATGCGACGCCTGTCTTCGCCACGATTGGCGGCGTCAGCCAGGTTATCTTTCTGACTCGATTGGGTCTGGTTAGCGTCATTCCCGCGTCGGGAGACGTTCTCTGGCGATTGCGTTTTGCTCCATCTACCACGTCCACGGCAGCTTCGCCGGCCGTCAGCGGCGATTACGTTTACGGCTCCGCCGCTTATGGTTACGGCACCTCAATGGCGCACGTGACCCGAAGCGGCAACTCCTTTAACGCCGCAGAGGCGTGGTATCAACGTGGGGTGTCTTATCAGGCGCATTGGTCGACCCCGGTAGAGCAGGGCGGCTTTCTCTATTGTGTGCCCAGCCCCAGTTCCGGCCAAGGACGGCTGGCTTGTTTGGACGTCGCAGGAGGATCGAACCGATGGACCCAAACCAAAGTCGGCAGCGATAGCATGGGTTACGGGAGTCTCATTAAAGCGGCCAACGCTTTGATCGTGCTTACCGAAGGGGGCGAACTCGTTCTGGTGAAACCAAATCCAGATGTTTATGAGGAGTTGGCCAGATTCAAGGCCTTGAACGCTTATTGCTGGAACAACGCCACCCTGGCGAATGGCCGGCTCTACGCCCGCAGCACTTCAAATTCCCCGGAGTTGGTCGCCCTCGACGTCGGAACATCGGCCAATGCGCCTTTCCCGACGCAGCTGTCGTTGATAGCGGTCCCTTCGGACGACAGCCAGGATTCCCTGGTCGTATCGGTCCGGGTACCTGACGGTGAGTTGACAGCGGCTCACCTTGCTGAACTCGAGCTGATCGCGTCCACGGATATCGATTTGGCTCCATCCGTGTGGTCTGTTCTCAGCCAGGCTTTCGCCCTGGAGAACGGAGCTGGGATCGTTCAGATTCCTTTCGGCAACGAGACGGCCTTATTCCTGAGCGTGAGACAAAAGGGTTCGAATGCGCTCGTTTCCCACCGCCGTCCGTCCGCCACAAAGCAGGAGGTGACACATGCGTGACCGATCCATCGCCAACTCCGACGAGGCGTTCACCTCATTGAGCTCCTCGTCGTGATCGCGATTATCGCTATCCTTGCTGCCATGCTGTTGCCCGCTCTGGCCAGCGCCAAGGAGCGTGCCAAGCGCAGCTCATGTATCAACAACCAACGCCAATTCGTCCTCGCAAGCCACCTCTACGCGGGAGACAACAACGAAAAGATCCTTCCAGGCGGGACGGATAATCGTGACCAGGAAGACAATCTACACGCCCATCTTGTCCACGGCCTCCAAAAGCAATTTGCTCTTCTACGCGACGGAGTTGAAATCTCTCGATTGTCCGAGCCTGGCCGTGTGGATGGCGCGGCGCGAAGGTTGGCGCACCCACGACGACTACGGGATCGCGATCGGGTATCATTATATGGGGGGGCACCCAAAGACGCCGTGGAGCCCGGTGGCTGGGACGACCAATCAATGGGTTTCTCCGCAAACCACGGCGGAAGATGAGCCCACGCTGGTGCTCGTGGCCGACCCTCACGTTTATGCCTATAGCTTCCAACGCATTCTCGCGCCCCGACAACGCCCACGGCCCCGTCGTCCGGGACGAAAGCTATTTTGACGCGACGGACGCCGCCTATCAGCAAACCCCGCGCGAGATTGGAGCCCAGGGCGGCAATGTCGCTTTGCTCGATGGTTCGGTCTCCTGGCACGATATCAAGCGGATGCGCACCTACCGCGCCTCCCGTTCTGGGCAAGACGGCGCTTTCGGTATCTGGCAAAGGGGCTAGCCCGGATTACGCCCCTGCTTTCCCTCGACGGAACCACAAGGTCTTCGAGCAATCTCAGGCTCTATCGATGTCCGATCGAGGTCCGCGCGGCTACAGCCGCTTGGTGCTTGCTGACTGGAAAGCGGCCGTGGTATTATAAGCGTCACTCACTGCCCCTCCTGGGTTGTATGGCTATCAGTGCAATGACCTGAGCCTCGGGATATGAGAAAAACACTCCATTCGGTTAAATTCCTATTCGTTGGGCCGTTGATCTTGGTCGCCCTTTTCTTTATTAACCTGATAACCTCACCTGGGCATTGGTGGATCCAGTGGCCGGCGCTTGGGATCGGCATCGCCTGGGTGATCAGCCTCATCCGGGTGCTTCGCGCCCTCGTTATCGCTGGCGGTCTGGCCGCCTTGATCGCCCTCCTCCGTCGGCGTTAACTTAAGCGAAGTTGTGGCTTAGCCTCTCTGGGAAGCGCCTCACCAGCCGCAGGCTGCATTCGGACCAAACCCGATCGAGACCCGATCGAACCCGATGCCGATCGGGTTTTCGTCGAATGGAGCTCGAAAGAACGGGAGCAGGTCCGAGGCGGCTGCTTCGCTGGCGGGGCTAACCCACCAGCGATAGCGGGCCGAAGCGGACGAATTACGGTTGTGCCTGGACCCGATAGAAGCGGGCTTGGCCGTCCGCGGTGATCGTCATAGGCCCGTTGATGGGGCCAATATCCTGCCAGACGGTGGTGGCGCCCGCCAGGGCGGTCGTGGATTGGAGTAGCCCTGGCTGGCTGGAGGTCAGGGTGAGGGTCCCGGATGCATCCCGAGTCAACGTCAGTTGCGGCGTCGGACTGCCGGTGCCGGCGGTCCCGAGCAGTTCGATCTCGCCGATTTGCAGGCTGTTAGCGCTGGTGGGATTCTTGACGTTGTTGAACGTAAGCCGGTAGATCGTATAGCCGGCGGTGTTGGCAAAGGTGACTTCCTGATTTGCCTGTGCCAAGGGATCCACATCGAGCCCGGCGCTGTTCCGTGCTTCGGGCAGACTGAGCGCGCCGGAGGCGATGAGCGTGAAGGCGTTAGTGTCCGTGATGGAGCCCTCCAGCTTGTAATCCACCGGATCCCGTTCAACCGCATCATTGGCGGTATAGATGCGTAGTCCTGTCACGATCGAGCTGCCCATGCTGGGCGTAACCACCAATCCGACCGGTCCGACAAAGGGCGCGACCTGATCATTGTCGGCGCCGAAGTTGAGGTACTTGGCGGTCGTATTGTCAATCGCATTGGCAACCATTTCCGCTGCTGGTGAAGTGCCGCCGATGCTTTCAATGGCGTCACCTGGCGCGGTGATATCCGTGGCGGTCGAAAGCACGTTCAAATTGGCGGCCTGGCTGGCGGTGGTTCCGGCAGCGTTGCTGACGACCAATTGGTAGCGGCCGGCATCGCTGAGACTGACATTGGCCAAATTAAGGTTGGTCGTGGTGGCGCCAGAGATGTTGCCGCCGTTGGCGACGTTCCCGAAAGTGCCGTTGACCTCTTTTTGCCACTGGTACTGCAGGGGCGGCGTGCCGCTGGCTTGCGCGCTGAACTGGACGGTTGAACCGGCGAAGACGTTGGTTGAAGCGGGCTGCTGATCGAGGATGGGCGCAATCGCGCCGGCGGCACCACTGAGAGCGAAAATGGCTGCGTGCCCGGTCCCGGTGTTGTAGCTCAAGGTGATGCTGGCGATTGGGCTGGTGGAGTCCATCACGCCGACGTCCACGCCATACAATCGCGGGTTGCCGGTGTTGACGGCATCGAGCGCGCCATTGGCGACGCTGGCGCGTCCGTTCGCGTTGAAGGCCACGGGAGTATTGTTGAACCAATCGGGCGAGACGAACGTCCCCGTCTGCGTGATGCCGTTGGCGTGGGTGACGGTGTAGTCGATGGTCACCGCCCCGGCGCCGGCAGCAGTGAGGAACGAAAGGCCGGAATACGCCGAGGGAGTTGTGAGGGTCAGGGTGGCGGTTGGATTATCGGCGTCTATCAAGAGGGCGTTGTTGGTCTCATAACTGGAGGCAAAGGTGCAGAGGCGATCCGTTGCCGCCGCATTGGTGATCGTGCCTCCGGCGGGTGGCAGGCCAGTGAGCGCCGCGTCCGCGTTGTAGCCCTGCTCGTAAAAGGTGAATCCGGTATTGGCGATGCCGGCATCGACCGAAGCGGTCGTGGCCTCCAGGCTCGTCGGCAAGGGTGGAGCACTCGCTTCCAGGACCATGTCCTGGGTGTACCCGCTGACTGCGATTGGGCTGAATCCGGCGGTTGCTGAACCGCCGCTGACCGCGAAAACGGCCGCATGCCCACCACCGCTGATATAGCGAAGGTCGATGCGGCTGATCGTCGCGGACGCATGGGTGACGGCGATGTCGGCCGCATACAACCGCGGGTTGTCCGCCCCGACGTTGTCCAATCCGCGGGAAGCTACATCGACTCGACCGCGGGCGGTGAAGGCCTGATTCGTGCCGCCAAACCAATCTTGCGAGACGAAGCTGTTGGTTTCAATGCTGCCATCCGTAAAGTGGACCGTGACACCGAGCGTGACCGCGCCAGCGCCCGCCGAGGTCAAAAACGACAACCCGCCGACGGCAGTTGGAGTGGTCAAGGTGACGGTGACGTTGGTGAGCGCGTTATCGATCAGGAAGGCGTTTCGGTTCGTGAAGCTCGGCGCCAAGGTATAGGAATGGTCCGGGAGCGTTTCCGCCACGACGGTGCTGCCCGCGGCCGGGAGGCCTGTGTCGGCGGCCTCAGCCGCGAACCCTTGTTCGTACCAACCGAAAGCGGTATTGGTTTGACCCGTATCCATCGAAGCGGTGGTGAGCCGCGGGGGTGGGGGGGTAGCGCCTTTTTCAATGATCACATCCTGATTCCAGGTCGTGCTCGGCAGGGCGATCGGCGTGTAGTTCGCTGCTGCCAGCGAGCCAATGGTTGAGGTGAGAGTGAATAGAATAGCAAACCGATGTTGACGACACTTCATATGACACAGAATGGTTGACTCCTTTGTTCGAGCCAACGTATGGGGACACGTTCGCGCGTCAAGCAGCCGAACCCAGACACGTCCGGGAAGGGGAACAAAATCAGGGATTGTCGGATACCCCGTTCGGGGGGCAAACCGCCCCGAGGATCATCCGCGCACGGCGGAAGGTCAGTGTGTTTCGGTTGCGGCTGCCCCTGGCTAGGATATATTCGCGCGCACCATGAATCGCGTCGTCTGGTTTTGCCTTTGTGCTTTGGTCGGCCTCGAATTGGTCGGCTTGGGCCTTTTGGTGCCGGTGCATCTCCAGGCGATCGATGCAACCTGGCTGCGGCTGGCAGGCGCGAACGGTCCTTCGTTGGTGGCCGAAGGCACGACTCTCGCCGCCCAGGACAAAACAGGTCCCGCCCGTTTGCTTCTGTTGGCCGCGGACCAGAAGTCGCTGCCTGGTCGCGAAAAGCTGGCCGCGACCCTGGCTGCGGCGGAGAAGGCGCACCCGACCTGGAAGCTTTGGGGTGGGCAGGCCCTCTACCTGGATACAGTTCTGGACCGGGCCATGTCCGCGACGAATCTGCAGAGCACGCCGGTGGTGGACGTGCTCGTGCCGGAAGCAACCCGGCGCGAGCTGATGGAAGCAATGGATCGCTCCCAACGGCCGGGGGTCGTCGAAATCCTCAAAACGCGCGACTTGACGAACAGCGTTGTCTTTCCCCCGGTTCGTTCGCCTTCTGGCCAACCGTTGGACGCCACGATTGCGATGACGGCCCTGCTCTTTCAGCAGGATCACTTTCCGAGCGGATTGCGGAACTCGATTCAGATGTTGGTAGCGGCGGCCAATCGCGGCACCAACCTGCAACCGCTTGAGCCGATTTATCTCGATTTGCTCTCTTTGGGCAAGCGGTTGAATTGGGGCCAGCTCGTTCATCTTCTTAAGCGGGTGCCGGATACGAATGCGCTGGAGAACGTGGCCACGCTCATAAGGGAACAGGAGGCGCACTTGCCTGTCGTCTACTCCGCGATGCATTGCGTGGATAACGCCCGCACGGTGGCCGCTTATCTTGAGCATTTTCCGGCCACGGGCCTGCGCGATTTGGCGTTCGCGGTTGGAACGGGAGTGGAACCGGCCCGGGCGGTGTTGACGCGTCAGCAGCCGATTCACTATCCGACGGTGCGCGACCGGTTGACGGGGTATGGGGCGGTGGCGATGATTTATGAACCGACGGCGCGATTGGCGGCGGATTATCCGGGGCTGGGCGTGGGGCTGAAGTATACGTTGTATGTGCTGGGCACGCTGCTGATCGCGCGGGCCCTGTTGTACTTGAGCCCGTCATTGATGGACGAACTGACGGCGGAGCGTCCGTTGGTCAGTGGGCCGCAGCTGGCGATTGGGCTATGCTTGCTTTTCATCATGTTGTTCTTTACTGAATCCCTGGTCACGCGGGCAACTCCGGCGGTTGGGCCTCCCTTGCGGATAAAATTTCCGATGGCAAGTGCGGCCCTTCGTGCAAAAATACCTCATCAAACTAGAGCTATGATCGACAAAGTTTCTGCGGTGTCGTTGCTGACCTTTTTCGTCATGCAGGCCACGATTTACGTGTTTTGCCGGATGAAGCTGGCCGAGATCCGGCGCCAAACGCTGCCGAGCAAGCTCAAACTGCGCCTGCTCGAGAACGAGGAGCATCTCTTTGACGCCGGCCTTTACTTCGGCTTTGTCGGGACGGTCGTCTCGCTCATTCTGGTCTCGGTTGGCATCGTCAAGCCGAGTTTGATGGCGGCCTACTCCTCGACCTCCTTCGGCATCATCTTCGTATCCATTTTGAAGATCTTCCATTTGCGGCCATTCCGCCGGCGCCTGATTTTGGACGCGGAGATTTCCGATCGCCAGGCCCAAGTCGCATGAATCGATCCGCGCTCATCGTCATTGTCGACTTCCTCTTGATCAGCCTGCTGGCTTTTTCGCGGCTGGATGATCCAACGTTGCCGGAAGAGAAGCCCGGGGCAGCCGCGCCCACGATGATGAACACCGGGGCGCGGCAGGATGTCATGGACACCTTGAAGCTCTCTTTGAACAAGGAGCGAGAATCACGCGATGCGCTCAATGAACAATTGCGCCAGGCGCAAGCGCGGCTCCAGTCTCACGAGCAAACCTTGACGGAGCGGGAAAAACTCATCCAAGAGGCCGAACAGCTGCTCCAGCAAAAAAGCGACGAAGCCGGCCGGCTGGCCCGCGAACGAGCCAACCTCGAACAGCAGTTCACCACCACTCGCACCAGCGTGGCCGAGCTGCAAAAGCAGCTCACCAACACTCTCACTGAAGCGAGCGAATCCCGGCAGCACCTCGAAGCCCTCGAACGCGAATTAAAGGCCCGCGCGCAGGAAGAGGGCATCCTCAAACGGAAGCTGAATGAACTCGAACAGACGCGGATGGCCAACGAGGCGGAAAAGCGCCAGTTGAGCACCCAGCTGCAACTGGCGGACAACGAACGGCGCTTGATCCGGGAACAGCTCTCTTCCGCCCAGGGCGCGGTGGAAGTCGAGCGGCAGGAGAAAGCCAAGTTGCAGGAGCACGCCACCAAGCTGGCCGAGGGAGTGACCGCCCTGGCGGAGAAGTCGGGTGAGTTGACCCAGGAAATCCGCGAAAACCGTCCCCTGGCGCCAAATACGGTTTTTCATGAGTTTGTAACCAATCGGGTGCGGGCGGATTTCCGAGCGGTCCGAAGCGGCGTCTTCGGACGCGAGGTCAATCGGGAGAAGGAGGCCAAATCGGTGCTGCTGCGGCAAGGCAACCAGGTTTTCGCGATTTATCATGTGAACGATACGCCGCTGAGCCTCTCGTTTCCTGGGATTGACTGGGATTGGTTGATTGGGAACCTCCGACACGGCGCGGCGGTGGCGCGAATCGAGCGTCTTTCGTTCCTGGCGGTCGACCCGCGGGTGATCGTTGTGCCGATCAGCGACGCCAAGGCCAAGGAGCTTGGAACGAAGATCTACACGCTGCCCAAGGACCCATTCAAGTTCCAGGATGCCATCCTCGTCGGCGCCAACGAAGGCTACTATGGCGAATGCAAGTTCCAGTTGGATCTGGAGAATGGCCAGTATGTGCGGATGCAGCGGGAGAGGTTCAGCTGGTTGGTCGGCAAATTTGCGCCTTCGAGCGGCGACTTGATTTTCACGAAGGGGGGCGAGTTGCTTGGGATCATGGTCAACAAGGATTATGGCTTGCTCCTGACCGAATTCGCGCCCGCTTACCACATCCAGATGGGCATTGGCATTGGCGATCAGCAGACGGGCCAGTTGCTCTCGCAGTTGTACGCCCAGGTCATGCGAATGCCGGTTAAATTGCAGTGAACGTCCCTTCGCTGCCTGCCAAGTCCAGCGGCGTGGAGGCCGCCTCGTTCCAACCGATCCTGCGCGTCGCTGATCTGTCCGTCCGCCGGGGCGGGACGGTTATTCTGGACGGCGTTTCCTGGACAGTCCGGCCGGGCGAGCATTGGGTCATTCTGGGGGCCAACGGCAGCGGCAAGACGTCCTTACTCAGTGCCCTGACCGGCTACCTGATGCCCACGGCCGGTTCGATCGACCTGCTCGGCCGCCGCTATGGCGAAGCTGATTGGCGCGAGTTACGCAAGCGCGTTGGCCTGGTCAGTTCTTCGATCAGGCAGATGATGGCTGACACCGAGCCGGCTCTCGAATCCGTCATCAGCGGCAAAGACGCGCTCATTGATTTTTGGGGAAAGATCTCGGCGGCGGACCGCCGGCGAGGCATGCGCATCCTCCGGCAGATCGAATGTGGATACCTGGCGGACCGGGCTTGGCAATTCCTTTCGCAGGGCGAACGCCAACGGGTGCTCATTGGGCGGGCCTTGATGGCTGACCCGCCGCTGCTGATCCTGGACGAACCGTGTGCTGGACTCGATCCGGCCGCGCGCGAGCACTTTCTCGAGTTCATCCGCCGGCTGGCATCATCCGCCCGGTCTCCGACGCTCGTCTTGATTACGCACCATGTTGAAGAAATACGGCCGCAATTCACGCATGTGCTCCTGCTGCGGGCGGGGAAGGTGATCGCGTCCGGAGCCAAGGACGAAGTGCTGACATCCCGGTTGCTCTCGGCGGCTTTTGGAACACCCATGCGCCTGCGTCAGCGCGGCTCGCGCTACCAGCTCTCAATCTCCGGCAGCGGCCAGGCCATCATGTAGCCCGCGGGGAGAGTGTGGCCGCGTGCGCGCCGGGCCACAGTTCGGTATTGCTGTCCCAGCGGCTGAGTTTCATTCTGGTGAGATGAGAGCGAAGTCGCGCCTGTGCCTGACACTGCTTGTCAGTTTGCGCCTGCTGGAGACATGGGTTTCGGCGGGGGAAGCCGAGGAAACGCGCCAGCGGGCCGCCGACCGGCTGCGCGCTTACTTCCGCGCCGAAACCGTTCAGTTGGCCGAAAGCTGTCTAACCAAAGTGCCGACCCTGGAGCAATGGAAAGCAGACCGTCCCAAGCTCCGCCAGCAATTGTTCGAAATGCTCAGTCTGGATCCTTTGCCGCCCCGGACTGACTTGCAGGCCGTGGTGACGAAGCGATTCGAGCAGAACGATATCATCGTCGAAAATCTGCATTTTCAGTCCATGCCCGGTCTTTATGTGACGGCTAATCTCTATCGGCCAAAAGGACTGCTGCATCCTGCTCCAGCGATTCTCTACCTGTGCGGCCACGCCTTCGTGATCACCAATGGGGTGAGCTACGGCAACAAGACGGCTTACCAACATCATGGCATCTGGTTTGCCCGGAACGGTTATGTTTGTCTGACCATCGATACGGTGCAGTTAGGCGAAATCCAGGGTATCCATCACGGCACTTACCGGGAGGGGATGTGGTGGTGGAATGCGCGCGGCTACACCTCAGCTGGGGTGGAGGCGTGGAATGCGATGCGGGCTTTGGACTACCTGGAGACGCGCCCGGAGGTTGATGGCATGCGGCTCGGCGTGACGGGGCGTTCCGGGGGCGGGGCTTACAGCTGGTGGGTGGCGGCCTTGGATGATCGGATCAAAGCGGCCGCGCCGGTCGCTGGTATGACGGATCTTCGCAATCATGTGATCGACGGGACGGTCGAAGGGCACTGTGATTGCATGTTCATGGTTAACACCTATCGCTGGGATTATCCGTTGGTGGCCGCGCTCGCAGCGCCCAAGCCTCTCTTAATCTGCAATAGCGACAAGGATTCCATCTTTCCCCTGGACGGAGTCGAGCGTCTTCATGGCAAAATTGCCGCTGTCTACAAGCTCTACGGCGCGACCAACAACCTAGGACTGCTCATCACGGAAGGTCCTCACCAGGACACCCAGGATCTGCAGTTGCCAGTCTTCCGCTGGTTCAACCGCCATCTCAAAGGCGAGGACCCTGTCATCGAGATGGCCGCGAAACGGCTCTTCCACGCGAGGGATCTCAAAGTGTTCGAGCAGATCCCCGCCGGCCAACGAACCGACCGGATTCACGAGTCCTTTTTGCCCGCGGCGGTCATTTCGGGAGCGCCGGCCAACGAGGCGGAATGGGTTCGGCAACGCGACCAATGGCGAACGGCCCTGCAGGAGAAAGTCTTCCGCGGTTGGCCGCGGGAAGCTACTGCGGCCACCGCAGCAGCGGTCGGGCAAGCTGGGGCCGGGCGGCCATTGACGATCTGCGAGTTCACCAGCGAACATGACGTTCCGCTCCGCCTCTACGTATCGACAGTTCGAAGACGGGCGTCCTTTCCGAATTCGCCTGTTCGCCTGACCGTCCTGGGCGCGGCAGAATGGGCCGGGTGGGTGAAGACGTATAGCAGGATCCATCCGGACTTGCTCCATGACGAAGCGGCTGCCCTGCGTCTCGAACCGGGTCGCCAGGACGCGACCGTTGACGAAATGGCGCCGCTGGTTGAGGCCGGCCAGGCTGGTTCGCTCCTCGCGGAGTCGGCCTGAATGCCTGGGGTGGCGAGGAGCGCGTTCAAACCCAGATCCGTCGCCGTTTCTTGCTTTTGGGTCAGACCCTCGATGGTATGCGGGTTTGGGATATCCGTCGCGCGGTCCAAGCGCTCCGGTCAGTGGAGGGCTACAGCGAGGCGCCCGTCGTCCTGGAAGCTTCCGGCGAAATGGGAGTCAATGCTTTGTATGCGGCACTGTTCGAACCACGGATCGAACAACTGGTCCTGTCGGCTCTCCCCGAATCTCATCAAGCTGGTCCGGACTACCTCAACGTGCTCAGGTTCCTGGATATCCCTCAGGCGGTGGCGATGGTTGCGGAGAAGTCCCGTCTCGAGCTGCGCGGTTCGAGCCCCGCCGCCTGGGCCTACCCGGTCGGCGTGGCCGGCGCCTTGGGATGGGAACGGAGGATTGTTTTTCGATAGGTCCGGTCAGGGCGTGCACTTCGTGAGAATTTTCGGTTGACCGGTTCAATTTGCTTGCCGCGGCAAGGCGAGGCTGTGATAGGCTTGCGATTTATGTTTCCAGGCTTATCTAAATCCCGCTTTGCCTTGCTGACAGCGTTGCTCGGACAAGTCGTGCTGTTCTCTTCGGTCAGGGCCCAACCGCTGCCGGTTCTGACTCCTTCCATTGTCGGCAGCGTCAGCCTGAGCAACCTCGTCAGCGTAATCAATAATGATCCGGCGGCGCATAGTTCCTACACCATCGTCGGTGGTGGCAATGAACTTTGGGGAGACGTGGACAAGGGCGAGTTTGCGCATTTTCCAGTCTCCGGGGACTTTGATGTTCAGGTGAGAGTGGAGGCGTTGGAGCCTGTTCATCGCTATGCCAAGGCCGGCCTGATGGTGCGGGAAGGGCTGAACACCGCGGATCGAATGGTATCTCTTTTCGCCACCCCGGCTGGCCCGACCGAGCTCCCCCCGGAAACGCCTACTGGTTCGGACAACGTCGAGTTTAACTTCCGCAGAGGCCCGCTGGATGGGAAGAACTCGATCAATTTGGGTTCGCCAGGCTTTCCCCATGCCTGGTTGCGATTGGCGCGGCGCGGCAGCGTCTTTTACGGGATGATTGGGCAGGATGGGACGAATTGGACAATTAGCGCCCTGGTCGAGACGGCGAGTTGGCCAGGCGGCGCCTTTGCGGCCAACGCCTTGGTCGGGTTGGGCGTCAGTTCGCACGACGACACCCGGACCGTCAAGGCGGACTTCCGCCAATTGGGCAATACCGCGGCCGTTGGGCCAATCCGGCTGACTGAGCAACCGGGCGCCCGGACCGGATTGCTCGACCATTCCGTCACGTTCACGACGGCCGTCAACGATCCAGTCGATGCCCGCTACCAATGGGCGGCTGATGGGGTGCCCATTGCCGGCGCGACCAATAACACGTATACGACGCCGCGTCTGACTGCAGCGGACGACCGGAAGGCATACAGTGTGACTGTCAGTGGGCCTGGGAACACCATCACCAGCAGCAACGCCTTGCTGAGCGTGGTTGCGATTGACCCGCCCGCCAACCCGCTCGCGATTTATGATTTCGATGATGGCGAAGTGCCAGGTGGCACGTCGGTTTACGGGACCGCGTTGGTCGATCCGGCGGGTGGATTCGGAGCTGGTGGCGGTCTGATTCTGACCACCAACCTCAATGGGCAAAACGGGTCGTTCGTCATCGATGACCTTAATCCGGGCAGTGCGGTCGCGAGCTTCACCCTGGCGTTCAAGCTCATGATTGGACCGGGATCGGCCAATCCGGCGGACGGAGTCAGCGTGAGTTTCGGGCCGTCTATTCCGAATGGGACGTTTGTGGCGCCACAGCAGGGAGTGGGTCCCGGTCTGGCGGTTTCATTTGATATCTACGACAACGGGGATGGGGAAGCGCCCGCGATCGATGTTTTTTACGGGGTTGATCCAGCGATGGTCCCGCAGAACTTCATGGGCAATATCGTGCACCGATCACTGCCGAAACCGCGCCTGGTTAACGCGCGCTTTGTGGAAGTCATCCTCCACATGTCGGCCGAGGGCAAATTGGATCTGGCCTATGACGGCGAGGTGATCGCTTACCAGGTCCAAACTCCATATGTGCCGGCGGTCGGGGCGCGCTTTGGGTTTGGCGCTTACTCCGGTGGACAAAACGCGCGGCAGTCGATCGACGACATTGCCATTGAGACCACGGTGCAGAATGATGCAGCCTACCTGCAGAGCCTAGGGCCATTGGGCAACGCGGTCGCGGCCAACGCCGAGATTGTGGCCAAGTTGACCGACCTCTCCTCCCTCGTCGACACCAACTCCATCCAGCTTCGTTTCAATGATCAGCCTGTCACGGCGCGAGTCGTCAAGGACCTTGATCTGACCACCGTCCGATACCAGCCACCGAACCTGCTCGCGGCAAACTCAACCAATACGACCACACTTATCTGGAGTGATGATGCCCTACCGCCAAATCGGCATACAAACACAACCAGCTTCAAGGTGTTCAATTACGCCACGTTGCCGCCTGTTATGGCGCTGCCGCTGAGTTCAGCGGAAGCTACCAACAGAGGGTTTCGCCTGCGGGTCTACCAGATCGATGGCCAACTGGCGGCTACGTCGCAAGCGGCCGAAGATGTCCTCGCCGGCCGACGCGGACCTAACGTGGCCGAGGCGACCGCGGTTGCGGCGGATGGGTTGGTTCGTGATCCCGGCGCGGCTATGATAATTGACTATGATGTCAATCCCGGCCAGCGCGGCACCGTCTTTCCGGGAATTCCTGGCAGCACCGGAAGCCATGAAAACTTCGCCGCTGAGATAGTGGCCTACCTCGAGTTGCCATCCGCCGGTTATTATCCAATGGCCATCCGGAGCGATGACGGGTTCAAGCTGTGGGCCGGCACGCCGGAGAATGAGCTGGTGCTGCTGGCGCTCTATGAGGGAGCGCGTGAGCCGCTCGATTCAGTATTCGGTTTTGCGGTTTCAAAGCCTGGGCTCTATCCGTTCCGATTGCTTTACTACCAGGCGGGCGGAGGGGCCTTGCTGCGATGGTCGGAACTGACCGAGGATGGCACGCAGATTATCGTTAACGATCCGGATGACGAGGCGGCGCTCCGCGCTTTCCGTTCCGTGCCAGGTAACGCCCCGGGTCCGGTGCTCACGATCCAGGCGCAAGGTTCTGAACTGGAGTTGACGTGGGTGGGGAGCGCGAGGTTGGAATCGACGGCTGATCTGGGCGGACCCTGGTCTCCCGTTCCGGCGGCTGCGAGCCCGTTCCGACTCACTCCTGGCACGCAGCAATTCTACCGGTTACGCAGCGGACCGTAGAGGGTGAGGGTCTCAGCTCAGGCCGCACCGCTATTTTGAAGGGGTGGGCTGGGGCGCGGCTCCTCCACCCAGCTGTTTCATCATGACCTGCTGAATCAGTCCCATCATGTTGTCGTAGCGCTTGAAGCCCGCGGGGGGCTGGAACTGATCCGCTTCCGGTTTGGCTAGCTTGACGTCGCGGAAGTGAAGGGTGACGGCCTGGCCGTCCTCGCTTTGCTGGATTCGGATGGGAAAGTTTTTGAGATCAGTGGCATTCCACACGATGGCGTTGTGCTTCTGGCCATCCTTGTCGGTGATGACAGCCTGGTTCTTGACGCAGGCATGGCCGTCGAGGGTCTCCTCCCCGAGAGCGGTCAGAGCCAGCTGATAATCGCTCGGAGCTCCGTTCAATTCGGTCGCGTCCAGGGCATTCTCGAGGTAAGCCTGCAACCCGGGATAGATCATATACGCCAGCTTTTGGTCCGGGCGGGAGAGCATAACGACCGTGTCCATCCCCAAGGCTTTCACTTGCCCCGCCGCCTCCGCGGGCAGCTGATTACCTTGGATTTTGGTCAACTCCATCTCAAACCTCGATTTGCCATCGAGAAAACTTACCTTGCCCGGGACGGTCATAACTTCCGTCCCCCCGTCATTCTTCATTTGCATTTCCATGGCGGCGGTGAAGGCCGAGTTTTCGCCGAAAAGCTTGGTCATGCTCCCGCTCAAACGCGGCCCGCGCGGAGTTCCTCCCAGGCCGCCTGGCGCGCCCAGTTGGGCGGATGCCAAGGCCAAGCCGAGCCATAGAGTCAGCATGACGATTGAGCTGATTCGCCCCGGCTGGAACGGCATGATCTTCATGGGCGATCCATACCATGTGACGGCGCGGCGATTCGAGCAAAAACGGGAGCCGCCCAGAGCCGTGGCGCCTTCACTTCCGCTCTTGAACTTCGGCCTTGAGCAACCGATACGATTGAACCAGGCCGTCTTCGATCTGGGACCAGTCGCCTTCCTCTAAGCCACTCGCACTTTTCTTGTCTCGCAGCTGCATCATCTCTGCACGCCTGACGGCGGATTGGGTCAGACCTGGGCTCTGCGAGTGATAGAGTTCCGCCAAAACCTGGGCAATGACGTTGCCATATTGCTCCGGAGTCGCTTCCTCCCGGCGCATTTGCCACCACTCCAGCTCCAGCCGCGCAGCCTTGGCGCTGTCAAACTTCTCCAACGACGCGTCGCGCATGATCCCGTAATAGCGCTCCAGCAAAGGCACCACCTGTTCGGCTTCCGGCCGGCTGCGGGTGGGCTGGAATTGCCTGGCTGCCCGGGCGGCGTACCACGCCAGGCGCAAACTGTCCCACGGTGAAAAGCCATATTGCACGCGGCTGACCGCATAAAGATTCCGGAAGAGGGGCAGGTAACGCTTTTCGTAGTATTGCCGCCACATGGCTGTTTCCATTTTGCCGACTCGTTCCGGCTCGAAGGCGCGCAAGTTGGCCTGGCGCGGCCAGAAGAGGTAAGCGACCAAGAAAAGAGCAGCGAAGGTGGCAAGACCAAGAGAGTGACGCCGCCGACTCATGCTACTTCCGGCCGGGACGTTTGGCCGGTGGAGAATAGTCTCGGTGCCAGTAGAGGTTCCAGAGCTGCTCCAACGGGACAAGCTGCGCGTGGCCATCGAAAAAAATCATGTTGATCGCCCCGGGGATCTGCTCCGCCGGATTGTACTGACCCGGAGGCGAAACGACGCGCCGCCCGTGCCGCGCCAGGCTCACGACCTGCATTTGGCTGAACGCCAGCATACCCCCGCCCGTAACATTGGCGCCCGAGAATAGTGAATAAGCCGGCCAATCGTTGGCTTGAGGCATGGCGAATGGCATCGCCGCATCGCAAAAGACCGGCGTCCCAATCGGCTGGAGCACATCCGACTCATCGCGGAAATGGGCGCCTGGCCCAGGCATGGGTCGATCGGTCTTCGGGTCTCGCGGCCGGGCGAACCAGCTGTTCACGGCGTAGCCGCCGGCGAGCAGACCGGTAAAGGCGTCACTTGGCCGATAGCCGGAAGGAGTTGAAGGCAAGAAGACCTGGCTGGTGGTGGTCAGCCAGGCTGAGGCCGCGGTCCCAAGCCACCCGATCCCGGTCATTAAGCTGGCCGGCTGACGACGTCGGGGCGCGGAAGGACATACCCGCACTCCTTCCGGGGGCACATGGCCTGACGCGAAATCCCAGCGGTCTGCCCAAGGCCAGACTGTCGTCATGACTAAAAGAGGATCGTCATCGTAGGCTGCCCGGAAATTGAGGCCGAGTTGGCGCAAGTTGCTTTTGCACCGGACGCTATTGGCCTTTTCCTTCGCCTGGGACAAAGCGGGCAAGAGCAGCGCCGCCAAGACGCCGATAAGTGCGATCACAACCAATAATTCGATCAGGGTAAAGCCAGTCATCAGAGGTGGCCCGGCGCCGTCTCGAACTGGTGGGCGTGGGAGCATTTGGCAGCGGCTGAATCCACTGTATTCGAGTGGCGCCCTGGGGGCAAGCTTAGCGCGCAGGCGAAGTGTGACCAGGGACGTTGTTGGGTTTTGTGCTGCTTGCTTAAGAACAGTCAGCCGGAAAGCGCTGGCCGCCCGCCATTGCGGGCATGGAGGGGTTGGCAACCATTCTGCTAAAGGCGAGGTGGGGTTGATAATAACGTGAGTCATAGAGAAGTCCGCTCTCGGGTGAGAGCTGCTTTTTTGTTTAAAACCTGACCCTGGGCGAGGGCGCGTGGCGGTTGACAGCGCCGAGCGATTCATGTTCGTTACTTCGCCATGGTTCTCAAGATCCTCCGTCGCCTTCCGGCCCGAGCGGTGTTGGTTGCGATTGCCGTCCTCTCCTCGCGATCAATCTGGCTCCAGTCGGCCCTCGCCACGGACACGGCCAAGCCGCAGACGATCGTTGTCCTGGGCGACAGCCTGGCCGCCGGTTACGGGCTCGAGCCAAGCGAAGCGTTTCCCGCGTTGCTGCAGCAAAAGCTCGAGGGCGCCGGGTTAAATCACAAAGTGGTCAACGCGGGTCTCAGCGGCGACACCACCGCCGGAGGTTTGCGTCGGCTGGATTGGCTCTTGCGGCAGAAGATGGACGTGTTGATCATCGAGTTAGGCGGCAACGACGGGCTCCGTGGTATTCAACCCGAGGTCACCCGGTCGAATTTGCAGGCCATCATCGATCGCACCCGGAACAAGTACGAAAGTGCCCGGATCATCCTGGCTGGGATGCGGATGCCGCCCAACATGGGTCCTGAGTATACCGCCAAATTTCAAAGCCTCTTTCCGGCTTTGGCTAAAGAGAATCACCTCACTCTAGTTCCGTTTCTCCTGGAGGGTGTCGGCGGCGACCGCGCTCTGAACCAGGCCGACCAGATCCATCCGACCGCCGCAGGACAGAAAGTTGTCGCTGAAAATGTTTGGCGCGTGCTTAAACCCCTCTTGGACGAACCCGCTCCCAAATTGTGAACGCGTCACGTTTCGTCTTGCTGGCGATGACGGCCGCAGGGGTGTGGCTGCTTCCCGGGAAAGCGCTCGCCCAGAGCCCCAGGCCCAACATTGTCCTGATCGCGATCGATGACCTGGGATGGTCCGACACAGGCTGCTACGGAAGCACCTTCTACCAAACGCCCCAGATCGACCGTCTGGCAGCCCAGGGCATCCGGTTTACTGACGCCTATGCCGCCGGCCCCGTTTGTTCACCCACTCGCGCCAGCTTCATGACCGGGAAACACCCAGCCCGCTTGCAGCTGACCGACTGGCTGCCCGGCCGCCAGGACCGGCCCTCACAGCGGCTGCTTAAACCTGAAATTCAGCGACACCTGCCCCGGGAAGAAACGACCATTGCGGAAGCCCTCCAGGAAGCAGGCTACGCTTGCGCCAGCATTGGCAAATGGCATCTCGGTGGGAGGGGTTTCCTGCCTCAGGATCAAGGGTTCGACCTCAACATCGCCGGCGACGACGCCGGGTCGCCCCTCAGCTATTTCGCGCCATTTCGAAATGGGCCGCGAGTGATGCCTGGGCTGGAAGAGGGCCGCGCCGGCGAATACCTGACCGATCGCCTGACCGAAGAAGCGGAGCGCTTTATCGACACCCACCGGGAAAGGCCTTTCTTTCTTTACCTGTCTCATTTTGCCGTCCACATCCCGCTGAGGGCAAAGGACGACTTGGTGCAAAAATACGAGGCGATTCGCCCTGGCCAAACTCAGACGAACGTCATTTATGCCGCCATGATGGCGAGTGTGGACGAAAGCATTGGGCGCATCGTGAAGAAGCTGGATGAGACCGGCCTGCTCGACCGGACCGTGGTCATCTTCACGTCGGACAATGGAGGTTTATCTGTGGTGGAAGGCCCTCACACCCCCGCCACCAGCAATGCGCCATTGCGGATGGGCAAGGGCTATGTCTACGAAGGAGGCATTCGTGTTCCCCTCATCATCCGCTGGCCGGCCCGGATCGCGCCTGGCCGCGTCGATCCTACGCCGGTCAGCAGCGTGGATTTGTTCCCCACCATCCTGGCCCTCGCGCACCTGCCTGCGGCTGCGGCCATCGACGGCGTCAGCCTGCTCCCGCTTCTCGAGAGAACGGGATCGATCCAGCGGAACCAGCTCTTCTGGCATTATCCGCATTACAGCAACCAGGGAGGCGCGCCGGCCGGCGCCGTGCGGGAAGGGGACTTCAAGCTGATTCAGTTTTATGAAGATGGCCGTCTCGAGCTTTACAACTTGCGCGCTGACGTCGGTGAGAAGACGAATCTCGCGGCGATTTTGCCGGAGAAAGCGGCTGCGTTGCGGACCGCGCTGAGCTCCTGGCGGCGCAGCGTCCACGCCCAAATGATGGACCCCAATCCGGACTATCAAAAGCCGGAGGCGGAGCGAGGACCACGGGTGGTGCCGCAGATGGCAGATGGACGGATTGAATTGCACGCGCGCGACGTCCAAGCGCACGGGGGCACCGTGCGATACGAGCCGGAACCGCACAAGAACACCGTGGGCTACTGGACCAAGGCCGACGACTGGGTGAGTTGGGAGTTTGAGGTCAATGAACCAGGAACCTACGCGGTTGATATTCTTCAAGGCTGCGGCAAAGGCAGCGGCGGGAGCACCGTCTCATTCGCCTTGGGTGAGCAAGCGATCGAGGTCGTCGTGGAGGATACCGGCGGATTTCAGAACTTCGTCACCCGCCGCATCGGCAAATTCACTCTGGAGCAAGCCGGCCGACAGACGCTTCGCGTCGTGCCGAAAACCAAGCCGGGATTGGCCGTGATGGACCTGCGGTCGGTGACCTTGACGCCGTTGCTTCCGTAAGGACGGGAGGAGGCTTGGGCGGGTCCCCATGGCGTTGAGAGAGCGGTCATCAAAAGGGGGCGTCACATTTTCGTTTGGAATTGGCTTAAAATGAGGCGCTTGGAGAAATAGTGCCAAACGGAAAGAAATTCGCCGAATCTTGCCCATAAGTTAGGCCGGCAAGGCGTCGTGAGCAGGCGCCGCAGCGTCTTCGTCCAGGAATGGCCCAAAACTCCAGCCTTGAGCGGCCCGTAACCAACCTCCTCATTCCGCGATGGGACTGCGCGCGAGATTCGAATCCAGCCGCCATTGACGCCATTGGAATTTGGCGGCGAGGTCGTCGAGCAGGGTGTAGGCAACGGGCGTAGCGACCAGGGTCAGCAACAGGCACAAGGTTTGGCCACCGATGACGACGACCGCGACGGCGCGGCGTTCTTCGGCGCCGGGGCCAGTGCCCAAAGCGAGGGGGAGCATGCCGGCGATCAAGGTGAGAGTCGTCATCAGGATGGGACGCAACCGGTCGCGGTTGCCCTGCATGACAGCCGCGAGGCGGTCGGACCCTGCCGCGCGCAAGCGATTCATGTGGTCGATTTGGAGAATCGCGTTTTTCTTGACGACGCCAAAGAGGACCAGCAATCCGAGAGCGGAGTAGAGGTTGATCGTTTGGTGGGCTGCGAGCAGGGAAAGGAAGGCAAACGGCACGGACAAGGGCAGGGACAGCAGGATGGTGAACGGGTGGACGAGGCTCTCGAATTGCGAAGCCAGAATCACATACATGAGGATGACCGAAAGGAGGAACGCCCACAAAAACTCCTGGAACGTCGTTTCCAGTTCGCGCGCCCGGCCGGAGACGCGAGTGGAATACCCGGTCGGCAATCCCATGGAGGCGACCTCCGCGCGCAAGGCGGCAATGCGATCGGCCTGCGCGTAACGGACGACGGCCGCTCGCAAGCTGACCTGCCGTTGGCGGTCGAGCCGATCGATCCGTGAGGCGGCTAAAGTTGGGACGAGTCGAACCACATTGTCCAGGCGGACCAGGCCGCCGCCGCGGCGGCACGTAGAGGGTCGAGATCGTGGCCGAGTCGCTCCGATCGCCTTCTTCGAGGCGGACCTGCACGTCGTGATCCTCATTCATCCTCTCGTCGCGGAAGCAGCTGACTCGCAAATCGCCGCCCACCATGATGCGCAGCGCGTTGGCGATGTCCTGGGTGTCGACGTCCGGTTGGCGGCGCGTTCCCGGTCAATCTCGACCCGCAATTCCGGCTTATCGAGGCGAAGGGTCGTATCCGCGTCGAGCAATCCGAGTTCGGGAGCTTTTTTGCGCAGGCGCTCAGAATAGTCCGCCAGGACATCAAGGTCGGGACCGAGTAAGGCGAAATCGATATCGAAGTTGGGTCCTCCACCGACGAAAGTCTGCGGGTTGCGAATGGCCGCGCGCACATCGGGGAATTTGCGCAGTTGGCGGCGGATGGCCTGTTGCACGTCGCGCTGCGAGTAGTTGCCTTGAAACGCCTGCCAGGGCGGCCATTGGAGCAAGCGTTTCCATCCGAATGTGCGCTGTTCATGGGGAACCAGGCGGACGTAGAAATTGCCGCCGTTAACGCTGCCCATGAAGCTGGCGCCAACCGTCGCGAGCACGCTTTGGACGCCAGGGACCGCGCGAATCTCCTTCTCGAGCGCGAGGGCGGCGTCGTTGATGGAATAAAGGCCGGTCCCTTCCGGCGCGGTGATGCGCACGTCGAATTCGCCCTCATCGACATTGCTGGGCAGGTACTCCTGGCGAACAAACTGATAAAGAGGCACGGCCGAGGCCATGACCGCAAGCGCGGCCAAAGCCACCCATATCCGATGATGAATCGACCAGTGCAGGACCCGGGCGTAAGCCCGATCGAGGCGCGCATAAAAACCGGAGCGGGATCGGGCCGGCGCAGCTTCCGGTCCAGACGTGCCAGGCGTCGTGCCGGTCCGTTGCCCGCGCAAGAGACGGGCACTCATCATCGGTGTGAGCGTGAAGGAGACGAGCAAGCTGACCAGGACAGCGACGGCCGCGGTGATGCCGAATTGGTAGAGGAACCGGCCCGAAATGCTCGACATGAAGGAGACGGGCACAAAGATGACCACCAGGCTGAAGGTCGTGGCCATCACCGCCAATCCAATTTCGGCGGTGGCGGCCCGGGCGGCTTCAAAGGGTCGCATGCGCTTTTCCTCGATGAAGCGAAAGATGTTTTCGAGAACGACGATGGCATCGTCGATCACGATGCCGACCATCAGGACCAACGCCAGCATCGTCACGCTGTTCAAGGTGAAATTGAGCGCCTTCATCATCCCGAACGTCGCGACCACCGAGGTGGGGATAGCGACGGCCGCGATGACGGTGGCTTGCCAATTGCGCATGAAGAGCAGGACGACCAGGCGAACTAAATGCTCCCAGAATGAGGTGCACCTTGATCTCGTGGAGGGCTTCGTAAATATATCGCGATTGGTCCCGGATCACTTCGAGCTTCACATCTTCCGGCAGGAGCGGGCTCAGTTCTGCCAGTTTGCCTTTGACGCTTCGATCACCGCGACGGTATTGGCGCCCGACTGCCGGACGATTTCCAGGGTGACATTCGGGCGGCCGTCCAGGCGCAGGCGGTACGCGGCTCTTTGGTGCCGTCCTCCGCCCAGCCAATGTCCCGCACCCGAATGGGCGAACCGCTGCGAGTTGCAATCACGAGATCGTTGAATTCCTTCGGATCGGTGATCCGTCCCATTGTCCGGAGGGTTTGTTCCCCGGAGCGGCCCGATCACGTTTCCTCCTGGAATGCTGGCGTTCTGCCGTTCGACCGCGTCTCGCACCGCTGTAATCGGCAACCCGTAGGCCGCGGGCGATCTGCGTTCACCCAAACGTTCAGGGCGCGCTCCAGCCCGCCGGCGATCGTCACTTCGCCCACGCCGGAGAGCGTTCCACTTGGGTCTTCACGATCTTGTCGGCAATCTCGGTCAGCTCCCGTTGCGACCGGGGACCGGACAGCGAAAGAGACAGGATGGGCGATTGGTCCGTGTCGGCTTTGGCAATCGTGGGCGGGTCGACGTCCCGGGGTAGATCCCGCAGGACGGTCGAAACGCGGTCCCGCACATCCTGGGTGGCCGAATCGATATCGCGGTCAGGTTGAACGTAACGACGACGAAGCACGACCCGAGACCATTGACCGATCGCAACTCGTCAATCCCCTCCACGGTGTTGACCACTTCTTCAATTGGCTGAGAGACCTGCGCCTCCATTTCCTGGGGGGAAGCGCCGGCCAGGCGCGTGTTGATCCGGACCGTGGGCAAATCGACGGATGGAAATCGATCGACCCCGAGATGCAGATAACCGGCCACTCCGACCACCACCAGGGTAAGGATGATCATGGCCGCGAAGACGGGCCGGCGGATGCAAATTTCGGCGAGCTTCTGCATGGTGCCTCGCGGGCGGGCGGCTTATCCGTCGGCCGAAGGTGGACTCAAAGCGCGGCGGGTGCGCGATGACTGAGTGGGATTGCTGATCGTGACGGGCTGGCCGGTCCTTAATCCGGTCGGATCCAGCACCACGATCGCCCCGGCCTCAACCCCGGAAATGACTTCGATCCATCCAGGTCCACGACGACCGGTAGTGACGCTTTTCTCGAGGGCTTTGCCTTTGTCGACCGTCACAACCTTCTCGATCCCCGCAAAAGTGAGGAGCGCGTTTTCCGGCACGCTCAGTCCTTCTTCCGTCGGATTGACGATGATTTGGGTCCGGGCGAAGAGGCCGCCGCGGAGGAGGCCCGGATTGGGGACGTCCGCCTCCACCAGCAACATGCGGTTGGTTTCATTCAAGGCAGGACTGAGGCGCGTGATCCTCCCGCTGAATCGATTGGTTTCACCCTGGACCGTCAAGCGCACCATTTGTCCGGTGCGGACGGAGAGGGCCTCGCGTTCGGGCACTTCGATGCGGAGGCGCAAGGGGTCGGACTGCACCAGGGTGACGATGGGACTGCCGGCCGCGACATATTCGCCGCGGTTGGCGTGGCGAACTTGAATCGCGCCCACGAAAGGGGCGAGGATGGACGTGTCGGAGAGTAGCTTCTTGGCGATTTGATACTCGACGCGGCGTTGTGCCAGGGCCGCCACCCGGGCCCGCGCCTCCTCCAGGGCGGCATCATAGCGCGTTTGGGCCACTTTGTGGGCCGCCTCCACGCTATCCAATTCCGATGCCGAAGCGATGCGCGACAGCGTCAGGCTGCGGATCCGGTCCAGGTTTTTGGCCGCCTCTTCCAGCACCGCTTTGGCTTGCTTGACGGAGCTGACGGCTTGCGCGTCGACCTGTTCCGCCTCGCCTTCCAGCGGCAGACCGAGGGCGGCCCGCGCCTCGGCCAGGGCCGCGGCCGCTTGTTGGACCCGCAATTCGAAATCGCGCGGTTCCACCTGCGCAATCAGGTCGCCCTGGCTGAGAGCGGTCCCAACATCCACTTCCAAGCGCTGCAGGCGCCCGGCCACCTTGGTGCTGATCGTGGCGCTTTCCCAAGGGGACAAGGTCCCCGGGGCGAAAATCGCTCTTTCCATGCCGCGTCGTTCCACTTGGGCGACCTTGACCGTCCGAGGGGGGCCGCTCGGTTTGGCGGCGGTGGGCTCCCGGACGGGACGTCCACACGCCACCAGCATTAGCGCCAGGCCCGCGATGACCATCGGCATGCTCTTCAACCCGAATACCATTCGGTAGGAGTGTAGCGCAGGTTCGGCCTTGGAGGCGAGACACAAAGCAAGCTTTTTTCAACCAAAGCAGATCCCTCCCCGGGCCGCGCTTCAAGGGGAGGACGCCCGGTCGGTCCGGGACGGTGGAGTGGCTTTTCGCAAGTCCAGCACAGAGGTCGGGCCGGCCGCCCCGTACCGGTTGAGGGCCGTGACAGCGACGACGTCCGGGCGGGTGGCGGATCCTTCTTTAGGAAGGGAGATGGAGGTTTTGTGGCCGGGGAAAATGGTGGTGGCCCATTTGCCGCCGCGTTGGGTTTGATAGACCCAGAGCCAGATCTCCTTTTCGCCTGGATCCCGCCACGAAAGCCGTGGCTGATCCGCTTCCGGCTTCAGTATCGGCTTGGCCGGTGCGCCCGGATTCAACCAGGAACAAACGGGCACGACCGCGGGCGAAGCGAAGGGTCCCTTGCGCAAACTGTCAGCCAGGCCGGCATTATTCTGCAGCAGGCTGGTCATATTCCAGAGGACATTGCCAGCGGCGCCGGCTTGCTTCTGCGTGATGCGGATTTGCTTTACGATCTCGGTGCTGGTCCATGCTGTCCCGACCTTGGTCGCGTCGTTCCCGGCACAGAGCAGCCGCGACTTGCTATTCTGCGAACTCCACCAATGCAGCAAGGCGGGGAAGCTCTGATCGCCATCGATCGCCCAGTAAAGTTGGGGCACGAAGTAGTCAGCCCAGCCGTTGGC
The DNA here is from genome assembly GCA_046346765.1 of Verrucomicrobiota bacterium. Taxonomy (GTDB): domain Bacteria; phylum Verrucomicrobiota; class Verrucomicrobiia; order Limisphaerales; family SIBE01; genus JAXMHN01. The sequence goes on along the minus strand of JAXMHN010000067.1, from coordinate 8,838 downwards.
CAGCCATTTGCGCGAATCGGCATACAGGTAATCATAAGCGTTCAGTCCGCGGGTGACTTGCTTGGGGAAGCCCGGCTGCCAGATGCCAAAAGGGCTGATCCCGAACTTGACCCATTTCTTCTCGGCTTTGATCTTTTGATTGAGCGCGTGGACAAAGTCATCCACGTTCTTGCGCCGCCAATCGGCCCGATTCAGCCTCCCGCCCGCGGCTGTGTACAGCTTCCAGCTGGGTCCGTCAGGAAAGTCGATGTTCTGCCCGGCCGCGTTCCTCTCTGGGTACGGATAGAAGTAATCATCCAGGTGCACGCCATCGATGTTGTAGCGTCTGACCACGTCCAGGATGACCCGGATCGAATAGTCGTGCACTGCCTTCAGCCCGGGATCCATCCAAAGCTGACTTCCATAAGTCCGGACAAATTCGGGGCGGGTCCGCGTCACATAATTGCCGGCCACACCGCCCTTCAAGACCGGCGCCCGCACCCGAAATGGATTGAACCAGGCGTGAAGTTCCAGCCCGCGCCGGTGGGCTTCCTCAATTGCGAACGCAAGCGGATCCTCAGAATGGTTCCGGTCCCTTGCCCATTTGGCCCGTGAGGAATTCGGACCACGGTTCAAGCTCCGAGGCATAAAAGGCGTCGCAAGCAGGCCGCACCTGTAAGAGGAGCACATTCAAATTCACCTCCGCCGCCTTCTCCATGATCGCCACCAGCTCGGCCTTCTGCTCGGCCGTAGACAAGCCGGCCGTGATGGCCAATCGAGATTAGCGACCGTGGCAATCCAGGCGCCCCGAAATTCCCGCAGCGGTTTTGGGGGAGCGCTTTCCAGCGAACGCACCGCACCTGGAGTCTCGCTAGGGGGAGCAAGGGCCAGCGATAGAAACAGGCCCAGGCCCCAGAATCGAAGCCATGACCTCAGCCGGCCGTGGGGGCTGGTCGGTCTCTCGGGCAGCATAGAATGCTCGCGAGAATGGTCGGGAGAACAAACCCGGGTCAACGCTTTTGCGAGGCGTGGGAGCGCAGGAACCTGCTTGGAACCCCGCTTGACGGCGGCCACGCGAGCCGGCCGACCTCCGCCCGACCTTCCCACTGTGTGCTGTCCCTTAAGTCCGTAGGCTTTTGCGGCGAGGAATTTGGCACGCTCGCAAGGCGCGAGTGAGGCGCATACCCGCCGCGGTCTGTAACGAGCGAGCAACGTCGCGAGCGTGCCAAAGAACCGCCGCCCTAAGGGTTCCGCTGAAATGACTTGCAGGCTTTGTTGTTCCTCAGTCACAGAGCCGCTGCGACTATGCTCCTTCGTCACGCCGCGCCTGCAAATCATTTGAGCGCAACAAAGCTTACGGACTTAAGGGACAGCACACTAGCACAAATTGACCTTCCGCGCGCGGCCCAGATCGGCTAAAAAAGCCCTGCTTCAAACGGATTCGAAAGAAATGGCTATGTTGATTGTGCAAGTGCAGGTTCGAGTCAAACCGGAGTTTATCGAGGCTTTCCGCGCCGCCACGGTGCAGAATGCGCGTCAAAGTATTCAAGAACCGGGCATGGCCCGTTTTGATGTGCTGCAGCAGGCGGATGACCCGGCGAGCTTCGTCTTGATCGAGGCTTATCGCGATGCGGAGGCTCCTGGCCGGCATAAGGAGACGACCCATTATCAGGTCTGGCGGGATCAGGTTGCTGTCATGATGGCCGAGCCCCGCGCCAGCAAAAAATTCGTCAACCTCTTCCCGGCGGACGGCGATCGGTCCTGAGAGAAAAACGATGGATTTCGAGTTCGCCACGGCGGCGCGCATCGTCTTCGGCTGGGGCCAGGCCAAAAACCTCGGCGCGGTCGCCGCCTCGTTTGGAAAAATGGGGTTGATCGTGACCGGCCGAAGCAGCGAACGGGCCGCTCGTTGCGAAAACCTCCTGGCGAGCGCCCGGGTCAAGAGCCGGGCGTTCCATCTTCCCGGCGAACCGACAGTGCACGATGTAGCGGCAGCGTTGGAGTTGGCCCGACGGGAGGGATGTGACTTCGTGCTCGGTCTGGGCGGCGGCAGTGCCCTGGATGCGGCCAAGGCAGTGGCCGCCCTGCTAACCAATCCGGGCGACTTGTTCGATTACCTCGAAGTGGTGGGGCGGGGGCAGCCCTTGCCGCAGCCATCCGCTCCTTGTCTCGCCGTCCCGACCACCGCTGGCACGGGCACAGAAGTGACCCGCAATGCTGTCTTGGCTTCGCCGCAACATCGTTTCAAAGTCAGCTTGCGCAGCCCCTTCATGTTGCCGCGACTGGCGCTGGTGGATCCCGAGCTGACGTTGGACCTGCCACCGGCACTGACCGCGAGCACCGGGATGGATGCGCTCACCCAGTTGATCGAACCGTATGTTTCGTCCCGCGCCAATCCGTTGACCGACGGCTTTTGCATCGAGGGAATCGGCCGCGTTGCTCGGTCGCTCCTGCGCGCCTGTCAGAACGGCACCGATAACGCCGCCCGCACTGACATGTCGCTCGCCAGTCTCCTCAGCGGCCTGGCTTTGGCCAACGCTGGTCTCGGCGCTGTGCACGGGTTCGCCGCCCCCCTGGGCGGCATGTTTGCCGCCGCTCACGGCGCCTTGTGCGCCGCGGTCCTGCCGGCGGCGATGGAAATCAACATCCGGGCGCTGCGAGCCCGCGACCCAGATGGCCAGGCCTTGCGCCGCTACGCGCGAGTTGGGGCTTTGCTGACCGGCCGATCACAAGCTTCGCCTGAAGATGCCGTTAGTTGGACACGCGAATTGGCGGATGCTCTGGAGATCCGGGGGCTGCGTGGGTGCGGGGTGCCATCGAGCGCCTTTCCAGAAGTCGTTGCCAAGGCTGCCAAAGCCAGCAGCATGAAAGCCAACCCGATCGTCCTCACGCCGGAAGAGATGCAAGAGATCCTGGAGCGATCTTCCTGACGGGTTCGGGCGCCGCGAATGCCAGATCTCCGGGCGGCGAGCGGACGAAGCCATGCTCCTAGGATTTCGGGGCAGGCAGGTCTTTGCGCGGGAAGAGAGCGCTTGGTTCGCTGACGACATGGCCGGGCGACAACAAACCCCAGGCAGCGTCGCGGAGCTTGTCCGGCGTTTCCTTCATGTCCAACTGGGCGTAGATGCGGCTGGCTGTCGTCGGCAGAAACGGGCTGATCAGCACGGCCAGAACGCGGCAAGTCTCAGCCAGTGTGTAAAGGATTTGGTCCAGCCGGGCCGACTGGCTCGGATCTTTGGCCAGCTTAAAAGGGGCGGTCTGGTCGATGTATTGATTGGCGCGGTTGATTAGCTTCCAGAGGGCGAGCAAGGCCGCCTGCAATTCGTGCTTCTCCAAATGCGCCCGAGTGGCTTGGACGGCGGCCTCGGCGTCCGGGCGGAGATCCGCGGCGACGGCCGGGACAACGCCCTGCCGGTAACGCCGCAACATGGCCAAGGAACGGTTGACGAGGTTGCCCAGGCCGTTGGCCAGCTCGGCCTGGTAGCGCGCTTGAAAGCCGGCATCAGTCCAGTTGCCATCCGGACCGATGTCCAGCTCCCGCGTCACATAGAAGCGAAACGCGTCCACACCCCACTCGTTGATGACGGCGACGGGATCGACGATGTTCCCGAGGCTCTTGCTGATTTTCTGGCCGTCCTTCTGCCAAAAGCCATGCGCGAGGATTTGACGAGGCAAAGCCAGGCCGAGGGCTTTGAGAAAGATTGGCCAGTAAATGGCGTGGAACTTGATGATGTCTTTGCCGATGACTTGGACGTCGGGCGGCCATAACTCGAGACCGCGGCTGGGCGCATCGGCGGGCGGCTGCCAGTACGAGCCCATCGCTTTGAGCACCGCCGGATCGCCCGCCCCGGCCGGGACACTGGCATAATTGAGGAGGGCATCAAACCAGACATAGGTGACGTAGGCCTGGTCAAAGGGCAGGGGAATGCCCCAGGTGAGACGAGCCGCCGGCCGCGTCACGCAAAGATCTTCCAGTTGATTGTTCTTCAGAAAGCCGAGCACTTCGTTGCGGCGGTAGTCCGGGGCGACAAAGTCAGGATGGGATTCGATATAATCGATCAACCAGGGCTGATCCTGTTGCAGCTTGAAGTAGTAGTTCTCCTCGGCCAACTCGACGACCTTGCCCCAACTGGGATCAAACGTTCCGTCGGGCAGCCGATCACGGTCGGTGAGGAAAGTCTCCTCTTTGCTCGAGTAAAAGCCCCGGTATTCCGCTTTATACAGCCGGCCCTCGGCTAGGAACTTGGCCAGGACAGCCTGCACGAACGCTTCATGGCGGCGCTCGGTCGTGCGAACGAAATCATCGTTGGAAAGCGTGAGCGTTTGGGTGAATCGTTTCCAAATGGCGGCCAGCTCGTCGCAGTAGGCCTGCGGCGTTTTCCCCTGCGCCTCGGCCACTTGCTGCACCTTCTGGCCGTGCTCGTCCAGACCGGTCAGAAAAAAGACGGGCTGCCCCAGGCTGCGATGAGCGCGCGCGATCACATCCGTGACCACCTTTTCGTAAGCATGCCCGAGATGAGGCTCGCCGTTGACGTAGTCAATGGCGGTCGTGAGATAGAATGCTTTGCTCATGCCGCCGATACTCTGGAGGAGGCCGACTCGATTGGCAACCGCCGGATGAGCAGCGCGGGCGGCCGTCAGAAAAACGCGACCGCGCCCGCCGCCGCACACAGCAACCAGATGATCAAGACGGCTTGCGTCCGGGTCCAGCCACGGCGGACGAGGCGATGGGAAAGGTGATTGGTGTCGCCCATGTAGATTTTCCGGCCGGCGCGCCAGCGCAGCACGACGACCCAAGCCAAATCGAAGAGGGGCACCGCCAGAATGAGCAACGGGCTCAGGACCGCCCAGGTGTTTGGATGGCGCTTGGTGTAGAAGTGGGGCAGGATCGCCAGCACCGCCATCAGATAACCGACCAAGTGACTGCCGGCATCGCCCAGGAAAACGGTCGCTTTCGGAAAGTTAAACGGCAGGAAACCGGCCAGCGCTCCGCAGGTTAGGACGGCGAGCAAGGCGACGAGGTACTGGCCCTGGGCGGCGGCGCTGAGGAAGAAGTAGCCCGCGGCGATGGCGCCGACGCCGGCGCAGAGGCCATTCATGTTGTCCAGGAAGTTGCAGGCATTCGTCAGTGTCAATATCCACAACACCGTCACCGCGTAGCTGAAGACCGCGTTCGGGACAAAGAGCGTGATCCGAACCCCGCTCACCGCCACGAGACTCGCCACCACCAGCTGGCCGACCAACTTCGCTCCCGGCTTCAATTCATACTTGTCGTCGACAAAACCCAGCCCAACCATCCCAACCGCCCCGATTAAAATCGCCGCCAATTGCGCGCTCCGCCTCGTCAGGCCGTAGCCGAGCAGGCCTTTGGCCGGGTCTGCCAGCGCCGGGTTCAAGGTGCCGGCCAGGCCCGAGAATGAAGCAGGTCCGGCCAGGTAGACCACCGCCACCAGCAGCGGAATCAGCATCCCGGTCAGGACGGCCAGGCCCCCGGCCAGCGCCACCGGCCGGTCATGGATTTTGCGGTGTCCGGGATCGTCCATCAGCCCGGTCGAGAGGGCCCATCGTCGCCAGAGCGGCACGCTCAGACAACTCGTCAAGCCGGCGCCGAGAAAGGCGAGCAGGTAAAAATCGAGAGGAAAGCTCATGATAAGACCTGCCGCCGTCTGCCTGCATCCCGGGCGGGGGGCGCGCCGTCCGGGGGCCAGGCGACCGCGCCTCCCTTCGGCAACAAGCGGCGGTAAAAGGCGCGCAGGTCCTCCACCGTTCGTTCGACCGGGAATCGTTCCCGCACCAGCTCCCGGCCACACTGCCCCTGTTGTTCCCGCAACGCCCGATCCTGCGGCAGTGGCAGGACTCGGTTGGCGAGCGGGTCCAGGCGCCCTGGTTCAATCAGGAATCCAGTCTGGCCGTCGAGACAGACTTCGCCGGCGCCATCACAATCGCAAGCGATGACCGGTTTGCCCGCGGCCATCGCCGGCGGGAGAGCCCGGGCAAGCCCCTCCTGGCGGGAGAGATGAGTCAGCATGTCCATGATTCCGACGAGGGCCGGGACCCGGGACGCAGGAACCCCAAAACCGAGGCGATGGCATTCTCCTGGGCGCCGCCAACGATCAGCCGAGTGATGACATGCGCGATCCGCATGCCCGCTCAGCGCTTGTCGGGCATCGACTGGAGGCGGGTGGTGACGAGTTTCTTTTCAGCGGCCAATTCGGCGTCCTCGTCCGTCGGTGCATTCTTGAGGTAGAGGTCGTAGTACTTCCTGGCGGTGTCGTAATCATTCCGTTTATAGGCGATCTCGCCCAAGCCGTAATAGGCGACGTAAACGAAGTCGCGCGTGATCAGCCGCCGCATGGTGTTGTAGTCCTTCTCCGCTTTGCTCATTTGGCCAAGCTGCAAATAGGCCAGGGCGCGGTCGCGCAGGGCGGTGGCGTTGTTGGGTTGGCGTTTGAGAACGGCGCTGAGCGGCTCGACCGCTTCCGCATACGCTTTCGTCTCCAGGTCGATGACGCCTTTGTATAAGAGCGCGTTGATGTTCTCCGAATCCACCGCGAGCAAACCATCAATCGCCGTCTTTGCTTGGGCAAAATCTTTCGCCTGGATCAGAAGGAACACCTTGTAGAGAAGCGCTTCGGGCTGTTGGGGAGACTTCTTCAAGATGCGCTCGACGGCGGCGAGGGCGTTGGTCGAATCTTTCATCCGCCGATAAAGCGTCGACTGGTTGATATAGGATTGGGCCCGATCCGGATCGGCCGCGATCATCGTTTCCGAAGTGGCCAATGCTTCCTCCAGCCGCCCGGTCTGGGCGTAGATTTGCAGGAGGGTATCCAAAACGCCCGGATACTTCGGATACTTGGCAAACGCCTCTTTTAAGACGCGCTCGGCTTCCTGCGGCTTCTGCAGAGCAAATTGGGCGGTCGCCTCGATTCGGGCGACCTGCAACTCGACTTCGGCGGTCAGCGGAGCTGAGGTTTGCTGCGCTTTGATCCGGCCTATTTCCGCCAGCGCCTGGTTGGGGAGTTGAGCTCGATTGTAAACCTCCGCCAGGGTGAGTTGAGCCAGAACGTTGGTGCCTTCGAGTTGGTGGGCCCGGTCGAGTTGGATGACGGCCTCGCGAAACAGCGACTGGCCCGCGAAGATCTGGCCCAACTGCAGACAAAAGTCTGGATGATCAAACGGACCGTTTTCGACCAGCATCGGCTCCCAGCCGCGATAGGCCCCGAACTTATCTTCGATGCTCTTGGCCGTCTCGAGCGGCCGAGGCTGGCCGGTGCGAAGCGAACGGTTGAACTGGAGGTTGCTCTCGGCCGGGATATTGTTCGTGTTCAGTTCCGCCGCCAGCTGAAAGCATTTGCCCGCCTGCTCCAAACGAGTTCCGCGCTCCAGTTCACGATCTCGTTGCAGCGCGACGCCCCAGTAATTGAGGGCGCGTGAGTAGTATCGGCTGACGTAATGGGCATCACGCGAGTCGGTGCGAACACCCGCAGCCAACGCGCGCACCGGGCCGTCCAGTTTATCCCAGAAATCGCGGTTCTCCTCCAGCGTCAGTTTAGACAGCGGCGGCGGAAAGACCGCGTTGGTGGCGTAGGGTTGCAATTGATAAACCAAACCGTGCGGCTGAAGGTAAAATTGCTCGAAGTAGTAACCGAAGCTTGGGTGGAGGTAGTAAAGCTCATTGGTCCGGCTGAGATAGGTGATCAACCGCAGCAGGTTGCCGTCATCGATAACTTCGTCCGGGGGCTGGTTCGTGAAATAGTTTGGCCATCGGCCTGGATACCGCTTGCTCAACTCGCGATGATAGTCTGAGCCCAGGAGGGAACGGGTGTGCACCAAAACGTGACGGCCAAACGCTCCTTCGTTGCTTAAGCGGGCGCTGAGCATGAGCAGGCTGTAGGGATCGTCGCTCAAGACAATCGAGCCTTTGGCGGGCAGCGCTTTGGTCGAAAGCTCGGCGAAGTCCAACAACACCCGGCCATTGGTCGTCCGGACGCTCTGCCAGTTGCGGATGAGCAAGGCCACCGGCATGCCGAGCAATGCCAACCAAACCGCTGCGACCACCACCCGGTTGAGCAGCAGCTGCCCTCCGGACCGGCGATGACGCTGTTTGGCCCGCGCCTCGCCGAAGACGAGGAGGAGGTAGCCGCTGAAATAGCCGACGCTGAGCGCGGCCAGATAATAAAAGGAAAGGAACGGCGGGGCGTAAGGCAGGCGCGCTCCGATGGAGCGCGGGCTGAACTGGAGATCAAGGGTGATGGCGAGGCAGGCGACCAGGAACACGACGTGCACAACCCGGAACATGATATTGGCGAGAAACGCGCCGGCGACGCTGGTGTCGCCAAAGGTCGAGGGCCAGCGGATCCCGATGATGGCCGCTGGGACGAGGGAGGTGACACAAAGAATCAGGGCGCGGCTGCGCAGCCCGGGCATGTCCCACAGCGCCATCTTTTGGGTCACGAGGTTCGAGCGGAGCGTCTGCCAGAAGCTCACCGTCGGGTTGTCCGACATGACCCAGACCAGCGGCAAAACCAAATACAAAGACAAACCGAGCAAGCCGCTCAGGAACATGCGGGCCATGAATCCAAACTCGAAGAAGCGCAACCCGCGAATCCAAAGCACCGCCACCAGCACGCAGGGAAAGAAGCCGATCATGGCGAAGCTGTTCGTCACGCCCAGCCCATACACAAACGACATCCGCGTCAGCCAGGACTCGCGCTGGTCAATTCGATATTCCAGGAGACAGCGAATGACATAGGCAAAGACCAGCAGATCGAGAGCTTCATTGGTCGCGGCGGTCGCGTGCTCCCAAAAGGTCAGCTCCAGCCCGCAGACCAGGGCGGCCAGCACCGGCGGCACCCACGC